>PLRU01000089.1 GCA_003164045.1 Candidatus Lustribacter telmatis
AGAAGTGCCCGCTGCGCACCGCAAAGCACGCCCTCGAAAGCGCGCTGGCACACTACGCGAGCGAACGTGTGTTCGATTCGCTTGACTCCGGGCGCTCGCTGCAAGCGAACAGCACCGGCCTCACCCAGGGACTAGTGGGCGTTCACGTTGCGCGAGCTCTGATAGTGATCCCGAGCCCGGTCCAGGATTTCATCGGCGTAATCCGGATCGCGTAGTTTTAATCGTAGGATCATCGACTCGCCTCGCGGGAGCGTCGCCCACTTTCGATTGACTAACTCGGAAGTCCGATGAGGCAGATGGGGCAACTCGGCCGTTTCTTGTATCGCGCTCATCAGCGCTTTCTCAATTTTCCCATCGCCGGCGCCGGACAACAGGTGCGTATGCGTGCACAAGAGCGGATCGAGAATGCCGGAATCAAAGTCAGAACCAAACACGTCGATCGGGTAATAGCAAAATATGCGCAGAAGGGTCTCTTGAGAGAGCAGTCTGTTGAACAGATGTTCCAAACGAATCGCCGCTGAGAAATTGGGCTTACTCCATAGCAAGCCCACCATCTCTCCAAATCCCCGCGTTTTCCGAGAATTCGATCGGCTCAGCTCGCGGACTGCCGACCCGATGACTTGATCGAAGCGCGCCGCATTCACCGCGCCGTCGAGAAGCAAAGCATCGAGAACGTCTTGCGCATTCAAAAAGCAGAANNACACCATCGAATAGAAACTGCGCTACGTTCCGAGCGACTTGGTTCTCGTCGATATCCGCGAACTGGAGGAGATGCGCACCCGTCCCCAACGCGTTCTCGTCATGTCCGACTCTGCCGGTGCTTCTCATGCTCCTCCGCACATCACGTCTGGGGAACGCTTTCTAGGATGTGCTTGGCGCCGGCTTTTTCCCTGCCCTTGCTAATGCATCATCCTCGCGCCCATCGCTCTGGCTTCGGCGCTTTCATTTGCGTCCGGCTTTCTACGTGACTTTTAGTCAGTAGCGCAAAGTGAATAGCCGCATTTAGCGTTTGTCCGAGGCCTAATAATAGTACGGCTGAGCGTTTCGTGTCTGTATGAAAGTAGATGAAAAACGTACGGAATAAAAGCAGTTAATTTCGAGATTTGTCCGTAATTGTTCGGAGGCGCGCATCGTTGCTGTGATACACTGCGAACCCGCACCGCGCTGCTTTGGCCCGGTACTTCGCTATTAAGGACGCGCCATGGTGGCACGATGAACGCAACGACGTATTTCTGTGGGAATCGACTTCTTGATGCGTTGCCGGCTAGCGAATGCTATGAGATTACCAAGCCAGCATTCGTCATCTCACTATGCGAGTGATTGCAAACTCAGCACCGCACGCGCGATTTTCCCAACGTCCTTTTGCACCGCACCGCGTCGAGCAAACGCTAGACGTGGAACTTCGCCTTCTCGTGGAGGGGATCTACGGTCCGCCCGCCAGTCACCTAAACGGCCTCGACATCGGGCGAGCATATTGGGGTGCGAACCAGGAGTTTCGCTACGGTGGGGATCTGGTGGATGTCTTCCACTACGGGAACGGCCTGACGTCGCTCGCTGTCGTTGACATCTCGGGACACGGCATTTTGGCAGCGCGGCATGCGGGACTCGTGAAACATGCTCTGCGCGCGTACGCATCGTGCTCGTTCAGCGCGATCGATTCTATTCGGGCCTTGAACAGGCTATGCATCGAGAACTGCGCCTACGAGGGCGAGATAGAGTTTTTCGCGACGGCGTTCTTTGCGATCGTTGACTCCCGTCGAGAAACGATGGAGTACGTATCCGCAGGTCACGAAGCAGCCTTCATTGTCAAAGCCGGCGGACATCGGCTCCTCGAAGCGACCGGACCGATCTTGGGGCTTTTAGACGATGACCACTCGTTTCATCAGAAGACGGTCAAGCTCGACAATGCGGACGTACTGGTTGCCGTAACCGACGGCTTCGCCGAAGCACGCAACGAAAGTCTCGCTTTCCTTGGTGCGGATGCCATTATCGACATCATTCGGCGCACCCACGATCGATCTGCCGCAGAGCAGGCCCAAGCCGTTACGGCCGTGGCACTCGAGTTCGCAGGCACAAGACTTCAGGACGATATTGCCGCTTTGGTCGCTAAGATCACGCGCCCATAAGGCGCGGCGGAAAGTCATAAAAAACTGACTAGAAGGAGACAGAAAGCTATTGGTTGATCTGCTAGGAGATCGTGTCTCCCAGCGTGGTTGTTTGTCTTGCCTAGAAACAAAAGCGGCGATGCCGTTCGGCCGGCCACCACGGCCGCAATGCAAAAAAATTCCATTCTGAGCGCCCTTGTTGGTTCGACCGCGGCGAGCGTTCTCGAACACGGTGTTTTGGTTCAACTCGCGTTGCGCCAACAAATTTACGAAGCAGAACAGCCGATCAAAGAGGTCTACTTCCCGCTCAATTGCGTTTTGTCGATCGTCGCGCGAATGAGGGACGGCAAGGAGATCGAAGTCGGGACGATCGGTCGCGAAGGCATGTCTGCCTTCCCCTTGTTGATGGGTGCCGAGGCCACGGCGAACGTCTGTTACTGTCAAGTACGCGGCAGCGCGATCAGAATTCCCGCCGACGTGTTTCGCGATTTGACGGCAACCGATCCGGCGTTACGTCAGCTTCTCGACCGCTATCTACAAGCATATGTCAACATGCTTGGCCAGCTTGCCGCATGCAACCGCCTGCACAGTATTGACGAGCGCTGTGCGCGTTGGCTCTTGATGACCTTCGATCGTGTTGACTCTGAAAAGATCTCGCTCACCCAAGAGTTTCTCGCAATGATGCTCGGCACGAGCCGGTCTGGTGTGGCGATGGCCGCGGCAACACTGCAAAAGGCGGGCCTCATCAAATTCGCGCACGGGGTGATTACCATTCTGGATCGCCCGGCTCTCGAACGTGCTGCATGCGAATGTTATGAAGTCGCTCGCGAACAATTCGCCGGATTGTTGCGCTCGTCTTCGCGTTAGCGCTCGGTCTCGCGCGTGCAGCAAGCGCTTGGACATAGTGATAAAACTATTCGCGCAGCGTCATCCATAAAGACGGCAGCATCGTTCTCTACCTGGCCCCTTCGACTTCGTTCGCTTATCCGGATGATCGCGCTCGAAGAGCAAGTCATAAAAAAATGACTTAGGAGGTGGCAGAAAAGCTATTGGTTGATGTGCTTAACGAGCAGTCAAGCCAACGCTGGAAACGTGGAGCAAGCCCCGTAGAATGACCAAGCAGAATGATGGGACGTCATCCGAACCCGACCTCGCATCCATCGCACGCGACCTGCAAGCCGTGGAAGCCGCAGTGCGTGCGATCGGTGGTAAGTGGAAAATTATGATCGTAGCCAAACTCGATAGCGGGTCGCTGCGCTTTTCCGAGCTTCGGCGGCTTATGCCGCTGATTTCACAACAGTCGTTGACAACGCAGTTACGTGAACTGGAGCGGGACGGCGTCGTGCGTCGCCAGGTCTACGCAGAGGTCCCGGCACGGGTCGAGTATTCGCTGAGCGATGTCGGTCGCAAAATCAGTCCGCTCATGTCGAGTCTCATGGCGTGGGGATATGAACTCCTCAAGCTGCGCGAGTCCACGTAATCCCCGGCTATTGCTACAACGCATCGATCGCACTCTGGAAACGTGCGCGTGTCGCGTCGCCATGCATCCAGAGGTAGTCGTATTTCACCGGCTCCGGGCCCGGGACAACCTTGAGCGTGATGAGCACGGGTCCGTCGAGAGCCAGTACGTCGGGTAGAGCCTCGGTGAACGACTCGAGTTCGTCAAACGTGTAAGCATGCGTGAAGCCGGCCGCACGCGCCAATCCGGCAAAGTCGATTCCGCCTTGATTGGGCAGCGGGTGACTGCCGTTGGCTTCGTACGTTCCGTTTTCACACACGAAGTGGAAGAGATTCTTGGGCGCCGCATTCGCGATCGTCACGAGCGTGCCGAGATTCATCAGTAGCGCGCCGTCGCCGTCGAGAACGAACACGCGGTGGTGCGGCAAGCCCAGCGCAAGACCGAGAGCGTGCGAGGAACCTTGGCCCATCGCGCCCGTCGCGGGCAAGTTGAGCCCACTCGGCGAGATGCGTTCCCACTCGAACGCCGACGTGTAGGTTGCGACCACGATGGCGTTGTCGCGAACTGCCGCGAGCGCTGCGAAGCATTCGTCGCGGCGCATCATGCTTCAACCCGCCGTCCGACGAGCGCGACCAGCGGCCGCGACGTTGCATACGCCCGTTCGATCGCCGGCGCCAAGCGGCCGACGTCATCGGGTTCCTCAAGAGAAACGCTGTCGACGCCGGTTGCCGCGATCACGTCCACGGTGAGTTTTATGCCGTAGACGGCCGATGCCGCCGCTTCACGGTCGACTTCTTTTCCGAGCAAGCCGACGACCATGCACACGGGCCGATGATATTCCACTGCGGCGCCGCGAATCGCATTGACCGAATCGAGAAAGCCCGTGTACTGCATCAAGAGCACGGAGCGCCGGCCGGCATACGCTAGGCCGCTGCAGATCGAAACGCCTTCGTCTTCTTTGCAGAGTCGCACGAGACGTAGTTCGGGATCGCGCGAGAGCGGCCACAACAGGCCGTTGCTCGTCCAGATATCCGGCAGCGCGGCGACAAACTCAACCTTCGCCGCCTTGAACGCCGCGATAATCGCCGCCCCGCTCGGACCCGCTATATCCGTCACGCGAATGCCTTCGGCGGAGGAGGCGGACCCTGCTGCCCGATAATCCGGGAAGTCTATGAACGTGCGACGCTCACACGCCCTGCGACTCGGCCTCGCGGCCGCAGCGGGGAGCATGGCCCTAGGACGCGGCAACGTATCGGCCCAGGAACTGCGGCCGCTCAAGATCGTGCTGTTTACCGGCGAGACGGCCGCGACGGCGTACTACGCGCAGGATCTCGGATACTTCACCCGGGCCGGACTCGACGTCAACATCACGACGGTGACGAACGGCGCTGCGGGTGCGGCGGCAGTTGCAGCCGGTGCAATGGATATCGGCTTCTCGAACCCGCTATCGGTGGCGCAGGGCTTCGGCCGCGGTCTGCCTTTCGCAGTGATCGCGCCGGCAGCCGAAGCAATCCGCGGTCAGCAGACGAACGGCTACGTGATCGTCGCGAAGACTTCGCCGGTCAAAAGCGGCAAGGATCTGACGGCCAAAACGTTTGCCGTCGATCAAATCGGCGGCTTGCCGTACGCCTCGTGCCGCGCATGGGTCGACGCAACGGGCGGCGATTCGACGGCCGTCAAGTTTATCGAGTTGGCGTTCTCCGAGATGCTGCCGGCGATTCAATCGGGCCGCGTCGATATCTCCGAGATGAATACGGCGTTCGATCCGCTCCTCGGCAAGGCCGGCGATCCTGCGCAACTCCTGGGCAATTCTTACGACTATGTTGCGCCGCGGTTTTCATCGACCGTCTGGTTCACCACGAAGTCCTGGCTCGCCGGCAATCCGGACGTCGCGAAACGCTTCGTATCGGCCATGCGTCAATCGGCGGTCTGGGCCAATTCGCATCGCGCCGAGAGCGCGCCGATTCTGGCAAAATACACGAAGCACACGGTCGCCGAGATTCTCGCCTCGCAGCGCGTGACGTTCGGCACCGAAATCACGCCGGCGCTCATTCAGCCCGTCATCGATCTAGCCGTAAAATACGGCCTGATGAAGACGCGCGTTTCCGCAGCGGACATGATCAGCACGGGCTAATTCCGCCACCTCAGTGGAGCAAGAACTGTTCGTTGTAGTTGCCGTGTCCGTCCGCAAAGACAACGCCCTCGGTATCGCCGGTAGCGCATGGGTTATTGGTGCCCGTAGCACTCGGCGCGGGCGATGGTGAGGCCGGGGTAAACACGAACACGTTGGGTGCGCTAGTCGCGGTGGAATAACAAGGTCCCAGCGTCGATGCCGTCCACGAAACAATCAGCGCGCTGAATGGGCCCGCGCTACCGGACGAGCTCACAGCGATCGAAAATCCGTAGCCGACCGGCCACACGGTCCCGAGAATTGCCGGGGCGATCGGTGCCGGCACCAAGAGACTCGAGGTAATGGGCGACGTGCTGCCGACGAAATTCTCCGTTAAGACACTTGCCGCGATCGGTAACGGCAGCGCCGGGATGTTCGTGAACGACAAGGTGTTCTGATGCATCTGCTGGTCCACGAACAGCGCGGTCTCGACATCGCTACCAATTTGAAGGCAAACTGGTGCCGGCGACGCGCGAGGCGTAAACGTCGCTATCCTGCCGGTCGTGTCCATCGCAACGGTGTAACACGAATTCTGCGTCGGCGCTGTAAACGTGGTCATCGATGCGTTGAACTGCGCGTTGTAGTTTTGCTCGAACAGTTGGACGGCGAACCCACCGACGATGTCCAACACCGAAGCCTGGCTCAGCGGGGTTTCCGGGCCGACGAGCGTCATCCCGATGATCCCCGAAGATTTCGGCGGCTGCAATAACCCGCCGCTCGAGCACGAGCCGAGCCACGTCGCTAAGAGCGCAATCGGCAAAAGCAGTGCGGTGCGGTTTCTGCTGCGAATCACTTCGGGTCCTTTGCTTGAAGCGGGGGCTCCGACTGTAACGGCTGCGGAGAGAAGATTTGGATTCGCAGCGCGGCGGGCGCGGCCGTCGGCTCCGGCGTAGGCGTCGGGTTGCCGCCGCCGGCCGGCGTGAACTGCTCGCTCGTCGTCGGCGAACGCCCCTTCGTGGGCTTCTGCGAAGAGATGCACGTAATCGTGAGAGCGCTGTTCGGAACGGGTGTCGGTGGAGAGGGGGAAGGATCGAAAGTTTGGCCATCGATCGGCGTGAGGTAGTCGAGCTCTCCGGGGTCCAGAATCTTCGCGGTTAACTCAATCGTCAGGTGCGTTTTGGTGCCGTTGAACGTGTGGCTACCGAAGAGCGCCTTGCCGAAAAACGGGATTAAATTGATGAACGGCGTCTGTCCCCGAGTATCGTTATCCTGCGTCTCGGTCAGCCCGCTGATGAAGACCGCTTGGCCGCTTTGAATGCGATATGACGCCGACACTTCACGGCGTTCGAAGAGCGGCGCATTTTGATTGCTGAAGCCGGTTAGGGTCGAGTTGATGGGATGGACGTAAACGCTAATCGATCCATCGTAGTTGACGTAGGGGATCATCTCGAGGTGCGTTCCGATAACGTAGTTATTGACATTGGACGTAAATGTGCCCACACCGTTGATGCTACTGGAGACAAATGGAATGACTTGACCGACGTCGATGACGGCAAGGCGGCCATTCAGCGTCGCCACCTGAGGGTACGAAACGACACGCGCAGCGCCGAGTTGGATCAACGTGTTGAGCTGCACGGCAATAGTCGGTGCGGCCGCCGTCACGATCTTGCCGGCAAAAATCGGGGCCGGGGTCGATGCTGTTGCGGTTCCTCCCGGAGCGACGTACGCGCCAACCGAAGCCGAAATCGAGGTTGGTAACGTCATCCCGAGGTTCTTAGCGCCGATGTCATCAGTGTTGAACACCGTCGCCTTCAGTTCGACGATCGCCGGTTTCCGGTCGAGGCTTTGCAGGAGCTCGATAGCATGGTTCACGCCACCCTCCGAGCCAGCCAACAGGATGCGCGGATAGCTCGTATCGGGCGTAACGCGAACGTCGGATTGGCCGGATTGATTGATGATGGTAGAGACTGCGGTCGCTAATTCTTGCACGGATGAATTGCCGAGCGTGTTGCTCGACACCAGACTGATGGCGCCATTCGCCGCAGTTCCGGTCGGTGCGGGGATCGGATCCGGCACCGCGTAGTGCACCTCGTAGGTGCGATAGACTTGCGCGCTAGGTGCTTGGTTAGTAAATTTCTTTAGAGCCAGCTTTAGCTGATCCATTGCGTCCGATGGCGCATGCACGAGAATCCGCGTCTCGGACGAGTCGATGATGACGGAACCATTTTTGGCGGTGAAATTCATCGATGCCGCGGGGGCCGGCGTCGGCGTGCTCGTCGAGCCGGCAGTCGGGGTCGGCGTCGGCACCGGCGTCGATATCGGCGCGGTGGTCAGCGATCCGTTCAGAAATGAAGTAATGCCACCGGCAATCGTCGTCGCGGCGGCGGGCGCGACTCCATCGATAGCGCAGATTTCCATCGGCGCCGGCGTCGGCGTGGGAACCGGCGTCGGAGTGGCCGTCTTCGGAAGATTGCCGAGCACGGTGAGCGCCGACGTAATTGCATCCAACGTGCCAACCAGAGTAATAGATTTTTTATCTTCGTTACCGATGACCTTAACACCGGGCGAGGCTAAGACCTTAGGTAAGAAGGCATTGATGTCCGCGAGCTTGAGGTTTTTTAGCGGGACGCTAAGGTAGCAGATGCTTTGGTCTTTCGCGGACGGGCAAATGGGCTGCGGTGCAGCGTCGCTGCCGGATACCGCCGCCGGCATTGCGATCGCAACCGCGAGTATGACGGTTAAAAACCGGCGCACGCTGCCCTTACCATCCCGACGGGGGCGCGGCGAGAATCGCCCGGCACGAATCCTTGCCGGGCCAGCTCACAACGTCGAAGTCATCTTTGTCATTTGGAAAATCGACGGTTGAAAAGTAACAGTAGCTGACTTGCGCGCTGAAGGGTACGTCAGCAGGTACGTGATGATGTCCTTGATGCGCCGGGCCTGGATCGTTGCCGGCCGGCGTGGGCGTGGGTGTGGGACTGAAGTCCAAGTATTTGCTGGCGCTGCGGCCACTGAGCAAGATCTTGTTGAGGGCACCGGTTCCACTTCCAGGCGTCTTCATCGTTCCCGAGTTGTCGCCGCACTGAGCGAGATTGTCGCAGCCGTATGCCCAATAGAGAACGGTCACATTGCGGTCGGTAAGATTCAAGAAGCGAATCGACCGTCGGGCGTCGCCTTCGACGTCCCGCACGAATACGGGCGGCCGCAGTTCAAAATTGAATGCTCTTCGCATTTCCGATTGCCCGAGGCTGATGGTGTTTCCGTCACAACCATAGCTCTTTTTCATGACCACTATGTTGTAATCGCCGCCAACGATGTTTTCGATCGTATATTGACCGAATTCATTTGTCATGACGGTGGGCACCATTGGGGACGGCGGCCCTGGAGGCACGGGAATAGGCGTCGCATAGGAGACGCCGCCCTTTTGAAATTGCATTCCGAAACATGTGGCTCGAAATGCTTCCGATTCGGATTTTGCCGCCACGATCACGACGGCGTTCCGAACGGGCACTCCGTTCCAATCCGTTACGGTACCCGTAATAGTCGCGGGAATGCTCGAGTCGGCGTTTGCGATCGCACTTAGCGCAGCGGCGGAGAGCAAGCCGAAGAGCGCCAAAAGCGAACGCCGGCGCCGCAGCGCCGTCCCGGTTCCGAGTGCCCCCGCTGCAAGCGCACGGGCGGCACGTACTGAGTCATTTAGGCTCTTCACGGCACCTTCTCCGTAAGAACGTAGTACTGTATTTGGCGTGGAATGCGGGAAAGCCGCGAGCTCTAACAACTCCGACGCCGCCTCATTTATGCAGTTAGCGAGCGCTTCCTTTCTGCAAACAGCCGTTCGCCGCGTGTCGTTTGTGCAGAGTGCCTGGGCCGAACGCCTAAACGGCGTACGCTATAGCGCAAAGCGCGATGTGACGGCGTCCGGCGGTGCCCGACAGGCGGGCAGCGAAGCGGCCTTGCGGTCCCGGATCCGGGGACGGAGGGTGATGCTCGATGACGGCTGTTGATCAGGGCGAGGCGCAAACGATCGATCTCCTCGATTGCGCGGTGCACTATCGTCGCCATGGGGCCGGGCCGACGCTGCTCTACCTTCATGGGTCCGGTGGGGTTTCGGCATGGACCCCGTGGATGGGGCGGCTCGCGGAGCGCTTCGATGTGATCGTTCCCGACCACCCGGGGTTCGGTGCGTCCGACACGCCGGCGTGGTTCGACAACATTCACGACATCGCGTACTACTATCTCGACTTCATCAAAGCGCTCGGGCTCACCAACGTGCACGTGCTCGGGCATTCGCTCGGCGGCTGGATCGCGGCGGAGATTGCCGTGCGCAATACGTCGGCGCTGCGTTCGCTCACGCTGATGGCGCCGGCCGGGCTGCGCGTTCCGGGCGTCGAGCGCGTCGATGTGTTTCTCCTCGCGCCGGAAGACATACCGCGCGAGGTTTACTATGACCAGTCGTTTGCGGCGGCCATGCTCGCGCGGCCCAAGACCGACGAGCAAGTGGACCTCGATCTCAAGAACAGCTATAGCTTTGCGCGGCTCGCCTGGCAGCCGCGGTTGTACGATCCGCATCTCGCGAAATGGCTGCACCGCATCGACATCCCGACGCAGCTGCTCTGGGGCGATACCGACCGCATCGTGCCAACGGCACACGCCGCGGAGTTCAAGCGGCTGATTCCGCAGGCGTCGGTCGAGATTTTCGAACATTGCGGCCACGTGCCGCAGGTCGAACAACCCGAGGCGTTCTTGCGCGCCGTCACGACGTTCATCGAGAGGAATTCTGCGTGAAATTCTTCGGCATCCACCTCATGCCGTACACGCCGCTCGATCCGGCGGCGGCGGACAAGTACAACAGCGCCTGGGTCACGCTGCCGAATACGTACTTCGACCGCGACGCGGGGCACGCGCTCTACGAACGCTTCATCACGGAACTCGAAGCCGCCGACGCGGCCGGGTTCGATGGGATCTGCGTCAACGAACATCATCAGAACGCCTACGGGCTCATGCCGGTGCCGGGCGTCATCGCCGGGGCCCTCGCGCGGCGTGTCAAAGGACGCCTCGCCGTGCTCGGGCGCGCGTTGCCGCTCGTGAACAACCCGCTGACCGTCGCGGAAGAATACGCGATGCTCGATCAAATGTGCGACGGCCGCCTCATCGCGGGCTTCGTGCGCGGCATCGGCGCCGAGTATCACTCCACCGGCGTCAACCCGACCGAATCGCACGCGCGCTTTCACGAAGCGCACGACCTGATCATGCAAGCGTGGACGCGTCCGGGACCGTTCCATTTCGCGGGCAAGTACTACGACTTCGAATACGTGAACACGTGGCCGCTACCAAAGCAACTCCCGCATCCGACCGTGTGGATCCCCTCGCAAGGCAGTTCCGAGACGATCGAATGGGCGGCCGCAGCGGAACGCAAGTACACGTATCTGCAAACACTCGCGCCGACGCCCGTGCTGCGGCGCTACATGGGCCTCTACAAAGAAGAGGCGCGCAAGAACGGCTACGAGGCATCGCCGGACCAACTCGGCTGGTCGACGCCGATGTACGTCGCAAAAACCGACGAACAAGCCTACGACGAAGCGCGGCCGCATTTCGAAGCGTTCATGAATCGCTTCCTCTACTTGCCGGCTGAGATGCTGCTGCCGCCGGGCTACACATCGGCCGCGTCGATCAAGATGATGCGCAGCAAACTGCGCAAGGGCAAGAAAACGACGATGGAAGAGTGCATCGAGCTCGGCATGTTCGTGTGCGGCTCGCCGAAGACCGTACGCGAAACGCTGCTCGAACGCCAGCAAGACGTCGGGTTCGGCAACCTGCTCTCGCAATTTCAATTCGGCACGCTGCCGCACGACCTCACGATGCGAAACATCGAGTATCTCGCGAGCGACGTGTGGCCGTTCCTGCGCGAACGAGTCGCACCCGCAGTCACGGCCGTAGCTAGTTGAGCACCAACCGCTAGGAGTATCGCCATGCAGTCGAAGCTCGTAGATATCTCGCGCGTCCTCGACGATCAGAAGATCGGGCCGTTTCAGATCCAGTTGCTGATCCTCTCGTTCTTAGTCATGATGATCGACGGCTACGATATCGGCGCCGCCGCGTTTGCCGGGCCGTCCCTGATCCATGAGTGGGGCCTGCGCGGACCCGAACTGGGCGTACTCTTCAGCGCCACGCTCATCTCCGGCCTGATCGGTTCGCCGCTGCTCGGCTACCTCTCCGATCACTACGGCCGCAAGCGCATCATTATATACGCATCGTGCTACTTTGGAATTCTCACGACGTGCGCGGTACTCGCAACCAACGTCGGCAGCCTCACGCTCTTGCGCTTTTTTGCCGGTATCGGCATCGCGGGCATGCTCCCGGTCGTCGTTGCGCTCAACAACGAGTTCGCGCCGCGCGGCTTCCGCGCGACGATGGTCGTGATCATGTTTACCGGCGTCACGTTCGGCGGCGGCCTGCCCGGACTCGTCGCCGCGAAATTCATCCCGGTCTTCGGTTGGCACATTTTGTTCTGGGTCGGCGGGATTACGGCGGTCGTCATATCGCTGCTGCTCGCCTTTACGTTGCCGGAATCGGTGAAATATCTCGCGCTGCAGCCGAGCCGGCGTGACGAGCTGGTCGCAACGCTGAGCGCGATCCAACCGGATCTTGCAATCGCACCCGATACGCAGTTCGTGATCGGCGGCGAAGAGAACCAGCCGAAGTTCAAGATGTCCGCGCTCTTCGCCGGACGACTCGCCCTGCTCACCCCGCTCTTCTGGATATCCAACGCGATCTGCTTGATGGTGTTCTACTTCATCAACCAATGGATGCCGACGCTGCTCGCAACCGACGGCATCCCCGTCGCCCACGCGGCCATCGCAACGACGCTCTTCCAGTTCGGCGGCACGATCGCCGGTCTCGTGACGATGCGTTTGCTCGATAAGTACGGCTTCATTCCGGTACCCGTGCTCTTCGCACTGGCGATTCCGATCGTCGCGCTGATCGGGCTGCGCGGCTTTCCCGAAGCGCTGGTGATCACGCTCGTTGCCGCGTCGGGCTTCTGTCTCTTGGGCCTCCAGTTCGGGAACATCGCACTCGAAGCGAACGTGTATCCGACCTACATCCGCACGTGGGGCGTCGGCTCGTGCTTTGCCGCGGGCCGCGTCGGGTCGGCGATCGGTCCCTTGACCGGCGGCTACCTCTTCGCGATGCACGTGCCGCTGCAAGAGACGCTCTTCATTGCGGCCGGGCCGCTGTTCATCGGGCTTATCGTCGCGATCATCATCGTGCCGCTGTATCGCAAACAGTTGGCGGCAACGCAGCGTCCATCGCTAGCATGAATTGGAGCGCAATCGGCGCGACGCTGCTCGGCATCGCCGTGCTTATCGGCGCCTTCGGCGCGCACGCTCTTCGCGAGCGGCTCGACGCCTACGCCACCGGCATTTACGAGCGCGCCGCGTTCTATCAGTTCGTCCACGCACTCGGACTGCTAGCGCTCGGCATCGCCGTCGCTGCCGGTCAAGCATCGCTCCCGGCGGCGTCACTCGCCGGTTGGCTGCTCCTCGCGGGGCTCATCGTATTCTGCGGGAGCCTCTATGCGCTCGCGTTAAGCGGCGTGCGTGCGCTCGGCGCGATCACGCCGCTCGGCGGAGTCGCCCTCGTCGCCGGCTGGTTTGCGTTCGCTTACGCACTCCTTACGGCGAAGTAACACGGCTATGTTATGCTGGGGCCATGGACGCGTCAACGGTGCCTGGAACCGGTGCGATTGCCCACGTGTCCGACAATCCGGTGTACACTGCACCGGCATCGCACGCGTTCGAAGTTGCGCCGGCGTCACGTTACGTGTATGTCGCCCCGGCGGGTGAAGGCTACGTAGCGCCGCCCGGGCGCACGTCGCCGGTGGAAACGTCGAGCGGCATCGGTATCAACGTCGACCACGCCTCGTAGGCTCGACTACAAGTAGGTTTGGTCGATATACTTCGCCGCCGGGGCGAGTGCTTTCTTCGGTGTGGCGTACGCCGCGCGCAATGCGATAACCGTACTGACGCCGGCGACGTCGAACGCGCCCGTGCGGGAATAGCTCGCCGGACTACCGAGCACCGACGGCGCGATTTGCGTCACGAGGTCGACCGGCAAGTCCGCATTGCGGGCGAGAATGGCGATCGCTTCCGCGCGGTTTGCCGGATCGTACAGCCAGGCGGTGGCGGCGCGATACGCGCGCACGAACGAAACGATCGCTCCGCGATGCGTCGCCGCCCACGAACGGCGGGCCATCACGGCTGTCGCCTGATAGTGGCCGAGCACGTCGATCGCGCTCCCTAATACGTGAAAGCCGTACTTCTGCTGCCCCAGCAGATCGAAGGGCGTGGCCACGACGCCGCCGGCCGCTTGGCCGGCAACCATCGCATCGAAGCGGCGTTGCGTGCTCCCGACGGCGACGAACGAATACTCGCCCGGCGCGATGCCGTTCTTCTCCAGCATCCGGCGCAGCACGAACGAGAAGCCCGTGCCGGCCGCGTCAACGGCAAATACGTTGCCCCGCAACTGCTCGTACGACGTGATGTCGGGCCGGACGACGAGTTTGAGAAAGCCCGGTCCGATGCCGAGAATGCCGGCGAGGTCGAACGGACCGGGTACGGACGGATCGCCTTGATCTTCATCGTATGCGAGGATGTTATCCATGGCGGTGAGCGCCAAATCGGCATCGCCGGCCATGACGTGCTGCATTTGCGGCACCGATCCCGGCGTGGGCGTGATCGTGACGTCGAGCAGTCCCTTATCGTGCATCACGTATACCGGCCACGCATCGACGCCGCCGAAGATGTTCAGACGCAACGGGACGGACTGCGCTCGGCCGCGCGTCGCAGCAGCCGCAAACGCTGCGACCGCCGCACCGCTCCCCGCAACGAACCGCGCGCGCGTCGAACGAACAATCGACATGACTAAGCCTCCTGACCGGCCGTTGCAAACGCCGGCATGACGTGATCGGCAAAGAGTTGGACCGAGTGCTGCGTTTGCGCTAGCGTCAAATCACCGAAGGCAAACTGGCCGATCAGGTAATTGTACGGCGTGCCCTCTAGCTGCTCGCGCATGATCCGCGCGACCGTCTCAGGACGGCCGGCGACGAGGCGGCCGTCGGCCAGCGCTTCGGCGTAGCCGGGACGCTTACCGAATGCCGGCACGACGTCTTTGAGTTTAAAGAGGAAGTTGAAGCTGAGGTTCCAGCGCGTGTAGGCCCGTTCGGCGAGCGCGAGTGCGGTCTCATCGGTATCGGCCAGCACGAAGAAGCGGCACAAGCCGATCTTTGGTTGGGGTTTCGCCGGATGCGTCGCGTTCCACACCTCGCTAAACCGGATGCCGGTCGGCCGCGCGAGCTCGATGCCGTCGAGGCTGACCATGTTGTATCCCCGGACCGCGGCGCGCTCGGCGCTCTCCGGCGAATGCAAGCCGTACCACATCGGCGGCGACGGTTGCTGCACCGTCGTCAGTTGGATCGGCACGTCGTCGAAGTGGTAGTATTTGCCGTCGAAGCTGAGCCGATCGGTGTGCAGTCCGCGTTGAATGACCTCGAGCGCTTCTTCGAACTGCGCTTGCGCTTGTTTCGGATCGAGGCCGAAATAGGTCGCTTCGATCGGCGAGATGCCGCGGCCGAGGCCGAACTCGAGCCGCCCGCGGCTCATCTGATCGAGCATGCAGATTTCTTCGAGCAGCCGCAGCGGATGGTAGAACGGCAGCAGATACACGAGCGGACCGAAGCGCAAGCACCGCGAGCGCTGCGCGACGGCAGAGAGATATACGCTGGGCGAGGGCGCCATTCCGAGCGGCGTCGCGTGATGTTCGGCTACATGATAGGCATAGAACCCGTTACGATCGTACAGCTCGATCATTTGCAGCCGCGCTTCATAGTAATCGGGCAGCGCCAGATCGCTGCGGTCCAAATGATCGAAGACACCAAACTGCACGAGCTTCTCCTAACCGAAATTCGGGGGACGCCGGGAAGACAGTGGGACGAAGCGTTCGCGGCGGCCCGCCAGAAACGCGCGAATGTCGTTTGCCAGCCGCATGATGTCGGGCGATGTGAGCGCGTAGTCCGCGCCGCCGGCGGGTTCGAAAAGATCGGTCACCTGTAGGCCGTCGCGCAGCGACGAACCGATGCACGACAGGCGAACGATACCGTCGTCGTGAGGCCGGATGGTGGCGGACTGGTGGCCGACGGCGAAGCGCATCGACCAGTCGCTGAGCGGGCCTTCTTCGATCGGTGGAATGCGGTAGCGCGCGCGCAGGCTGGCATCGGGATCGGGATCCGGCCGCATGAGCAGCGCCGAGCGAAAGCCGGCCTCGAGTTCGGCGACGAGCTCGCGCGTTGCGTGCTCGTAGGAGACCAGCGCATCGTTCGCAAGCGGCGTGCCCGGAAACGGCCGATCCAGCACGTCGACGCGAAACGAGGAGCGCATCTCGGCCCGCAACGCCCCGTCGACAACCGAGAGCGTGTCGGTGCCGAGAAACGTGACCAGCGGCAATCCGTCTGCATCGGTAATTCGCGTCAACGCCTGCGCGCCTTCGGCGACCGGTTCGAATAAGTGAAACTCACCGCTGCGAAAGATCGCCGGACCGTTTTGATCGACGGCGCGAACGATCGAAACCCAAACGCGCGCGCCGTCGAGAGCGGCGAGCCGCTCGAAGGTTTCATCCACCGTCACGTTTCGCTCAAGCATCACCGGTCAGAGCGCTAGTGTTTGCGGAGCGAAGACCGCTTCGATGGGCGGGACGTTCGTTGCGAGCTGCTGTTCTTCGATGTAAGCACGGATCGTGTCGAGCACGGGGCGCGCGGCGACGATGCCGTAGGCGAAGATGTCGCGGCCGAGCGCCGCTCGTGCTGCGGGCTCGATCAGGCCGAGTCGCGTGTAGGGCTCGGCATCGGCGAGGTGACGCGCGAGACCGATCTTTTTCGCGGCAACGAAGGCGTTGTAGATGTTGAGCGCCAGCCACGGGTGCGCCTCGATCAGCGTCCGGCGCACGACGACGCAGTGATTGATCGGATAGAGGCCGGTCTTCTCGTAGTAACGGCGGCTCTCGGCAATCGGATCCGGGAAGAGGCGGCGCAGTTCCGGGCGGGTGAGCAAATCGACGCCGCTGCGGTCGACGGCGTTGAGACTGCTGATGTAATGCAGCGTGCCGTCGATCTCGTGGTCGATCAGCATTTGGGCGATGCTGCTCGTTTCGGGCACGTACGTCAGCTTCACGCCCGCGGGCGGTGCGAAATTCGTCGTCGCACCGTGGCTCTTCTCACCGCCGCGCTCCATGAAATAGTGGATGTCGCGCATATTGATGCCGAACTCGTGCTGCAAGATGCCGCGCTCCCACACCGCCCCGGTTTGCTGGAACTCGGGAACGCCGAGCCGCTTACCGCGCAGATCCGCGGGCGTCGTGATGCCCGCGTCGACGTGCACCATCATCTCGGTGTGAAAGAAGCGCCGCGCGGTGAAGATGGGCAGCGCGACCCACTCGCGGTAACCGAGCGCCGCACGGATGAACAGCGACGAGAGCGACATCTCCGAGACGTCGAACTCGGCGAACTTCAGCTGCCGCCAAAACATCTCGCCGGGATCGAGCACCGAGACGATCGGCTCGATCGCATCCCATGCCACCGCGCCGTCGATGATCGGCTGCGTCCGTTCGTTCTGGGTTACCGCCAGACTGAGTTCGAGCTTCACCGATGCAGACTACCCGCGATCGATGAACGAGCGCATTTGGTTGGGCAGAATCGTCGCTTCGAAGAGGTTCACTTCAGGCGGCAGCGTCGCCATCAAGAGCGCGATGCGCGCGACGTCTTGCGCCGCCATCACGTACTGTTGCGGCGTCGCGCCGGCGCCCGCTTTCGTGCGGCCCGACGTGCGCATCGTGAACCCGCTGAGCGTCGAGCCCGGGTGAATGATCGATGCAACGACGCCGTAATTGCGGCCGTCGCGCGTGAGCTGGTGCGTCAGCCCTTGCAGCGCGTGCTTCGTCGCGGTGTAGCCGAGCGATTCCGGCCGCGGGGTTTTTTGTGAAATGCTGCCCATGCTGATGATGCGTCCGCCCTGCGGATCTTGCGTCTTCATGATTTTGATCGCTTCGCGGCTCGCCAGAAACGCCGACGTCAAGTTGGTGGCAACGATGTCGTTCCAATACTCGAGCGACATCTCTTCAATGGGCTTAGCCGCCGTTACGCCCGCGTTGTTCACCAGCACGTCGAGCCGGCCGTAGGCCTGCATCGTCGCGGCAAAGAGCGCGAGGATGTCGTTCTCCGAGCGCACGTCGCCGGGCACCGCAAGCGCCGTCCCCCCGGCCGCGGCGATCGCCGACTTCACGCGTTCCAACTCTTCCGCGCGCCGCCCGCCGAGAACGACCTGCGCGCCCTCCGCGGCGAACGCGGTTGCAATCGCCTCGCCGATTCCGCTGCTGGCGCCGGTGACGATCGCCACGCGGCCGGTCATTGTGTTTCCCATATCTCCGGCGTTATCGTCCGCCGTTGCGCGGCCACCTGCGAGCGTGTATGCTGGGACTATCTCCGAACGTCCGTTTTGCTCGTAAAACTTCCAGGCAGGGCCGATTCATGACGTCAACCTTCAAACCGCGGCCGCAATCTCGGCCCGAGCCGGCCCCGATCGTCACTGCCGTGCGCTACGACGCGATCTCCGTGACGCCCGCATCGCCCCACATCGGCGCCGAGATCGGCAACATCGACCTCACGCAGCCGCTCTCCGCCGCACAAACCGAACAGCTGCGCGCGGCGTTTATGCAGTATCAGGTTATTTTCTTTCGCGATCAGCACATCTCGTTCGAAGACCAAATCCGCTTGGCCGGATATTTCGGCGCGCTCGGTCAGCACGCGGGGAAGTCGACCATCAGCAAACCAACCGACAACCCGCTCGTACGCAAGTTCCACTACGACGAGCACTCGCAAGTGATCTCGGGCGAAAACTTCCACAGCGATCAATCGTGCGCGCCGATGCCGCCGCTCGGCACGATCCTCTACAACCACACCGTTCCGCCCGACGGCGGCGGCGACACGCAGTTCGCCAGCATGTACGCGGCCTACGATGCGCTCTCGCCCAAGATGAAAACGTATCTCGAAGGCCTCACCGCCACGCACGACGGCACGCGCATCTTCGGTCCCGGCACGCCGGTGTCGGTGCACCCGGTCGTCGTTCGCCATCCGGAGAGCGGGCGCAAAGCGCTCTACGTCAACACCGATTTCACCTCACACATCAACGATCTGCCGCGCTTGGAAGCAGACCGGCTGCTAGCGTTCCTCGTCGATCATTGCGTCAACCCGCAATGGACGGTGCGCTTCCGCTGGCACGCGCATTCGATCGCGTTCTGGGATAACCGCTGCGTCCAGCATCAGGCGATCTGGGATTACTGGCCTAACGTGCGCTCGGGTTTCCGCGTGCAGATCGAAGGAACGGCGGCTCCCGTTGCCGGCTAGACTGCTGCGCCTCATCGCCGGTGCGCTGTGCGCGCTCGCGCTGGCGATCGCGCCGAGCTTCGGCGGCGCCGCCGATCCCTACGAGATCTACTCGATTCAAGCGATGACGGGCGGCCTGTCGTTCGTGGGCAAGACCGGCGCCGACGCGCTGCAAGCGTTCGAAACGTACTTCAACAAGAGCGGCGGCATCCACGGCCGGCCGATTCACTTCGTGCTCGAAGATGCGCAAACGAACCCGGCATTGGCGATTCAGCTCACGAACGAACTCGGCTCGAAGCATCTGCCGTTCGTCATGGGCCCGACGTCGGCCGCCGAATGCAACGCCGTCTATGCGCTGGCCAAAACCGGCCCGGTGATCTGGTGCTACTCGAGCGCGGTGAACGGAACGCCCGGTTCGTTCGAGTTCCAGACCTCGGCGACGAATTACGATTACAACGTCGCCGCGATGCGCTGGGTGACCGGACGCGGCATCAAACGCATCGCGTTGATCACGCCGACCGACGCGACGGGCCAAGCCTACGACCGTGCGATCGATTCGATTCTGCAGTTACCGGAAAACAAGTCGATCGTGCTGGTGGACCGCGAGCACTTCAATCCGGCCGACGTCAGCGTCGCCGCGCAGATCTCGAAAATTCACGCGTCGGGTGCGCAGATACTCTTCGTCGGCACGGCCGGAACGCCGGCCGGTATTGCGTTCCACGGCATCACGGATGCCGGTCTCAACATTCCGGTGATCACCGGTAACGGCAACGCATCGCAAGCGTTCATGAAACAGTACGCATCGATTTTGCCGAAAGAACTCTACGTCGAATCGACGCACTGTCTCGCGCCGTCCGCCATTACCGATCGCGCCGAGAAAGCAGCTTACGATTCCTACGTAGCGGCGATGACCGCGCACGGCGTCCCGGTCGACTGCCTGCAAAGCCTCGCCTGGGATCCCGCGCTGCTGCTCACCACGGCCCTGCGCAAAGTCGGCACGAACGCGACGGCGGAGCAGTTGCGCGCGTATCTCGCGAACATGCGCGGCGTCGCCGGGGTGAACGGCACCTACGACTTCCGGCGCGTCCCGCAGCGCGGGCTCGACGATCGCGCCGTCGTGATCATCCGCTGGAACGAGGCCAACAGCACCTGGGTGCCCGCCAGCAAAGTCGGCGGCGCGCCGCTCTAGCTTTCCGCGTCGAGCCCGACGTAAAAGGCAAAGATCGATAGCGCAGCGTCCTTTTGTTCGCGCGTGAGCCCGCGCGTGAAGAATCCGACGTGGACGCGAACGTCGGCGTCGATCTCGGTGAGCATGGCGATCCCGGCGGGCGTTGCGGACACGTTGGTCACGCGCTGATCGTGCGCGTCATCGGAGAGTGCGACGAGTTCTTTGGTCACCAGCGCCTTGACGATCTTCGATGCAAACGCCGAGGAAATATCGAGCCGCTCCGCAACCGCGCCGATGCGCACGTCACCATCGCGCGCTCCGTAAATCTGAATGAGCGCTTGATGCTCGAGCGGATCGAGGCCGCGGATCTTCGCCCGCTCATCGACGATGCGGAAGACCTTACGGATGACGAATCGCGCGTCGGCGACGCCGTGGAAGTACGTCAGACCCCCACGGATCTTCTTCAAAAAACTTTGGGCGACGTTGCCGGATCGTCGCCGCGCACGATCTCCATGCCCAGCACCATCACCGGCACGCCGCGCGCGGCCTCCGCCGCCTTTACGGCGCGCACCGCATCGAACGAGTCACCCGCCAGCAGCAGATACCGCGGCTGCTCGCCGTGATCGCGGGCGTACGCGATCAGCGGCCGGATATCATCGAGCAGCGCAGCGATCGATACCGGCGCGGCGGCAGCCTCAGGCATGGTTGAGGATCGGGATCTTTTCCGCGAGGCGCTGGCGCGAGAAATCGGCGAACACGCGCTTGAGATCCTGGGCAAACGGCGAATGCTGTACTTGCGTGCGGCGCATGTGACTCTCGAAGCCGTCGGTGAAGTGCGCCTTGTCGCGCTCGACCGGTATGCTGAGCGCATCGTTTTCGGCCGCACTGCGAATCACGCCCATCGGATCCTCGCCGCGCGCGACCTTCGCCAGTTCGCGTTGCAGCATCTTGCGATAGAGAATCACGCCGCTATCGGTCGTCCCGAGCTTCTCGAGCTCGCGTTTTGCGATCCGGCCCTGGGTGATCCAGGCCATAACGTCTTGTGCATCGACGATGTTGAGCCGAAACTCGCCGGCTTCGTCGCGATAGGGGAAATCATAGCGCGCGGTTCGTTCGAGCAAGGCCGGAGGCACGTCGACGCCGGCCGGCGGTTCGTAGGCCATGTACCAGTAGTGCAGCGTATTCTCGTCGTCCATCGGAACGCGCATCTGATAAGCATGCACTTTCCACAGGTGACCGCCGCCGCTGCCCACCGCGAGGATATTCGGAAAGAGAATCGGGTGACCGACGCGCCAATCATCCGATTCTTCGGACGCACCGGCGAGCAGACGGCGCTTGTAGATGCCGTACGGGAACTCATCGAACGCAATCTTCAGGTGGTGACGCGAGATCTGATAGCGCGTGCCGGCTTGCTCGGCTTTTTCCTCGATGAACTCTTGCAGATGGCCGTGCAGCCACTCGGTATGCACGGGATCGAGCGAGTTCTCCATGATCTGCAGCCAGTTGCACGGCACGATTGCTTGACCGACGTGACGGATCGCGCCCTCGGCCACGAAGCCGTCCCACTTCGGCAGCAACGGCGCCGGCTGCGGACCGAGATATGCGAACACCATGCCGCCGAGCGCTTGCACGGCATAACCGCTCGCATGAACGCGGTCTTTGAACGTGCTGCCGGCCGGTTCGTTCGGCTGATCCGTACACGCGCCCGTGGCATCGAATTTCCAGCCGTGATACGGACAGCGAATGCCGTCCATCTCCGGGATGCCGTAGGCCAGCGATGCGCGCCGGTGCGGGCAAAACTCCGCAATGAGCCCCAGCTTGCCGCCGCGATCGCGGAACAGCACGAGATCTTCGCCGAGCAGCCGCACGCGTTTGGTGTAACTGTCCTTGAGCTCTTCGACCGCGGCAATCGGATGCCAGTAGCGGCGCTGGAGTTCGCCCATCGGCGTCCCCGCGCCGACGCGCGTCAATTGCTCGTTTTCTTGCGCCGTTAGCATCGTGCATGGGCCTTCGCCGGGGGCGCGAAATCCCCTCAAGGATGATGCTCCGCGCCCTCGTTCGTTTCGTTGCCGCGTGCATGCTGTGCGCCGTGCTCGCGCCGGCCTCGGGCGCCGCGCAGCAGCCGGGCAAGCTGCGCATCGGCGCCGTGCCCGTCGATGTCGGCGGGATCGCCTACTACGCCGCCGATCTCGGCTTCTTCAATAAAGCCGGGCTCGACGTCGAGATCGTGACGCTCGCGAACGGACCCGCGATCGCATCGGCCGTCGCTTCCGGATCGATCGACGTCGGTTCGTCGAACGCGCTCTCGCTCGCGCAAGCGCACGAACGCGGGTTGGATTTCGTGTTCGTCGCACCATCGGGTGCATACACGAGCGCATCGCCGACGGCCGGCATGGTCGTGCCGAAAACATCGGCTGCGCGCAGCGCGAAAGACTTCGACGGCAAGACGATTGCCGTCGCAACGCTCGGCAGTTTGGGCGAGATCGCGACCCGCGCGTGGCTCGATCAGAACGGCGCCGATCTGAAGACCGTGCGTTTCATCGAAATGCCGTATAGCGCGATGGATACGGCGATCGTCGCCGGCCGCGTCGATGCGGCGACGATGGAAGAGCCCGCGCTCGATCGCATCACCGCTACCGACGCGCGCCTTTTCGCGCACGTGTACGATGCGATCGACAAAGACTTCTCCGAGGGCGGGTTTTTCTCGACGGCCGGCTATGTCAAAGCGCACCTCGATCTGATGCGCCGTTTCAGCGCCGTGGTGGCGGAGACGTCGCGCTGGGCGAATGCCAACCAGCCCGCGTCGGCGCGCATTCTCGAGAAGTATTCCGGCATTGCCACGGCCGACATGACGCACCGGGTGCGCTATCACGAGCGCCTCGATCCGGCCCGGATCCAGCCCTTGATCGACGCCGCGGCCAAATATGGCCGGCTCAAAGCCGCCTTCCCGGCGACGGAACTGCTGGCGCCCGGCCTCTTCTAGCGCCGCCCTCCGGAGCAGGTTGGGAGGCGGCGCCGCCGCGGCGAAGCGTCGGGTATGCGTGTTCTCGCCCTTTTGGCCGTGCTGGCTGCGCTCGGCGCCGCCCCCAACTCCGGCAGCGCTCCCGTCGGCTCGGCCGCCCCGCCCATCCGCGGCACCACGATGGCGGGAACACCGCTCGCACCGGCAGCGACCGCGGGCAAGATCACGATCCTCAACTTTTGGGCCAGTTGGTGTCCCCCGTGCCGGGCCGAAACGCCCGACTTGAACGCGGCCTACCGCAAACTGCACGCGCGCGACGTGACGTTTCTCGGCATCGATACCACCGAGACCGCGCCGATCGTGAAGACGTTCCTCTCTGCCAAAGGCGTGCCGTATCCGACCGCACTCGCCGGCCCCGATACGTACAATGCGTACGGCATCGCGTACATCCCGACCACGATCGTGATCGATGCGCACGGCATCGTGCGCGCACGCTGGGTCGGCGGCGTCGAACCCGCGCAGCTCGCCGGCTATATCGCCGCAGCGCGCGCGGGCCGCAACGCGATCTTCGTCTCGCCGCTGCAAGCGAAACTCGACGCGCTGCTCGATCCCGCGCACTACGCGTTTCGCGGCACGCCGGCGCAACGCAACGCCGCGGTCGTCGCGATGCAGCATGCGTTTGCGACCGCCGATGACACCGAAGACAAGAACCAATCGAAGGTCGACGACGAGCGCACGCAGGCCGAAGAGGGCAAGCTGCGCGTCGCCGCCGGCACCGCGTTACGCGACACCGCAACCACGCCGGCACAACGCGCGGCCGGACTCGCGCTGCTCGGTCAAGGCGCCGGCGATCAGAACCGCTGGAGCGATGCCGCCCAAGCCGATCTGGCGGCGTTGAAGCTGCAGCCGAACAACCCGTCGCTCGTGGCGGCGCTCTCGCGCGCCTATTATCGCCTGCACGACTATCCCGACATGATCGCGCAAGCGAAACGCTATACCGCCCTCAAGCCCGCCGACGGCGACGGCTGGTCGGATCTCGGCCTCGCGTATCAGCGCACGCGGCAATTCGCCAGCGCCGTTCCCGCGTACGTCCGTTCGCTCGAATTGCTGCGCGCCGTCGCCGCAAAGACGCCGACCGAATACGCCAACGCCGACGTTGCCGACACATCGCTCGATCTAGCCAACGTGTACGTCGCACTCGGCGACGCGGCGAACACACATAGCACGTTCGCGCAAGCAAATGCCTACGGCGATTTGCTCGCCGCGAACGGCCGCTTCAAGAACCTCAAACGCAACGTGAAAGAACGTACGCAAGAAGGCCTCATCGCCGTCGCGCTCGCCGGCGGCAACGGCAAACCCGTGCTCTCCGTCGCGCCCTGGACCGGGCCCGATCTGCCGGGCAGTCTCGCCTCGACGCTCAAGTACCGGCTCATCGTCGCATCCGCCGGTGATGCCGCGGTTACGCTGCAGGCCGCGGGATTATCGAGCGATTGGGTTGCCTCATTTTGCGCCGACGGTCTGTGTTCGCCGCACCAAGTATCGTTTCGCGCGCCGGCCAGCGGCGTGAAAACCTATGAGTTCCAGCTCGTTCCGCCGTCGCCCGGCGCGCAGCCCGGCACCGTGACGATCAGCGCCGCCGGCGGCAACACCGTTACCGTTCCCACAACGCATTGAAGCGCGCCGCACGCGCGGCGGCACTGCTGACGGCGCTGGCGTTCGCCGCGTTGCACGGCGCGCGCGCCGACGACGCGACGCCCGCGGCAACGCTCGACCGCAGCGTCGTCACGCATCACGTCGTTCGCTTGACGACCGGCGACCTCGCGTATACGGCCACCGCCGGAACGCTCACGCTGCGCAACGATCGCAACGAGCCCGCCGCCAACGTGTTCTACGTTGCGTACACCACGGGCGACCGCAAACGGCCGGTCACGTTCCTCTACAACGGCGGTCCCGGATCGGCGTCGCTGTGGCTGCACATCGGCGCGTTCGGTCCGCGCCGCATCGTGACGTCGAATACGAGTGCCATTCCGCCCGGCGGCGGCAAGCTCATCGACAACCCGTCAACGCTGCTCGATACGAGCGATCTCGTGTTCATCGATCCGGTCGGTACGGGCTTCAGTTCGCTCACCGGCAAAGGCGATAGCAAAGATTTCTGGGGCGTCGATGAAGACATCCGCGCGTTCAGCCAATTCATCCGCCGCTGGGTCGCGGCGAACGATCGCGGGGCGAGTCCGAAGTTCTTGCTCGGCGAGAGTTACGGCACGTTTCGCAGCGCGGGCCTCGTCGACCGGCTGCAAAACGACGGCATGTCGATCAACGGCGTGATCCTGCTCTCGTCGCTGCTCGATTACGCCGACGACTTCGGCAATCCGGGCGACGAGAACGTGCCCGACGCGTTCGCGATTCCGTCCGAAGCGGCGGTTGCCTGGTATCACAAGAAAGTGCCCGATCCGCCGGCCGACATCAACACGTTTCTCGACGCCGCACGGCGGTTCACGAGCGATGAATACCTGCCGGCCGTCTTGCGCCCGGCCCCGCTCGACGCGCAAACGCAAACCCGCCTCGCGCAGCGGCTGCAGAGTTTCATCGGCATCGACCCCGCGTATCTGCAACGCGCGAACCTGCGTATTTCGACGACGCGTTTCGAGGGCGAACTGCTGCGCTCCGAGGGCCACATCATCGGGCGCTACGACGGTCGCTTCGCCGGCAGCGCGATCGACCGCAACGCGGGTGAGCCGGAGTTCGACCCCTCGTACGAAGCGGTCGCGCCGGCCTTCATCACCACGTTCATGGCCTACGCCAAAGGCGAACTGAACTGGCACACCGACCGGCTGTACCGCGCACTGCCGGGCGACGTGGTCAACAACTGGAATTTCCGGCGCCGCGGCTTCTTCGGACGCGTCCTCGCCCCCACGGTGATCCCCGATCTGCGCGAGGCTCTGCACACCAACCCGAACCTGCGCGTCTTTGCGGGCAGCGGGATGTTCGATCTCGCCACGCCCTTCTACACAACGGAATACGAGCTGGCCAACGTCGGGCTCGACCCGGCCGTCCATGCGCGCATCACGCTTGCCACCTATCCGTCCGGGCACATGATCTACCTGAACGAAGACGCGCTGCACGCACTGCGCGCCGACCTCGGCCGCTTCTATGCAACGGCCGTCACGGCTCGCTAGCAAGGCCCCGCCTTTAGTACACCCGAAACCCAGCCGGGTGAGGCTCCGCGTGGCTACGCTCGCACTCGTGCTCGGCTCGCTCTTTGGGTGCAGTCAGGGAGGCTATTTGCCCGGCGGCCCGCACGCGCTACCGGCCGGCCAGCTCAGCTCGCTCGTCGAGGACGCGGCGCGCTTCTACGGCGTGAAGCCGACCCTCGTCTCGGCCGTCATCGACGCCGAGTCGCACGGCGATCCGGCCGCCATCAGCCGCGCCGGAGCGATGGGGCTCATGCAGTTGATGCCCGCGACCAGCTCGCAGTACGGCGTCGGGAACCCGTTCGATCCGCAAGCGAACGTGGCCGGCGGCGTCCACTACCTGCACGATTTGCTGCATCGCTACCACGGAAACGTGTCGTTTGCGCTCGCGGCATATAATGCCGGACCCGGACTCGTCGACGCCGTTCACGGCATTCCGGCGATCTCCGAAACGCGCTCGTACGTGGCGCGCATAACCGCCGCTCTGCGCTAATGGCGGCGGCTCCGAGCGTCGACCGCGGCGCGTTTGCCCGCAGCCTGTTCCCGCGGTGGCGCTTGCCGATTCTCGACGCGTACATCATGCGCGAATTCGCCGGACCGTTCGCCTTCGGCCTGGGCGCGGTGTACGTGTTCTGGTTTGCGAACATCTTCGTGCTCGCCGCCGACTACCTCATCAACAAGGGCGCGCCGGTCTTTCTGATCCTGCGCTTCCTCGTCGCGCGCATGCCGCAGGCGACGCCGATGGCGTTTCCGTTCGCGTGTCTGTTCGGCGCGCTGCTCGCCTTCGGCCGGCTGGCTGCCGACAACGAGATCACGGCGCTGCGCACCTCGGGCGTGTCGTTTCTGAGAATCTGCCGCACCCCGCTGCTGCTGGGCATCGCAATGTTCCTGATTTCATTCACCGTCAACGAAAAGATCGCGCCCGGCGCCGTCGATGTCTCGACCCGCACGTTCTACCAAATCATCTACCGCACCGCGACGCTGCCGATCGAGCCCCACATCTTCCGCACGGATCCCGCCACCGGCAAGACGTTCTACATCGATTCCGTCGAGTTCGACGGCAAAACGATGGACAACGTGATGATCTTCGAGCAGAGCAAAGGCTCGCCGTTCCTCGACGTCACCACCGCCCGCAAGGCGACGATTGAAAACGGGCTCATCGTTTTACAAGGCGCAATCCAGACTCGCGTGTTACCCAATGGAACAGTGCAGACGTTGACCATTGCCGCGCGCGATATCACCGTTCCGCTGCCGCTCGGCGACAGCGGTGAGAAGTTCCTCAGCCAAGCGTACAACGATCCCTACGCGATGGACGCCAAGCGTCTGAGCGACCAGATCGCCTTTCGCAAGCTGACCGGCACCGGCGGCAGCGACCTCGCGGGCCTCGAGATCACGCTCGCCCAGAAATACGCGCTGCCGTTCGCATCGTTCATCGCGGTGCTGATCGCGCTGCCGCTCGCGGTGCGCTTCGGCAAGAAGGGCCGCACGCTGGGCATCGCCCTTTCGGTCGTGGTGCTCTTCATCTACTACATTCTCGGTGCCGTCGGCGCGGCGTTCGGGAAAAACGGCGCGCTGACGCCGTGGATCGCCGTGTGGCTGCCGAACGTTATCGTGGCGGCCGGCGGCGGTTACTTGATCCTCAAAGAAGACCGTTAGTGCGGCGTTTCCTCGCCGTTGCGGTCGCGGTAACGCTGATCGCAGGTACGGTACTTCCGGCGCAAGCGGCCGCTCCTTCGATCACAACGTCCGCCGGCCAAGCGCACGCGCTGCAGATGCTCAATACGCCGTGTCTGCCGATGCCGGCGAGCATCGCGCAAGCGGGCGCGGCGCCCACGCCGGTCGGCGATGACGAGGACGAGGGCGCAACGCCGTCACCAACGCCGTCGCCGTCGATCAGTCCGGGTGCGCCCGTCCCGTTGCCGATCATTCCGAACGGCCCGGGCGTCCTGATGCCGCCGCCTTTGCCGAGCACGTCGCCGCGTGTCACGCCGCCGCCGTTGCCCACGCCGACGCCGACGCCGCTGGCGTCGAGCGGACCGATCTATCTCGTGCCCGCCCCGGCGCCCACGCCGACCGGCACCCCGACGCCGTCGCCCACGGCCGGCCCGATCCAGGCCGGTACGCGCGCCACGCCCT
Organism: Candidatus Lustribacter telmatis; assembly: GCA_003164045.1. Classification (GTDB taxonomy): domain Bacteria; phylum Vulcanimicrobiota; class Vulcanimicrobiia; order Vulcanimicrobiales; family Vulcanimicrobiaceae; genus Lustribacter; species Lustribacter telmatis. The sequence goes on from PLRU01000089.1 coordinate 28,561, forward strand.
CGCCGAGCCCCGCGCCCTCACCCGGCGAGACGCTCGGGCCCAGCGACTACGCGATTCTCGGCGACACGCTGATCGGAAATCGCACGCCGGGGCAGCCCTTCGATCTCGACGGACACGTCAACATCATCTATCAGGACGGCATCCTCGTCGGCGATCACGCGCATTATGACGGCACGCGGTACATCGACGTCACCGGCCACACGTTCATCCAAAATCACGCCGGCGATTCGACGCTCACCGCCGACTCGATCCGTTTCGACACGCTTACCCAGCACGCGCAGCTGATCAACGGCCGCGGCGTCACCTCACAGGGCGTCGACCACGGCCGGCTGCACTTCAACGCGCAGAACATGGACACGCGCCCCGACGGCTTCACGCACGGCACGCACGCATCGATGACGACCTGCGAAAACCCGCACGGCGGCTACCATCTCGAATCGAAGACGCTCGACATCACCCCCGGCGACAAAGCGATCGCGCGCAGCGTCACGGTCTTCCTCGGGCCGCTCGCCGTGTTCTTTATCCCGCTGTTGATCATCCCGTTGCGGCGCGATCAGATCCCCGGCGTGCGCAAAACCGGCTTCATCCCGCTGATCGGCTATTCCGACGCGGAGGGCTTCTACGTCAAAGCGCGCATCGGTTTCGGCACGAGCAATCAGTATTATGGGTACTACCGCGTCGAGTATTACACCAAAATCGGCTACGGTCTGGGGTACGTTGCATCGTTCCGGCGCAAAGACGGCAAACGTTCGATCGACGTCGATGTGTTCCGATTGCACAGCAAGATCGATGGTTCGGATTCGTGGAACGCCGATTTCAAGGATCAGGAGATCATCTCGCCCGCACTGCGCGCGACCGCGAGCTTCACCTATCAGGCCGACTACGGCCCGCTGATCTCGCTGCCGGCCAACGAGTCGCTGGCGCTCGGACTGACCAAGGCGACCGGTAAGGACACCGAAAATTATAGCTTCTCGCGCCAATCGACCGGCGGCCAGAACACAACGAATAACTACGGCATCAGCGACACGTACACGTTCTCACCGAAGCTGAGCAACGCGGTCACTTCATCGTACACCGACAACACCAGCAATTTCTCCGGCATCACGAGCGAAAACAGCACGCTGCATTTTAACGACGATATGCACCTCACCGGAAACACCGTCGACTACGATATGATCGTCGATCGCTACGATGCATCGACGCCCAACGGCGTCAACAAGCTGCCCGAGCTTTTGGTGCGGCCGCACGGCTCGCTCTTTCCGCACTTGCTCGGCGGCATTCCAAACACCGCGACGTTCACGATCGGCGAGTACAGCGATCCGGTCGCGGCGCTGGCCACCGGGCGCGCCGAAGCCCAGCTGAATTTCGGACCGGCGCTCTACCACTTGCTGGTCGGCGATCTCAGTGCCACGCTCAATATCCGCCAAGACGCGTACGGCACCGGCGACATGAAAGCGCAGGTTGAGCAACAGATCAACCTCACGACGCCGATCGGCAATCACTTCGACAACATCCTCAGCTACAGCAACCAGCACGTCAACGGCCTCGGCAACGAACCGTTCTCGTTCGACACGATCGGCGGCGCGAACAAGAACCTCCAAGAAGTGTTCAAGATGTATAACGGCGACGTGTACGCGTTCTCGCTGCAAACCGGCACGTCGTTCAACATGATGGCCCAGCCCGTTGCCTACCAATTACTGATGCGTCCCTCGCCCCTGTCCTCGCTGACGCTGAGCGGCAATTTTACGCCCGGTTCGGGCTACGGCTTCGATCGCACGAACGTGCAGATCATCACGCCGTTCGGCCGGGGTGCAGACATCCAGTTCGCGACGTTCGTCGATTGGAAAAACCACATGCGGCTGGAGAGCAAGAACATCTACTTGCGCCGCGTTATCGGCGATTGCTATGAGGTTCGCGTCTCCTACAACGAGGATCTCAAGACGGTGGCGGTCACCCTCGACATCCTAGCCTTCCCCTCGCAGGGCCTGAACTTCGGCGTCGGCCAGCAAAACAGCTCGATCGTACCCACATCCTTCGCCACGAGCCAATTCTTCGGCCAGTAACCCCCCTTCTGTCATCCCGAGCGTAGTCGAGGGACAGCCACCAAAATTGACGATTGAGGCGGTCCCTCGACTACGCTCGGGATGACAGAAGGGGACTAATTGGGTATACATCGGCCATGAGTACGATGACGCAGTCTTGCGAATACGAACTTTGCAATTGCTCGGTCACGGGCGAGACCGAAGGCGCGGCCTACTGTTCGGACACGTGCCGTGCGCGCGATACGAGCGATGAGGAAATGGAAACGGCCTGCGAGTGCGGCCACCCGCCCTGCGACGAAAGTTGACCATTCCTCTAGGATTCGCGGAACGTGAATCCACTAAATCATGGTTCGTTAATTATTTCGACGGCGACGATCTGGGCGTTGGGGTTCGTCACCTGCGTCCCGCCGGCGGCCTTGTTGACGGGATTATCGAACGGTAGGAGCGTGTTCACGATAAAACCGCTGAACGTCGTGTCGGTGATGCCGCCGAAGGCGATCGCATCGATCGGCGCGTTGTTCGAATCCGCCGAAAACGCGTTTATCGCCCACAGCGACGACACTCCGGAAAGCAGCGTCGGCGCGGCGCTCGGACTCGGTGAGGGAACCGGCGTGGGGCTTGCGCTCTGTAGCGGCGTCAGCAGCAGCCGGTTGAAGGTAAACGTGAATTCGTTGCCTGATCCGGAACTATTGGCGTTGAAGTTGGTGACGAACTGCGGGTTGATCTGCAGCGCCACGGTTTGAAAGCCGCCCGATGCAATCGGGATGACTTGCAAGAGACCGTATTGCGCGCCGCCGACTTGCGTGCCGCCGAAAATGAGAATGAACGAGTAGTTCAAGAACGACGTGTTGAGCGTGCTCGCGAGCGGGGTAATGCCGTTTCCGCTCGTATTGAACACGATCAGGTAGCGCAGCGTGTTGAAATCCAAGAATCCGGCGACGCGGTAGCGAACGAACATATCTCCGGAGGGCACTAGTCCGCCGTTCGAACCGGTCTTGGGAACTGTGACGATTCGCCCGCAAGCCGCCGCTGCCATCGACGCCGTAAGTAAGGCAAATCCCGCTCGTCGCATTTCGTTGACGTCTCCTACGGCGCGTGCCGTCGTGGTTACGGCGTTCTGCGCTTTTGCATTGCACCTCGCCTTCCCGCGTACGGGCGCGTGGTGGGTGATTCCGTTCGCTTTGGCCGCCATGTTCCGTATTTGGGCTGGGCTGCCGCTGTGGGCTGCTGCCTTGAACGGCTATGTGAGCGGACTCGTCTTCTTCACGCTCTCGTTTTCGTGGTTCGGCGAGACGGCCGCCGCGCTCGTCGGTCCGCTCGGCTTCGTCATCGACCTCGGTCCGGCACTCGGCGAAGCACTGGCCTTTGCGTTCACCGCACTCGTCGCGTCGCTCGCCGCGCGGCGCTGCTCGCCGCTGCTGGCGCCGCTCGTTACTGCCGCCGCCTTCACCTCGGCCGAGTGGATGCGCTCCTCAGGCATCGTCGGCGTGCCGTTCGGGCAGCTGGGATTGCCGCTCATCGATAGCCCGCTGCGGCCGATCGCTGCCTTCGCCGGCGGCTACGGCCTCACGTTTCTCGTCGCCGCCGTCGCAGCGTACGCCGGTGCAGCCGCGCTGACCCCACGTCTGCGCCCGGCCGCGGCCGGCGCGATCGTCGCCGCCCTCGCGCTAACGGCCGCTGCGTGGTTGCTGTGGCCCGCGCGCTCGCTCGCGCCGCCCACGCTGCGCGTCGCCGCGATTCAAGGCAACATCGCACAAGCGATCAAGGCGACGGATGCCGCACGACTGCTCGCGGCGCAACGTTATGCCGTGATGACCGAAGCGGTCGCACCACAGCATCCGGCCTTCATCGTGTGGCCGGAGACGGTGATCCTCACCGACATGACGCGCGATACGAGTGCGCGCGCGGCATTCGGCGCGCTGGCGAAACGCATCGGCATACCGATCTTCGTCGGCACGATCGTCAGCGACGCGCAAGGCCGGCTCTACAACGCATCGGTCGTGTTCGATCGCACCGGCAACGTCGAAGCGACGATCGCGAAACGGCAGCTGGTTCCGTTTGCGGAATTCTTGCCCGCGCCCGAATGGCTGCGCGCGATCCCCGCCGTCAACGAGATCGGCAACTTCACCCAAGGACACGGTCCGCAGATCGATCCGCTCACGCACGCCGGCGTGCTGATTTGCTGGGAATCCGTGTTCGGCGATATCGCGATCGACACCGTACGCGCCGGCGCAACGTTCCTTACCGTCTCCACCGACGATGCGTGGTTCGGCACGACCGACGGCCCCGCGCAGCACGCGCAAGCGACGACGCTGCGCGCGGTGGAAACGGGACGCTGGATCGTACGCGCGGCCGCCACCGGCATCAGCGGCATCGTCGCGCCCGACGGCACGTGGCGCGAACGCAGCGAACTCGCCACACAAACGACGATCGTCGGCAACATCGGCGACCCGGTCGATACCCCCTACACGCACATCGGACCGCAGCCGATCGCTCTCGCGCTGCTCGCGTTCGTGATTCTCGCGTTGGTTCCATGGCCACGGCGCATCTAGCGCAGCTGCGCGTCGTCGCAGTGCTCGCGATCGCGGGCATCCTCGCGTGGGTCGTATGGCAAACGATTCATGCGGGCACCGACATTCCCTCGCAGCGCACGCAGCAGCAGACGCAACTTTCCGGCGGCAGCGCAAACGATAAGCGCATCGATGGGAAATCGTGGTCGCTCGATTACGACAACGCGACGCTCTCGCCCGACGGCTCGCTCGCCGAGATCGAACGCGTACACAACGGCGTGATCTTACGCGACGGCAAGCCGTACATGCGCATGACGGCCAAACACGTCTCCGCCAATCTCAGCGCGAACGATTTCGTGGTGACCGGTCCCGTATCGTTCAGCGAGATCGGCGGTCAGCGGCGCGAGCTCTTCACCGACGAGGCGCACTATACGGGCAACGATCACATGTTGCACCTCGACCACCCGGTCACGATTCACGCCGGCGGGATGACGTTCCACGTGGCCACGGCGCTGGTCAATTTCACCACCGGCGCGACGACGCTCGGACGGATCACCGGCTCGCTATAGGGAAGAGGCGGGCATGCGTTTCGTGCGACCCGCCGCCCTCATAGCGGCGCTCTTCTCGTTGACCGCGGTCCCCGTGCAGGCCGAGGGCGTTCCCGGCTTTACGGCCACCGATAAGCCTCTCATCGAGCAGCGCGGTTTGCCGATGAGCGCGCAAGACGCGATGGAACGCATCACGTTCCACCCGTTCGTGCCCAGCCCGAACTATGCCGAAGTCGCGCTGCTGCCGGCGCTGCACGGCGACGACAAAGAGAATCCGCAAAACCGCGGCATCGGCTATGAGTACTCGTCGGGCGGCCAGATCTACATTCTTCGCGAGTGGCCGCTGGCCGGGGCGTCGTTCGACCGCTATCCGAGCATCCCGGCCGAAGGCACATGCTCGACGGGGCACTTCACCGAGGGTACCCCGCAGCACATGCGCGCGCTAGCGTGGACGACGCCGACGCTGGCGTTTGCGCTTCAGCCGGATATCCCGCAGGGGGGAAATCCCAACCTGAAGCTGTTCCGCAAAGAGTGGGGCCGGCTCGTCAAGCTCGGCGCCTGCCGGTAATTACGGCTTCTTTGCTTCCGCGGCAGCCTTTTCGGCGGCCGCATTTTTGGCATCGGCGATCAGCTTTTTGACCTTCTGACCGCCCTTGTGACCGATCTGCTCGTAAAAGTCGGCGCCGTACTTTTCTTTGACGACTCTGCCGCCTTTTTGACCGATCGCTTCGTAGAAGCCGGCACCGTGACGCTCGCGCGTCGCCTCACCGCCCTTACGGCCGATTTCCTCGTAGAACCCCGACCCGTAACGGTTCCGAACGGTGTCGCCACCCTTCTTCCCCGCTTCGCGCACGGACATTTCGCCTTCGGGATTTTCGGCTTTCTTAGGCTTCTTCGGTTTCGGCTTTTCCTCGTCGTCCGCCATGCGGATTACGCGTCGGCCGGCGTACGCTTGGGCTTCTGCCCGCCCTTGGCACCGATCTCTTCATAGAACGTAGGGCCGTACTTGCTCTTGGTCGCCTCGCCGCCCTTACGACCGATTGCTTCGTAGAACTCAGAGCCGTATTTTTCTTTAACGCGGTCGCCGCCGCGCTTGCCGGCCTCGCGGACGCTCATCCCACCGCCGTTGGAGTTGTTGTCAGGTGTAGACATGATCTGACCCGTATCCCCTCTAAAACCTTGGCTTGCGCGGCTCTCGCTAGCGCGGTCTCCCCGTACCCGGCGAAGGCTAGGCTAAACGCTGTTACACACGATTTTCTCCCATGCCCAGGTGTTTGACGGGCTGGGCTCGGCGCCGTTCGTGACCGACATCGCAACCTACGAGGGCCGCATCGCAATTATCGGCGACTGCTCCGGCCGCGATGCACACGAGATCGTTGATTGCACCGATATGGCGCTCGCGCCGGGGTTTATCGACGTCCACTCGCACTCCGACGAGCTGTGGCTCGTCGACGGCCGCGCGCTGGGAAAAATCTCGCAAGGCGTCACGACGGAGATCGCCGGAAACTGCGGTACGTCGGTTGCTCCGTTACACGGCGAAGCGCGCGTTCGTAAGGTCCGCGATGCGCGGACGTATCGTCTCGACGTCGATTGGACGACGTTCGATGAGTTTTTCAGTGCCGTAGAACGGAGCGGCGTCGCGTGCAACGTCGCCTCGCTCGTAGGGCTGGGCACGACGCGCGCGTGCATCAGCGGTGCGAGCGAACGGCGCTTGGAACGCGAAGAACTCGACGCGCAAGCGCGTCTCGTGCGGGAAGCGGTGGATCACGGTGCCCTGGGCGCATCGAGCGGTTTGATCTACGAACCCGGACGCTACGCCGACCTTGCCGAGTTGACCGCGTGCGCGATTGCGGCCCGCGAGGCGGGCGCGGCGCGTTACGTGTCGCACGTACGCGACGAAGGCGACGAACTGATCGCAGCGATCGACGAAGCGCTCGCCGTCGGCGAGGCGGCCGGCGTTGCGGTGCGTTGCTCGCACCATAAAGCCGCCGGGCGCAAGAACTGGGGCAAAGTGCATCGCACGCTCGCGACGATCGATCGCGCGCGAGCGCGCGGCGCCGACGTTGCGATCGACGCGTATCCGTACGTCGCGAGTTGGACCGAGCTTGCAACGATTCTGCCGGAAGCGATTCGCCGCGGCGGCGAAGCGGCGACGCTCGAACGGCTGCGCGATCCGGCGATTGCCGCATCGACCGCAATGCTGCTCACGATCGCACGCGATCCCGCACTCGGCGGCGATAGCTGGCACGACATTCTCATCACCGATACGGGTTCCGATCGCAACGCGGCGTTCGCCGGTTACCGGCTCGATGAAGTGGCCGCGCACTGGCGGCTCTCGCCGGCGCGCGCCGCGATCCGGTTGCTCGTCGAGGAAGAACTGCGCGTCGACTGCGCGTTCTTCTCGATGTCCGAAGACGACGTGGCCGCGGTGCTGACTGCAGACTTCTGCTGCATCGGCAGCGATTCGTCCGCGCGAGCCTTCGAGGGACCGACGGCGCGCGGCGTGCCGCATCCCCGCACGTACGGCTGCTTTCCGCGCGTGTTCGGGCGCTTCGTGCGCGGACGGCCGATCTTCTCGACCGCGGAAGCCGTGCGCCGCATGACGTCGCTGCCCGCCGATCTGTTCGGCATCGCCGGCCGCGGCCGGGTCGAGCTCGGCGCGTGGGCCGACCTCGTCGTTTTCGATGCCAAGCGCATCGTCGACCGCGCAACCTACGAACGCCCGTTCGTACCGCCCGAGGGACTTCGTGATTGCTTCGTCAACGGAACGGCAGTGCTGCGGAATGCTCAGTATACCGGCGCGCGTCCCGGACGCGTCTTGCGCGGCGGCCGATGAATCGGGCCGGCTTCGTTGCGGTCACAGCCGCCGCAACGGCGGCGCCGGTGCTGCGTTCGCGCGAGCCGATCGTCGCCGAAGTCACGCTGCAGCGTGATGCACCGGAATTGCTCGCGCCGTTCGTGGTAGCGATCGCCCTCAACAACACCGCCGGCAAGATCGTGCGGCTCGAATTTCCCACCGCGGATCTGTTTCGCATCGACGTGATTCACGACGATTCTCCGGTATGGTCATCGCTCACCCTGCACAAGCCGATTCCGGTGAACCGGCAACTCGACGTTCCGCCGGGACGTACCAAACTCGCGAGCATGACGATCGACGGCACGAGCGACGACCGCCGCTGCTATGAGCCGGGAAAATACATCGTCCGCGTGGCGATGCTCGGCACATCGTTCGGCATGGTGGTCGACAAGGCGGTCACGTTTGCGCCGCCCTCGCCGGTCGACGAAGCGCTGCGCGCAAAACCCGGCACCGTGCTGACGATCGCGGGCGAACAGACGACACTCGGCGGCATCGTTTCGCTGCACGATGCCAGCGGCAGCGTGCGGCTTTCACGATCCCTCGGTCTTCACCCGACCGGGACGTACGTCGTGCGTGGATTTCTCGATGCCTCGGGTGACGATCGTATTTTTGACGTCGGCCGCTTCGCGCCGGCATTCGACAACCCGCCCATACCGCCGCAACAGTAAGGAGCACTATGCACGACTGCCGTCAACACACCGCCTCACGGTCGAACTTTCTTGCCGCCGCCGGCGCGACGGCAACGATGTTGCTCCCCGGTGCGCGCGCGTTCGCGCAGGGCGCACCGCGACGGCTGATCGACATCCACCATCATTATTATCCGGCAGAATTGCTCGCCGTCATGCAGGCGTGGCAAGCAAAGCACAATCAACCACCGATCGGACCGCCGATCACCACCTGGACGCCGGAACGGACGCTCGCCGAAATGGATGCTACCGGCATCCAAACGGCGATCCTCTCGATCGCATCGATGCACGGTGTGTGGTTTGAAGCCGACCCCAAAAGCGTGCCCGCACTCGCGCGCACCTGTAACGACTACGTCGCGAAAGTGATGCGCGATCATCCCGGCCGCTTCGGTCTCTTCGCCACGCTGCCGATGCCGAACGTCGAAGCGAGTCTCAAAGAAGTCGCGTATGCATTCGACACGCTGCACGCCGACGGCATCGGCATCCCGACGAGCTGGGGCGACCGCTGGCCGGGAGATGCGGCGTTCGATTCGCTCTGGGCCGAACTGAACCGCCGCAAAGCGATGGTCGTGTTTCATCCCTACGCGCCCAACTGCTGCGGGCTGCTCCAGCCCGGCATTAACGAATCCTACGTGGAGTATCCCTACGATACCGCGCGGACGTTTTTGAGCTTGCTGTTCAGCGGCACGCTGGCGAAGTATCGCGACGTGCGCTGGACGCTTTGTCACGGCGGCGGGGCGCTGCCGTTCCTGGCCGGGCGCATCAACAGCCTGGCCGTGAACTCGCGCGAGAAGCTCGACGTCATCGCGCCCAACGGCATCGATTACGAACTCAAGCGCATGTACTTCGATACCGCCAACGCGACGTACGCGCCCACGATGGCGGCGATGATCAAATACATCCCGGTCTCGCAGATGATGTTCGGCACCGATTATCCTTACGTCACCGGCAAGCAGAACGTGGGCCCGCTCGAATCCGACGGCCTCTCGCCCGACGACCTCGCCGCAATCGAACGCGGCAACGCCATGCGCATGATCCCGCGCCTAAAGGGAACGGTCTAAAGCTAGGGCGTCGTAAACGGCGCTTGCGCGGTCGTGGAGGGTGGCGAGATCGGCGTCGTTTTCTATGACGTAGGTTGCGCGCCGGCGGGCTTCCGCCGGGTCGATTTGTGCGCGCATGCGTTGGAGCACGCTCTCGCGGTCGATGCTGTCGCGCCGCATCACGCGTTCGATGCGTGAGGCGTCGGGCGCGACGACGGCGACGGTAGCGTCGCACGTGCGCGCGTACTCGCTTTCGAACAACAGCGGAACGACTTGCACCACGATCGTGCCGTCGGGGACTTCGGCTTCGCGTGCTTGCGCGAGCGCGCGCACGCGCGGGTGCACGATGCCGTTGAGCACCGCGCGTTCCGCGGCGTTGTCGAACACGATGCGCGCGAGTGCGGGCCGGTCGAGCGTTCCGTCGGCGGCGATCACCGCCGGCCAGCGCAGCGCAACCTCGCGCAACCCGCGGCTACCCGGCGCGACCGCTTCGCGCGCCAGCACGTCGGCATCGATGATCGTCGCGCCGCGTTTGCGCCACACATCCGCAACGGCGCTCTTTCCCGAACCGATTCCGCCGGTCAATCCGACACGCACGATGCGACCCATCGACGCGATAAATTAAAAAAGGGAAGGCGTTGTGCCTTCCCCTTTCGTTCCGTTCGCTAGGCGGTGGTTAAACCGGTGAAGCGAGTTCCGTGCCCAGCGGGCTGAAGGCGTCTTCGGGAACGAACTCGGCGAGTTCGTCCGGTGAGACGTCGGCAACGTGCTGGATCGAACCGGTGATCCGGCGCGTGCCCTGGTTGATGGTGAGCAGCGTGACTTCGACGTCTTCGCCCGGCGAGTACTGTTTCGCCGTATCGAATTCGCCCTTCGGCACCATCGCGAGCACGCCCGGGACGATCTCGACGAGGAGATAGTTCGGCGTAACCTTGACGACTTGCGCGATGAGCTTGTTGCCTTCGAACAACGCATCGGCATGCTCGACCCACGGATCGGGCAGCGCGTGCTTGAGCGAGAGCGAGACCTTCTTCGCATCGGGATCGAACTTCATCACTTCGACCGAGACCGTGTCGCCGATCTTGACGACTTCCGACGGATGCTTGATCCGTGCGTACGAGAGCTCGGAGTTGTGAATGAGACCGTCGATGCCGCCGAGGTCGACGAACGCGCCGAACTCCGCCAAACGGACGACGACGCCTTCGCGGATCTGGCCGACTTGCAACGTGCCGAGCAGCTCTTGCTTCTTCTGGTTGAGTTCTTCTTCCAGAACTTGGCGCTGCGAGAGCACGACGCGGTGGCGTTTGTGGTCGAGGTCGATGACCTTGAGGCGCAGTTTCTTCCCGACGAGTTCGTCGAGATTGCCGACGGGCTGACGGCGAATCTGCGATGCGGGCACGAAGCCGCGCATGCCGAGGTCGACGAGAACGCCGCCCTTCACGACTTGCGTGACGGTCGCTTCGATCACTTCATCGTTGTCGTGCGCTTCGATGACTTTTTCCCACGTCTTGAGCGCGCGGGCGCGGCGTTCGCTCAAATAGAGTTGACCATCGTTCTCATCGATCCGATGGATCATCACTTCGAGTTTATCGCCGACGCTGAGTTCTTTCGGCTCGATGATGAGCGAAAGCTCGCGGAAGGGCAGGATGCCCTCGGACTTGCCGCCGATGTCGACGAGCAGCTCGTCCTGATATTTTGCAACGATGACGCCGACGAGTACTTGGCCTTCATCGAGAACCTTGAGGCTCTCTTCGTAGAGCCGCTGCTCGAGTGCGAGTTGGTCTTCTTCTTCCTCGACTACTGCGGTTGCAACGACCGGATCGTTTGGTGCCGGCGTCTCCGGCGAGATGGTAGCAGAAATGGTGTGTGTGCTTCTTTCGTTTGTATTTTATTTTTGGCAGCCACGGCACCACCAGGTACCACGCTGACCGAGAACCGTCCGCACGATGGGTTTGCCACATCGTCTGCACGGTTCGCCCAGCCGTCCGTAAACGTCCAGCTGATTTTGGAACCCGCCTTTGAGCCCATCGGCGTCGACGTAGTCATCGACGCTGGTACCCCGCGCCTCAATGGAGCGTTGCAGCACGTCAACGATTGCGCCGTGAAGCCGGCGGCGGGCCGGCCTCGAGATCTTCTGCGCGGGGCGGTTGGGACGAATCCCGGCCTCCCACAGAGCCTCGCACGCATAGATGTTCCCGACGCCCGAAATATGCTTTTGGTCGAGCAGGAACGTCTTAATCGGCGTTCGACGCCCGTCCAGCATACTCACAAAGGCCTCAGAGGTAAAGGCCTCCGTGAGCGGTTCCACCCCACCGTCGGCGTCCCACGCTTCCTCGCTCCCCAGGAGCCGCATGCGGCCGAACTGGCGCATGTCGGCAAAACACAGCCGCCAGCCGTCCTGGAACGTGAGGCGAATGTAGGTGTAGGGGTGCGGTTCCGAGACTTCCGGCGCCTGAACGATCAGGCGGCCCGTCATGCGCAGGTGCACCGTAAGTCGCCGGCCTGAGCCGAGCTGGACCACGATGTACTTCCCACGGCGGCCGACCGCTTCGATGCGCTCGCCCCGCAGCGTCTCGTGAAACGAGACGCCGGGCGGCGCGACGGCGATCTTGGCCATGCTGACCTGGGCGTCCACGATCGTCTTGCCGACGACCGCATTCGCGAGGCCGCGCGCGATCGTCTCGACTTCCGGGAGCTCGGGCACCGCTACCTAGAACCCCGGCTGGGGGTCAATTCGTTGCAGCTAATCCGGACACTCCGAGGCGGTCTTGCTCAGATGCTCGGCGGCTATGAGCGCCCGGCACTGATTGATCGTCAACAGCAGCACGCGGGTCACGGTGCGCGCCTCACCGGCCGTACGGTAGGTAACGCGGGCGAGTAAACCGGGGGCCGCGCTCGCGAGGGGCGCGCCCTTGACCGTGCCGTCGCTGCTTTCGACGCCGCGGAATTCCGCCGGCACGTTAAAGCGCATCGTCTGATGGCTCTTCCCGTCGAAGACTTCCAAGCGGTTGCTTTGGGCGAGTTTCACCGTGCCGCTGAACGTCAGCGTCGATGCCGTCTCCGCTTTGCAGATGAGGCACGGAATCGGCGTGTTCACCGGCAACGGGACGGTGTCATCGACGAGTGCCGGAACGAACCACATCCGGCGTTACTCTTTCGCTGGGCCGACGGCACTCACGTCGAGCATCGAACCGGGCTTGATGCCCGCGCGCGCGGCTTCACCCGCGGCCAGCTCGATCACATAGGAGCCGGTACCGTCGCGGTGCGGGATCTTCTCATCGGGCGTGTCGATGCGCGTCGCGGGAACGTTCGCCCGCACGTCGTTGACTTTACCGTTCTTCGAGACGAAGACCATGTCGAGCGGAATGAGCGTGTTCTTCATCCAGAAATCGCGAAAGTTGTCCCCGTCGGTAAACACGAAAATCATGCCGGTGTGCGGAGGCAGCGACCGGACGCACATCAAGCCGTACTCGCGCCGCGACGGCGTATCGGCAATGCGCAGCTCGAGCGTTTCGGCAGGCGCGCCGACGCGAACCGGCAGCGGATTGGCCGTCTGCGCCGTCACGCACGCGGCTGTATTGGTCGCTTGGGCGAGCCCCGTTCCTTGCAGCGCCGCAAGGGCCAGGGCCGCGACGAATGATCCCGCGCCCAGGCGTTTACTGTGGGAGATCATTGAGGTGCCCTCCGTATTGGCGCGGGTTGAAATACCAATCAGGCAACCTCGCCGGAAACGCGATGTCGCGGAAAAAGAAGTCGACCACCTTACCGTCATCTTGATACTCGAGCCCTTGCGCGTCGGCGCCCGCGACGCCGTGAATGCGCGTTACGACCGGCACGCCGTCGACCATCCCCATCGTGATCGTGAACTCATCCGCATAGTCGTCCTTGTACCCACCTGAGACAAAAAGCCGATCCGCTGCGATGAGCTTTTTTAACTCGTAGGTTGTCTTGTCGGCGTAGAGCTCGCGCAGCCGGTTGCGCTCGGGATCGCTGATCGGCGCAAGCGTCAGGTGCACGAGGTCGCCTTCATAGGCAACGCGGGTAACGCGGTAATCGTACTCGATGAGCGACTGGACGCGGCCGATGATCGGCCCCTCGGTGACGCCCGGCTCGGGCGTATAGGCGTCGCTGATGGGATGCGGCTTGACGGGCCGGGGTTCGAAGACGTCGGCCGTGGGCGGTCCGGGATCGCGCGCTTCGTTGAACGCGGGCCGGTCGAATGCCGGCGGGTACTCGTAATCGTCGCGAAAGACCTGACGCTTGAGCGCTGCCCGGTCGCTATTGCGCACCCACACGTGGAAAATGTAGCTGCCCGTCACGTCCGGATAGCCGTCGTTGCGGAGCTGTTTGCGTTCGAGCGTGTACGACTCGTACGCCGGCGGCGGGCGGTGCGAACGGAACTGCGCGCGGATGCGCGCCAAGAGCTGCGTCGGCGAGAGCGTGGGAACCGGCTCGGGCGCGATGGCCGCCGCCAGCAGCAACGCGAACAACATCATCGGCGAAGCTACGCGGGCGCAACGGCGATCGCTTGAATCTCCAGTTTGATGCGCGGGTCCGTCGCCATGCGCTTCACTTCAACCGTCGTGCTCGTCGGCAAGTGTCCGCGGAAGAACGCGCCCTGCACCGCGTTGACCGCATCTTGATCGGCGGCGATGTCGGTGAAGTAGCGCGTCATCATGACGACGTGCTGCGGTTCGCAGCCCGACGCCGCCAGCGCTTGCGCCAAATGTTCGAACGCCAGCGTCGCCTGTGCGCGCGCATCGCTTGGAATCGCATCGAACTCGTGCGGCACGTGCGGATGATCGTGGTAGACGGGCGCGGCCGTTACGCCCGAAACGAAGACCAGCTTGCCGGCGTCGACCTTGATCGCCGGCACGAAGAGCGAGTTGATGTTCGGATCGAAGCCGTCATGGTGAACGGTACGCAAATGTGTGGTCCTCGGCTCCTCTCCGCTTCGCTCCGTTACGCTGCGGTCCACACGACCCCTAACGGCCGGACCACGACGGGAACGGCAGTTTCGCCTTCCCTTGCGCGACGTTGCCGGGGTAGAGGATGACCTGTTTGCCCTTCTGCCATTGGAAGATGAACGACGTGTAGCCCATCTGGATGCCGTTGCGCGGGTCGACCTTATACGTGCCGGTGATCGTCGGAACGACGATCGTACCGAGCGTATCGCGCAACTTCTCTTGATCGAGCGACTTGTTCTTGGTGACCGCCGCAGCCAGCACCGTCATCGCGGCAAAGTTCGACGCCACATGGTAGTCGGGCTCGCGGTGATACGTGTCGCGATAGGCCTTCAGGAACGCCGGCGTGCCGTTTTCCTTGAATGTGTCGTTGAACCCGGTGACCGAGACGACGCCCTCCGCGTCGCCGCCGACGTTGTTCGCAAACTGCACGTCGGCCGCGCCGACCGCTTCATAGAACATCTTCGGTGCGTAGTTGGCGGCCTTGAGACCCCGCAGCAAACCGACGGAATCGTTCGGGAACGACATCGCCATGACGACGTCGGGGTTCGATGCGCGGATGCGCTCGACGACCGACGAGAAGTCGCTGAGGTTGGCCGGGTAGTAGTCCTGGAACACGATCGACTGACCGAAACCGCGCGCGATCGGCGGCACGAGGTTGATCATCGCTTGCCCGAACGCGATGTTCGGCGCCACCAGGGCAAGCTTCTTGTAGCCGTGATCCTTGGCGATCTGCATCGCGCCGAAAAGGTAGGTCGGGAGCGGCCCCAGCGCTTGGAACGCGTACTTCAAGCCGCGCTGGAAGATGCCCAAGTCGCCCGTTTCCGGACACAGCATCGGCATCTTGTACTTCTCGGCCACATTGACCACGGGCGCCGTGAGGCCGGTGCCGTAAGGCCCGATGATCAGGTCGACGTGATCTTCATTGATAAGGCGCTCGTAGAGCCGGACGCCGGTCGCGCCTTCACTCTGATCGTCGTAGTACTTGAGCTCCACCGGCCGGCCGAGGAGGCCGCCCTTGGCGTTCTGCAGCTTGATCCAGAGCTGGTAACCCTCGAGCGACGACTTGCCGCCGTCGGCGAAGATGCCGCTGAGCGATACCGACGTCCCGATGACGATCGGCTTCGCGTCCGCGCCCCGTGAGGGTACCGGTGCGACACAGAGCAGCAGCGCCACGGCGCAGACGGCGACGGTGATACGGCGAGACAGTTGGCCTTGCAAACGCATGGGTCACTCCTCCGGCAAAGTTAGCCGAGAGACCGTACGTCAGGACTCGACGGGTTCCTCGTCCGGGTCGAAACTCTCGACCTCATACCAGTTGGTGCCGCTCTTGAGGGTCGCTTCAAGCGGAACCGCGAGCTCGAGCGCGTGTTCCATTTCGTGCTTGATCGCGGCGGCAACGGCGGGCAGCACCGCGCGTTCGACTTCGAAGATCAGCTCGTCGTGGATCTGCAAGATCATCGTCACGTCGTCGCCGTAGCTCGCGAGGCGCCGGTCGATGCGCACCATCGCGAGCTTCATGAGGTCGGCCGCGCTGCCTTGCAGCGGCGCGTTGGTCGCCTCGCGCTCCGCCGCGGCGCGCAGCGCAAAGTTCTTCGCCGCGAGGTCGGGCATATAGCGGCGGCGCCCCAGCAGCGTCTGGACGTAGCCGCGTTCGCGGCCTTCCGCAAGACACCGGTCGATGTAGCCCCGCACGCCGGGGAAGCGCGCGAAGTAGGCGTCGGTCATCGCCTGCGCTTCACCGCGCTCGATTTCCAAACGCTGCGCGAGACCGAAGGCCGACATGCCGTAGAGCAGCCCGAAGTTCACGCTCTTGGCCATCCGCCGCTGGTTGGGCGTAACGTCGGCGAAGGGCCCGACCTCGAAGATTTGGCGCGCGGTGAAATCGTGGATGTCCTGGTGGCTCCAGAACGCTTCCTTCATCGCCTCGTCGCCCGAGAGGTGCGCCATCAGGCGCAGTTCGATTTGCGAGTAGTCCGCAGCGAGCAGCACGCGGCTCGGCGAACCGGCGACGAACGCGCGGCGGATCTGGCGCCCGAGTTCGCTGCGCACCGGGATGTTCTGCAGGTTCGGGTTGACCGACGAGAGCCGCCCGGTCGCCGTGGACGTTTGGTTGAACACCGTGTGCAGCCGGTTGTCGCGCGGATCGATCAGCGTCGGTAGAACGTCGATGTAGGTGTTCTTGAGTTTGGTCACCTCGCGATATTCCAGCACGCGCGCGGCGATCGGGAAACTGCGCGCGAGCCCGGCCAGCACTTCGACGCCGGTCGAATAGCCGGTCTTGTTCTTGCCGCCGTGCGGCAAACCGAGGTTATCGAAGAGCATGCGCCCGAGTTGTTGCGGCGAGCCGATGTTGAACGTCTCGCCGGCAGCAGCATAAATTTCGGCTTGCAGCCGCTCGACGTCGGCGTCCACGCGCGCGCTCAGGTCGACCAGCGCTTCCGGATCGAGCGCGACGCCGGCGCGTTCGATCTTGGCCAGCACGACGGCCACCGGAACTTCGATGTCGGTGTAGAGGCTCAGCTGATCGCGCCGCTCGAGTTCGACGCGCGCCGCGCGCGAGACGCGCGAAGCCGCATCCGCCGCGGCGGCGGCATCATCGGGCAACGCGCGATGCAGCACGGCCGACGCGGCTTGCGCTGCGTCGACGTACGTGCGCGCCGGATCGAGCAGGTGCGCGCCGATCATCGGATCGTCATCGATCGTGCGCGGTGCGAGGTCGAGTTTGCCGATCAGGTTTTTCGCATCGTAGGCGACCAGGTACGGCACGCCGCTCCACAGCGCGGCAAACGCATCGCCGATCGCCGGATTCGCAAGCGCGCTGCGATCGAATGCGAGGCCCTGCTCGTCGGCCGTGCTGATCCCGATCGCGTCACCGCGCAGCGCGATTGCCGCACGCGGCGCCGCGGCCGCTTCGCGTAAGCGTTCCGCCAGCCGCACGAACTCGGGCGGATCGGTCGACGCGACGTACGACACATACGTACCGCGCAACGGCTCTTCGGTTGAGATCGGCGCGGCGTTCGCCGGCGGCGTGAGCTTGGCGAGCAGCGCCTTGAATTCGAGTTCGCGATAGAGATCGTAGAGCGCTTCGTTCGCCGGCGCGGTATATTCCGCGGCGCTCCAATCGAGGGCAAGCGGCAAGTCGCGCTTGATGATCGATACGTCGCGGCAAATGCGCGCCATCTCGCCGTGTTCGCGCACCAGCGCTTCGAGCTTCGCCGTACCGGCAAGCTTCGGATCGGCCAGGAGCGCGTCGAGCGAACCCGCCGCCTTCACCAGTTTGATCGCGGTCTTTTCACCAACGCCGGGAATGCCGGGCAAATTATCCGACGGATCGCCCTTGAGGCCACGGTAATCCGGCAGCTGGAGCGGTTCGAGATCGAAGCGCTCGCGCACGGCCGCCGCGTCGTAACGGCCGAGATCGGTGATGCCGCGGCGCGTGGTGAGCACGGTCGTCGAATCGTCGACCGTTTGCAGCATATCGAGATCGCCGGTGACCACGATCGTGCGCTGGCCGTCTTCGCCCGCGATGCGTGAGAGCGTCGCCATCACGTCGTCGGCTTCTTCGCCCTCGATCTCGAGGACCGGAATGCCGTAGCAGGCGAGGATCTTTCGCACCAGCACAAACTGGGGACGCAAGTCGCCCGGCATCTCGTCGCGGTGCGCTTTGTATTCGGGATACATCGCGACCCGCGCGGCCGGCAAACCCTTGTCGAACGCCGCGATCACGTGCGTGGGTTTCTCGTCGGCGATCAGCTTCGTGAGCATCATCGTGAAGCCGTAGGCCGCATTGATCGGCATGCCGTGCGTCGTGGTCAGCGCAGGCAGCGCGAAGAACGCGCGATAGACCAGACCGTACGTATCGAGCAGCATCAAACGCGCCGTTTGCGGCAGCGGCAGCGTGCGATCGGTCATTGAACGGTCAGCGCGATCGAGGCCGCGCCCACGTCGCCGTCCTCGGTCATCTTGATGATCGAGAGAACGTAACGGCCCGGATCGTGCGGCACGGGCACGTCGACCGACGAGCCGGCGGTGCGATCGATGCGCCACGTCAGCACCCGCGTTGCGGCGGCAACGATCGACGTATCGGTCGAAGCTGTCTGGCGCGGCCGGTCGAAGCCGAAGATATCGCCGGCGGTCGACTTGGCGGGCGCGACCCAGGTGTGCCACGGCGGATCGAGCGAAGCGAGATTCTGCGTGGTCGTTCCGCTCGACGCGAGCACGCCCGGAATGTCGTCGAACGACGCACCGCTCGTCGCGCGGCGATCGCTGACCCGCACGGCGAGCGTCGCATTGGAGCGATCGTCGCCATCGGCAATCGTGATCTTGGCCGTGGACGCCGGCGCATACGTCGCGCGATCGGCGGACAACGCGAGCGAACGCTGATGACCGGGACCGTCGATGACGAGCGGCAGTGACGCGTCGATGAGCGCGCCGTCGCGGACGAACGCCACGCCGATAGCGAGCGCGCCGATCGTCTCGGGCACCACGAGCGAGGTGCTCGCCGAGCCGTTCTGCACCGACACGACGGCCGGAGTTACGCCGCGCACGCTTTCCATCGTAATGAACGCATCGCCGGCGGCGCCGTCAAGCTGCGCCGTAACGCCGGTGCGTTCGTCCGGTTTTTGGCGCGCCCGGTCGAGCACGATCTTCACGCCCGCGCTACTGCCGATGCTGGCGCCCGTCAGCGCGCGCGGGGCCACGGTAATAGCGGATACGTCGATCGCCGGACGGCCATCGATGTCGGCTTGCGCCGTAATGAGGTTCATGCCGAGCGCGACGTCGCGAAACGACACGCGCGCCGTGCCGTCGGCGCCGAGCGTTACCGTATCGTCTTGAATCGTCGGTCCGTGGCTGATACGCACGTGTACGCTCAAACCGCTCGCGGGCGTACCGGCCAGCGCATCGAAGCCACGCACGTCGAACGTCGCCGGGTCGGCGGTATCGATGCTCTGCTGCAGCGGCGTGACCGCCAGCGCGATGCGCGCGTTCGGCGCGACCAGATTCGCGCTGGCCGTCGATGGGCCGTTCGCGGCCGCCACCCCGTAGGTCGACGCCAGGCCGTCGGTCGGTGCGGGAATCGCAACGTGCGCGACGCCCAGCGCATCGGTGGTCAGCGTGGCATCGACGATCGTGGTTACGCCCCACGCCGTCGATTCGTCGCCGCCGTCGGGCGGCTCTACGTGCGGCGAGCGCACGATGCGCACGCGGATCGCCTCGTTCCCCGCCGGAACGCCCGCGCGTTTCACCGTGAACGTCAGCGGAATCGGTAACGTGGGCGAACACGCGGTGGAACACGGCGCCGCAATTGCGAGCACCGTATCGCCGGCGCCGTCGATGTGAATCGTCGCGCCGCCGCTGGCGCCGGGCGTCGAAGCGAGAATGGCCGCATCACCGGCCGGTGCATCCGCGGGCAAATCGAGTTTGCTGGTAAACGCGCCGGCCGCATCGAGGTCGGCGTGTCCCGACGCGATCGTCTTCCCATCGACGACCACCGTCAGTGCAACGTCGCCCGTGGCCGGGCGGTACACGTTGCCGTTGCGGCGGCGCGCAAAGCCGACGACGCGCACGCTCTCGCCGGCACTGGCCGACGGCCGGTCGGCGCGCACGCCCAGCACCGCGGCAGGCGGCGGCGATTGCGGAAAGAGCGAAACGAACGACCGGCTCTTGCCCCACTCCGCGAGCGCAAAGACGGCGTGCGCCGGTACGCGCGAGATGCCGTGGCTATCGGAGAGGTCGTAGACGAAGTGCGTGCCGACGAGATACGTCACGCGCATGCCGCGCAGCGCGCGGCCGGTGCCTAAATCCGCGCCGTACACGATCGAGCCGGCCGGCGATTCTTTGGTGATCAAGCCGACGCGCGAGAGATTGATCCATACTTGCTGCACCGCCGTGCCGCGCCGCGCTTCGATGACGTAGAAGCCTTCGCGATTGAGCAGCGGTACGTCGACGTCGTTCGAAGCAAACGTGAGTCCGGGCGGGGGCGTGAAGCGCCAATGCGCGACGGAGCTGCGATGCGAGGTGTCGATCGCCCGCGGCCGCGCGTTCGCGCCCGCCACCAGCACGTCGGCCGGATCCACGTCGTAGGCGGCAAAATCGACCGCCGCACCGCTGTACGTATCGAGCCGCAACGTGGTGTGTTTCCACGGCACCGACGCGTTACGCGCAAACAGCGCGAAATAATTATCCCACTTGCCGGAATCCAATAGCGGCCGCGCGGCGCGCGCCGGAAACGCGGTTAGCGATATCAGCGTCAGCACGGCGAGTGCTGCGGCAAGCCTACGGTTCGTAGCTGACCGTCCCCGTGATGACGGGATCCGGCGAGCGGAATCCCACGGTGTACCGGCGCTTGTCGCCTTGCTTGAGCGGCCGCTGCGAGTTGGACACGCCGGCAAACACGCTCGATCCGCTATCGGTCCCTTGGTAACGCTGGTTCTGCAGCCCGGTCAGGAAAAAGCGGCTCACGCTGGGCGTGAAATCGTGCGCCGTGCCGTTCGTCAGTTCGACGTTAGCGAGCACGTAGGTCAGGCCGCCTGAGGCGAGCCCGGCGCCCGCATCCGGACTGGGTATAAAGCGCACCGTGAGCACGCGAACGTCACCAACCCCGGTAACCGACGGCGTCGCAAGCGCCGGCGCCCAAGATGCGCCGACCACAAGAGCAAGCGCCAAAAGCGCGCGTTTGAACATCCGTCTAACGGTTTCGGCAGCCCCAAAGGCACGTCCCGTTGCAAGGCAGAAGGCAAAAATCGTGGACGAAGAGCGTTCCAAACGGAACTCCACCAAGGAACCCTGCCGCTCGTGCGGCAGCGACGATCGCACGCGTGTCGAGCGCGACGTCCGTACGGCCGGTGCGACGTTTCAAGTGATCGTGGCCTGCGCGACCTGCGGCCATGCGTTCGCAGCGCTCTCGCGCAACTGATGCGTCCTTCACTGCGCGCCGCGCTCTGCGCCGCGGCGGCAGCACTCGCGTTGCTTGCCGCCGCGCCGACGCCCCTGCCCTACCGCATCGATGTCACCAAGATTCAGCCAAAGGCGCTGCTGCCGAAGGTCGTCTTACACACCGAATACATCGTTGCGGTCAACAAGCTCGGTCAGGTGACGCACGTGATCACGGGCAAAGTCTCTAAAGATAAAACCTACAATTTGCAAACGTACGGTAACGCCATGCAGGCGTTCATCCGCACGCCCGACGGCAAAGCGATCTCGGGCAGCTACCGGCTGACGTACGACTACAATCCGAAGACGGCGCGCGTACACCGCGAAGTCGCGCTCGTTAAAGCCGGAGGCGTCGATGCAAACGCCGAGGGCGCCGTTACCAAGATGCTCGACGATCTCAAGAAGAATGGCAAACCACCGGCGCGACCTGCGGGTTCGCCCGTCCCCGAACCGGTCCGCACCGCTGCGATGACGCCGGGGCCGCAGCCGTCTGGAAACTTGCATCTGCCCGACCTCAACCAGATCACCAAGACGCCGCCGCCGTGAGTGCGCGCGACCGCGGAAAACAGCGCGGTCCCACGGAGTCGCTCATGGACTTCTTCGTTCGCACGCGCAGCGGCGCCGATCCGGCGATCGATCGCGACGTCGAGCGCTCGTGCACCTCAAAACAACCGTATGCCAGCGAAGACGAAGCGCGCGCGATCGCCGCAATGAACGGCATGAAGCTGTTCACGTATCACTGCCGCTACTGCGACTTCTGGCACCTCACGCGCCGCCCGACCTCGGGCAACGCGCAATTCAGCGACGACTAAAGCGGCGCCGCGCCGGTCTTGCCGCGGTTGCCGGGTTCGTACATCCACGCATCGTCGAATTCGAAGAATTCGAACCAGTTCCAGAGGTCGGGACGTTCGGCCAGACTCGGATTTGCCGGCAGCACCTGCGCGCGGTGTTCGTCGTCGCGAATACGGCGGTTCACCAGCATGTCGTTGAGCGCCGGGTACTTTGCGGCATCGGTATGCGCATGCACCCATTTCACGACGTCGTCATCGGACTTGGCGCTGCGCACGGCTTCGGTGAACTGTTCTTCCGTTATGCCGAGGTCCTCGAAGACGTAGCCCGAGATGCCGGGCTGGATCTTATACGGTCCGAGGGTGCCCTGGATTTTGGCACGCGTCTTGTCGATCGTGCGGGCCAGGAAATAGATCCCGCCGAGCATGTCGCGGGCAGAGCGCGGCGGGTGCTGCCGGAGGTCGGCGTCGGGGTAGGGGAGCGGGGCGTTCTGCTGCACGCCGCAGCCTACGGCGGGTCCGCAGGGAAACCTGCGCCCCAGGCGGCAACGCCGTGCCTATGCGTTACGTTTCCTATTCCGACGCGGCGGGTAAGCCGCGTCCCGGCGTCATCGAGGGCGACTCGATCCGTCCCTTCGGCGCCGAAGTCGCGTCGCTCGACGCCTTCGTCAAAATGTCACCGGCCGACCGCAAAGCGGCGGTCGCTAAACTCGGTGCGGCCATTCCGGCGAAGGGCGTCAAGCTGCTCGCTCCGCTCCACCCGCAAAAGAACGTCTTCTGCGTGGGCCGCAACTACCTCGCGCACGCCGAAGAAGGCGCGAAGGCGCTCGGCCAGGAGCTGAAACTCCCCGACGTGCCGACGTACTTCACCAAGGCGCCGACCTCAATCGCCGGTCCCGATCAGGACCTCGAACTCGAAGGCTCCGTGTCGCCGATGTACGATTGGGAAGCGGAACTTGCGGTGATCATCGGCACGACGTGCAAGGATGTCTCCGAAGCCGACGCGCTCTCGATGGTGTTCGGCTACAGCTGCCTCAACGACGTCACGGCGCGCGATCTTCAGCGCTCGCATCTGCAGTGGTTCAAGGGCAAATCGCTCGACAACACCTGCCCGATCGGACCCTGGATCATCGACGCCGCCGACATCGGCGATCCGCAGAAACTCGAAATCATGCTGCGCGTCAACGGCGTTGAGAAGCAGCATTCGAACACTTCGAAGATGATCTTCAGCGTCAAACAAGTGATCTCGAATCTCTCGCAAGGCCTCACGCTCGAAGCGGGCGACATCATCGCAAGCGGCACGCCCGAAGGCGTCGGCTTTGCGCGCACGCCTCCCGAGTTCCTCAAGAACGGCGACGTGATGGAAGTCGAAATCGAGAAGGTCGGCATCCTGAAAAACGCCCTGAAGATCAGCCCCAAGAAATAGCGCTCTGCGCAGTTACGACGTCGTCGTAGCCGGCGGCGGCGCGGCCGGAGTGGCCGCTGCCGTCGCCGCCGCGCAAGCCGGCGCGTCGGTTGCGCTGATCGAACGTGCGCCCTACCTCGGCGGCGCGGCGACGCATAGTAACGTGCTCACGTACTGCGGGTTCTGGACGCAAGCCGATCCGGCCGTGCAAATCGTGCGCGGCGTCGGTGACGATGTGCTGCGCGAAATCGAAATACTCGGCGGCGATGCGACGCCGGTACGCACCGCATCGAACGTCGTCATCGCGCTGCTCGATCCCGAGATCGTGAAATTCGCGCTGGATCGCATTTGCGAGCGGGCAGGCGTTGACGTGCTGCTGCACGCGACGTTGACCGACGCCACGCTCGCCGGCGACCGCATCGCCTCGGTTGCAGTGTACGATCACGGCGGCACGGGCTGGATCTCCGCGCATGCGTTCGTCGATGCCAGCGGCGATGCCGACCTCGCTGCGCGCAGCGGCGCCGGCGTGCGGTATGGCGGACACGACGGTGCGGTGCAAAACGGCACCCTTGTCGTCCGCTTCGGCGGGATCGAAGCGGACGCCGACACGAGCCGTACGGCGTGGGAACGCGCGGTGCGCGCGGCCAAAGCGCGCGGGCTCGATGCGCTCACCAAAGAACACGGGCTCGTCATTCGCATCCCCGGTTCGAACGACGTCGTCGCGTATCTCGCGGACGAAGCATACGATGTGCGCGACGTGCGCTCGCACGCCGCGGCCGAGCGGCGGGGACGCCGCCAAGCGTGGCAGTTGCTCGATGCGATCCGCACGCTGCCCGGCCACGCAGCTGCGTACATCGTGACGACCGGCCCGGCGATCGGCACGCGCGAGTCGCGGCACGTCGTCGCGCAACGGCCGCTCACCGAAGCGGAGGTCGTCGGCGGCGCGACATTCCCCGACGCCGTCGCAGTCGGCGGCTGGCCGGCCGAACACCACCCGGGTCCCGGGCTGCCGAATCGCTGGATTCGTATCAAGGACGACGGCGCCTACGAAATTCCGCTCGGCACGCTGCACAGCGCCACGCACGCGAATCTCTTCGCCGCGGGGCGCACGCTCGACGCCGACCCCTATGCGTTCGCGTCGCTGCGGGTGATGGGGACGGCTTTTGCAACCGGCCAGGCGGCAGGCGTCGCGGCGGCGCAGACTGCACGTAACGGCGTGACAAAAGCCGAGCATGTTCGCAGCGAACTCGTACGTCAAGGCGCGCTGATCGCAGCGCCGCAACCCGAAAGGACCCTCTCGTGACGAATCGTCAACACTTTCTCGCCGGCGCCGCCGCCCTCGGCACCGCAGCCGCGCTGCCGACCGTCGCCCGCGCGCAAAGCGGCAAAGCCCTGACGATCGGCTACGTTCCCTCGACGCTCTTCGCGCCGGTGTTCGTCGCACAAGAGCGCGGCTATCTGCACGACGCCGGCTTCAACGCGACGCTGACGCCGATCGTCGCCGGGCAAGACGCGATGGCGCTCGTCGCGCAGAGCCAGATGGACGTTGCGACCGCCGGCCTTTCGGCCGCGTTCTTCAACGCGATCAACCGCGCGCTCGACGTGAAGTTCGTGGCGTCGACCGGCTATCAGCCGGCCAAGGGTCATCCGACCGCGCTGATGATGCGGCAAGATCTCTACGATGCCGGCGCGCACGACGCGAGTTCGCTCAAGGGCAAGAACGTCGGCTGGCTCGGCAACGCGGGCGCGACGTCGGGCTACTACGTCGCGTTGATCTTGCGCAAATTCGGTCTGACGATCAAAGACATCACCGCGCTCAACATTCCCGCGCCCGATCAGCAAGTTGCACTCGAACACAAAGCCGTCGATGCGATGTTCTGCGCGGCACCGTTCACCGCGCTCTTCGCCGAGAAAAAGCTCGCGCAAATCGTCGGCAGCGCGCCGGTGGGAATCTCCGGCACCGGCATCTTCTTCGGCCCGACCCTGCTCAACGATCCGCCGACCGCAAGCGCCGTGATGAAAGCGTTTCGCCGCGGCGCCGCCGACATCGTGGGCAGCGGTTACCTCAAGCCCGAAAACCTTGCAGCGATGGCCAAGTACACGGGCCAACCAGTCGACTTGATCAAGACCACCGACCGCTACGACTTCAAGCCCGACCTGCGCATCGATCGAAACACGCTGCTCGACATGCAGAACGAATTCATCACCCAGGGCATTCTGGCATATAAGACGCCGTTGCCGGATGCGAAGCTGATCGGGAAGTTCTAACGTGCGCACGCGCGCCGCAATTCTCCACGAACTCGGGCTGCCGCAACCGTACGCGCAGAGCCGCCCGCTGCGGATCGAAGAGATCGAGTTCGATTCGCCCGGCCCGGGCGAGGTCGTGGTGAAGATCTCCAGTGCCGGATTGTGTCATTCCGATCTCTCCAACCTCAACGGCACGATGCCGAAGGAGACGCCGCTCGCGCTCGGCCACGAAGCGGCCGGTGTGGTCGAAGAAGTCGGCGCGGGCGTCACCTACGTGAAGCCGGGCGATCACGTGCTCTTTGCGTTCGTTGCGATGTGCGGCGAGTGCGCGATGTGCATCGCGGGGAAACCGGCACTGTGCATTCCGGGCCATGCCGCGAACCGCGCCGGCGGCGTGCTGCGCGGCGGCACGCGCTTCCGGCTGCACGGCAAACCGGTGTATCACCATCTCGGCGTGACCGCGTTTGCCGAACGCACGGTGTGCGCGCAAGAGTCGCTGGTCAAGATTCCCGACGACGTGCCGCTCGAATTTGCGGCCGTGTTCAGTTGCGGCTGCCTCACCGGCCTTGGCGCCGTGTTCAACGTCGCGCAAGCGCGGCCCGGCATGACGATCGCGATCTTCGGCGCGGGCGGCGTCGGGCTGATGGCGCTGCTCGGCGCCGTGTGCGCGGGCGCGACCGCCATCGTGGTCGATCCGCTCCAGCACAAACGTCAGCTGGCGCGCGAACTCGGCGCCGCACTCACGATCGACCCGAATGCGGGTGATCCGGGCGCGCAGATCAACGAGGCCCTGGGAATTTTGGGCGTGGATGTTGCCATCGAAGCGACCGCGCACGCGCCCGTCGTGATGCAGGCGCTCGCGGCGACGATTCCCGGCGGTACGGCCATTGCGCTCGGCATCACGAACCCGGCGGCCACGATCGCGCTGCCGCCGCTGATGATGGTCGGCGCCGAACGCACGTTGCGCGGCAGCTTCATGGGCGCGTCGGTTCCGCGTCGTGACATTCCGAAGTACATCGGCCTTTGGCGCAGTGGCAAGTTGCCCATCGAGCGGCTCCTCAGCGGCACCATCGGCCTCGACGGTCTCAACGAAGCATTCGATCGGCTCGCCGCGGGCGAGGTAATTCGCACCATGTGCATCGCATGAGGGTGGAGTCATGAAAATCGCCGTCCCCCGTGAGCGAGCCCCGGGCGAACGCCGCGTCGCGCTCGTACCGGACACCGCTGGAAAATTCGTCAAAGCCGGGATCACCGTTGCGGTCGAACGCGACGCCGGGCGCAGCGCGGGTTTCCTCGATGAGGCCTACGCCGCCGCCGGCGCTACGATTGCCGCCGACGAAGCCGCGACGGTAGCCGATGCCGACATCGTCGTGCGCGTCAACAAGCCCAGCGACGCCGAACTCGACGGCCTCAAGCGCGGCGCGATCCTCATCGGTTTTCTCGCGCCGCTCGGTGACCCGCAGTCGGTCGAGCGCTACGCGACGCGCGGTCTCACCGCGCTGAGCATGGATGCGATCCCGCGCACGACCAAAGCGCAAGCGATGGACGCGCTCTCATCGCAAGCGAACATCGGCGGCTACAAAGCCGCGCTGATCGCGGCGAGTACGCTGGCGAAGTTCTTCCCGATGCTCACCACCGCCGCCGGCACGATCAAGCCCGCCAAAGCGCTGATCATTGGCGCGGGCGTCGCCGGTCTGCAAGCGATTGCGACCTGTCGCCGGCTCGGCGCCGTCGTCACCGCGTACGACACGCGGCCCGTGGTCAAGGAACAAGTGCAGTCACTCGGCGCAAAGTTCTTGGAGATCGATGTCGGCGAGAGCGGCGAGGGCCAGGGCGGTTATGCGCGCGAGCTCTCGGCCGAAGCGATCGAGAAGCAGCGTCTCGGCATGATCAAAGCGATCGGCGCAGCCGACGTCGTGATCACGACGGCCGCCGTGCCCGGACGCCGCGCACCGATTCTCATCACGAAAGACGCGGTCGCCGCGATGGCGCCGGGCAGCGTGATCGTCGATCTCGCCGCCGAAACCGGCGGCAACTGCGAACTCACGGTGACGGGCGAGACGATCACGAGTCCCAACGGCGTGACGATCGTCGGCACGGTCAACCTGCCGTCGACCGTCGCGACTGACGCCAGCCAGCTCTATTCGAAGAACGTCCAGACGCTACTCGAGTACTTCATCAAAGACGCCGTCATTGCGCTCGACATGACCGATGAGATCATCGCCGGCACCACGCTCGTCCACGACGGCACGATCGTGCACAAGCCGACGCTCGAC
Source organism: Candidatus Lustribacter telmatis (assembly GCA_003164045.1). Lineage (GTDB taxonomy): Bacteria > Vulcanimicrobiota > Vulcanimicrobiia > Vulcanimicrobiales > Vulcanimicrobiaceae > Lustribacter > Lustribacter telmatis. The sequence goes on from PLRU01000089.1 coordinate 56,860, forward strand.
GCACTTGCGGCAAAGGGGAGCGCATGACCGACCATTTGCTCACCGAGATCACCGTCTTCATTTTGGCGGTGTTCGTCGGCATCGAGGTGATCGGCCGCGTGCCGAGCACGCTGCATACGCCGCTGATGTCGGCCACCAACGCGATCCACGGCATCGTGCTCGTCGGGGCGATCCTCGTCGCCGGTTTGGCGTTCGCGCCGCTCGGCCCGGTCGTCGGTTTCATCCTGATCGTACTCGCCTCGCTCAACGTGTTCGGCGGATACACGGTGACGGAACGCATGCTCTCCATGTTCCGCCCGCGGCCGGTCGTCGCAAAGAAGGACGACTAGCATGGAAGTGGTCGCGCAATATGCGACTTGGTACAACGTCGCCTACCTGATTACGGGCATCCTGTTCATCCTCGGTCTCAAGTACATGAGCTCGCCGAAGACCGCGCGTTTCGGCAATCGCCTCTCGATGGCCGGCATGCTGATCGCCCTGATCGCAACGTTCGCGCAGGGCGTCGTGCAGTGGCCCGTGATCATCGCCGGGCTCGTCGTCGGCGCTGCCGTCGGGATCTATTTCGGCAAGGCCGTCAAGATGACCGCGATGCCGCAGATGGTCGCGATCTTCAACGGCTGCGGCGGCGGCGCCGCGTCGCTCGTGGCGATGGGCGAACTGATGAAGACCCTCTCCGCGGTCAACGGCAGCCCGCTGCCGTTCGACTTCACGTTCACGACGATGCTCACGGCCGTCATCGGCGCGCTGAGCTTCTCAGGCTCGATCATCGCGTTCCTCAAACTGCAAGAACTGATGACGGGCCGCCCGATCACCTATCCCGGTCAGCAGATCGTCAACGCGCTGGTGCTGATCGCCATCGTTTATGCCGCCGTAATGGTCATCATCAATGGCCCGAATCCGCTGATGAATTTCGGCATCGCGCTGGTGCTAGCGCTCGTCCTCGGCGTGCTCTTCGTACTGCCGATCGGCGGGGCGGACATGCCGGTCGTGATTTCACTGCTCAACTCGTTTACCGGACTCGCCGCCGCATCGACCGGCTTCGTGCTCAACAACAATGTCTTGATCATCTCGGGCGCGCTGGTCGGCGCGTCGGGCACGCTGCTCACGCTGCTGATGGGGAAAGCGATGAACCGCTCCGTCACCAACGTGCTCTTCGGCGCGTTCGGTTCGGTGCAGTCGTCGAGCGCCGCGGCAAGCGGCGGAAGCGGCGCCGAGGTCCGTTCGGTGACCGCCGAAGATACCGCAGCGCTGCTGGCGTACGCCAGCCAAGTGATCATCGTGCCGGGGTACGGAATGGCGGTCGCGCAAGCGCAACACTCGATTCGCGAACTCGAGGATTTGCTCGAGAAGCGTGGCGTCGAGGTGAAGTACGCGATCCACCCCGTCGCCGGCCGCATGCCCGGGCACATGAACGTGCTGCTCGCGGAAGCCAACGTGCCGTACACCTCGCTCTATGACATGGACGACATCAACCCGGAGTTCGAGCGCACGACCGTCGCGCTCGTTGTCGGCGCGAACGACGTGACGAATCCGGCGGCACGCACCGACAAGACCTCACCGATCTACGGCATGCCGATCCTCGACGTCGACAAAGCGGAGAACGTCATCGTGCTCAAACGCTCGATGAAATCCGGCTTCGCCGGAATCGACAACCCGCTCTACGAAAACCCGAAGACGGCGATGCTCTTCGGCGATGCGAAAAAGTCGATCGATGCCGTGAACAACGCGCTCAAACAGCTTTAACCGGCGCCTTCGGCTCCATCACAAACAACACCACCAGCAGCAGGCCGAAGGCGCCGCCGGTGGCGGCGGTTGCCGGCCAGCCGCCGTAGAAAAACGTCACGCCGGCGAGGAGCGAGCCGATCGCGCCGGCGACGAAGATGCTCGTCATGAAGACGGCGTTGATGCGGCCGCGCGCCTCGGGATCGATGCCGTAGATCACGCGCTGCGCGAGGATCTGACTGCCTTGCGCGGACGCATCGAGCGCGATTGCTGTGAGTACGAGCGCACCGATAAACGTTGCAGCGACGGCCCAGCCGCTCAACGCAAACGCTGCGACGATCGTCAGGTAGAACGCGGCCATCGCGGGGCGCGTGAAGCCGCGATCGGCTAGGCGCCCGGCGATCGGCGCCGAGAGCGCACCGCCGGCGCCGGCAAGTGCGAAGAGTGCGATCTCACGTTGATCGTAGTGGAACGTTTGCGTGAGCACGAGTGGAACGGCCGTCCAGAACAGGTTGAACGTGCCGAACACGATCGCTTGAAACGCGGCGCGCCGCTGCAGCACTGGGGTCGTTACCAGCAGATGCCACGACGAAGCGAGGATCTGCCCGTACGACATGTTCGGCTGCGGACGCCGTTCCGGCAACGTGAACCACAGCACGACAAAGATGCCTACGCCAACCGCGGCCGAGCAGCCGAAGACCGCGCGCCAACCGAAGGCCGACGATATCAGGTTCGCTACGGGACGCGCGAGCATGATGCCGGTGATCAGTCCGCCCATCACGTTGCCGAGCACACGGCCGCGCCGTTCTTCGCGCGCAAGATGCGCGGCGAACGGGACGATAATCTGCGCCCCGACCGCGCACACGCCGACGACAACCGATGCGATGAGAAACGTCGCAGCCGACGTCGACAACGCAGCGCCGCACAAGCCGACCACGGTACCCGCAACGCTGAGCAAAATCAGTCGCCGGTTTTCCATCAGATCGGCGAGCGACACGAGTAGGATCAAACCGGCCGCGTAGCCGAGCTGCGTCAGCGTAACCGTCAACCCGGCGAGTCCCGCATGCAGGCCGAGCGCCGGACTGATGACCGTCACCAGCGCTTGCGCGTAGTAGAGGTTGGCCACGAGCGCTCCGCACGAGAGCGCAAAGACAAACGTTAACGCCGGCGAGATGCCGTCGGCGCTGCCCTGCGATTTCACCCGCGCGCTTTGATCAGACCGCGACGTTCCAGCTCAGGGAAGATTCCGCCGCCCGTCATCAACTCCAGCAAATGTGCGGGGACCGGTGTTAGGGGTAGCTGCGCGCCGTTCACTTCGTTCATGACCGTCCAGGTATCGGTAGAGATGCGCGCGGTTTGGTTTTCGGCGAGGAGTCCGGTTACGCCGGGACACGCGAACGCGCAGAACCCGTAGTTCACGGCATTTCGAAAAAAGAGGCCGTTGAGCGATTCGGCTAGCACGCACGCGATGCCGAGCGCGCGCAGCGATTGCGCGGCGGGGCGGCTCGAGCCGGTTCCGAAATTCGTTCCCGCCACGATAATATCGCCGGGCGTGACAAGCTCCGACCAGCCCGGGCGGTTCGCTGAGAACACGGCTAGCGCGCGTTGGCGCGGCGTTGCGGATTGCATGCCACCAGGCGCAATGACGTCAGTGTTGACGTCGTCGCCGAACGTCCACACCTTGCCGGTCAAACGAGAACCTCGGCGGCTTCCGTAATATATCCGGCGATCGCAGCAGCGGCGACCGTCGCGGGCGAGGCCATGAAGATCTTCGCGCTCGCCGCGCCCATGCGGCCCTTGAAGTTGCGCGTACTCGCGGTGATGCACACGTCGTTCTCACCGAGCACGCCCATGTGTCCGCCCGAACACGCGCCGCACGTCGCGGGCGTGACGACGGCGCCCGCCTCCATGAGCGTCTGCACGTAGCCGGCGCGCATCGCGTCGCGAAAGATCGCCTGCGTCGATGGCGTGACGACGAAACGCACGCCCGGCGCTACGTGTTTGCCGGCGACGACGCGCGCGGCTTCGGCCAGATCGTCGAGCGTGCCGTTGGCGCACGAGCCGATGAACGCTTGATCGATGCGCTGCCCGGCCACGTCGCCGATCGGCACGGAATTGCGGATGACCGCGTCGGGCAGTGCGACGAGCGGACGGATCGCACCGAGGTCGATGGTCCGGCGCGCCGCATAGACGGCATCGGCGTCGGGATACTGCGGCTCGAAGGCCGCAGTCGTGCGCTCGCGCACGTAGGCCAGCAGCGTTTCGTCCGCTTCGAAGACGACGAACTCGGCGCTGAGTTCCGCCCCCATCGTGGCGAGCGTTGCGCGCGCGTTCATGCTCAATCCCGCGAGGGCGCTCCCGCCGAACTCGACGTTCTGATTCGTGTGGTCGCCATACGTCCTGGCGATGTAGAGAAACAGATCCTTCGGCGATATGCCGGGCGCTAGCGTTCCCTCGAGATCGTAGCGCACGGTCGAACCGACTTGGAACCACGTCGTTCCGGTCGTCACCGCATAGAGCATTTCCGGGCCGCCGACGCCGCGCGCCGCGCAGTTGAGCGCACCGCCGGCGCACGTGTGCGAATCGCCGCCGACGAGCAGCGATCCGGGCAGTGCATAGGCATGTTCGGCCACGATGTTGTGCGCGATGCCTTGATCCGATCCGACGTCGTGAAAGCGTTCGATGCCGAACCGTTTCACAAACGCGCGGCCGAGCTGCTGCGCCGCCGCGCTGCGCTTCGATGCCGCCGGCACGTGATGATCGAACACGACGACGACCCGGCTCGCATCCCAGACCGAGAGCATCTCGTGCGAGAACATCTCGAACGTCATGTCGCTCAGCACGGCGACATCGACGTTCACGATCGCGAAATCTCCGGCGGCAACGCGCTCGACGCCGCTCGCTCGCGCCAAGATTTTCTCGACAATCGTCATTGCCATCGCGAAAATCCGCATTCGGGGATGACCCACCCCCTCCTATGAGAAAGACACGGCACGTGAGGCCTGCACTGTTTCGTTCCGCTTCCGCCGGACTGCTTGCTGCCGTCGTCGCGGCGCTGTTCGCAACGAGCACCGTTCGCGCCGCACCCGGACCACTCGTCATCGACGGCGAGACGATCGGGGATGCTGCGCTGATCGGCGATGCGCAAAAGGAGGGCAAGCTCACCGTTTATAGTGCGTCGCCGATTGCCTACGAGAAGCAATTGCTCGCGCGCTTTACCGCCGATAC
>PLRU01000009.1 GCA_003164045.1 Candidatus Lustribacter telmatis
TCACGAAGTCGGTCGAAGTTCAAGGTAAATTCGTGCGGCAGTCCGGCGGTAAAGGTCAATACGGCGACGTCTGGATTCGTCTGGAGCCGCTACCGGCCGGCACGGGCTACGTGTTCGAGAACAAAGTCGTCGGCGGCACGGTTCCCAAAGAATACGTGAAGCCGGTCCAAGAGGGCATTCGCGAAGCAGCCACGTCGGGTACGTTGGCCGGTTTCCCGGTGCTCGATTTCAAAGCGACGCTCTTCGACGGTTCGTACCACGATGTCGACTCGTCGGAAATGGCGTTTAAGATTGCGGCCTCGATGGCGTTCAAAGACGCCAACAAAAAGGCCGGTCCGATCTTGCTCGAGCCGATCATGAAAGTCGAAGTGACGACGCCGAAGGATTACCTCGGCGCCATCAACGGCGACTTGAATCGTCGTCGCGGCCAGATTCAATCGCAAGAAGAAGCGCCCGGCGGCGCCGTGGTCATCACGGCCGACGTCGCGCTCTCGGAAATGTTCGGTTATGCGACCGACATGCGTTCCGCGACCCAAGGCCGCGCAACGTACACGATGGAGTTCTCGCGCTACGAGAAAGCACCGCGCTCCGTCGAAGAAGAAATCGTTGCGAAGGCGTCCGGCAAAAAGCTCGCGACCGCCTAACCACCACACTATCAGTTTACTCGCGCAAATCTAAACCGAAGGAACACAGAAGTAGATCATGGCTAAAGCCAAATTTGACCGTTCGAAACCTCACGTCAACATCGGGACCACGGGTCACGTCGACCACGGCAAGACGACGCTCACGGCAGCCATCATCAACTGCCTTGCGACCGAAAATTCCAACATCCAGAAGCGCAACGTCGATGATATCGACAACGCGCCCGAGGAAAAGGAACGCGGCATCACGATCGCCATCTCGCACCAAGAGTACGAGACGGCGAAGCGCCACTACGCGCACGTCGACTGCCCGGGACACGCCGACTTCGTCAAGAACATGATCACGGGCGCCGCCCAGATGGACGGCGCAATCCTCGTGGTCTCCGCCGCTGACGGCCCGATGCCGCAGACGCGCGNNATGCCGCAGACCCGCGAGCACATTCTGCTCATGAAGCAGGTCGGCGTGCCGTACATCGTCGTGTTCCTCAACAAAGTCGATCAGGTCGACGATGAAGAGCTGCTCGAACTCGTCGAGATGGAAGTTCGCGAACTGCTCTCATCCTACGAATACCCGGGCGACGATATTCCGATCATCCGCGGTTCGGGCCTCAAGGCGCTCCAGTCGTCGGGCAAGCGCGGCGACAAGGATGCCGATCCGATCTTCGCGCTGATGGATGCGGTCGACAACTACATCCCGACGCCGGAGCGCGCCGTGGACAAACCGTTCCTGATGCCGGTCGAAGACGTCTTCACGATCACCGGCCGCGGCACGGTCGGCACGGGACGCGTCGAACGCGGTCAGGTCAAAGTCGGCGAAGAAATCGAAATCGTCGGTCTCGTCGACACGCCGCCCCGCAAGACGGTCGTCACGGGCATCGAAATGTTCCGCAAGCTGCTCGACGCGGGCATCGCCGGCGACAACGTCGGCGTGCTGCTCCGCGGTGTGGAGCGCAACGACATCGAGCGCGGTCAGGTGCTGGCCAAGCCCGGTTCGATCAAACCGCACAAGAAGTTCAAAGCCGAAGTGTACGTCCTCTCGAAAGAAGAGGGCGGCCGCCACACCCCGTTCTTCGCAAACTATCGTCCCCAGTTCTACTTCCGCACGACCGACGTCACCGGAACCATCAAGCTGCCGGAAGGCGTCGAGATGGTCATGCCGGGCGACAACATCGCGATGGACGTCGAACTGATCACGTCGATCGCGTGTGAAGAAGGCCTCCGTTTCGCGATCCGCGAGGGCGGCCGTACCGTCGGCGCCGGCGTCGTCACCTCCGTCCAGGATTAAGAGAGACAACCATGGCGAAGCAGAAAATTCGTATCCGGCTCAAAGCCTACGATCACGCGATCCTCGATCAGTCCGCCGAGCGCATCGTCGATACGGCGAAGCGCACCGGTGCGTTCGTCAGCGGCCCGGTGCCGCTGCCGACGGAGATCAATCGGGTTTGCGTGCTGCGTTCGCCGCACGTCGACAAGAAGAGCCGCGAGCACTTCGAGATGCGCACGCACAAGCGTCTGATCGACATTCTCCAAGCCTCACCGAAGACGATGGACGCGCTCATGCACCTCGATCTCCCGGCCGGCGTAGACATCGAACTCAAGGCGTAGGATTCGCTGCGCGAATCCGTCGCGTTTGGGCTTCGCCCAAACCGCCCAAAAATGGGAGGAGCCGCTCGGTTGGAGCGGCTTTTTTCATTTGCTCGTCGTGGCCGGCGGGATGACAAGGTGTGCGATAGGTACGGCTGTCTTGTGGGTACCGCGCATCTATGAACATGCAGCGCACCCTCGGTTCGCTCGCGCTCACCGGAGCGATCGCACTCACCGCAATACCGGCCGGCCCGGCACTGGCCGACGGCGCGGCCTCCACGCGCAACATCATCGGTGGCGCGGCGGTGGTGGGCGGGACCCTCTTGATCATCAACCACAACAAGAAGGTCCATCAGAAAGAAGACGAGATGGCCTCGGCGCAAGCGCAGGCCGAAGAGAGCGCTAACGATTCGCAGGCCGCGTACGCCTCCGAACACAGAGCGTATCTCGCGCAAGTCGCGATCAACCACGAGTACAAGCACGAAGTTGCCATCCAGCACCGGATGATCGTCCAGCTTCGCGGCCAGGTCGCCTCGGCATCGCGCGCCGGCTACGCGGCGCCCGCTGGGCCCACGCGCGTGGCGACGACGTCCTATGGCTGGGGCAACCTGTAATGCCGGGCACGTGCACCGGACGCATTGCCGCCGGGCTGATGCTCGTCGCCCTCGCCGCGTGTAGCGGCGGCGCGACGTCGCCGGAAAAGGCCATCAACGACACGACCGAAGCGGTGTATAACGACGACCTCAACGCGATGCAATCGCACTTCGACGACGCCTTGCGCAAACAAGTTACGATCGACGGCGTCGGCACGCTCTCGCAAAAGCTTCACACCTTCGGAGCGTACAAGGGGCTCACGCAAACCGCCTCCGATCCAAACGGCGGCCGCTACGATTACAACGCCGCCTTCGACAACGCCACCATGGCCGTACACGTTCGCGTCGATAGCGACGGACGTATCGCCGCTTACCGGATCGACGTCCCGCAGAACGTCGCCGCTCGGAAATAATTCGGAGAACGACCACCATGCTCTCGAACGAAAAAATCGCCGCGATCTACGATCTTCGCGCCGCGGTCGAAACGAAAGTGCATGCCGAGCAGGCGCTCGAACTCGTGCCCTCGCCGCAAACGCGAGCGGCGCTGCTCGACGCAACGCTCGAAGTCGAAGCGAAAACGCAAACGGCGATCGACGTGTGCCACGAGTGCGGCTGCACACACGGTCCGGACGACGATCATGGCGGCAACGTCATCGAAGTGAACTTCCGCCAAGAAGAGACGTAACTACCCGCAGCTCAAGCCTTGCTGGCGTGCGACCGGCAATCGCTTCGTGAGCCGTACGCACGAGCCGCGCTCGTCGTAATCGACCTCATCCATCAAGTGCCGCATCAGGTAGATGCCGAAACCGCGCGGTGCGTCGTGGCCGGGCTTGGCCGTCCCGGCACCTGGACGAAACCCGTCGCCCTCATCCTGTACTTCGATCACGATGCGGTCGCGTTCAACGTACACGCGCACCTCGAAGCCCGAATCCATCCGATGCCCGTGCTCGGCTGCATTGGCCAGCGCCTCGCCCACAGCCGTCTCGATATCGGCCAGATCCCCGTCGGGATATCCATACGCTGCGATATGCGCAATTAACGACCGGCGCGCAAAAGCCGCCGCCCGTCGCGTGTTCGGGAACCGTGCCCGGAATTCGCCTGTCATTCGCTTCGGTACGCGTATACCCCGAAAAGCAATAAGCTACCCACCGGTCGAATCAATCCGCTCATGCCGATTCCGCTGGATGTCTCGTTCGAACGCACGTTTTCCGGAACCGCAAAACGCATCTTCCAATTGCTCACGGAAATGGGCACGTCGGCCGACGCGATCTGGCCGTTCGCCTCGCAGCCGTTCATGCGTAGCGCCGGGCCGCTCGTCCCGGGACAGACGGAAGAATGGCATCTGGGATTGCACGCCGTGCTCGACTCGGTGGAGCCCGAAAAGAGCATCATCTGGCGCATCGACAACGACGGTGTCAACGGAACGCACGGCTTCACGATCGCCCAAGAGGGCAAGAAGACCACCGTCACGCACCGTGTGGTCGCCGAGCTTTCCGATCTTGACGGCCGTTTGCTCTGGAAGCGCCTCGAAGACGGCCATCAACGCGCGATCGACGGCCTCTTCGACAAGATGGGGCGCGTCCTCAAACGTTGAGCCGAAGACTCCGCGTTACTTCGGCTTTGTCGTGACGCCCGAGAGCATCGGAATCTCCGGAGCGGTCTTGCCGGCCGGTATCGACGAGAGATAGGCGTAGATGTCGGAGACGTCTTTTTCGGGGAGGATCGAGGCAGCGTAGGACGGCATCTGGCCAGCCGGTTTGCGGATATATCCAAGTAGTGCGGCAAACGGAATCGGATGCGGTGCGAGGTGTGGTGCTCCGAAATAGTTGCCTTGGGCCACCGTACCATGGCACTCGTAGCACCCGTAAGACATGAAGGCTGCCTTGCCCCGCGTTTGATCTCCGGCCGGCGCCGCCGGTGGATTCGTTTGCGCCGAGGCGTTCTGCAGGGTGAGGAGGGTGCTCGCAGCGAGAGCGAACGCGAGCGTTACGATGCGGCGGGACGATAGATTCATTGTGCCATCCTTAGCGGGGTTGCGAAACTACGTCGACGAGTGCCGGCATGCCGCTCTTCACGACCTTGAGCGCACGTGCGATCGCGGGTGCGATCTGCCCAGGCTGCGTCACCGGGCCGTCGGCGTATACGCCGAGCGACAGCGCGAGCTTCGAGTAATCGATGTCCGGGTTGCCGATGAGCGTGCCGATCTTGGCATGTTCCGGCTGCCGTTCGCGCCGGTCAGCAATGCGCTGTACGTGCATCGTTTCCTGATGCCACGCGCGGTTGTTGTGCACGATCGTCAACAGCGGTATTTTATGATGCGCCGCCGTCCACAACGATCCGGGAGAGACCATGAGATCGCCGTCGCCTTGGAAGTTCACCGCGTAACGGCCCGCATCGCGCGCGGCCAAAGCAGCGCCGACTGATGCCGGCATCCCGTAGCCGACGCCGTATGCGCCCGAGCCGCCGTTTTGGTGCCAAGGCTTGTTCATATCCCATAAGCGCTGCGGCCAATTACTTTGGAACGTGCTTTCGGATACGAGCGAGAACGGATCGTTCTTGATCTGGGTGTAGACTTCCATGCACATGCGCGGCACGCTGATGGGCGATGCGTCCCAGCCGATCGCCGCTTGGACGAGGTTGGCTTCCCGGCGTTTGGTGAACGCATCGCTGAAGCGTGCGGCGCGCGCCACGTTTTGGGCGCGGCGTTCGCTCGTCATCGCGCGGTTCACGGCATCGATCAGATACGGAAGCGACGCTTCGCTGTCACCCGCAATCGGCATGGTCGGCTGATAGAAGCGCTGCTGATCCTGATAGTTGCCCTGGCCTTGCATGTACATCGAATTGATCGAGATGACGGTCGTCGACGGCTTGATCTTCATCGTCGTCTCGCGCTCGGGAAGATCCGGGACGTCGGCGACGACACCGAAGATGTCGGTGAGCTCGAGTCCGAGGATCACGTCGGCTTGGCCGATCAACTGCCGGTCGAACGCGGCATACAAGTGATGGTCGGTCGGGAAATTCATGCGACCACCGAGATCCAGCACCGGAACCTGCAGCAACTCGGCGAGTTGTACCAGCGCCGCCATGCCCGCGGGCGTGCGCGCGACGCGATCGGCCACGATCACGGGAGTCTGCGCGTTGACGAGCAGTTTTGCAACGTCGGCGAGCACGGCCGGATCGGCAACCGGCGGCCGGACGGGCATGAACTTCGGCATGGGTAGGGGCGTCTCGCCCATCGGCATTTCGGCCAAATCGGCATCGACGATAACCAGCGCCGGTTCGTACGGCGGCGTCATCGCCATCGAACTCGCCTTCATGATCTCTTCGCCGAAGGCTTGGAGCGACGCCGGTTGCGAGTCGTACTTGGTATAACCGCGCACGATGGCGGCGACGTCGGTCGCGGTGTGAAACCATTCGACGCCGGGGCGGCGCGTACTCGAATCGGCGATGTTGCCGACGAGGATCAACATCGGCACGCGATCGGCGAAGGCGTTGTAAATCGCCATCGAGGCATGCTGCAAGCCGACGGTGTTGTGAATGAGGATCGCCATCGGCTTGCCGGCCATCTTCGCGTAGCCGTGAGCCATCGCAGCGGAAATCTCTTCGTGCACGGCCGAGAGCATCTCGGGCTTCGTGTTGCCGCCGTAGTTGATGATCGATTCGTGGATGCCGCGGAACGTCGAACCGGGCATACACGTCAAGTAATCGTAGCCGACGTGTTTGAGGCAATCGACCATGTAGTCGGAGCCGGCGTTGTGAACGTGCCAGTGGTCGATGGAGCCCGCCGGATTGCCGGTCTCGGCGGCCGCGAGCACGGTCGACGGCGGCGAGAGTTTTTGCGGCGGCGCAACGGGCGGCGTTGCGGCCGTGGCCGGCGCGGACGTCACGCCCGCAGCTGCGGCGCCGGCGCCTGCCGTGGCGATACCCGCAAGGAACGAACGGCGATCTACGCCGGACTGCTTCTTAGCCACTGTGCACCCCTGAATTGTGGACGGTCGGTAATGGGACAAATCTCCGCGCACTTGCACGAAGCCTGCAAGCGCCTACTTTGCGGGGCCGACCCAGACCGTTTGAATGTTCATGAACTCGCGAATGCCGAGATAGGAGAGTTCGCGTCCGTACCCGCTGTGCTTCACGCCGCCGAACGGCAGGCGCGGATCTGAGGCCGTCATGCCGTTGATAAAGACGGCGCCCGTGACGATGCGCCGCGCGAGCGCCTTGCCGCGCTCGATATCGCCCGTCCAGAGGGCGCCGCCCAAACCAAACGTCGAATCGTTCGCGAGTTCGACCGCATGCTCGGCGTCGCGCGCGCGAATCACCGCGGCGACCGGTCCGAACGTCTCTTCGCGGAACACCGGCATCGTGTCATCCACATCGACCAGCACGGTCGCCTCGAAAAACGCGCCGGCACGTTTGGGTAACGTGCCGCCGAGGACGACGCGCGCACCCTTGGCGACCGAGCCTTCGATCTGCTTGACGAGGTCGTCGCGCAGGTCGGTTCGGGCGAGCGGGCCCATCTTGGTCGCCCGGTCTTCCGGGTCGCCGATCGTGTAGGCTTTTGATTCTTCCACGAAGGCGGCGACGAAGCGATCGTAGATCGCGTCTTCGACGATGAAGCGTTTCCCGCAGATGCAGCTCTGACCGGCATTTTGGAAGCGCGCCTTGGCGGCCGTCTTGGCCGCCTCGGCAAGGTTGGCGTCGGCCAGCACGATGAACGCATCGGAGCCGCCGAGTTCCAGCACGTGTTTCTTGAGATAGCGGCCGCTCTCGCTGGCCACCGAAACGCCCGCCGGTTCGCTGCCCGTAATCGTGACCGCGGCGATGCGGTCGTCGGCGATGAGCCGCTTGACCTCTGCGCCGGGGACCACGACCGTGGTGAAGGCGCCGGCCGGGAAGCCGCTCTCGGTGAACACTTCCTCGATATCGAGGGCGCAGCGCGTGACGTTGCTGGCGTGTTTGAGGATGCCGGCGTTCCCGGCCATGAGCGCGGGAGCGGCAAAGCGGAAGACTTGCCAGTAAGGGAAGTTCCAGGGCATGACCGCCAGCACCACGCCGAGCGGCTGGTAGGCGATGTAGCTATCCGACGCGGTCGATGAGATGTGCTCGTCGGCCAAGAACTTCTCGGCGTTGTCGGCGTAGAAGTCGCAGGCCCAGGCGCACTTCTCGACCTCGGCCTCGGCGTCGCCGATCGGCTTGCCCATCTCACGGGTGGCGTTGAGCGCGAAGCGGGCAGCGTTCGCCCGCAGGTAGGCGCCGGCGCGCTTCATTAAGATGCCGCGCTCGGCGAAGGTCCGCTGGGACCATTCGCGCTGGGTCGCCACGGCCCGGTCGAGGATCATATCCAGTTCGGCCTGGGTGTGGAGGGCAAACGACTCGAGCTTGGCATCGGTCGCCGGGTTGATCGAATCGACGGTCTTCGTTTGAGCGGAAATCACGCTCCCGTACTGCGTCACGCCTTCCCATTTGTCATCCCGAGCGTAGTCGAGGGACGGCCCACTATCCGGCCAAGCTGGAACGCCCGGGTGCGTGGATAGATGGCCGCCGCCGTTTGACTTTCTTACCCGTCATTGGTATCATCTTGCGGTTGTGGTCCACGCCGGCCGCGGTAGTTTACCGTGGCCGACGGAAAGCGTAGTCGATACGCCAGGACCCGTGGACTTCCTAGAGGCGATTACGACGATGAAGAACATCATCGGCCGCAAGGTCGGGATGACGAGCGTGTTCACAGCGGATGGACGCTACGTACCGGTGACGGTAATCGAAGCGGGCCCGTGCGTTGTCGTGCAGCGCAAGACGAAAGAAACCGACGGCTACGAAGCCGTCGCGCTCGCATTCGGCGACGTGAAGAAGTCGCGGGTTACCCGCGCTCTCTCCGGTCATTATAAGAAGGCCGGGCTCGAACCGAAGCGTTCGATCCGCGAGTTTCGCACCGAGATCGAAGGGCTCGACGTCGGCTCAGCCGTTGCGGTCGATTCGTTCGTCGAGGGCGACCGCGTCGACGTGCAAGCCACGTCGAAGGGTCACGGCTTCGCCGGCGGCATCAAGCGCTGGAACTTCAGCGGCGGCGGCGCGAGCCACGGCTCGATGATCCATCGTCAGCCGGGTTCGAACGGCGACACCAACGCCGGTCACACGCCGAAGGGCAGCCGCCGTCCGGGTCACTACGGCGTCGACACGATCACCCATCAGAATTTAGAGATCGTACGCGCCGACGTCGAGCGGAATCTGCTCCTCGTGCGCGGTCCGGTGCCCGGTCCGAAGAACGGACTCGTCATCGTGACGCATTCGGTCAAAGTGAAGGCGAGCGCGTAATGCCGCAAGTTATCGACGGTAAAGGCAAGGCGTTGAAAGACGTCGCCGTTCCGGCAGAGTTCGCGGGCAACGTTTCCGGCAAGACGAACGCGATCTTTCGCGCCGTCTTCCGCGAATTGGCCAGCCCCCGCGCCGGTACGCACTCCACGCTCAAGCGCGACGAAGTCCGCGGCGGCGGACGCAAGCCCTGGAAGCAAAAGGGCACCGGCCGCGCGCGTCAGGGTTCGATCCGTTCGCCCCAATGGCGTCACGGCGGCGTGGTCTTCGGGCCGCAGCCGCGCAGCTACGTCAGCGCGCTCAACAAGAAAGAGCGCAAGGCGGCACTGCTCGCAGCGCTCTCCGATAAGTTCCAGAACGGTTCGGTCACGATCCTCACGACCGACGGTCTCGTGCTGAACAAGACCAAAGAATTCGCGACGCTGCTCTTCGGTTCGCCGAAGGCCGCGAAGTCGGGCGTGCGCACGCTCGTCGTGTTCGCCGAGAGCGAACTCGCAACGGTCGGTGAGAGCCTCGCGCGCACCGGCAACAACGTCGTCAACGCCGCGGTCACGCACACCGGCGCCCTCGACATCAAAGACATCGTCGGCTACACGCGGCTGGTGCTCACCACCGCGGCCAACGACGCGCTCGTCGCGCGCTTTGGCAAGACGGAGAAATCAGCATGACCGCCCGCGACATTATCGTGGCGCCGGTGATCACCGAGAAATCGATGGCCGGCACCGCGTTCCAGCAGTACACCTTCGAAGTGCGCTCCAGCGCCTCGAAGACGATGATCAAGCACGCCATCCACGAGATCTTCAAAGTCGACGTCGTCAAGATCAATACGGTCAGGATCGGCGGCAAATCGAAGAACTTCGCGCGGCGCGGCACGCGTACGTCCGGAAAACAAGCGGACTGGAAAAAAGCCATTGTCACTCTCGCCCCGGGTCAAAAAATTGAACTGGGCGGCGTCAACTATTTTGAGCAATAACAATGGCTGTTAAAAAATATAAGCCGACCAGCGCCGGGCGCCGCTTCATCACCACCGCCGATTTCAGCGGGATCTCCAAAAAAGATCCCGAGAAGTCGCTGCTCGAGGTCAAGAAGAAGCACTCAGGCCGCAACAACAACGGCCACATCACGACGCGCCATAAGGGCGGCGGCACGCGCAAGCAGTACCGTCTCATCGACTTTAAGCGCAGCAAAGATACGATTCCGGCGAAGGTCGCGGCGATCGAGTACGATCCCAACCGCACCGCCCGCATCGCGCTGCTGCACTACCGCGACGGCGAGAAGCGCTATATCCTCGCGCCGGTCGGCCTCGAAGTCGGCGCGGTCATCGTGTCCGGTCCCGATGCCGACATCAAGCTTGGCAACGCGTTGCCGCTCGCGAACATCCCGCTCGGTACGGTCATCCACAACATCGAACTGCGGCCCGGCGAGGGCGGCAAGCTCGTGCGTTCGGCCGGTTCGTCCGCGCAGCTGATGGCCAAGGAAGGCGCGTACGCGCAAGTCCGCATGCCGTCGGGCGAAGTGCGCAAGATTCAAGTCGTCTGCCGCGCGACCATCGGTCAGCTCGGCAACCTCGATCACGAAAACGAAGTGATCGGCAAGGCCGGCCGCCAGCGCCATCTCGGCAAGCGTCCGTCGGTTCGCGGTATCGCGATGAACCCGGTCGACCATCCGCACGGCGGTGGTGAAGCGCGCTCGACCTCGGGCCGCCCGCCGACCACGCCGTGGGGCCAGATGACGATGGGCAAAAAGACGCGCCGCAACAAGCGCACGGCCAGCATGATCGTTCGCAAGCGGAAGGGCAAGTAGTATGGGACGCTCGCTTAAGAAGGGCCCGTTCGTCGCGGACCATCTGCTCAGCAAGGTTGAGAAGATGAACTCCACGCGCGAAAAAAAGGTCATCAAGACCTGGTCGCGTTCGTCGACGATCGTGCCGCAAATGGTCGGTCACACGATCAGCGTCCATAACGGCAAGGCGCACATCCCGGTGTTCATCACCGAGAACATGGTCGGGCACAAGCTCGGCGAGTTCTCGCCGACGCGCATCTTCAAGGGACACGCCGGCGATAAGGCCGCGGTGAAATAACATGAGTGTTGTTGCAGAACGTCCGCAAGTCGCGGTCGCGCATCTTAAGTTCGCCCGCATGGGCCCGCGCAAACTGCGCCGGGTTGCCGATGCTATTCGCGGCCGTTCGGTCCGCGAAGCGCTCGTGCTCTTGCAGTTCGCCGGCGTCTTCGCGTCGGAGCCGCTCGAGAAGCTGCTCAAATCGGCCGTTGCCAACGCCGAGAACAACCACAACATGTCGAGCGACGGACTCTTCATCACGAAGATCACCGTCGACGGCGGACCGGGCGGCGGGATCACCAAACGCCTCGATCCGCGCGCGCAAGGACGCGCCAACTTCAAACGCAAGCGCATGTCGCACGTGACGATCGCCGTCGGGGCAACGCCGCCGAAGCATCAGCCGCGTAACCGTTCGGGTGCTTCGATCGAGCTCTCGACCGTCGAGTCGCGCCGCACGCAAGTCGCGTCGGCCAAACCGACCACCTCGCGTAAGAAGAAAGCCGCCGAACCGTCTGCTCAGTCGCAGATCGAGCCGCCCTTGGGAGCCGCTGAATAATGGGACAGAAGATCCATCCGGTCGGACTCCGGCTCGGTATCACCCGCACGTGGGACAGCCGCTGGTTCGAGAAAAAGAACTATCAGGCGTGGCTCCACGAAGACGTGGCGATTCGCAAGTATTTCGGACGCATGACGCGTGCCGCCGCGATCTCGAAAGTCGAGATCGAGCGCCGCGCTAATCAAGCGCGCGTGATCGTGCATACCGGCAAGCCCGGTATCATCATCGGTAAGCGCGGCGTCGGCATCGACGAAATCCGCCGTAACCTCGAGAAGCTCACCGGCAAACAAATCCAGGTGAACGTCGTCGAGATCAAGGTGCCCGAACTCGACGCCCGTCTCGTCGGTCAGAACATCGTCGATCAGCTCGAGAAGCGCATCGCGTTCCGTCGCGCCATGAAGCAAGGCATCATGCGCACGATGAAGGCCGGCGCGCGCGGCGTGAAGGTTCAAGTTTCGGGTCGCCTCGGCGGCGCGGAAATCGCCCGCACCGAGCGCAATCACGACGGTAAGGTGCCGCTGCACACGCTGCGCGCCGACATCGATTACGCGCACGTCGAAGCGTTCACGACCTTCGGCCGCATCGGCGTCAAAGTCTGGATCTACAAGGGCGAAGTGCTGCCGGATCAACCGCGCGGCGAACGTCTGGCTCCGGGCGGCGAACGCCCGCAGTTCCGCGAGAACCGTCGCGGCACGCGCGGCGGCCGTGGCCGCGGGCCCGGCGACCGTCCGGCACGTCCGGCCGGCGGCCTCGATACCGATGCAGCGATGCACGCGGCGACGGCCGATGGCCAATCGGTCGATTCGATCATCGACGGCGCTCCGTCCGAAGCCGGCAATCACGCCAACGCCGAACACGGCGGAGCGGCGATCCACGATGTCGCGGCCGAGCACGGTCACGGCATAACGGCGGAAACGTCGGTCGTCGAACCGGCATCGCAAGCAACGGTCGACTCCGCGGAACGTCCCGGCGCGCCGACCCAGAACCCCGACGCGCCCGAACCGGCAACGCCGGTCACGGCTGCGGACAACGCAGGTGAGGTGAATTCGTAATGTTGACGCCTAAACGAGTCAAATGGCGCCGTCAGCATCGCGGCCGCATGCGCGGCAAGGCGCTCGTCGGCAATACGCTGACGTTCGGCGAGTACGGTCTGCAAGCGCTCGAGCCGGTTTGGATGACCAACCGGCAGATCGAAGCGGCGCGTATCGCGATGACCCGTCACATCAAACGCGGCGGTAAGGTCTGGATCAAGATCTTCCCGGACAAGTCCGTGACGAAGAAGCCCGCCGAAGTCCGCATGGGTTCCGGTAAGGGTAATCCCGAGTTCTGGGTCGCCGTCGTGCGCCCCGGACGCATCATGTTCGAGATCGCCGGCGTGCCGGAGAACATCGCGCGTGAAGCGTTGCGCCTCGCTGCGAACAAACTGCCGATCGGCACGAAGTTCGTCTCGCGCGCCGACGAGCAGGCGGTGTCCGCATGAAACGCACCGATCTGCGCGCCATGCGCGAACTGACGATCGCGGAACTTGAGACCAAGGCCCGCGAGACCAAAGAAGAGTTGTTCAACCTGCGCTTCGCGCTGCGCACCGGCCACCTTTCGGATTTCTCGAAAGTGAAAGCCGCGCGCCGTACGTACGCGCAAATCCAAACCGCGATCTCCGAGAAGAAGATCGTTGAGGCACGTCATGGAGCAGCCTAGCACCGTGGAAGCGACCACCAGCACCGATGAGCGCGGCCGTAACCGCCGCCGCATCAAGCAGGGCCGCGTTTCCAGCAACAAGATGGACAAGACGATCGTGGTCGTCGCGGAAACGCGCGTGCCGCATCCGGTCTACAAAAAAGTCGTCCGTCAGTCGCGGCGTTTCAAGGCGCACGACGAGTTGAACACCGCCGGCATCGGCGACCTCGTCCGCATCCAAGAGTGCCGTCCCTACAGCAAAGAGAAGCGCTGGCGCTTGCTCGAGATTCTGGAGCGCGCGAAGTGATTCAACAAGAGACGCGACTCAAGGTCGCCGANNGCCTTCGTCGGCGACATCATCGTGGGCACCGTGAAATCGGCGATCCCCGGTGCGGCCGTGAAGAAAGGCCAAGTCGTCAAGGCCGTGGTCGTTCGCACCTCGCAGCCGATGCGCCGTCCCGACGGTTCGGTCATCAAGTTCGACGACAACGCCTGCGTGATCATCAAAGGCGATAAGGACAACCTCGACCCGCGCGGCACGCGCGTGTTCGGGCCCGTCTGCCGCGAACTCCGCGACCGCGGATTCCTCAAGATCGCATCGCTGGCTCCGGAAGTACTGTAACCATGGCGAAACCACACATCGATTACTCCATCCGCAAACCGAAGATCGTGACGGGCGATACCGTCATGCTTCGCCGCGGCAAGGAGAAGGGCAAGCGCGGCATCGTCAAGGCCGTGTTCCCGAAGGACGGCAACGCGACCGTTGAGGGTCTCAACGTCGTGAAGCGTCACACCAAGCAAGGCCAGGACGGCTCGCGTACGGGCGGCATCTTCGAAAAAGAAGCGCCGATTCCGTTGGGCGCCCTCCAGGTCATCGACCCCAAGACGAACGTGCCGACGCGCGTCCGCCGCATCCGGCAGAACGACGGCACCTCTGTGCGCGTCGCGAAGTCGGGCGAACAGTTGCTCGTGCCTGTGAAGGCCGGGAAGTAAGACATCGTCATGGCTGAAGTACTGCGCCTCAAAGAAAAGTATAAGAAAGACGTCGCTCCGCAGCTGAAAGAAAAATTCGGCTACAAGAACGTGCACCAGATCCCGAAGCTGGACAAGGTCGTCATCAACATGTCCGTTGGCGATGCGATCTCCAATTCGAAGGCGCTGGACGTCGCGATCCAAGAGCTGACGACGATCTCGGGTCAGAAGCCCGTGATCACCAAAGCGAAGAAATCGATCGCAGCGTTCAAGCTGCGCGAGGGAATGAACATCGGCGGCAAGGTCACGCTGCGCGGCGAGCGCATGTACGTGTTCCTCGACAAGCTGTTCAACATCGTGTTGCCCCGCATTCGCGACTTCCGCGGTCTCTCGCGCAAGTCGTTCGACGGACGCGGCAACTACAACATGGGCTTGAAAGAACAGCTCGTGTTCCCCGAGATCAATTTCGACAAAGTCGACAAAGCGCGCGGTATGGACATCGTCATCGTGACGACGGCCAAAAACGACGAAGAAGCGACGGCGTTCCTCGAATCGATGGGACTGCCGCTACAAAAAGGACCAGGGGAACGTGTGGGGATCGCTAGCTAATGGCTAAGACCAGTTCGATCGAAAAATCCAAGCTGAAGCCGAAGTTCGCGGTTCGCGGACACAACCGTTGCCGCGTCTGCGGCCGGCCGCGTGGATACCTGCGTAAGTTTGCCATGTGCCGTATTTGCTTCCGTGAAAACGCGCACCGTGGCTTTATCCCCGGTATCACCAAGGCCTCGTGGTAAGAGAGTAGACGATGGGCGTTATAACTGATCCGATCGCCGATCTGCTGACCCGTATCCGCAATGCGAATACGGCCAATCATCAGACGGTCGACATTCCGGCCTCGAAGATGAAGAAAGCCGTCGCGCAGATCCTTGCCGACGAAGGCTTCGTCACATCGGTCGAAGAGCTCAAGACCGAAGGTCCGCAAGGCACCTTACGCGTTGCGCTCAAGTACGGTCCGGAAAAAGAGAAAGTCATCACGGGACTGCGGCGCATTTCGCGTCCCGGTCTGCGCGTCTACACGACGAAAACCGAAATCCCGCGCGTTCTGGGCGGCCTCGGTTTAGTCATCATGTCAACGAGCAAGGGCATCATGTCGGGCAAACGCGCGAAGCGCGAAGGCTTCGGCGGTGAAGTCCTCGCGTACGTGTGGTAATCAGCTATGTCACGAATTGGTAAGCTTCCGATCACGGTTCC
>PLRU01000023.1 GCA_003164045.1 Candidatus Lustribacter telmatis
AGGGCGAACTCGATGGCAAGAACCGTCGCCGTTGCGAATGTTCGGTGATGGAACATCTTACCGCTGCGAAAATTCCCGTCGAGGCCGTTGCCATCGACGAAGACGGTTGCAGCTTTATCATCGATAGCCGCGATGCAACGCGATTCGCGCAAGCGATTCACGAATTGAACGTCGCGGTGAAGCTCCGCGACCGTTGCGCGCGCGTCGCATTGACGCGCTCGTCGACGGATTGGCCCCTGCCGGCGCTGGGACGCGTGATGAAAGCCTTCGACGATGAGGGCATCGATGTCGTGCACCTCGCGAGCGAGGCGAACGTGTTGACGGTGCTCGTCGATGAGAGCCAGACCGATCGCGTCGTCGGCGTCTTTTCCCGCTTCTCTCAACCGGCGAGCCGCAGCGTCGCTTAACCTTCTCTGAATAGGTCGCCGGAAGCGTGCCGGCACTTGACGAAGGCGAGAGCGTGACCGCCGAGCGCCAGGGATCGCTTTCTCAAGCACCGATGGCCCGCTTAGCGGTCCAGCGACATTCGTATGGGCTGGCCGACGCCGCCGTGTTTTTGGGAACGCTCGCGCTGCTTGCGGCGATCGCACGCGTCGGTGCGGGAACGCTGGTTGCGTTTGGACCGGCCCATCAGCTCACGGCGATCAATCTCGATCCGCACAACTTGCCGTACTATGCCGGGCGCTCGGTGCTGCGTATGTTTGTGGCGCTCGCGGCGTCTTTCGCATTTACGTACGCCTACGGATACGCGGCGGCGCGCAGCCGGCATGCCGAGCGGGTGCTGATTCCGTTGCTCGACATCCTGCAGTCGGTACCCGTGCTCGGATTTCTCTCGATCACCGTTACCGGATTCATCGCGCTCTTCCCGGGGAGTTTGCTCGGCCTCGAGTGCGCCTCGATCTTCGCGATCTTTACTAGCCAAGCGTGGAACATGGCGTTTTCGTTTTACCAGTCGCTGCGAACGCTGCCGCGGGAACTCGAGGAGGCGACGCAGGCGTACCGGTTCTCACACTGGCAACGCTTCCGTCAACTGGAAGTCCCCGCCGGAATGATTCCGCTCGTGTGGAACGCGATGATGAGCTTCGGCGGCGGCTGGTTCTTCCTCGCGGCGAGTGAGGCGATCAGCGTATTGAACCATTCGTACGCGTTGCCGGGCGTGGGGTCGTACGTCGCCGTGGCGGTCGCGAAGCAAGACATGGGCGCACTCGGCTGGGCCGTTTTGACGATGGCGATCGTAATCGTTTCGATCGATCAGTTGTTTTGGCGACCGCTCGTAGCTTGGAGCGACCGCTTTCGCGTCGACGAAACGACTGCCGCCACTTCGCCGCAGTCGTGGATCTACGACCTGCTACGTGCGTCGCGACTGCAGCGCAGCATCCGTGCGACACTCCGTCCGGCCTTCGATGTTGCGGACTCCATGCTGGAGCGTCTTACGGCCGTACGAGCAGAGCCCGCGCCAAGTCGCGAAAATCCCGGTGCCGACGCGCTCTTCACGGTTGCGCTCGCCGTCGGCGTGGCGGCGCTCCTAGCGCTGGCACTGCACTTCGTCTTGACGACGGTGGGGTTCGCCGAGGTCGCGCACGTGATCCGTCTCGGCTTCCTGACGTTCTTGCGCGTCCTCGTGCTGCTCGCGTTTGCGAGCCTGGTTTGGACGCCGATCGGCGTCGCGATCGGCTTCCACCCGCGCCTCGCGCAGGTGTTGCAGCCGGTCGCGTTGTTCTTGGCGTCGTTTCCGGCCAACTTCATCTTTCCGTTCGCAACGCTCGCGTTCATTCGCTGGCACGTTTCTTTGAACATCGGCAGCGTGCTGCTGATGGCACTCGGCGCCCAATGGTACATCCTCTTCAATACGATCGCCGGTGCGGCCGGCATTCCAACCGATCTGCGCGAGATGGCCGACGACATCGGTCTGCACGGTTGGAATCGTTGGCGCCGGCTCGTCCTCCCCGGGATCTTCTCAGCTTGGGTCACCGGGGCTATCACCGCAAGCGGCGGCGCTTGGAACGCGAGCATCGTTTCGGAAGTCGTGAGTTGGGGCGCGACGACCCTGACGGCGAGCGGATTGGGAGCTTATATCGCCGATGCGACCGGCAGGGGCGACTGGCCACGCATCACCTTGGGAGTGGGAATTATGAGTCTCTATGTAGTCGGCGCCAACCGGCTCGTCTGGCGACGGTTGTATGCGCTTGCACAGCGGAAATACCGGCTATGAGCGGCACGCTGATCGAAGTTCACGCGTGTTGCAAAAGCTTTCCCACAGCTGAAGGCAAGGGCAGTTTCCTCGCGCTGCAGGACGTGAGCGTGGCCGTGGACAGCGGAGAGGTCGTCGCGCTTCTCGGACGCAGCGGAAGCGGGAAAAGTACCCTGCTGCGCATCATGGCCGGGCTCATTCCGTTTTCGAGCGGAACGGTCATCAGCGACGGGAAGCCGCTGACGGGCCCGAACCCCGACGTTGCGATGGTGTTTCAGTCGTTCGCGCTGCTGCCATGGCTGACCGTGATCGAGAACGTCGAGGTTGGGCTCGAAGCGCGCGGCGTCGAGCGGGTGGCGCGGACGCGGCGCGCGCTCAAAGCCATCGACCTCGTCGGACTCGACGGCTTCGAGAGCGCGTATCCACGCGAACTCTCCGGCGGGATGAAACAGCGGGTCGGATTCGCGCGCGCGATGGTGGTCGAACCGAAAGTACTCTTCCTCGATGAGCCGTTCAGCGCGCTCGACGTGCTCACGGCCGAGAACCTGCGCGGCGAAATCGACGAACTCTGGAATGCGAAAACATTCCCCGCGCAGTCCATCGTCCTCGTAACGCACAACATCGAGGAAGCGGTCTTTTTGGCCGATCGGGTTCTCGTCCTCAGCTCGGCCCCGGGCCGCGTGCGCGGGGAAGTGAAAGTCGACTTGGCGCGACCGCATGACCGCAACGATCCGCACTTCAAGGAACTCACCGACTATCTCTATCAGGTGATGACGAACCCCGGGCAGCCGATCGCGGCGTTGGCACCTGCGACGGTCTCGGCGACGAACATCACTCCGCGCCCGGTGGAAAGCGTTCCGCACCGGCGGCCGTTGCCGCATGTCCGGGTCGCGACGATCAGCGGCATGCTCGAGCTCATCGCCGACATGGGAACCGATACCGACGTCGCGCACATCGCCGCCCGGCTCGCCGTGTCGATCGACGACTTCCTGGCCATTCTCGAAGCCGCCGTACTGCTGGGTTTTGCAACCGTCGATGCGGGCACCGTCGCGTTCACGCCCGAGGGACGCGTTTTTGCAACGGCCTCGATCCAAGAGAGCAAAGCGATCTTCCGTTCGCACGCGCTCGCACACGTAAAGATCCTCGCTACGGTCGTCAACACGCTCGCGGCGAAAGCGGACAAGTCGATGCGCGCGGACTTCTTTCTGGATCTGCTCGAAGAGCATTATTCCGTGCAAGAGGCGCAGCGGCAGTTCGATACGGCCGTCGATTGGGGACGGTATGCCGAACTCTTCGAATACGACGCCGTTAGTCAGCGCGT
>PLRU01000061.1 GCA_003164045.1 Candidatus Lustribacter telmatis
ATCGTCTCGAAGTCTTCGTGCGGCAAATCCAAATCGAGCGCCGCATTCACGTCTTCGATGTTCGTCCCGGCTTCGACGATCGTTTCGTCGTCGCTGATCTTGCGAATCGGTTCTTCTTCGCCTTCGTCGTGTTCGNNACCAGGCCGGCCGTGCCGCCGTACTCGTCGACCACGATCGCGAGCGAATACTTGCCGCGCTGCATCTCGCGCAGCAGTTCGGAGATGCGTTTGCTTTCGGGAACGTGCGCCACCGTGCGCATCAAGTCGCGCAGCGACGACGTTGCGATCGTGCCGTTGGCGAGGGCGATCAGCAGTTCGCGATCGTGTACCACGCCGATGACGTTGTCGACCGTCTCGTCGTACACCGGCAACTTCGAGTACCCGTCCTTGATCACGAGATCGAGCGCGCGTTTCGCCGGCGCCACGGCAGCCACCGAGACCATGTCGGTGCGCGGCGTCATCACCTCGCGCACGATCGTGTCGCCGAACTCAATGATCGAGTGGATCAGTTCGCGTTCACCCTCTTCGAGCACGTTCTGCTCGACGCCGACGTTGACCAGCGTCTTGATGTCGTCTTCCGTTACGTAGGGGCCGTGCGGCGGCGAGCCGCCGAATATCCGCACGATCAAATTCGTCGTCGCGAGGAAGGCGGCGGTCAACGGCGTGAGCAGCCAGGTGAAAAACATCAGCGGCGCGGCCAGGCGCAGTGCCGCGCGGCCGCTGTTCGATACGGCCAGCGTCTTCGGCAGAATCTCACCGAAAAGCAGCAGCACCACGGTCATGATCAGGGTCGACCAGAGCGGTGCTTGCGGGATGCCGAGTTCGACGAACAAGTAGGTCGCATAGCCGCTGGTCGCGAGCAGCACGAAGGTATTCGCGATCAGGATCGACGTGAGCGTACGGTTTCGATCCTCGAGCAGCTTCTGCAGGCGGGCCCCGCCGGGGACGCCCTTTTCAGCGAACGTGCGCGCCGAGATGCGTGAGACCGACACGATGGCGGCTTCGGATGCCGCAAAAAACGCGGCCGCGCCCACGAAAACCACGAGGGCGAGAAATTCGAGCCAGTACTCGTTCATTGACGCCCGATTATACCACGCCGGGTAAGCGCAGGCAGAGCCAAAGGCCCAGACTGACGCCCATCCCGAGGATTCCGCCGAAAAACACCTCGCGCGCCGAGTGAATCCCCGATTCGACCCGGCTCTGCGTGACCAGCAGGGCGAGGAAAAAGGCCAGCGCGGCCAGGAGCGCACTGTGCCCCAGGAGCGAGATGAACGTGGCCGATGCGAAGGCGAGGGCCGCATGGCCGCTCACCGCACCGCCCTGAAGTGCCGACCCGCGCCCGACCTTGGCCTTGGCGATCACGGTTGCGATGCCGACGATGACGAGGCCGATGAACACGGCGTTGGCGGGCAGGCCCAGGGCGGCCCGGTACACGCGATCGCCGCCGGCGAGAATGCCCTCATAGAACGTCAGGTACCCGACGATGACGGCAGCAAACGCCACCACCAGCACCGCCCCGGCGGAGGCATCCTTGGCCACTTTCGCCAGCGGATGCTGCGCCTCGGTCATCAGGTCGACCAGCGCTTCGACCGCGGTGTTGAGCAACTCGAAGGCCAGCACCATCGCGACCGTGACGACGATACCGATGACGTAGGGCCGCTGCAGCCGCAAATACAGCGTCGCCGCCAGCACGAGTGCGGCTGCGATCAGATGCAAGCGCATGTTGCTCTGCGTGCGCGTGGCGTAAATGATGCCTTCGAACGCGTGGTGGAACGAACGCCAAAAGACGTGTTCGCGAACGTCTTGGACGACCGGTCCTTCGCGCGGCGGCAGCGGCTCGTTCATCCGAGGTCGGCGCGCGTGAGCGGACGCGCGGCTTTCCATTCACGCTCGATGATCGCCCGCTCGGCCGCCGCGTCCTTGCCCTGCGCCGTAAGCGCTTCGGCAAGACCGAATGCCAACCGCGGATCGTTCGGAAAGCGCCCGAGTTCGCTTCGAAACACCGCTTCGGCATCCGCCGTGCGGCCGGCATCCAAGAGCACGGCGCCGAGGCCCTCGCCCGGCGGAATGAACCAGAAATTTTTCGGATCGCCGAGGTCGCCGCCGAGGAGCTTGAGCGCGGAACGATAGGAGGCTGCGGCGTCGTCGAACCGTCCCTGTGCGCGCGCGACGACTGCGCCGGCAATCGCCGTACGCGCCTTCTCGAACGTACTTCCGGCGGCGGGCTTCAGCAGGGCCGCCGCTTCGGTCGTGCGGCCGCTGCGCGCCAGCGCGATTGCGCGCAGAGCCGCGGGCGTGGCCGGCGACGCGTCGGCCAGCGCGAGCACGCGCGCGTTGTCGTGCAGCCGCAGCGCCAAGCGCAGCTTCTCGTTCGCACTTTCGTTCGCGAGCGCCGCGGACGCTTCGGCATCCAGGCCCTGCGTCGTCAAGCCGTAGAGAATGAATTCCAAATCGTGGTTGTGATAGTCGCGCATATAGAGCTGGCCCGCGCCGCTGCCCAGCGCGAAATACGCATCGTCGTTCGCGACGGCTCGGCGATTCGCGGCCACCAGCGCCGGATAATCGCCGAGCCGATCGTAGATGTGACCGGCCATGTGCGGCAGATGCGACATGCCCAGATCGAAACTCAAGCCGTCGAAGTAGCGGGCATCGGCGAGCGCACGGTCGGGGTGGCCCAGCACTTCCTGCACGTGAATGCGCAGATGATGCGCGCCGATGTTGTCCGGGTCGAGTTCGAGCGCGCGGTCGAGTTCCCGCGCCATCCGCGCTCCGCCCTCCGACGGCGCTCCGCTATCCAAGACCAGGTTGTCGAGCGCGTTCCACTCCGCGTACGCGGCGAGCGTCAACACGTTCGGATCGTTCGGATAGCTCGTCGCGACGCGGTTCATCGCGTCGGAATACCAGCGGAACCGGCGCGCAACCGTTCCCCGTGCAATGTAGCGCTGCGCGAGCGCGTCGATGAGCGCGCGTTCGAGGGGCGTCGCGCCGTCTTCGGTGCGGCGCGCTTCTGCAATGGCCAGCGCGCCGCGTTTGTCGCCGTCGGCCGTCTGCGGCAGGTTGATGTCGATCGTGTCCGCCAGGGCTTCACCCCACCGCGCCATCGCCAGGTGCGGATCGCTCGCGGCCGCCTTTTCGAACGAGAGCCGTGCTTCGCCGACGCTGAATGCATAGAGCATGGCAAGGCCGCGATCGAAACTCGCTTGCGCGGCCGGATCGCTCGTGGAAACGGCAGCGTGGGCGCGCGCGGCAGGCGGCGTTTGCGTCGCACCGGGAACGCTTGCGGTACACGCGAATGCGGCGGCGGCTAGGCCCGCGATCAGGCGAGATAGGGCCATGGCATTCCGATCGTGTCCGCCAAGCGGCGTTCTTCTTTTTCCATCGCGCGCCGCTCACCGGCGACGAGATGATCGTGGCCGCAAAGGTGGAGCACGCCGTGAATCAACAGCCGTTCGACTTCGCGCTCGAGCGTCGCGTCGTAGGCGGTGGCCTGCGCTTGTGCCGTATCGACCGAAATCACGATGTCGCCCAGCATCCGTTCGCCCGCGACGGGCTCGCGCGGACGCGTCCGGCCTCGGCGTTCGAACGCGTCGGGCTCGTATAGCGGAAAGCTCAGCACGTCGGTCGGCGCATCCTTCTGCCGGTGTTCGCGATTGATCTCGCGCATCTCGGGATCGCGCACCAGGCTCAGCGAAACGGTGGCGCCGCGCGCATCGACGGCGTCGAGCAAGCGTTCGAGCGTCGCGCGCAGCATCCCCGCGCGCAGCCCCGTGCCGCGCGTGCGGTTGGCGAAATAGACCGGAATGGTTTACGCGTCTCCGGCGCGCTGGTACGCGGCGACGAGCTTTGCGATGAGCGGGTGGCGCACGATGTCCGATTCGGTCAAGCGGACGATGCCCACGTCGTCGATCCCGGTGAACAACCGTTCCACGTCGGCGAGTCCGCTGCGCGCGCCGCGCGGTAAATCGACTTGCGTGATATCGCCGCTGACGATCATCTTCGACCCGGAACCCAGCCGCGTGAGAAACATCTTGAGCTGCTCGCGCGACGCGTTCTGCGCTTCATCGAGAATCACGTAAGCATCGGAGAGGGTACGGCCGCGCATGTAGGCGAGCGGCGCCACTTCGATTACGCCGCGCTCGAGAAACTTGCCCACCGTCGCATCGTCGAGCGATTCGCCGAGCGCGTCGTAGAGCGGACGGAGATACGGATCGACTTTTTCTTTCAGATCGCCGGGCAGAAATCCAAGCTTCTCGCCGGCTTCCACGGCGGGCCGCGAGAGCACGATGCGCGAGACTTCCCGTTCTTTGAGCGCGCGCACCGCCATCACGATCGCGAGGAACGTTTTCCCCGTGCCGGCCGGACCGATGCCGAACGTCAGCGTGTTCTTGGCGATGCTCGCGACGAACGCGCGCTGCCCGGCCGTCTTCGGACGGATCTCTTTGCCGCGCTGCGTGGTGAAGAGCGTCGCCGGGATGCCTTCGGCCGCGAGCGTGCGCGCCGAAAAGGCGACGTCGTCGGGCGTGACGTGGGTTCCCGAGCGGGCCGCTTGAAGCATCGCATCGAGCACGTCGCCCGCCCGGCGCACGGCCTCGCGTTCGCCGCTGAGGTGAAGTATTTGGCCATCGACGCGGACGACGACGGGGATCAGGGCCTCGAGGGCGCTGATGTTGCGATCGTGATGTCCGTAGAACCGCAGATGGTCGTCGAGACCGTCCAGCGCGAAGGTCGTTTCGGTGGCGATACCCACTAGAACGCGTGCGGCGCTCCGAGGGTGGCACCGGGCCGCAGGCTTACCGGCGGACCAAGGACTTCATAGGCCACGATGGCGTTGGCGGCCCAGCCGGGACTGCCCAGGGCCGGCCCGCCGCCGAGAGTGCGCTTGCGCCTGCGCGGCGCGAACACGGCGCCGACGCCGCCCGCGTCGGGCAGCGAGAGATCGAGCCCGGGAAAGGCCGCTGCGGCCTCGGCCGGCAGCGTTTCGGCCATTGACGGCACGATCGTTTCGCGGGTGACCGGCGGGGGCATGACGGGACGCTTCGTTTGCGGCGGGGCGAGCCGCCGCCGCGCCAATGGTTCCACGGCCTGGATCGGCTGCTGGGGCATCGGCGCACGCGCGAGCGCCGCCTCCGCGGCCGCGCGCCTACTCGTCGCCGCGAACCTGCGCCAAATCGAGGTGATGACGAAGAACGCCATGATCGCGATCGGCGCGAGGTTCCCGAGGCCATGTCCGTTCATTTCGGAATATCGGGGGCCGGCGCGTCACCGACGTTCGAACCGATCGCGCCGCGCATTTCGGTATCGGCTTTGATGTTGTTCATGCGGTAGTAGTCCATCACGCCGAGATTGCCGGAGCGAAACGCATCGGCGAGCGCGATCGGCACTTGCGCTTCGGCTTCGACGACCTTGGCGCGCATGCGCTGCGTCTCGGCCTTCATCTCTTGCTCCGCGGCAAGCGCCGCGTATTGCCGTTCGGCCGCCTTCGCTTGCGCGATGCGCCGGTCGGCTTCGGCTTGCGAGGTCTGCAGTTCCGCGCCGATGTTCTTGCCGACGTCGACGTCGGCGATGTCGATCGAAACGATCTCGAACGCCGTACCCGCGTCGAGCCCTTTGGCGAGTACGGCCTTGGAGATGCGATCGGGATACTCGAGCACTTCCTTGTGATCGATCGCCGCACCGACGGCGGAGACGACGCCTTCACCGACGCGCGCGACGATCGTGGGTTCGCCCGCGCCGCCGACGTAGCGGTCGAGGTTGCTGCGCACCGTGATGCGCGCCTTGACGTTGAGCTGAATGCCGTTCTGCGCGACGCCTTGGAACGTCGGCGTTTCGATGACTTTCGGCGTGACCGAGGTTTGCAGCGCTTCGAGCACGTTGCGCCCGGCGAGGTCGATCGCGGCGGCGCGCTGCCATTCCAGCGGAATCTGCGCGCGCTGTGCGGCGATCATCGCCAGGGTGACGTTCTCGACGTTACCGCCCGAGAGCACGTGCGACTGCAGTTGATCGACGGTGAGGTTCAAGCCGGCCTTCCGCGAGCGAACGAGATTCGCTACGATCACGCCGGCCGGTACGCCGATCACGCGCATGCGGATCAGGGCGCCGATCGAGAGCGGCACGCCGGCGGCGAGCGTGCGAATCCAGAGTCCCAGCGGAAAGTAATACAGCAGCAAGACGACGACAACGAAGATGACGACGATGACGCCGAGCGCAAAGAACGAGGCGATTCCGATCACGTGCGTTTCCAACTCTTAGGCATGGGTTCGCTCCTCGGGCGCACGAAAATGCGCGCCCCTTCAACTCGGGTGACCACAATGGGCGTACCGGCTGCAACGAACTCACCTTCGGTGAGCACGTCGACTTTCTGACCGTTGATGGCGGCGTAGCCCGCCGGACGCAGATACGACGTTGCAAAACCGGCGGCGCCGATCAGCGCTCGGCGGTCGGGTGCGGCGACGTAATCCTTGCCTTGCACGCCGGTGAACGCGAGCCGCTGCATGAACGCGTTCTGCGGAAACACGCGCGCTGCAAAAAAGAACGTGACGGCCGTCAGCACGATCGCGATCGCCAGCGACTGCGCCGTGACGACCTCGAACGGCAGGCCGAAGGCTAGCACGATTGCCGAGAACAGCGCCAGCGTGCCCAAGATACCGGGAACGCCGTGCCCCGGCAGCACGTGCAGCTCCAGCAACACGCCGGAGATGCCGAGAACGGCAAGACACACGGCGAGACTGTCGGATGCGCCGACGAACACGTGGCTGCCGAAAAACAGCGCGAACGCCGCCGCGCCGACGAGCCCGGCGACGAGATGCAGCGTCTGCATTTCGAGCAATAGACCAAGGAAGCCGACGGCGAGTAGGACGCCGCTAATCGTCGGGTCGGCCGCTAGACGCAAAAGGTCGGCAAACACGGTATAATCTACCGTTCCGCCCGGGGAAGGTTACGCCTTTGCCAACTCCTCGGTGACGATCTGGCGCACGACGTTACCGTCGGCCAGGCCCTTGAGCAGCGGCATGACGACCTTCATCGCCGCGCCCTGATTGCGGCCGTCGGCCGGGATCTTCTCGATCGCCTCGCGCACGATGGCGCGGACTTCGTCGGGCGACTTTTGCTCCGGCAAGTACTTCTGCAGAATGTCGCGCTCGCGGGTCTCTTTTTCGACCAGTTCGGTCCGCCCGGCTTTGCCGAACTCGGTAATCGAGTCATTGCGCTGTTTGACCAGCTTCTGCAAGAGCGCCATCTGCTCGTCGTCGGTCGGATCGTGACCCGCCTCAACGCGCTTGTAGGTGAACGCCGAGATGACGCTGCGCAGCGTATCGAGGCGCACCTGGTCGCGCGCCTTCATCGCTTCTTTGAGATCTGCGGTAATCTGGTCTTTGACTGCCATTGTCGTTCGTTCCTAAATCAGGAAGGCGTCTCGGGGGGAGACGCCTTCGGGCTGTTCTTACGCTCGGCGTTTCCGGGCGGCGGCGGATTTCTTCTTGCGTCGGACGCTAGGTTTTTCGTAGTGCTCGTGCTTACGGGCTTCGGCGAGAACGCCGGCCTTCTGCGTGGCTTTTTTGAATCGGCGCAACGCGCTCTCGATGGTCTCTCCCGGTGCAATGCGTACTTCCACGAACAACCCTCCCTTCGTCCGGCGCGAACGCCGTCATTCCGGACCATCCAAGACGGCCCAACGACCAACTCTACCAGGGAACCGCCCGAAGGTCAAACGGGCGGGGGGACCGGCTAGCCCGGCGGCCACCCCAGGGGGCGGCCGGCGAGAACGTGGGCGTGGAGGTGGAAAACGGACTGGCCGGCGTCGCGGCCCTCGTTGATCACCACCCGGTAGCCGTTCGGACCGAACTGCTTGCCGATCTCGGCGGCGGCTGAGAGCAGGCGGTCGGCTGCCGCGGCGTTGCCTTGCGCGGCGAACTCCGAGAGATGCTCGGCATGCACGGTTGGGATGACGAGCACATGTGTGGGCGCTTGCGGGTTGAGGTCGTGGAAGGCGACGACGTGTTCGTCGCGCAGCACTTCTTTGGCGTTGATGTCCTTGCGGACGATCTTGCAAAATAGACAGTCTTCGTGCATTACGTCCCCGTCGTCATCAGTTCGAAGTGATATTCGGTATCCGGGCTCGCGACAAAACCGCGCAGCGACGTGCGCAGCGCAATCGGCACCGGCGTGTGCAAGAGCGGAATCGCCGGCACCTGATCGTGCACGAGTTGTGCGGCTTGCTGATAGATCCCGCGGCGCACGTTATCGTCCGCCGAGCGCTGTCCCGCAAGCATCAATTTATGGAACGTCGGGTCGCGCCAAAACGCGTAGTTCTGCGCGAACGGCTTCACGGCCGAGTCTTGATCGAGCAGCGGATAGTAGAAGTTATCCGGATCGCCGTTATCGCCGCTCCAGCCGATCAGGCACATCGGGTGTTCGCCGTTCTGCACCTTGCTCAAGAACACGCCGAACTCGAGCGGCTCGAGCGTCACGATGATTCCGGCGTCTTTGAGGTCGGCCTGAATGGCTTCGGCCAAGCGCTGCGGATCGGGCATGTACGGGCGCGGCGTCGTCGGCAGATAGAGCGTCGTCGCGAAGCCGTGCGGGAGGCCCGCTTGCGCGAGTAGCGCTTTCGCCGCCGTAACGTCGTGCGGCCAGATCTTCACGCGCGGGTTTTCGCCGAGCATGCCTGGCGGCGTCCAGTTGTCGCCGGGGATCGTACCCGGACCGTAGAGCGCCTTGAGAATTGCCGGGATGTCGATCGCCTGCGCGACGGCGCGCCGTACGAGCACGTTGTCGAACGGCTTCTTCTCGACGTTCATTGCGATGTAGGCGAGGTTATTCGACGGCTGGCGCACGATCTTGATGTCGCGTTCCGCGCCCAGCATCGCCGCATCGTCGGAACGCACGTCGGTAAGCATCGAGAGTTCGCCCTTTTCGATCGAGAGCACGCTCGTCGCTTGATCCGGAATGTCGCGAATCACGACCGTCTGGATTCGCGCCCGATGCGCGGGGCCGCTGTAGGTGGGATTGACGTCGAGCGTGATGTGATCGTCGCGCAGCCACTCGCGCAGCACGTAGGGTCCGCTGCCGATCGGATGCTGTTCGAAGGCGAGCGAATCGTGCTTGATCGCCGTGGGCGAACCGATCAGGAACGATTGCATCGCGACGTTGCGCAGAAACGTGCCCGACGGCCCGTTCAGCACGAACGTTACCTGTAGCGGCGAATCGACGATCACGTCTTTCACGACGCCCGGGTTTTTCGGATCGTCGGAAAAGCCGCCGAACTCCGAGACCCAGTAGGCGTACGAGAACGCGCCGTGATACGGATCGTGCTGCAACCGCCAGCGGTCGAAGTTGAACTTCACCGCCGCCGCGTCGGCCGGCGTGCCGTCGGAGAACTTTGCGTTCGGGCGCAGCTTGAACGTCCAGCGCGTGCCGTCTTTGCTCGTGAACCACGACGTCGCAAGCGAACCCATCACGTCGAACGTGCCGGGCCGGAACATGACCAGGCCTTCCATGATTTCCGAGGCGACGTTGAGCGACTGGCCTTCGGTTGCGTGCGAGGGGTCGAGGTTGACCGCGTCCTTGACGCGCGCCATCACCAGTTCCGGCGTGCCGCTCTCATCGAGGTTCCCGCATCCAGCAACCGCGAACGCGAGCAGCAGCACGCAGACGAAACGTTTCAATGCGCGTGAATCGTGAACGACCAGCTGCGCGTCTGCAGATTACCGGCTTGATCGGCAACGCGTACTTGCACCGCGATGGGCCCGTCACCGAGCGCAACGGATGGGCTGTAGGTGATGAACTGATCGGTGCGCGTTGCGGACGGCGTCACGTCGAGGCCGTTGACGGTAATGATCGCACTCGAGGGGTTTATGCCCACCCCGGCCGGTGCGCGGAACGTGGCGTAGATCGAGGGCCGGTCGTTGTTCACGCTCTGGCCGTTGAGCGGCGCGATGTCGACGATCTGCGGCGGCGTGCTCGACACGGCCAACAGTCCCGGCGCTTCGGCGCGCGGGGCTTGCACGCCGCCGGCCGCGAGGTGACCGTACACGGGCGTCTGACCGAAGCTGACATTCGGTGGAATCACGTAGCGTGCCGCGTAGACGCCGGGCGGCGATTCCGTCAGCGGTAATCCGGTGAGATAGGTCCCGATATCGAACGTCGCGCGCCCCGCCGGCGTGCCGTGCATGGTCACGTTGAACGCATCGCCGGCGCGGAGCGCGTGCTGCGCATCGAACTTGAACGACTCGATCGTCACCGGACCCGCCGGCGCAGCGGTGGCCGTAACCGCGCGCGACACGATGATCTGCCGCTTCTCGTTCGTATCCGGATTGAGCCGCACGACTACGGCATCGCCCGGCTTTAAGTCGCCGAACGTTGCAGGCTCCGCGTTGAGCGAAATCGTCGTGGATTTATCCGGCGTCACGATGAACCCGGTGTTTAGCACGAACTGGCTGGGCGACACCGCGGCGATCGTGCCGATGCGCGAGGCGTAGCGCACGATCACCGAGGCGACGCGGCCGTCGTGCAGCACGAACACGCTCACCGCGTCGCCCACGTGCACGTCGATCAACTGACCCGGCGTGCTCGTGCGCGCAACGACGTCCTGTAATTCAATCTTCGCATCGGAGCTGATCGCAACCGTGCGCACGTTCGGGCCGCGCTCAACCGTAAGCGACTGCGGCGATGAGTTCAGGTCGACTGCGTTTACGCTGCCGACAACCTGCGATGCGCCGTCGACCCCAGGCTGTTCGAGCGCCGGATTGCGGCCGACCAGCGACGAGACGACCTCGACGCGATTGGCATGCCGGTTGAACGTTGCTTGCGCGCCGAGCGACTCAGCGACGAAACGCAGCGGCACGTACGTGGCGGCATCAATCGTCATGGCCGGCACTTCCATCGTCACGGAACGTCCGTCGATGATCGCCCGAGAAC
This sequence comes from Candidatus Lustribacter telmatis, assembly GCA_003164045.1. GTDB lineage: Bacteria > Vulcanimicrobiota > Vulcanimicrobiia > Vulcanimicrobiales > Vulcanimicrobiaceae > Lustribacter > Lustribacter telmatis. The sequence continues at coordinate 10,914 of PLRU01000061.1, forward strand.
TGCCGATGGTCAGCACGATGCGTTTGCCGGGCGCGCTGGCCGTGATAGCGTTCCCCCTGCGCGAAATGGCGATGCCGAGCGCACTGTAGATACGCACCACCGGCACGACCAGCCGGCCGCCGCCTTTGCCGACGATGCGGGGCGCGGGATCGAGCGGCAGCTCATCGCCGTTGACCGCGATCGCAATCGACGACAAGCGCGGCAATTTCTTGTGCGGCACGGGCTTCTGGGCGGCCAGCAGCGGCGACGCGCAGAGCAGCAGGCACGCCGCGAACGCGGCACCCCATTTACACCCGGCTAGAACCATCAGCGACCTCGCGATACACCGCGGCCGTGGCGGCCGCAAACCGGTCCCAAGTATACGCGCGCATGGCAACGCTACCCTCGGCCGCGCGCCGGCGGTACGATGCCGGATTCGCATAGAGATCGGTCAGCGTCGCCCGCAGCGCCAGCGTGTCGTGCGGCGCAAACGTGGAAGCGAAGGGAGCGAGAATCGACGGCAGTGCGCCCGTGCTGGCGATCACGGGCGTACCGGCCACGGTTGCCTCGAGCATCGGCAGCCCAAACCCCTCGACGAGCGCCGGATGCACGTACGCACTTGCCGTGCGGTACGCGGCGACGAGTTCGGGTTCGCTCAACGTGCCCGCGAAGCGCAACTCGCTGCCCGGGCGCAGGTAGCGCTTGCGCACCGCGGGATCGTCGGGTCCGGTGATCACGAGATCGAGCGCGATCGCCGCGGGCAACCCTACCCACGCCTCATAAAGCACGCCGAGATTCTTGTGCGGACGGTGGTTGCCGGCATACAGGATGAACGGGCGTGCCGCGGGCGGCGTTTCGGGCGCCGCGAACGGCGCGGGATCGTAACCGAGCGGTACCACGCGGCAGCGCTCGCGCTCGACGCGCAACAGGGTCACGCAGGCCGCGGCCGTGCGCTCGTCGCTCATGAGCAGCAATTCGGCGCCGCGCAGCATCGGCGTCGCGACCGCTTCGTAGAACAGCGCGGTGCCGTAGCCAAAAAACTGCGGGTACTGCAGGTGGGTCAGGTCGTGGACCATCGCAACGTAGGGTTTGCGTCGCCGCAACGGGGCGAAGATCGTCGGATAGTGCGTGAGGGCCGGTTTGAGGCGCGCGATTTCGGCGGGCAGCGCGATTTGCTCGTCGAGCCCGAAATTCAGACCGTGTCCGACGGGATGCAGGCGAATATCCGGCGCGACGCGCGGCAACCCGTCGAGCAGGGCGTGCACGTACGAGCGCACGCCCGCCGACATGCGCGGCGTGATGCGCGCGTCGAGCGCGACGTCGATCATCCGGCGACTTCGCCGTAAACGGCCGCAGTAAGGCGCGTCGTGCGTTCCCACGTCAAATCGCGCGTCGCTTCGCGCGCTGCCTGCGCCGCTGCGCGCGCCGCCACGGGATCGTCGAGCAGCGCCGTGAAGGCCGCGCGCCACGCGGCCACGTCGTACGCATCGACGAGGATAGCGTGCGCCGCAAGAACGCGCGGGATTGCATCGTGCGTCGCAACGACGGGCGCGCCGTTGCGCATCGCCTCGAGCAACGGCAGCCCGAAGCCTTCGCGCAGGGCGGGATGCGCGTAGGCCGCAGCGCCCGCGTACCAGCGCCGCAGCTGCTCGTCGCTTTGCTCGCCGAGAAACACCATCTCGCCCGGGCCGCGCGTGGAGCGCAAGGCTTCCTCGGGCGTACCGCTGAGCACGAGATCCACCGCCCGCTCCGCCGGCAGTTCCGACCAGGCACGGACGAGCGTCGCGAGGTTCTTGTGCGGCCGGCGATTGCCGATATAGAGCAGATACGGCCGCGCGCGCTCGATCGGCGCGGGCGCTTCGATCGAATCGTCGTTGCCGAGCGCGATGACCCGCACGCGCTGCGGATCGATGCCGAGGAAGCGCTCGAGATCGTCGACCGTCGCCTCGTCGTCGGTGATGACGATGCGCGCACCGCGCAGCACGGGGCCGACGAACGTGCGCACGTACGGCGCCACTTGCGGCTTGACGAATTGCGGATAGTGCAGGTCGATCAGATCGTGGACGGTGACGATATACGCGCCCGGCACGAAGCGCGGAACGAAGAGCGTCGGGAAGTGCGCGAGCTGCGCGCCCGAACGCGCGATCGCCAGCGGCAAGCCGATCTGTTCGGCCAGATCGAAGTTATCACCGCGGCCAACGAAGCGCAGTTCCACATCCGGCGCGACGCGCGGCATCCATTCGCGCAGCTTGCGCGAATAGTTCAGCACGCCCGCCGACATGTGCGAGGTCTCGCGCGCATCGAACGCAACCGTCGTCATCGCGCCACCNNACGCCGCGCCAGCCGTCGCGCCACGCGCCGTAGCGCACCCAGCGCCAGCCGAAGCGTAGCGGCAGCATGCCGAGCGCAACCGCGCAGGCCGGCGGCGAACCGCGCAGCGCCGCCGCCTCGATGCGTGTATACCGTGCGAAGCGCTCGCGATACGATGCGACCGTCGGATACGAATCGTGGACGATCATGCCGGGCAAATCGCCGATCGTGCCATCCACGAGCCACCGTTCGTGCAGATCGGCGCCGCCGCCGACGCTGTCGGCAACAACCTGCGCACGGTCGGTGCGAAAGCAGCGCACCAACCGTTCTGCCGACCAGCCGGCGGCGCGCACCGCGCGGCCGGCGAGCATCGTCACGCGCCGCACGCGATAGCCGTCGCAACGCGAAAGATCGCCGCCCAGCGCCGCGACGAGGTCGTCGCTCAGCAACTCATCGGCATCGAGCATGAAGGCATACGGCGTCGTAACGCGGCCGAGCGCGTAGCGGCGCGCATCGACATACCCCGTCCACGCACGCACTTCCACTGCGGCGCCACACGTTTGCGCCACGGCCGGCGTCGCGTCGGTCGACTCGGCATCGAGGACGAATACGCGCGCGTCCGCCGGAACGCGTGCCAGCGTCCGCGCCAAACGCGGCGCCTCGTTCCTCGTCAGGACGACGACGGTAAGTTGTTCGTGGGTCAGCGACGTACGAGCGCGCCCGTCCCGGCGCTCTCGCTCCCCACCGCCGCGTGATCGAGTGCCGCGGCGATGAAGTCCCGATAGAGCGGGGACGGCCGGTTCGGCCGCGACTTGTACTCCGGATGAGCCTGCGTGCCGACGAACCACGGATGCATGCTCTGCGGCAGCTCGATCAGTTCGACCAGCGTCGTGCGGCCGGATTGATGGTGACCGGAAAAACGCATCCGGTGCTCTTCGAAGAGCGCCTTGTACTTATCGTTGAACTCGTAGCGGTGCCGGTGGCGTTCGCTGACGTGCAGTTCGCCGTACGCGGCGGCAGCGAGCGTATCGGGTTCGAGCGTGCAGTCGTAGGCGCCCAGGCGCATCGTGCCGCCCTTGAGATCGATGTTGCGCTGATCGGGCAAGAAATCGATGACGGCGTTCGTCGTCGTCTCGCTCACTTCGCTCGTGTTCGCATCGGCGAGACCGCATACGTTGCGCGCAAACTCGACGCACGCGAGCTGCATGCCGAAGCAGATGCCGAGGAACGGGATCTTGTTCTCGCGCGCATACTGGATCGCCATGAGCTTGCCGTTGACGCCGCGCGCGCCGAAGCCCGGCGCGACGAGCATACCGTGGATGCCTTCGAGCCCGGCGAGGCCTTCGCGCTCGATGCGCTCGCTATCGACGCGCACGACCTCGACCAGCGCATCGTGGAAAATGCCCGCGTGGTTGATCGCTTCGCTGATCGAGATGTAGGCGTCTTTGAGCTCCACGTACTTCCCGACCAGCGCGATCTTCACGCGCAGCTTCGGGTTCTCGATGCGCTCGACGATCTTCGCCCACTCTTCGAGCTGCGGCGGGTGCGGTACGGTGAGCTTGAGCTTGCGGATCGCGATCTCGGCCAAGCCCTCGGCTTCGAGGTTGAGCGGCACGCGGTAGATCGTCGCGGCGTCGCCGTTCTGCACGACGTTTTGCGCCGCGACATCGCAGAAGAGCGCGATCTTCTCCTTGAGTTCCATCGGGACCGGGCTCGACATGCCGGTGCGCAGCACGATCGCGTCGGGCGAGATGCCGATCGAGCGCAGTTCGCGCACGCTGTGCTGCGTGGGTTTCGTCTTCAGTTCGTCGGCCGCGCCCAAATGCGGCAGCAGCGTGAGGTGCGCGAACATCACGTTCTCGTCGCCCACGATATGCCGCACCTGACGGATCGCTTCGAGAAACGGCAGCGACTCGATATCGCCGACCGTCCCGCCGACCTCCACGATGCACACGTCGGCGCCGCTGTTTTGCGCGGTGCGCGTGATGTGCGCTTTGATTTCGTTCGTGATGTGCGGGATCACTTGAACCGTCGCGCCGAGATAATCGCCGCGCCGTTCTTTCTCGATCACCGACTTGTAGATCTGCCCGGTCGTCACGTTGTTGTCGCGACTGAGCGGCTCGTCGATGAAACGCTCGTAGTGCCCGAGATCGAGATCGGTCTCGGCCCCGTCGTCGGTGACGAAAACCTCACCGTGCTGATACGGGTTCATGGTCCCCGCGTCGACGTTGATATACGGGTCCAGCTTTTGGATCGAGACGCTGATTCCGCGACTCTTCAGGAGCCTGCCGAGCGATGCGGCAGTTATCCCTTTTCCAAGCGAACTCACGACGCCGCCGGTGAAGAAGATAAACTTCGCCATGAGGGACTGCTTCGCTTCGCCGACCTACAAAGTTCCGCCTTTGAGCGAGAACGCAAGATAGCGATGTAGGCCGGCGTAGTCGGCGCCGATGTGAGGGCGAGCACCAGGAAAGGCGGTCGCAACGAGCTCCGCCAGCGGTTCGATCGTCCCCGGCGCCGCCTCGAAGAACACCGGCGCCTCGGGCGCTAGCAGCGCCGGCAGCATTGCGATCAGGCGGCGGTAGAGCGCCAAACCATCGGGGCCGCCGTCGAGCGCGAGCGCCGGCTCGAACGCCACCGGATCGGGCGCGGCCGGAATCGCGGCCGTCGGCACGTAGGGCAGATTAGCTACGAGCCCGTCGAAGGGCGCAAACCGCGCTAGCGGCAGCGCGAGATCGCCGTGCAAGAACGTGCACGATTGGAAGACGTTGTTGCGCGCGGCGTTCCGGCGCGCGACGTCGATCGCGCCGTGCGAAATGTCGGTACCGAACACCCAGGCATCGGGCAGTTCCGCCGAGAGCGAGATCGCGATCGCGCCGCTGCCGGTGCCGATGTCGGCGATGTTGCCGCGCGTCGTTCCGCGCGCGCGCAGTGCGGCGAGCGCCGCTTCGACGATATGCTCGGTTTCGGGGCGCGGCACGAGCACGCGCTCGTCAACGGCGAAGGTGCGCCCGAAAAAGCCCGCTTCGCCCGTAATATACGCAATCGGCGTACCCGCAAGCCGGCGCTCGACCGCTTTCGCGAGGCCGGCCGTTTCAGGCAGCGTGAGCGCGCGTTCGCCGGCCGTGATGAAGCTCTCGCGCGGCTCGTCGGTGACGTATTCCAGCAACAGCGCGGCGTCGAGCCGGCCCGTGCCGCCGACCGCTTCGAGGCGCCGGCCGGTCTCCCGCAGCGCCTCGGCGACCGTCATGCGGCCGACGTTTCTCCGGCCAAGAGTCGTGCCCGCTCGTCGCGCTGCAGCTCGTTCACCATGCGCTCCATGTCGCCGTCGAGGATCGCTTTGATGTTCTGGAAGTTCTGGTTGATGCGGTGATCGGTGATGCGGTCTTGCGGATAGTTGTAGGTGCGGATCTTTTCGCTGCGGTCGCCGGTGCCGACTTGGCTGCGGCGCAGCGACCCGACCGCTTCTTCCGCTTCGCGCCGTTTGCGCGCCGCCAGTTGCGCGCGCAGCATATCCATCGCGCGCGTGCGGTTCTGCAACTGCGACCGCTCTTCCGAACACGACACGATGATGCCCGAGGGAACGTGCGTGATGCGAATCGCCGACTCGGTCTTGTTGACGTGCTGGCCGCCCGCGCCCGACGCTTTGAACGTGTCGATCTCGAGGTCTTTCGAGTTGATCTCGACGTCGGTGTCGTCTTCGTCGACTTCCGGCAATACGGCGACGGTTGCGGTCGAGGTATGGACGCGGCCGGCCGATTCCGTCACCGGCACGCGCTGCACGCGGTGGACGCCGCTCTCGTGCTTGAAAAACCGGTACGGCTCGCCGCCTTTGACCGCAATAACGGCTTCTTTGTAGCCGCCGGCCTCATTTTCGCTCTCGGAGAGCAGTTCCACGCGCATCTTGTGGTTCTCGGCGTAGCGCGTGTACATGCGCAGCAAATCGCCGGCAAAAATGCCCGCTTCGTCGCCGCCCGCGCCGGCGCGCACTTCGATGAAGATGTCCTTCGTGTCGTTGGGGTCGCGCGGCAGCATCAGCTCTTGCAGATGCTCTTCGAGCGGCTTGCGCTTTGCGCGCAGACTCTCGAGCTCATCTTGCGCCATCGCCGCGAGCTCGGGATCGCCCGCGTCGGCAGCGAGCGCCTCGTTCGCCTCGATCTCGCGCAGCAGATCGCGCACGGCCCGGAACGCCTTGACCGTCTCCTCGATCTGCGCGCGCTCTTTCATGAGCGCGGTAAAGCGCGATTGATCGAAGGTGCCGCCCGGGTTGGCGAGCGCGGCTTCGATTTCATCGAATCGTTGGGAGAGCGGTTCTAGGCGGTCGCTATATTGCATGATGGGGTATTTCAGCGTTCGGCGGGAGCAAACAAAAAGCGAGCCGCTATACGGCTCGCTCTAAGGGATATGCCTGCCTCGCTAAGCGGAAGCAGCAGTCGTTTCGTCGGCTGCTTTTTTCGCCTTGCGCGCTTTGACTTCGGCTTGCTTGACTTGCGCCTGAGCAACCCGCTGGTTGAACTTCTCGACGCGGCCGGCCGTATCGAGGAACTTCTGCTGGCCCGTATAGAGCGGGTGGCAGCTGGAGCAAACTTCGACGCCGATCGTCGGCATGGTTGAGCCCGTGGTGAACGTGGAGCCGCAGGCACACGTTACCTTGGCGGCAGTAAACCATTTGGGGTGGATCTTCGATTTCACAGTCCTCCGATTATACCACCGGAGGCAAGGGGGTCGAGTGTGGCTGGCATAACCTTCTGCGGTTCGCCGCCATCGGCCACAGGCAAGCGGCGAACAAACTCGTTCGGGAGAAGCATACCAGGTGAACTTCAGTCGTCTCCGCCTCAGCGTCGGTTTCGCGGTGGTCCTCGGGATCGCCACGGCCACCGCCGGGCTCGCGCAATATGGCGCCAATCCGGAGGCACCGCTTCCGCCCGCCACCCCCGTCCCCACGGCCGCACCGGCCGATACATCGTCCCCGGCACCGGCCTCCAGCGGCCGCCCGCGCCGCGGCAAACGGGCCCCCGGGCCCGCGGCCAGCGGCTCGCCGGCGCCAGGCGCCTCGGATACGCCGACCCCGCCGCAGTTCACGACGCTTGACGGCGTGTGGGAAATCGAAATGCAGCCGCTCGGCAAGCGCCTCGCGAACTACACGCATCTCGGCGTCACGGCGACCGGCGCAAACATCACCGGCTATTGGGAACACGATCCCAAAAAGACGCATTCCCCGATGAAGGGCACGTTCGACGGCCGCTTGATCTCGCTGCAGATCGACATGCCCGACGGCAGCACCGCATCGTTCACCGGATACGTGGAAGGCTTCGCCGACATGGTCGGCATCTTCCGCACCAAAGATACGGACGCGGGCACGGCCTTCACCGCCGAACACCGGAAGAAACTCAAGGGGTAATCGGGCGGTGATCGTCGCCACGGACGCTGATATAAAGGCGTTGCTCGAACGTTCGAAGACGATCGCGATGGTCGGTGCTTCGCCGAATCAGGCGCGGCCCAGCAAGGGCGTATTCGATGTGCTCGTGCACGGTGGGCGCTATGACGTGACGCCGATCAATCCGACGGTGGCGGACATCGGTGGCGTCGCGGCGTTTCCCACGCTGATGGCGTATGCGGCTGGGCACGGCGCGCCGGATATCGTCGATGTGTTCCGCAATCCGATCGATGCGCCGGAAGTCACCCAAGAAGCGATTGCGGCGGGTGCGAAAGCGATTTGGTTCCAACTGGGCGTCGTGAACGATGACGCGATCGCCGCGGCCGACGCCGCCGGTCTCGACGTCGTGGTCGATCGCTGCATCAAGATCGAGATCGCTCGCCTCCTGAAGTGAGCGACGACTATCGCGCGCAAGCCGATGCGCTCGATGCGCGCATTTTGGCGGCGATCGCGGACTACGCGCTCGACGACACCGCGTTCGATGCGCTGGCGTGCGACGTGTTCGCGCACCAATTTCGCTGGAACGCTCCGTACGGGGCGTACGCCCGCAGCCTCGGCATCACCGACGACACGTTGCCGCGGACGGCGCGCGCGATTCCGGCCGTTCCGGGTGCGGCATTCAAGGATGCGGCGCTCTCCACCGTCGCACCCGAACGCGCTGCGCTCTGGTTTGAGACGAGCGGCACGACGCAAACGCGTAGCGGCCGGCACTACCTGGAAACGGCCACGCTCTACGAAGCGGCGCTCCTCGCGGGCTTCGACCGCGCGATGCTGGCCGACGGCGTTGCGCTGCGTTATGCGATGCTCGTGCCCGATCCGCGCGAACGCCCGCATTCCTCACTCGGCTACATGATGGCGACGGTGGCGCGCGAGCGAGGCGACGGCCGTGAAGGCTGGTATTTGCAGGCCGACGCCCTCGACGTTGCGCGCTTGGTGGGCGATGTCGCACGCGCGCAGAGCGACGGCATCGGCATCTGCGTTGCAACGACGGCCTTCGCACTGGTCGCGCTGCTGGATGAACTCGAGGCCGCAGGCCGCGCGCTTCCGCTTCCGCCCGGATCGCGCGTGATGGAAACCGGCGGTTTCAAAGGCCGCACGCGCGTGGTCGGACGCGACGAACTCTACGCGCGCGCGGCGGCGGCGTTCGCGATCGGTGAAGATGCGATCGTCGCCGAGTACGGCATGACGGAGCTCTCGAGCCAGTACTACGATTCGCCCGCGTCGCGCTGGTCGGCGAAACGCATCAAACTGCCGCCGCCATGGCTGCGGCCGGTCGTCGTCGACGTTGCGGGCGAGCCGCTTCCCGACGGCATCGTCGGCGCGATCCGTCACATCGATTGCGCCAACCGCTCGTCGGCCGTCGCCATCCAGACCGAAGATCTGGGCGTCGTGACGCCCGAGGGTTTGCTGTTGCTCGGGCGCGAGGAAGGTGCGGCCCTGCGCGGCTGCTCGCTGGATGCGGAAGACCTCCTCCGCCGATAGCACGGCGCTGCGCGCGCTCCCCGCGCACACGATCGTGCGCGCGATCGCCGATGCGGCGCAGCGTTGGCACGATGCGGATTTCCCGCCGCGCGTGCGCGCCACTGCCGCAATTCAGGAACGTCTCGGCTACACGATGCCGGTCGTCGACTACGCGCTCGACCGGCTCTTCTCGGGTATCACCGTAGACGCGCTCACGGCAACGATCGCCGANNTGGGCGCGCGGGGCGGATGCGGTCACGATCGTGTCGAGCGACACCACGATCGGCGTCGCCATCGTTCCGCTCGTGTTCGCGCTTGCGGCAAAGTGCGCCGTCACGGTCAAGGATCGCACCGACGCGCTGGTCGCCGCGTTTGTCGAAACGCTCGGTGAAGAGCGCCCCGAACTGCGCGCCGCGACCGACGTGCGCGCTTGGAGCGGCGGCGACGACGACGTGGAAGTGCAGACGCTCGGCGATGCCGATGTCGTGGTGGCCTTCGGCGGCAACGATGCCCTGCGGGCCATCCGCGCGCGTTGCAGCGCCAACGCAACGTTCGTGCCGTTCGGCCACCGCGCGAGCGCCGGCTACATCACCGCCGCAGCCCTTGCCGGCGATACCGCTGCGCTCGCGGCCGGCGTCGCCCGCGATGCGCTGCTCTACGACGGCGACGGCTGCTTGTCGCTGCATCTGCTGTTCATCGAACGCGCAGCCGGCGGCGCCCACGAGCGCTTCATCGCTGCTCTGGCAGACGCGTGCGCCGCGAACGCGATCGAATTTCCGGCCGGTCCGCGCAAGCCGGCTCGCGCCGCGCGCGTAAACGCGTACGCCGCGGCAGCCTCATTCCGCGCCGCAAACGGCGGCGGACGCGTGCTGCGCGCCTCCGACGGTACCTGGACGATCGTCGTCGATCCGCCCGGCGACGAGCTGCCGCCCTTCGGCGGCGGCGTGATCCCGATCGTCACGGTCGACGGCATCGCCGAGGCAGCGGCGTACGTGAAACGTCACGCGCTGCCGTTGCAGGCACTCGGCGTCGCAGCGGCTGACGATGCGCGCAACCTCGCAGAGCACCTGGGCACCGTGCGCATCGCGCCGTTCGGGCAGATGCAAGATCCGCCGCTCGCCGGCCACCACGGCGGACGCGCACGCATCGCCGATTTCATCCGCTGGGTCGACCGCGCATGAGCGAGCGCTTCGAACACATCGCCGGACCGATCCCCGGTCCGAAGTCGCGCGCGCTGAACGCACTCGTCGCGCAATATGAAGCGCCGGGCGTAACGTACATCGCCGACGATTACCCGATCGCTTGGACCTCGGCGCACGGCGCGCTCGTCACCGATGCCGACGGCAACCGGTATATCGATCTCACCGGGGCGTTCAGCGTCGCCGCCCTCGGTCACACGAACGACGCCGTCACCGCCGCGATCACCGCCCAAGCAAAGCGGCTCGTGCACGGCATGGGCGACGTGCATCCGACCGACGTGAAAGCGCGACTGCTCGCGCGCCTCGCAGCGATTGCACCCGGTGATTGTTCGAAGACCTACTTCGGCTCGAACGGTGCCGACGCGATCGAGTTCGCCTTGAAGACGGCCCTGCTCGCGACCGGCCGGCCGCGCGTGCTTTCGTACGAAGGCGCCTATCATGGCCTCTCGCTCGGCGCACTGCCGGTGGGCGGCATCGCACGCTTCCGCGAACCGTTCGCTCCGCTCGTCGACGAACGCGCGACGTTCATCCCGTTTCCCGGCGCAACCGATTCGCTCGACGCCGCGCTCGCGAACGCACGTGCCGTGCTCGCCGGCGACGCGCAGATCGGCGCCGTCGTGCTCGAGCCGATCCAGGGCCGCGGCGGCGTGATCGTGCCGCCGGCCGGCTTCTTACCCGGCATCCGCGCGCTCTGCGATGAGTTCCGCTGCGTGATGATCCTCGATGAGATCTACACCGGCTACGGACGCACCGGCACGATGTGGGCGTGCGAACGCGAGAACGTCGTGCCCGATATTCTCTGCATCGGCAAAGCCATCGCAGGCGGCGTCCCGTTTTCCGCAGCGATCGGCCGCCCCGCCGTGATCGACGCGTGGCCACGAAGCGAAGGCGAGGCGTTGCACACGGCGACGTTCTTGGGCAACCCGCTGGCCTGTGCCGCCGCACTCGCCGTGCTCGATGTCTTCGAGCGCGATGGAGTCGTTGCCGGTGTTGCGCGCCGCGACCCGTGGCTGCGGGAGCGTCTCGCGCCGCTGCGCCGGCACGCAACCGTCACGGACGTACGCGGGATCGGAATGCTCTGGGCGATCGAGTTCACCGATGCCGGCGTCGCAAACCGCGTCGTTCGCGCGGGTTTGCAGCGCGGGTTGATCCTGCTGCAATCCGGCGTCAACGGCACGTCGATCACGCTCGCCCCGCCCTTAACCATCGAAGACGATCAACTCGAGCGCGCGCTCGCGCTGCTCGACCGCACCATCGAGGAGACTCCATGACTACCTATCGCGTCGGCATCGTCGGCAGTGGCTTCGGCGGCCGCGTACACGCACCGTCGTACACGCTGCACCCGCAATTCGAGCCGGTNNATGGGTTCGGAGATCGACGTCATCTCCATCTCCTCGCCGCCGTTCGAACACCACCAAGCCGTGATGACCGCCGTCGCCGCCGGCAAGCACATCCTCTGCGAGAAGCCGGTCGGCATTCGACTGGCCGATGTCGAGGAAATGACCGCCGCCGTTGAAAGGGCCGGCGTCGCAAACGCCATCGCTTTCGAATACCGCTACGGCTCCGCGCTGCAAGCGCTCAAAGAACTGATCGTCAACGATCACATGCCCAAGCTGCGGCAAATCGAAGTGACCCGCTTCGGAAGCGAGATGCGCGCCGACAACACGCGCCCGCCCTCATCCTGGTGGTACGACAAAACGAAGGGCGGCGGACTCGCCAACGCCTTCATGCCGCACATCGTCGACCTCGCACTTTGGCTCGGCGGCCGCCCGGCCCAGTCGTCATGCGGCTTCCTCCGCACCGCCAATCCCACGCGCACTGCGCCCGACGGCAAAACGTACCCTAGCAACGTCTCCGACGGCTGCTTCGCCCTCGCCGACCTCGGCGACGGCCTCGCCGCGCGCATGACGGTCGACGGCACGATGTCGATCGACCAATCGACGATCGCCGTCCACGCCGAAGGCCGCACGGCCGTGGCCAGCGGCGCAGCCTTGACGGACCTCAACCTCTTCGTCGTCGAGGGCGAAGACTCAAGTGAATACGAACTCAAGCCACTCAAATACGCAAAGTACGCAAACGTCTTCTACAGCATTCCGCACTTCATGGCCCTACTCGACGACTTCGCCATCCGCATCGAAACCGGCGGCGGCACCTGCCCAACCTTCGCCGACGGCCTAGCAGCCCAACGCGTGCTGCACGCGATCGGCTACGAAGCGTAGCTTTCAGCAAAAAACTACCATCTGTCAGTTAAGGCTCTAGGCGTCGCCAAATGAGGCTGAGGGCGGTCATGGCGGCGCGGTCGCGGACGTCCATGCGTTGGCCGGGGAACGTTGCGCGGTGCGTTGTCACAATTCCATCATCATCGACGAGTGCAAACCATACGAGGCCGACCGGTTTTTCCGCGCTTCCGCCGTCGGGACCGGCGATCCCGGTCGTGGCTAGCGCGAAGTCCACCTTCAGTGTAGCGCGGGCGCCGCGGGCCATTTCGATTGCCGTTTCTTCGCTTACCGCTCCGAATTGGGTGAGCGTTTCCGTGCGCACGCCCAGGAGCGATTGCTTTACCGAATTGTCGTAGGCAACGATGCCGCCGAGAAATGCGCGTGAAGCGCCGGCGACTTCCACGATGCTATCGGACACACCGCCGCCGGTGACGGACTCCGCCACGCCCAGAGTCTTGCCGCGGCGGACGAGTTCGGCCACAATCGCGCCGCCGGGCGTCGTGTCGTCGTCGCCGTAGTAGCCTGCACCGATCCGCTCGCGGAGTTGCTGCGCGACGGGCGCGATCATCGCATCGGCTGCGGCTTGGCTCTCGGCCTTTGCCATTACCTTGACATCGACGCGGCCGCCGTGGGCGAGCATCGCGATCTTCGGATTCTCGAGCGAGCGAAACAGATCTTCGACGCGGCGATCGAGTTCGGATTCTCCGATGCCGATCGTGTGCAGGGTCTTCGTGTAGATCGCGCTTTTGAGCGTGAAGCGCTCCACGAGCCAGGGGATCAGCTGATCGGCGAGCATCGGCTTCATCTCACGCGGCACGCCCGGCATGCACGCGATGAACTTTCCGTCGGGCCGCAACGCGATGAAGCCCGGCGCCGTGCCGTTTGGATTCGGCATCACCACGGCGCGTGACGGCAAAATCGCTTGCCGTTTGTTGTTCTCCGTCATCGGCCGGTTAAACTTGACGAAGCGTTCTTCGAGCGCGCGCAACGACGGCTCGTGCAGCTGCAGCGTGTCGCCGACAGCCGTTGCGACCGCGTCTTTCGTCAAGTCATCGACCGTTGGGCCGAGGCCGCCGGTCGTGATCACGCCGTCGGCACGTCCCAGCGCATCTTCGAGCATGATTGCCAGCCGCTCGGTATTATCGCCGACGGAATGTTTGGCGTAGACGTCGACGCCGTGATCGGCGAGCGCACGCGAGATGTGGACGGAATTGGTGTCGACGAGATGCCCGAGCAGAATCTCCGTGCCGATCGTGACGACTTCAACCGACGCCATCAGTCGCCGCCCTTCGGCTGCGGCCGCGCCGCTGCAAGTTCCTCGAGAAACCAGGCCGGATACGTTACCTCCACCTGCACCTCGAAACCGTCGGCCGCGTTCATCATCGTGGCGCGGCGGGCGGCAGCGTCATCCGCATTGCGTGCGCGGTTGAGCCGCCGCTGGTGCGACAAGCACGCGAGGAAGCGCGCGAACGTTCCGTCGAGCGCGCTCTGCAGACCCGCTCGCAGAATGCCGCCGACGCGCGGCGAGATGCCGCCGGTGGAAATGGCGATGCGCGCGGCACCCGACTTCACAATCGCTTGCATCGCCACAAATCCATAGGCCGGCTGATCGATCGTGCAGAGCAAAAAGCGGTGCCGGTCGGCCAGCTCGCGCAGCCACGCTGAAAGGCGCGCATCCTGCGGCGTCGAGATGATGAGGAACGCGCCCGCGAGGTCCGCCTCACGCAGCGTTGCCGTATCGTGCAGCCACGTCACGTCGGCGCCGGCTTCGCGCAGATCGCGCGTCTTCTCGATCGCTTCCTTGTCATCGGGCGCGCCGATCACGATGCAGTGCCGTCCGACGAGGTTGAGCCCGACCGGATAGAACGCCGGCGGCAGCACTTCGGGCGCGAGCTTCATCGGCTAATAGTCGACGGGCCGCAGGTAGAACTCGTTGATCGCCGTGCCGGAAACGAGCGCCGTCGTCGGCAGATGCCGCTTCCAGTGCGTGCCTTCGATGCGCCGGCGCACGAGACCGATCTCGCGCGGATCGAAGCCGACGGCCGCGATTTGTTCGTCGCGATAACCCGCCAGAATCTGCGAGAGAATGCGGTCGGCGGTGAGGTACGTGACGCCCATGTCGCCTTCATCGGTTTGATTCGCTTCCAAGTCCGCGCTCGGCGGCTTGTCGATGATCTGCAGCGGCACGCCCAAATGGCGCGCGAGCGCCCACACTTGCGTCTTGTAGAGATCGCCGATCGGGTTCACCGGCGGCGTGTCGTCGGCGTGCCAGGTAAAGTAGCCCATCAGCCGTTCCGTCTTGTTGCCGGTGCCGATCGGCAAGGCGCTCAGCCGCGCCGATTGATCGAAGAGCACGAGCATCCGCATGCGCGCCATCACGTTGCCGCGGCGGCGCGGATCGGGATCGCCGGCGGCGCGCAGATAGCCTTCCACCGCATCCGTGATCTCGATCGTTTCCACGTTGATCCCAAGCGCGTCCACAACGCGCTGCGCATCGCCGAGCGAATCGGCGCTCGAGGTGCGATACGGCATCCGGATCGCGTGTACGTTCTCCGGTCCGAGCGCACGCGCGCACAAATAGGCCACGACCGCCGAATCGATGCCGCCGCTCAAGCCCAGCACGGCTTTGCTGATGCGGCGGCGCTCGATCAGTTCGTCGCGCAGAAATGCGACGAGCCAGCGTTCGGTAAGCGCCGCATCGATGACGAGCGATGCATCGATGCGATGCAGCGGTGCTTCAACGACCGGCAGCATCGGTCACCGTACGCGGAAGCGGCAGCGCATCGTCAAACCAAAGGTCGGGCAGCACGGCACTGAGATCGCCGAGCAGCGGCAGCGTCGCGCGTGCCAGATCGACTTCCGCGGCGTCGAGCGGTGCGCGCAGAATCGCAACCGTCAGCTCGTCGAGTGATTCGAGCACTTCGCCGCGCGGCGACACGATGCACGAACTGCCCGACATACCCTTGCCGCCCTCAAAGCCCGTCAGGCCCGCGTAGAGCACGTACACGCCGTGCTCGCTCGCCGTCAGCGTCAACGTCTCGCGCCACCGTTCGACGCTCTCCAGCATGCCCGAACCCGCGAGCCCACGCCCCGGCGATGCGCTCGGAATGATGATCAGGCGCGCGCCTTTGAGCGCCGCAATCGTCGGCATGATCGAATGCCAGGCATCTTCACAAATAAGGATCGCGGCGGTTCCGAACGGCGTCGGAAACACACCGAGATGCCGGCCGCGCGAGAGGAACCGGTCCTCGTCGAACACGCCGTACGTCGGCAAGAACATCTTGCGGTGGACGTGTACCACGCGCGGCGCCGCGCCGCCGATCGTGGCATAGAGCGCGCTGTTGTGATACGTGCCCTCGCGATTCTCATAGAACCCGCACACGATATCGATCGCCGTCGTGCCGCCCGCCGCGCGCCATTCCGCATCGAGCTTCGCCGCAAACGCGTCGGCCGAGAACGACAGCTCGTACACGCCGCCTTCGAGAAAGTACCCGGTCAGCGCCGCTTCGGGCAACACGATCAGATGCGGCAACGGCGCCGGCCCGGCTAGAAACTGCGCGAAGATAGCGCGCAGTTTCGCGAGATTCGCGGCAACGTCGCCCTTGTGCGGCTTGAATTGAACGATCGCCGTATCGAAGGTCATCGGGCGACTGCGAGCGGCCGCTCCGCGATGATCTTCTCCACCAGCTCCTCGGCCGGGTACGTCCAGATTTCCGCCAGCGTCGGGTGCAGATGCGGGATCTTCACGAAATCGAATACGGTCGAGCGATAGTACAATGCGACGATGATCTCGTGAATGAGATCGGAACCGTTCGGGCCGAGGATCGCAGCTCCGAGAATCCGGCCGTCGTTCGGATCGGCCATCATCTTCACGAAGCCTTTGGTCTTGCCGATCGAGATCGCTTTGCCCAGATCGTTGAACGGATAGCTCGCAACGACGTACGGCGTCTTGGAGCGCTCTAGCTCCTTCTCCGTCTCGCCCGCGATCGCCACTTGCGGATCGGTGAACACCGTGTGCGTCTTGGAGACGCTGTAATCGACCTGTTCGTGCGCGCCGCTAATCGCATTGCGCGCAGCCAGCTCGCCCTGCTGAATCGCGATGTGCACGAGCGCGAAGCGGCCGGTAACGTCGCCGACGGCAAAGATATGCTGCTGTGAAGTGCGCATCGAGTCGTCGATAACGACGCCGGTCACCGCATGGTACGCAACGCCGGCAGCTTCAAGATTCAAACCGGCAATCGCCGGAATGCGTCCGAGCGCGTAGAAGATCTCGTGCGCAGCGGCGGATTTCTCAACCCCGTCTTGCGTATAGTGCACGACTTTCCGGCCGTCGTCGCCGAGGCTGACGCGCACGATGCGCGCGCCCGTTTCGACCGCGATGCCTTCCTCTCGGAAGTACTCCGTGAGGCCCTCGCCGATGTCGGTATCTTCATCGGTGAGCAACTGGTTGCTGCGGATGAGGATCGTCGTCGGCACGCCGATGCGTGCGTAAAACTGCCCGAGTTCGGCACCGACGTAACCGCCGCCGAGGACGACGAGCGACTTGGGCGGCGCGGCAAGTTCCAGCGCTTCGTCGCTCTCGATATAACCGGTCTCCGCCAAACCCGGGAAGATCGGCGGCACGATCGTGCTACCGGTGGCGACCACGAACGACTTGCCTTCGAGCAGGTCGTCGCCGACNNGGATGATCTCGCGCTTGCGCGCCATCACGGCGTCGAAGTCGACGGTCGGCTCGCCCGCGTGAACGCCCAAGTCCGCCGAATGCCGGATCTCGTGGGCCGCGTCGCCCGTTGCGATCAGCGTCTTGGACGGCATGCATCCGCGGAGGATACACAACCCGCCGAGCGGTCCGCGGTCGACCAAGGCGACCGTGGCCCCTAGCTCACGGGCGGTGCGGGCGGCGGCATAACCGCCGGAGCCCGCGCCGACAACGACTAGATCGAACTGCTGATTCACGCTATTCCCTAGGGCCGGCCCCGCTCACGAACGGCGGTGCGGCCTAGCCCCAAGACGATGGACACTCTCGATGAACCGGACGGTTCCGGTCGTGCCCTCGATGAGGATCGAATGCGTGCGGGCCTGGTTGCCCATGAAGCGCACGCCGCGCACGAGGTCGCCGTCGGTGACGCCCGTGGCAACGAAGACGATGCTCTCGCCCTTGCACAGGTCGTCCATCGTCAGGACGCGGTCGAGGTCGCCGAAGCCCATCGCTTTGGCCCGGTCGGCCTCCTCAGCGCTGCGGGGCTTGAGCCGCCCCATAAAGCCGCCGCCAAGGCACTTTAGCGCGGCCGCGGCCAAGACGCCCTCCGGCGCGCCGCCGGTGCCCATCGCGACGTGAATGCCGGTGCCTTCAACCGCGGTCGCAATCGCCGCATCGACGTCGCCGTCGGAGATCAGCTTGATGCGGGCGCCCGCCGCGCGGACGTCGGCGATCAGATCGGCGTGACGCGGACGGTCGAGGATGACGACGGTGACGTCGTTGATCGGACGCTCGAGTGCGTTCGCAACGGCTTCAAGATTCTCGGCCACCGGGGCGTCGATGTGGACGTACGGCGCAGCCTTCGGGCCGACGGCNNTCGACCGGATCGACCGCGATATCCACGGCAAAACCGCCGCGGCCGAGTTCCTCACCGATGAAGAGCATCGGCGCTTCGTCGCGCTCGCCTTCACCGATCACGATGCGCCCATCGATCTCCATCTGATTGAGCCAATCGCGCATCGCCTCAACGGCGGCGCCGTCGGCAATATCGCGTTCGCCGCGGCCCATCCAGCGCGAAGCCGCCAAGGCAGCCGCCTCGGTGACCTTCACGAAGTCCAGCGTATCGACCGGCGAGCCTATGGTTTTCGGTTGCATCCCGGCCCTCTTACCCGTCCGCCGAGCCTCCTCATGCAGGCTCGGCATACAGGGCGCGCTAAGACGATTGCCCGTGAATCTCGCGTATGTGGGAAACGCTGCGCGTTCCCGGAGGCACCAACTTGTCGAGGCCGCTGGATGGCCGGCTGTCGTTACGGTTGCGTGCGCGGGCCTCACCGGCGGCTTTTTCACGTGGTATGCGTATCTCACGCACGGCCCGCATCGTCCGTTGCTCCTCGAGGCGAGCTTACTGCTCTCCCTGATCCTCGGGCCCGTGCTGGCAATCGTGCTGTGGGATGCCTACGCGCGCTACTTCGCCCATCGGACCGACATTTCGTACGCCGCCGCGCTGCACTGGGATGTGCCCTCGTGGTCGGCGTTGATCTTGTTGTGGCTGATCGTCGTATCCCCGGCCGGTCTGAGCACGCAAGGGCGCGCGATCGCGTTCGCTTTCGCGCTCTTCGGTATGGCGAAGCTGCTCGTCGCCGCACGCTTCAACGCGACCGTGCGCGATGTGCTCGTGACGTTCGTCGTAACGCGCGTGCCGATCATCATCATCGCCGAACTTGCAGCGGTCATCGTCGGGCAACGCGCGGGCGTCCACTACGCGGCCTCGGAGAACCCGCTGCTTGCCGTCTGGGGACGCTGGGATGCCGAACACTACATCGGCATCGCGACCTCCGGCTACTCGGGAACCGAGCCGGCGTTCTTTCCGCTCTACCCGCTGCTGATTTGGTTCGGCGGAAAACTGACGGGCAATCACCTGCTCGCCGGCCTCTTCATCTCGAACGCGGCGAGTTTCTTCGCGCTGCTTTATCTCTACAAGCTCGTCGAACACGAGTTCAATCGCCAGGTCGCGCATCGCTCGGTCTTCTACGTGTCGATCTTCCCGACGGCGATCTTCTTCTCCGCGGTCTACACCGAGTCGCTGTTTTTGTGCCTCTCGGTCGCTTCGTTCTATTACATTCGCGAACGGCGCTGGGTGCTGGCCGGCGCGTTCGGGTTCCTCGCCGCGTTGACGCGCGTTGAGGGCGTGCTCATGGTCGTCCCGTTCCTCATCGAGTGGGGCATTGCGCTGTACGAATCGCGCGGCGATTGGTTCAAGTGGCCGCTCGACACCGTGGTGAAGCCGCTCATCGGCATCGCGCTGATGCCGCTCGGGCTCTTATCGTACATGGCCTACCTGTGGGTGCTGCGCGGCGATCCACTCTATTTCTCGCACGTGCAAGCGCACTGGGGCCGCTACCTCGCGCCGCCGTGGGTGAGCTTCGGGCATGCGATCCGCATGATCACGGGTAACTACGCGCCGCAGACGGTGGCGAACCAATTGCTCGAAGTCACCTTCACCGTGCTGATGCTGGCCGTGCTCGTCATCGGCTTCCGGCGCTTGCGCGCGTCGTATATCGCCTATATGGCCGTCTCGATTCTGATCCCGCTCTCGACCTCGAGCTTGATGAGCATGCCGCGCTTCGCGCT
>PLRU01000070.1 GCA_003164045.1 Candidatus Lustribacter telmatis
ACTCTACCAATTGAGCTACCACCCTTGGCTGGGACAGGCTTATTTCGTTTCCCGGTGGGGCTTGTGACAGCGGCAAAAGCGGCAGTACTTGCTCAGCTCGAGCCGGTCGGTGGTGTTCTGTTTGTTTTTGAACGTGTTGTAGTTCCGGCGTTTGCACTCGGTGCACGCCATCGTTACCATCACGCGGTTTTCTTTCTTTGCCATTCGTTCAATCCGTGAGGCGCAGAGCGCCGGACATAAAGAAAACGGGGCCGGGCCCGTTCCAGGACGTCATGATACCACACCGCTCCCAGGCAGGACAAGGGCGTTGCCGACTGTGGTACGATAGCTTTGGTTCCCGAGGGAATCACGGCGGTGGGGTCCGCCGACGGCGCGTGCCGTGAACCGCCTGCCGGCCGATGACTCCTGGCGTCGCTCTGCGCCGGGATTTTTTACGCCCGGCGTCTCCTGTGAGGAACCCAACCGTGCCCGAGAACCCCACCGCCGAATCCGAGCGTCCCGCGCTCCGCCTGCGCGTCCACATCGGCGAGAGCGACCACACCGGCCACCAGCCGCTTTATACCGCGATCGTCGAGGCCGCCCGGAAGGCCGGACTTGCCGGCGCCACCGTCTTCAAAGGCATCGAAGGCTACGGCGCCCACTCGATCGTCCACGCAGCACGTATCGTCGACTTGTCCGCGGACTTGCCGATCGTGGTCGAGATCATCGACTCGGCAGAGGCAATTCGCGGTTTCTTGCCGGGGCTCACGGCCATGGTCGCCGATGGTCTGATCACGCTTGAGGACGTTCGGATCGTCTACCGCAGCGAAGGGCAGCCGCGCTCATGATCGACATGCGGGTCATTGCCGCCGTGGGCCTCGGCGCCGCGCTGGGCGGCATCTTCCGGCTGTTGGTCACGCAGTTGGTCGTCGCGCGCGCCGGCGCCGGCTACGGCTTCTACGCGACCCTGTTTATTAATGTCAGCGGCTCGTTCCTGATCGGCGTCGTCATCGAAATGGCCCAGACACGCGCCAACGTCTCGCCGCTCTGGCGCTACTTCCTCGCCACCGGGGTCCTCGGCGGCTACACGACCTTCTCGACGTTCTCGTTCGAAGCGCTCTCCTTGGCCACCGGCGGACTCGGCCTCACCTCGCTCTTCTACGTCGCCGGCAGCGTCGTGCTGGGCATCGCCGGAGCGTTCGGGGGCATCGTCACTGCCCGCGCGCTCGCGCCGTAACCGGTGCCGCTCGACCTCGACGTTCTCTACAGTTGTCCGTCGTGCGGCGAAGAGAACGCGATCGGCGTCGATCCGACGGGCGGACGGCGCCAGCACGTCGTTGAGGATTGTCCGGTCTGTTGCCGTCCGCTCGTGTTCGATGTCGTCATCGATCGCGACGGCGACGCGCTCATCGAACGCGTGGAGTGCGAGTAGTAAAACCGAGTGGTGCGACCGGTCAGAATCGAACTGACAACCTTGGCCTTAGGAGTGCCCTGCTCTATCCAGATTGAGCTACGGCCGCATACTCCAGCGGTGCGGTTCGCGAACGGGAAGGAGACCTCCCGGAACGAAGCCCACGGCTGCCATGATGCCGACGAAGACGCAGCACATCCCGCCGATGAGCACGACGCCCGACGGATTTTCGATCGAGCGCGATCTGCCCACGCGGTTTGCCGCCTTCTATAAGCCGCTACACGATGCGTTCACCGCGCGCCAGCAGCAAATCATCAAGGACCGCAAGGCGGCGCTGAAGGCATCGCTCGAGGGCAAGCGTCCCGATTATCTACCGCCCTCGGAAGCCAACGGCGAATGGCACATCGAGTTACCCGCGTGGTGTGCCGATCAGCGCAATCAGATGACCGGCCCGGCCGACGATCACGAACTCGTCGTGAAGATGCTCAACTCGGGCGCGCCGGGCGTGATGATCGACCTCGAAGATTCCATGGCGAACGTCTTCTCGCACACGCTCAAGGGCATCGATAACGCGGTTGCAGCATACTACGGCGATCTCACGTACGTGGACGCGAAACGCGGCGGCAATGTCGTGGGCATCAACGACAGCCCGACGGTGCTCTGGACGCGCGTGCGCGGTTTGCATCTCTCGCAAGCCGGTGTGTACAAAGACCTGACGTCGGCGTCGCTGTTCGATCTGGCGCTGCTCGCGTATAAGATCGACTTCTCGCGACTCAAGCATCCGCTTGCGATTTACATCCCGAAGAGCGAATCGGCCGGCGAGGCACTGTGGTGGCGCGACGTGCTGGCGGCGGTCGCGACCGCGAAAGGCCAGCCGGCGAACGCGATCAAGTGCATGGCCCTCGTCGAATCGCATCCGTTTGCCTATCAGATGGAAGAGTTTGCCTACACGCTGCGCGACCATATCCTCGGACTCAATCTCGGGCGCTGGGATTACATGGCGAGCCTGATCCACTTCAACCTCGACGACGCGAAGTGGGTGCTGCCGGATCGCAACACGATCCCGACCGACGTGCCGTTCTTTCAAGCGCTGCGCGAGAGCATTCCCGAAGTGTGCCACTCGCACGGCATGCTCGCCATCGGCGGCATGACGGCGATCTTTCCGGACCGCGCAAATGCGGAGTTCAACAAACTCGCGCTCGAGAATCTCGAACGCGATAAGAAAAACGAGTCGGCGTGTTTGTTCGACGGTGCGTGGACCGGACATCCGGACCAGAACACGATCGCGGTCGAGCAGTTTCCCAATCCGAATCAAGGCTTTGCGCGCAA
Organism: Candidatus Lustribacter telmatis; assembly: GCA_003164045.1. GTDB lineage: Bacteria > Vulcanimicrobiota > Vulcanimicrobiia > Vulcanimicrobiales > Vulcanimicrobiaceae > Lustribacter > Lustribacter telmatis. The sequence goes on from PLRU01000070.1 coordinate 2,720, forward strand.
GCCCGGTGCGAACAAGCAGCCGGATCTGCGGCCGTCGATCGAGGGCGTGGGCACGCGCTCGCCCAACGGCACGCGCGCCGCGGTGCGCACGGTGATCCGCTATCGCCACGGCTATCTGATGGGCCGCGGCGCCTCACTGCTCGACGGCTATATGGAAGATCTGGCAACCGACCGCATCTACCGCTTGATGATCGCGCAGCGGTATCTGCACGGGATGCATACGGCCGCCGACGTTTCGCGTTTCTTTGATGAAGAACTGGCGCGGCTACTGGTCGATCCGGCGAACGCGAAAGAATCGAAAGTGTTCCGCGAGGCGCGCCGCCAGAGCGAAGAGATGATCCGTCAGGGGTTCCACGACCCAGTTTAGTGCATTCGCTTCAAGCGAATGCATCGCGTTCGGGTCCTCGCGGTTTTCGCTACGGAGTGTTTCCCGGGACCCGAGCCGCCTAGGCGATGATCGTGCCGCGGACTTCGCCGAAATCGATGCGGGTGGGGCCGGTGCCGGCCCAGCCGTGCAGCGCGATCGTATCGCCGTTTTCGAGGAACGTGCGCGTTTCGCCGGACGGGAGCGGGATCGGGTTTGCGCCGCGCCAGCTGAGTTCGATCAAGCTGCCGTAGGTGCCGGGTTCGTGGCCGGAGATCGTGCCGGTGCCGAACAGGTCGCCGGCGCGGACGCGCGAGCCGTTGGAGGTCATGTGCGCGAACTGCTGCGCGACGTTCCAGTACATCTCGCGGAAATTCGTGGTGGAGATGACGGCGGGCGCGATGTCTTGCTCGCGCATGTTCTGGGTTTGCAGTAGGATCTCGAGCGAGATGTCGTAGGCGTAGTTTTCGCGCACGCGCAGATGCGGCAGCGGCTCGGGGTCGAGGACGCGATTCGCGACGCGATACGGTTCGAGCGCGTCGAGTGAGACGAGCCATGGGGAGATCGACGTGGCGAACGATTTGGCGAGGAACGGGCCCAGCGGCACATATTCCCAGGCTTGGATATCGCGCGCGCTCCAGTCGTTGAGCAGCACGTAGCCGTAGACGTGATCGCGCACGTTGTCGGCGGCGATCGACTCGCCCATCTTGTTGCCGGGGCCCGTGACGAACGCCATTTCGAGCTCGATGTCCAGCATTTGCGATGGGCCGAGGGTGGGCGCCGGCGCGTCGGGCGCCTTGCGCTGGCCGTGCGGACGGCGGATTGGGGTGTCGCTGACGACGATCGAACTTGCGCGGCCGTGATAGCCGACTGGGAGATATTTGTAATTCGGCTGGAGCGGCTCGGAGCCTGGGCGCAAGATTTTGCCGAGATTGATGGCGTGTTCGATGCCGGAGAAAAAGTCGACGTAGTCCTGAACGTCGATCGGCATGTGCATCGTCACCGCATCGCGCGGCACCAAAGCGCGCATCACCGCGTCGCGTTCGTCGCCCGTAGCTGTTTCACCGAAGAGTCGCTGCAGCGTCGCGCGAAGCGAACGCCACGCGCCTGGACCGTGCGCAAGGAATGCATTGAGGGAGCGTGCGTCGAGCAACGTCTCGTCGTCGATGAGGCGCTCGCGGATCAGCATCGACAGATCGACAACGGACGGCCCGATAGCGACGCCGGATCGCGGAGCGTCATCCGTGGCGAAGATGCCGAGCGGCAGGTTCTCTAGCCCGAAGCCGCTGCCGTCTGCGCCAGCGATCCACGAAGAGATTGTCATGCGATTCCCTACGGGCCACGACAAAAAGACCCCTCGCTTGCGGAAGGGTCTTCTGTTCTCTGGAGCTGGCGGCGAGGATTGAACTCGCGGTCTCCGCATTACCAATGCGGTGCATTACCACTATGCTACGCCAGCTTATACCGACTGGCCCACCGGATATTTCGGTCTTGCCGATTAGCGGTGGGTGCGACCCGCAGATGCATATACGAGTCGACGATGTCCGATTCTGGAACGAGATACACCTCGCCTGTCTGGGGACAAAAGACGCCGATATACTCGATTTCACCACTGTAGGAGCGAGGGGCCCCGCCGCAATGGGTGTGAGAACTACAACAAGAAACCCGGATAGCTCCTGATGTCAGCTTGCCCGTCTTCACTTGAACACGCGACAGCGTCCGCCCATCATCGATGATCAGGTCATAACGATGGGAATCTCCGAGCGGCTTCGACACGATAAAACCGACACGGGCAAGCGCAATGGCGACCTCGAGCTCGGAAAGATCACCAATTGCCTTTGTGTTGCGCTTTGTCTTCGGAGCGATCGGCGTCGTCAATGACAACGTTGCTTCTTCGGCATCGTCAGGCGGGAACAAAAATGAAACGCTCATCCATAACATGATCTCAAATCGTGGTGCCAACTGGGTGGCACATCAATATCGTTTTGCTTTAGCGTTGCACCAGCCTGCCTGATCGCTTGCCGACACTAGTATATCAACGACGCGACAAACGCTTCTTTCGAGGCTTTATAACACTCGCATGCGATGCCTTCCAGGACGACGGCGTCAACGAAAGTGACAACGCCTCGACTATAGTCGATGGCTCCCATCTGATGGAGTTGGTCCGCGGCCTCCGTGACGCTCGCACGCCGTACGCCGAGCATGATGGCCAAGAATTCGTGCGTCAGGCTGAATTGCGGTTTGCCGACTCGATCTGCCGTCATCGCGATCCACCGGGCACACCGTTCGAGCACGCTGTGCATCGCATTGCACACCGTAAACTGTTGCGAGCTGAACAATGTTGCGCGCACACTAGAACGCATCAAGCGCGCGAACGTTACGCTCGTGTCCATGCGCCCCACGAAGCATTCGATGCTCATGCGTCCCACGAGCCCCTGCACTTGACAGAACGACGTACGAGAGGAAGATAAGGAACCGAGCGCGGCCTCGGATTCGACGAAACTCTCGCGACCGACGGTTCCGACCTCAACAGTGTCACCATTCATCAGCAACGCGACAACGGAGACTAGGGCGTCAATAGGAAAATCGACGTAGGTAATGGCTCGGCCAATTGAATGCGTGGACTGATGTGCTTTCAAGGGCACGATCGTAAGATCGTGCTCAAGGTTGACCATGTCACAAGCCGGCAGCGCATCCAGCAGGCGATTCCCCGAAGAATAGAAGACGGCGCTCACGGCCTCTCTATAGTAAGAATTCCCGGTCGGGGGAATTTTCGAAGCGCAAACCCTTAGCACCAAAAGTTTTTTTCGTCGGCGCCACCCTCACAGTCTTTGGAGTCGCGGTCTTCTCCCTCGCGCCAGGCATTGCTCGCAGCAATCCGCCGAATTGGCTACGAGCGACCTCATAGCACTCGCACGACGCGGCTTCAAGGCCAGGTCGGTCGAGGATGGTAATCATCCCACGGGTGTATCGTATAAGGCCCGCGTGTTGTAACGTCCCCGCGGCAATGGCCACACCGGATTGACCGGTGCCCAGCATCATGGCGAGAAATTCCTGAGTCAGCGGTATCGCATCGAGGTCCATCCGATCGCGCGTCATCAAAAGCCACCGGGCGCATCGTTCGTAAATCGTATGCAGTCGATTACATGCGGCGAGCTGCCCGAGCATGTTGACATACGCTTGCAGATAGCGATCAAGCAGTTGGCGAAACCCCGGATCGCTTGCGGCCAGTTCACGAAACAAATCGGCGGGAATCCTGATTGCGCTGCCGCGGACTTGGCAATAGCACACATTCGCGGTGCTCGAGGCACCCATGAGCAACGGGAAGGCCGACATCCCTTCTCGACCGATCGTCCCGACTTCAATCTGGCTACCGTTTCTCATTCGCGCGACAACCGACAGAACGCAATCGACCGGAAAGTAGACGTCGTTAATCTGCTGTTCTGCTTCGTAAATCTTCTGTCGCAGTGCAACGCGCACAAGGGCGCCGCGTTCGAGAATTCTTGCGGCGCTCGATTCGGCAAGTGCGTGGAGAATGGCATTCTGCCCAATCGAGGGCAGGGTGACCGGCTGATCATCCCGTGAGGTCTTCTTCAAACGTCCCGCCAAAGCAAGCAATCACTGCATACAGTTGGCTCACATAGTACCGTTCCTCAGCCGTGGTATCTAGTTGATTCTGATAGAACAGCTCAATCGGAGCGCGGAGGGCCGCCACGGCGGGTGTGAGAGCTGCAACGCGAGACCGGATGGCGCCTGGGGTCAGCGCTGCAATAAACGGCTTGCATTTCCTGAACGCAATGCATCGCGCGTGGAATCGTCGAACGACCTCACAGTCGCAATTACGGCACCCGGCGGATCTTCCATTACCGCAAAGGGGTAATCGCTTCCGACGACGAGATGATCGCTGCCGAATCGTTTCGCAACGAGCGCAAGATTGTCAGCATCAAACGTCAGCGTGTCGCCGTAAAACCCGCGCGCCACTTCCGACGGCCGCTTCGGCAGCACCGCGCGGATCTTCTCATCGATGCTCCAAATACGATCGAGCCGCGGTAACAGCCACGGCAACGTCCCGCCGCCGTGCGCGAGCACGATCCGCAAATCCGGATGCCGCGTGAAAATCCCCGTCATCAGCAGTCGCGCCGACGCGATCCCGGTCTCCGTCGGGTACGCCGTGGAAATCACCATCTGCATGAACTGCAGCCGGTCGAATCCCGGCGCGGACTCCGGATGGACGAACACGATCGCATTCAGCGCCGCGCAGCGCTCCCAAAACGGCTCCAGCGCCGCATCGTCGAGTTCGCGCCCGCCGGCAACCGTCCCGATCTCCACGCCGTGCAGCCCAAGCTCGCGCACGGCGCGCTCCAATTCCGCACACGCCGCATCCGGATCTTGCAACGGCACCATCGCGAGGCCGGCAAACCGGTCCGGCCGCGAACGCACCACTTCCGCAATGCCGTCGTTCTGCAGCCGCGCATACGCCAGCCCGTCGGCCGCCGCCGCCTCGTACGAATAGCACACGGGAATCGGCGAGATCACTTGCAGCGCGATCCCGTTCGCATCCATGTCGCCGATGCGCCGCTTCGCGTCCCACGTGCGCTCGTCTATCGTCCGGTAATGCTTGTCGCCGCGGTACATCTGACCGCACGTCTCCGACTCGACCTCGAGCCGCGGGCACCCCGGCACGGCGACGGCGCTCGCCTCGCGCGGCATGAAGTGGGTGTGAAAGTCAACCGTCGATGTCATCGCGGCAGCCTTCTCCGCCGCACACGCCGGCGGCCTGGGACGTCAGCGCGAAGGGCCGGTCCGCCAATCGCTGGCGGCGCCGAGAACCTCGGCGTTGTGCTCCCCGAGCGCCGGCGGCGGACGGTCCGCGACTTTGCGCTGACCATCGATGAGCACCGGCCGCCGGACGCTCACCACGTCGCCGTACTTCGCGCTCTTCGCACTATAGAACGTCTCGAGTGCCACAATCTGCGGATCGTCCATCGCCTCATCGACGCCGTTGATCGGGGCATACGGTACGTCGTTTTCCTCAAACCGCGCCACCCACTCGGCCCGCGGCCGCGTCAACGCAATCGCGCTCAACTCGCGACGCAGCGCATCGTAGTTGTCGTAGCGCCACGTCCGATTATCGAAGCGCGGATCCGTGCCAAGTTCCGGCCGCTCGATCGCGCGCAGCAATCCCTGCCAGAATTTCTCCGGCGACGACATATGGATCGCCACCAGCTTCCCATCCGAACAGCGCAGCGCAAAGCATTGCGACGACGCGACCCGCGTGTCACGGTTCGTCACCACGCCGGTGCTGGTGAGCACCGAATAACTATCCGGCACGAAGGCCATCACCGCCTCGAGCATGTTCACTTCCACGCGCCGGCCGACGTTGGAACGCGTCCGCTCGAAGAGCGCTCCGAGAATGCCGTAGCACGCAAAGATGCCGCCGGCGTTGTCGGCGACCGTCGGTCCGCCGATGCGCGGCTGGTCGGGGTCGAGGAAGAGGCCGAGCACGCCGGTCAACGCCGTTGCGACGGTATCGTAGGCCGGGCGGTCGCGATACGGCCCCGTTGTGCCGAACCCGGTGATCGAACAGAAAATCAGCCGCGGGTTACGCGCATGGAGCGCCTCCCACGAAAGCCCGAGCCGCTCCATCACGCCGTGGCGGAAGTTGTCGATCAGCACGTCGGCGTGATCGATCAAGTCCCAGAGGATCGCCTTGCCTTCGTCGGAGCGGATGTCGAGCGCCACGCTGCGCTTGTTCTTGTTGTACGCGATGAACTGCGGGCTATACAACTCGCCGCGGAAGCTGCGAAAGTTGTCGCCGCCGTCCGGCTTTTCGATCTTGACGACGTCGGCCCCAAGATCGCCCAGCAACATGCTCGCAAACGGCGCCGTCAGCGTCGTGCCGAGTTCGAGCACCTTGATCCCGTCGAGCACCTTCATGCGGTCTTGGTAAAGTCCTCAAAGACCTTGCGCGCGACGACCATCTTCATTACTTCCGTCGGTCCTTCGGTGATCACGAAGCTCCGCGCTTGCTTCCAGAACGTCTCGATCGGATAGTCGGTCGTGAGGCCGATCGCGCCGTGAATCTGCATGCACCGGTCGGCCGCGTGAAACGCCGATTCATCGCCGAAGTACTTGCACAGATACGATTCCGTGCGAATGTCTTCACCGGCATCGAAGCGCCGCGCGGTGTCGTAGAGCATCAGCCGTAGCTGATAGAGATGCTGGTACATGTCGACCAGCATGAACTGGATCGATTGCCGGTCGGCGAGCTTCGAGCCGAACGTCGTGCGCTCGTTCGCGTAGGCCACCCCGAGTTCCAGGCACCGCTCGATCACGCCCGCTCCGCGCGCACCGTGACGCGCGAGCCGGCCTTCGGTGATCCAGCTTTGCGCAAGGCGAAATCCGTCGCCCTCGCGGCCGATCAGGTTCTCGGCCGGCACGCGCACGTTCACGAACTCGAGTTCGACCGGCCGATCGATCATCATCGTCTCGAGTTGCCGCACCACGCGAAAGCCCGGCGTATCCGTATCCACGAGAAAGCTCGAAATGCCGCCGCGGGCGCGCTTCGCCGGATCGGTCAGCGCCACGACTTGGATGAAGTCCGCCTCATCGCCGAAGCCGATGAAGCGCTTTCGGCCGTTGATCACGTAGTGGTCGCCGTCGCGCACGGCAGTCGTCGACATGCCCGCCGGGTCGGCGCCCGCGCCGGGTTCGGTTTGCGCGAACGCGACCTTCTTCTCGCCGCGCAGTACGGGCCAAAGATACTTCTCGCGCTGATGCTCGGCCAGCTGGTAGAGAATCGGTCCGGGATCCGGTCCGAATACCGCCCAGCGGCGCGGTGGAATCGCGATGCTGCGGCCGAGTTCTTGCCAGATGACGATCTTCGAGAACATGTCGCCGGCTTGCCCGCCGAATTCCGGCGGCACGTGCAGCATCCACAGATCCCGCTTCTTCGCTTCATCTTCCAGCCGCGCGCGAATCTCGGGTTTGAGATCCGTTCCCGCGGTGCTGGCGTTCTCGATCGGAATCAGCAATTCGTCGACGAACGCGCGCACGCGCTGCCGCAGGGCCTCGTACTTCGCCGGTAGCTCGAGTTTGAGCACCGTTAGCCGTCTCGCAGTCCCGGGTTTGCCTCGAGCCCCGGCCGGAATTCGCCCTTGAGAAAATCGCCGATACCCTTCTCTTGCCACGCACCTTTTTGGCGCAGCGTGAGCGAGTCTTGCATCACGTTCGCGTACGAAATCGCGGCGTCCCAGCCCATGTCGAGCGAATGGTGATAGCCGTCCTTCGTCGCGGCGAGCGCGTGCGAGTTCTTGGCGGCGATCTCGCGCGCAACCACCATGACTTCATCGCGCAGCGACGCAGCCGGAACGGCGTAGTTAATGAACCCGATATCGGCGGCGACCTTGCCGTCGAACTTCCGGCCGGTCATCCCGTAGAAGAGCGCATCGCGCGGGCGCAGCAAGTTCGCCAAGGCCTTGCTGACGGCGCCGCCGGGGAACGTGCCGAAGTTGATCTCGGAGAGGCCGAACGTTGCGTCCTCCGCGGCAATCGCAAGATCGCAACCTTCGACGATGGCGAACGCGCCGCCGAAGCAGAACCCGTTGATCATCGCGATCGTCGGCTTCGGAAAATAGCGCAGCGTGCGGCCGCGCCACTCGGTGGCAATGCGGAAAACTTTATCGTACTCCGCCGGCTTGTCGCCGAGTTCGGTGAAAAACTGCTTGAGATCCATGCCCGCGCAGAACGCGGGACCGGCCCCGGTAAGCACCAGCACGCGGACCGTGGGATCGTAGCGAATCTCTTCGAGTGCTTCCGCCATGTCGCGATGCAGCTGCGGGCTCATCGCGTTCCGCTTGTCGGGGCGATTGAACGTCAGGATGCCGACGCCGTCGGGGTCAACGTCTATGGCGAGCGTTTCGTACGTCTTCATAGCCCTATCAAATAACATGCTTACAAATAATAAGCAATAGGAACTCGGCGCGCGACAACTAACCGGGTGCCCATGCAAGGGATCGCTTTTCTCGGAGACCGCAACGTCGAGCTGCGCTCGTTCCCCGACCCGGCGCCGGGCATCGGTGAAGTCGTGCTGCAGATGAAAGCGTCGGGCATTTGCGGTACCGACCTCATGCTTTACCGGCGCCCGGCGAGCGCCGTCGGCGCCCCGGTAATCGGCGGCCACGAGCCGTGCGGCGTCGTCGCCGCTCTCGGGCCGGGCGTCGATGCAACGCGCGTCAGGATCGGCGACCGCGTGATGGTGCATCATTATTTCGGCTGCACGGTGTGCGAGCACTGCCGCTCCGGCTGGGCACAGCTTTGTCAGAGCACACCTGTCGCCGTATATGGCAACAACGCCAACGGCGGTCACGCGCCGTATCTCGTCGTGCCGGCGGCAACGCTCATCGCGCTGCCGGACGAGTTGTCGTTCGAGACCGGCGCGGCGATCTCGTGCGGCAGCGGAACCGCGTACGCGGCGTTACGGCGCCTCAACGTCAGCGGTCACGATACCGTCGCGATCTTCGGTCAGGGCCCCGTCGGCCTGGCCGGAACGCAATTTGCCAAAGCGTTCGGCGCGCGCGTGATCGCGCTCGACGTGAGCCCCGTTCGCCTCGCACGCGCAGCAGAGTTTGGTGCCGACGTGTCGATCGATCCGAGTTCCGCCGACGCCGTCGCCGAAATCATGGCCGCAACCGGTGGGCGCGGTGCGGATGCCGTGCTCGAAACCTCCGGCGCGACATCCGCGGCGACCGCCGCCGTTCGAGCGGCGCGCATTTGGGGCAGCGTTTGCCTCGTGAGCGGCCAAGGTCCGCTCGACGTGAACATCTTGGCGGACTTGGTGTTCCGCCAAATCACGGTCTTCGGTTCGTGGACGTTTTCCGCTGCCGGACAAATGGAATGCGCGCGCTTCGTCGTCGAACGCGCAGTCGACGTCGATCGGATCTTCACTCATCGCTGGGCCTTGAGCGCCGCAAGCGAGGCCTATCGCCTTACCGATAGCCAAGCTGCCGGCAAAGGCGTCTTTCTGATGTGACGCCGGCTGCATTTGACATCCGCCTGCTCATGAAATAATATCCTTACGAATAATAAGTATTTGGAATCTGCTTCCCTGGAGGTTACCGATGCGTTTCGTCCGCACGTTCTCAGCGCTCGCCGCCGTCGCCGCGCTCGCGCTGACCCCACTCGCCGCGCGCAGCGCCGGTCCGCCGATCGAGGTACCCGTCATCGTGTCCCTCACCGGACCTGCGGCCTTTCTCGGCAACACCTCGCGTAAATCGCTCGAGGTCCTCGAAAAGAACGTCAACGATACCGGCGGCATCTCCGGGCGTCCGCTGCAATTCAACTTTTTAGACGACGGCACCAATCCGCAAACCACCGTCCAGCTCGCGAATCAAATTATTGCGACGAAGACCCCGATCATGATCGGCTCCTCGCTCGTTGCGACGTGTCATGCGATCGCGCCGCTCTTCGAGAAGAGCGGTCCGGTGCAGTACTGCCTCTCGCCGGGCGGCGGCACGCCGAAAGGCGGCTACTCGTTTGCCGCCAGTTATTCCACGCCCGATGCGTTCCTGACCGCGGTGAAGTATTTTCACGATCGCGGCTTGACCCGCATCGCTCTGCTCGAACCCACCGATGCGACCGGCCAAGACGGCGAACACGCCTTCGACGCCGCTATGGCGCTATACAAAGACATGACGCTCGTCGACCGGGAACACTTCAACCCCACCGACATCAGCGTCGCCGCGCAAATCTCGCACGTGAAGGCGGCCAACCCGCAGGTACTCTTCGCCTGGGCAACCGGCGCACCCATCGCGACCGTGCTGCACGGCGCGATCGATGCCGGCCTCGACATTCCGATCTTCACCTCGCACGGCAACATGACGTTCCTGGCGATGGCGCAATTGAGCGACCTCGCCCCGAAAGCCGGCCTCTTCTTCGCCGCGCCCCGTTTCATCGGACACGACACGATGTCAAACGGGCCGGCAAAGGCCGGCGTCGACACGTTCATTCGCCTGGTGTCGGCCAGCGGCGTAAAACCGGACGGCGGATATTCGCAAGCGTGGGATGCCGGCATCGTCGTCGTCGATGCATTGCGCCACGTGGGACCGAACGCGACGCCGGATCAATTTCGCGACTACATCGAAGGGCTGCATGGCCTGGCCGGTTCCTCTGCGGTGCTCGACTTCCGCGACGGTTCGCAGCGCGGAATTCCCGCCAGCGCCATCATCATCGCGCGCTGGTCACCGCAGGTGACGAACTGGACGGCCGTGAGCGAGCCCGGCGGGAAGCCGTTAGCGACGCGCTGACCCGTGTCCGCCGCCCGGGGCTTCGATACCGATTGGCGCGAGAGCGTCGGATATCTCTTGCGCGATGCGACGCGCCTGATGCTGCGCGTGACGGCGGCACGGATCGCGGAGCACGGCATCACCATGACGCAATACTTCCTGTTGCGTCAGATCTGGGAAATGGAAGGTCAGCTGCAGCGCGACTTGGCCCGGCAGTTGGACGTTCCGGAGCCCGCACTCGCAACGCTGCTCGACGCCCTCGAGACCGCCGGCCTGGTCGTTCGCAAGCGCAGCACCACCGACCGCCGGCGCACGCACATCCACGTTACGGCTAAGGGGAAGAATCTGCGCGAGCCGTTGCTCGAAGATGGGAAAGCCGTGCTCGAAGGAATGCTCGAGAACTGCTCGCAGCGTTCGATCGACGATTTGCGCCGGACGCTCAAGAAGATCAAAGCCAACCTGACCACGATGGAAGCGGAGACGCGCTAGGCGTCTGCGCTTTCGCGTTCGTAGTCTTCGACGTTCGCGATCATGGTCGCGAGCGTTTTCCGGAACCGCTCGAACTCGATCGGGGAAATTCCCTTGAGCGAGATTCGGTTAGCGACCCCTACCGCGTCGATTACGTCTTTCCGCATCCGCCGGCCCTTCGGCGTGAGGAAGATGTTGGTCTTACGCCGATCCGACGGGTGCGCCTCGCGCACGACGATGCCCAAGGCCTCGAGCGTATCCAAAACGACCGTCACGGTCGCACGTTCCATGCCGACGCGCTCGCTAAGCTCGACCTGCGAGATGCCGTCTTCTTCGAGCAGCGTGCGGATATAAAAATAATGCTTGAACGCGATGCCGCGCCGGCGCAGTTCGTCCGCCAGCGGTCGCGTGATCGCTTTATAGCCGAGACGCAGCCAATACCCCGGCCCCGATGTAAGCGGATGAGCTTCCCGCTGCCTATTGACAATCGCCGTCATTTCAGGATTAAGTGTAACCACCAAATCGGATAGATGTCAAACAGCTAGATTACGAACGATTTTATTTCGTGCCGGATTCGCGGCAAGAGAGGACATACTCAATGAGCGAGGTCTTTGTCGGCAAACGCGCCGACTTTGATTTCAACGACCGCCAAATCGTGAAGAGCGGCGAACTGGAGATCGGCGTGTTACACCGCGCCGGCGAGTACTACGCCTACGAAAACACGTGTCTGCATCAAGGCGGTCCGGCCTGCGAGGGCCTGATCATGGGCAAAGTTGAGGAAGTCCTCGCGCCCGACAAGACGTACATCGGTCAGCGTTTTTCCAAAGACGAAACGCATTTCGTGTGTCCCTGGCACGGCTACGAATACGATCTCAAGACCGGCGAGTGCATTCCCAACCGGAAGCTCCGTTTGCGCAAATTCGACGTCGTTACAAAAGGAGAGGACGTATATGTCATCATCTAGTGCGGTCGCTTCCAACGACCTTGCAGCTACGACGGCAAGCATCGCCGAGGCGATCGATGCCGCAATTGAGGCCGGCGACCTTTCCGGCATCGCCGATTCGACCATACAGCAGCTCATGACCGCCGCCGCGCGTTTGTACGCGGCCTCGGCCGAGCAGGGCGGCTACCTCCCCGCTACGAGGCCGGGAGCGCTCAACGCCACGCAAGGCATGATCGTCACGACGGCACTGCTGCGCGCCGTCAACGTCCAGCTCTTCGAGCTTGGGCTGTGGCAGTCGTGGGCGAAGTAGGAGCGAGCGCATGAGCATCACGCTTCCCACCAGCGACATCCAGGGGATGCAAATCGCCGAGTTCGACACGACAACGTTACTCGAACACGCCGCAAAACAAGCCCGCCAGCGCAAGTATCAGGACCTCTTCATCGTCGACGTCGATTCGCATCACTACGAGACGGAGTCGCAGGCCGACATCAACGATTACCTCGACGATCCCGTCCTCGAGCATCTCGCCAAGGCGTCGTCCGGCCTCAAGGCCGTGCGCACCGGCTTCATCAATTCACCCGGCGTCGGAAATCAGGATCAAGCCGGCCGCGTCACGCGCTATCCGCTGCGCCAATTCGAAACCACCGGGGAGCAAGAACGCCACACCGAGCTCACGCGCCGCTGGATGGATTCGATGGGCATCGACATGGCGATGCTCTTCCCAACGCACATGCTCACGCTCAGCTCGCACCCGGTACTCGAAGTTCAAACGAAGCTCGCTCGCGCCTACAACCGCTGGCTCGTCGAAACGATCATTCCGAAAGAACCGCGCCTGCGCACGCTGCTCTATCTTCCGCTCTACGATCCCGAAGCGTGCTACAAGATGGTGCTCGAGTTCGGCGACAAGCCGGGCGTCTCGGGTTTCCTCGTCACCGCAACACACAACACCGCGGTACACGACAATGCCCTGATGAAGACGTACGCCGCGCTCGAAGAACGCGGATTGCCGATCGCCTTCCACGGCAGCTTCAACTGGTCGGATCAAACGTTTAAGTCGACCAACCGCTTCATCGCCGTTCACGCGCTCGGATTCGTCTGGTACAACCTCGTGCACATGACGAATTGGATCGTTAACGGAATGCCCGAACGGTTCCCCAAGCTCAAGGTTATCTGGATGGAATCGGGCCTCGCCTGGATCCCGTTCCTGATGCAGCGGCTCGACAACGAGTACATGATGCGCAGCAACGAGTGTCCGGCGCTCAAGCAGCGTCCGAGCGAGTACATGCGCCAGATGTACTACTCCACGCAACCGATGGAAATCCAGGATCTGGGCGCGCTGCAGACGACCTTCCGCATGATCAACGCCGAGACGCAGCTGATGTACTCATCGGACTATCCGCACTGGGACTTCGACTTGCCGAGCACGATCTACGACCTGCCGTTCTTGAACGAGCAGGCCAAAAAGAACATCCTCGGCGAGACCGCGGCTAAGGTGTTCAACCTCGAACGTCCAAAGACCAAGCTCGCAAAGATCCCCGGCCTCTAGACGGCCGATGAACGGAGCGACCTTCCGACCGGAGAGCGAACTCGTGCCATGGATTCCGCTGCGCGAAGAGTTGATGCGGGCCCGCGACCGGGCCCGCATCGCGCGTGCGCGCTCGGAGCGCCGGCCGATGTGGGTGTTCGCGTTGTTGGCTGGACCGGGCATCCTGGTGATGCTCGGCGAGAACGATGGTCCGAGCATGCTTTCTTATGCCGCGACCGGTGCATCGTTCGGCGTGAGCTTCTTCATCCCGTTCATCGTGCTGACGTTCTTGCTGGCGTACATCGTGCAAGAGATGGTCGTGCGCATCGGTATCGCGACGCGTCGCGGACACGCCGAACTGATCGTCGAGCGTTTCGGATTGAGCTGGGGACGCTTCGCAATGGCCGACCTTGCGATCGGCAACCTGCTCACGCTGGTCACCGAGTTCATCGCAATCCGCGCCGGCACGGCCTACTTCGGAATCCCACCGGCCATCGCGGTCCTCGGCTCGGCCGCACTGGTTGCGCTGGCAATGTGTACCCGCCGTTACGTCACGTGGGAACGCATCGTCATGGCGCTGGCTGCGGGCAACCTGCTCTTCATCCCGGCGGCGTTGCTCGCGCATCCCGACGGCGCGGCGATCGCGCGCACGCTGGCAACCTGGGGACCCCTTCCGGGCGGGATCTCGATGGCGTTCTTCACCCTCGTGCTGGCGAACATCGGTGCGACGGTCACGCCGTGGATGCTCTTCTTTCAGCAAAGCGCGGTCGTCGACAAAGGACTCACGCACGCAGACCTGACCCAAGCGCGCGTGGATACGGGCCTTGGAGCGGCGATTGCGGCCGTCGTCGCGATCGGCACCGTGATCGCCACAGCGACGCTCTTCACGCATCACATCGACGTGCGCACGTTCGCCAACGGCGCGGATTTCGCCACGGCCCTCAAGCCGTTCATCGGCTCGACCGGCGCAGCGCTCTTTGCGCTGGGCATGATCGAGGCCGGACTCGTTGCGGCGATGACGATCTCGACCAGCTCCGCGTACGGCGTATCTGAAGTATTGCGCGCCAGGCGCAGTCTCAATGCCGGCCTTTCGTCGGCCCGCACGTTTTATGCTACGGGTTTGCTCTCGGTTGCCGTCGCCGGAGCGGTCGTGTTGCTCCCGCACGCCCCGTTACTCTCGATTTCCATCACCGTTAACGTGATCGCAACCCTGCTCATGGCGCCGGCACTCCTCTTCGTGCTGCTGCTCGCGAGCGATGGCGAAATCATGGGCAAGCTGAAGAACAGCGCGCGGGCAAATGCCGTGGCAGGCACGATCGTAGCCGCAATTGCCATCGTCGGTGCCGTCTACGCGCTAACGATCGTCGTGCCGTTCTTCACGGGAGGCTCTGCCGGATGACCCAACTCCCGCCGCTGCCGCCGCCCCGCCCGATCACCGGATTCACGCGCGTGCTGCTTATCGGGTTACGCGTGTATGTTATCATCGCGGTCCCGCTCGTCGCCTTCACGTTCTTTCACACGCTCAAGCCGTAACCGCAGGAGGACCCCCGATGCCACCAGTTCGTACTGCGCTCGTCGCCGCATGTAGCGCGGCGCTCCTCGCGGCGGCCGTGCCGCTCGCGGCGCTCGCGCAAGTCAAACCCGTCGACATCAACGTCATCGTGACGCTCACCGGGCCCGGCACGTTTCTCGGCAAGGGCGAGGTCGACGGTCTGAACGCGCTGGAAGGCGCAGTCAACAAACGTGGCGGCATTCGCGGCCGGCCGGTTCATTTCGTCATCCACGACGATCAAACCAACCCCCAGCTATCGGTCCAGTTAACGAATCAAGTCATGGCCGACAAAGTATCGGTCATCTTGGGCTCTTCGCTCGGCGCGACGTGCCTAGCGATGGCGCCGCTCGTCACCAGCGGTCCGGTTCAGTATTGCCTCTCGCCGGCAATCCATCCAAAAGCCGGCAGTTTCACGTTCACGAGCAACGTCTCGACGAGCGATTATGCGATCGCGTTCTACCGCTATTTCAAAACCCAGAACTGGAAGCGAATCGCGCTCATCACTTCGACCGACGCATCCGGCCAGGACGCCGACGAAGGGTTCGAGGCCGCGCTCAATTTGCCGGAATTCAAGACGAGCGGATTGAGCCTCGTCAGTCACGAGCATTTTAACGTCACCGATATCAGCGTGAGCGCGCAAATCGCACGCATGCGGGCCACGAACCCGCAGGTCGTCATCGCTTACTCGCCGGGGACGCCGTTCGGCACCCTTTTACAAGGCTTTAAGCAGAGCGGCTTAGATTTGCCGATTGCAACGGGTACGGCGAACATGACGT
The DNA here is from genome assembly GCA_003164045.1 of Candidatus Lustribacter telmatis. Classification (GTDB taxonomy): domain Bacteria; phylum Vulcanimicrobiota; class Vulcanimicrobiia; order Vulcanimicrobiales; family Vulcanimicrobiaceae; genus Lustribacter; species Lustribacter telmatis. Next base: position 18,632 of record PLRU01000070.1, read on the forward strand.
ACGCCGAGATGAAACAGTACGCCCAATTCATTCCGAACGATCTGATCTTTCCCGGTTTGCCGTATCTCGCTCACCAAGCGGCGTCGCCCAAAGAGCGCGCCGTGCAAGACACCTTTTACGACGCGTTCAAGCCGTTAGGCATCGTGCCCGACCTCATCCAGAGTTTCTCGTGGGATCCTGCCTCCATCGTGATCGAAGCACTCCGAGCCGTCGGTCCCGACGCGAGCGCCGAGCAAATTCGCGCGTACATCGCGAGCCTCCATGACTATATCGGCATCAACGGCGTCTACGATTTCCGCGACGGCAGCCAACGAGGGCTGACGGAAAAAAATCTGATGGTCATGCGTTGGGATATCGACAAGGGAACCTGGACCGCCGTCAGCGGCCTCGGCGGCGGCCCGATGAAACGCTGACGCACGCCTAGAGGAGTAAGCCGAGCCAAACGCCTAGACCCCAACCTACGGAAGAAACCACTACCGGGGATGGGATTCGAATGGCAAAGAAAAAATCCGGGGGCGTCGATCGGCGCGCATTTCTCGCGGGCATCGGCGCCGCCGGCGCTGCCACGGCAGCCGCCGCGGCCGCTACGCCCGCTACCGCCGAGGCGGCGCACACGCAGGCGCCGACGGCGCTGCCGCCCGTCACGCAATCGCATGCGGCGATGGTCGCCCAGATCGAAGAGGCGCACCCAGGCGCGACCGTCGACTCGCTGCACATTGCGGCGGCCGGTTCCGACTACATGGTCGACGTACTGATGGCGCTCGGCTATACGTACGTCGCCGCAACGCCCGGCACGACGTTTCGCGGTTTGCAAGAATCCGTCATCAACCACGCGATCGGCAAGATGGAATGGATCTCGACCGCGCACGAAGAGATTTCCGGCTCACTGGCCCACGGCTACGCCAAAGCGTCGGGCAAACCGATGGCGATCATGGTGCACAACACCGTCGGTCTCCAGCACGCGACCATGGCGATGTACAATGCTTGGGCCGACCGGGTGCCGATGCTGGTAATGCTTGGCAATTACGCCGACGGCGCGCTGCGCGTCGGCGGCGCCGATTGGGACCACGCCGCCACCGACGACGCCGCAATGGTCCGCGGCTACGTCAAGTACGACGAGCAGCCCGGCTCGCTCGAACACTATAAGGAATCGATGCTGCGCGGGCACGGCTTGATGATGACGGCGCCGATGGGCCCGATCGTCATGGTCTGCGACCAGCAGCTGCAAGAAAGCGAACAGTCGCGCAAGCCGCAGGCGCCGATGCCCGCGTTCGTCTCGGCGCCGCAGCCGACGGCCGATCCGGCCACCATCGCCACGATCGCGAAGATGCTCGTGAACGCGCAGAACCCGGTGATCATGGCCGACCGTGCCACGCGCACGCAGGCCGGCGTTCTGGCCCTCGTCGCGCTTGCCGAAGCGCTGCAGGCGCCGGTCGTCGACATGCTCGGCCGCATGAACTTTCCCACGAACCATTATCTCTGCGGTTCGCGGCCGATGGCGAGCGAGGCCGATCTGATCCTCGCGCTCGATGTGGGCGATCTGTTCAGCGTCGTGAACGCGCTCGAAGAATCGATCACGCGCGAAAGCAAGCGCCGCATCCGCCCGGACTGCAAAGTCATCTCGATCGATTCGCAGTTGCTCGTGGGAGCCGGCAACTATCAGGACAAACAGCGCTTCTATCAAGCCGACGTGCCGGTTCCAGCCGACTCCGAGGCGACGTTGCCGTATCTCGTCGAGGCGGTAAAGAGCGCGATGTCGACGGCGCGGCGCAACGACAACGCGACGCGCGAAGCGCGGATGCGCACGGCGTTCTACGTCAAGCGCGCGAGCGACATGGAGCAGGCAGCCATTGGCTGGGATGCCTCGCCGATCAGCGTTCCGCGCCTGTGCATGGAACTCTGGAAAGCGATCAAGCCGATGGGTGAAAACTGGGCGCACGTCTCGCAGAGCGGCTTCCAAAGCGCCTGGCAGAACCGGCTGTGGGATTTTACCCAGCACCACCAATTTCTCGGCGGGTCGGGTGCCGCGGGCATCGGCTATATCGGCGGCGCGCAAATCGGGGCTGCGCTGGCGCACAAAGAAAAGGGCGATGGTTGCCTGTGCGTGAGCGTACAAGGCGACGGCGACTTCATGATGGGGCCCGGCGCGATGTGGACCGCCGCGCATCACAAGATCCCGCTCTTGATGGTGATCCACAACAACCGCGCTTGGCATCAGGAAACGATGTCGGTACAGATCATGGCGTCGCGACGCAGCCGCCATCCCGAGCGCGGGCGGATCGGAACGGTGATCACCGATCCGAACATCAACTACGCGAAGCTCGCCGAAGGGTTCGGCGTGTATTCCGAACCGCAGATCACGCAGGCGTCGGACTTGCCCGCCGCCATCGCGCGCGCGATCAAAATGGTCAAGAGCGGTGAACCCGCGCTACTCGACGTCGTCACGCAGCCGAGGTGAGTATGCTCCGCATCAAATCGTTCGCCATTGCATCGGTCATCGCCTCAACGCTCGTTGCCGGCGCAGGCGTGCTCTCGGCGCAGACCACGGCGCCCACGGGCGACGCCAAGCACGGGCAGCAAGTCTATAACGCCGACGGCTGTTACCTCTGCCACAACTATCAAGGTCAGGGCACCGGCAGCCGCAAGCCGGGCCAGAATCCGGGACCGAACCTTGCTCCGGCGCCGATACCCTACCCCGCCTTCATCCGGCAGCTGCGCAATCCGCGCTTGGCGATGCCGCCGTACGACGCGAAGATCCTGAGCGATCAAGACGCGGCCGATATCTACGCCTTCTTCGTCTCGCAGCCGCCCGGTAAAGACGCGCACAGCATCGCGGTCCTCAACGTCGTCAACGCAGGCACCGCCACCAGCACGCCGCACGGCGCGGTCGTGTTTTCGGCTAACTGCGCAGCCTGCCACGGTGCCGTGGGCCAAGGCGGGATCGGGCCCTCACTCAAGAACGAGAGCGCACACAAAGACACCGCCGCGGCAACCGCCTTCATCAAGAATCCGTCGGGCGGCATGCCCAAACTCTATCCCGGCATCTTGAGCGCAGACGACGTGGCGGCGGTCGCGTCATACATAGAAACACTGCAATAAGGGACGACTCGTCCCCGGAGGTTCACCCCGTTGTCCACGCTCCGTGACATCTTAGCCGGCAGCGAGGCTGTCGTCGCGCCCGCGGCACTCAACGCGATGATGGCAAAGCAGGCTGAAGCGGCCGGCTTTCGCGTGCTCTATCTCAGCGGCGGTTCGCTCGGCTGGCTCAAGGGCGTCACCGAAGCGACGCTCTCGCTCACCGAAATGATTGAAGCCGGCATCGACATCGGCTCCGTCAGTTCGCTGCCGCTCATTCTCGACGCCGCCGGCGGCTGGGGCGACGCGATGCATATCTTCCGCACGATCAAGATGGCGGAGCGGGCGGGCTTCAGCGCGATCGAGATCGAGGACGTCGTGCTTCCAAAGCGCGCGCATCACCATATCGGCAAGGATCACGTCATTCCGCAAGAGATGATGGAAGACAAGATCCGCGAAGCCGTCAACGCGCGCACCGATCCGAACTTCGTCATCATCGCGCGCACCGATTCGGTGAAGACGCACGGCATCGACGAAGCGCTCAAACGTGCCGAGGGCTTCCGGCGCGCGGGAGCCGACGTGATCTTCGTGTGGACGCGCAGCGGCGCGGACATGCGCATCGTCGGCGAGCGCATCGGCGCGCCGCTGATGGTCTTTGCCGATCGCAACGGCACCGGCGGCCTGCAAGTTTCCTTACCGGAACTCGGCAAGCTCGGGTATCGCATCATCGGCGTGCCGATCTTGCCGCTGCTCTCGATGCACCGCGCGTTGCGGCAAACGTATGCCGCGCTTGCCGCGTGCGAGATCGATCCGGCCTTCGGGCCGGCCGGAGCCGAAGGCGAGTTGGAACAAGTGTACCGCACCGTCGACCTGGAGAACTTGCTGGCGATCGAACGCCGCACGACCGAAAAGCCGTGACCCGCGCCTGGATCGCGGGCATGCTGCTCGCCCTCGCTCTCGCCCAGCCGGCGCGCGCGGCCGACACGGTGAAGATCGGCGTGCTCAAGATTCCGCAGACGGCGTTCGTCGCACTCGACAAAGGCTATTTCTCCGCTGAAGGCATCGACGTTCAGCCGGTCTTCTTCCAATCGGGCGCGGAACTCGTGCCGTCGCTCGCCACCGGACAAATCGACGTCGCCTTCGCATCGGCCGGTGCCGCGCTCTTCAACGCGATCGCGCAGGGTTCGCGCATCACCGTCGTCGGCGATCACTGGGTGTCGGCCCCGTCATCGCCCTCCGGCGACTCGCAATTCATCGTGGTGCGCAAAGACCTCGCCCGCGGCGCGGTCAAGAGCGCGCGCGATGTAAAGGGCATGACGATTGCCGTCACGGCGCGCGGTCAGGTGACGGATTTGTTCGTGCGACTCTTCCTCGCGAGCGGCGGCCTCTCTGAGAGCGACGTCCACATCGTCACGCTCTCCTATCCCGATATGCTCGCGGCGTTTGCAAATAAGGCGATCGACGCCGCCTGCGCGATCGATCCGTACGTCACGATCGCCGAAAGTCAAGGCGTCGCGCAGCGCCTGGTTAGCGAATCATCGCTGCTGCCCGGCGTCGTGCAAGCCGTCACGATATACGGCGATCGCCTGGGCAAGACGGATCGGCAGCTGGGCATGCGCTTCATGCGCGCCATGACACGTGCGAACATCTTCGTGCGTCAGCGCCTGCGCACGCCCGCCGGCCGTACCGAGATCGCACAGATCTATCAGAAGTACGTACCGCTTACCAACGCCTCGATCTACGAAACGATCGGCCTCGGCACCGGACCCGAAAACCTCGCCGTCGACGTCAACGGCAAGTTCGGATTGCGCTGGGAAGAGGATCAATTCGCCCAAGCCGGCTTGATCCCCAAGCCACCCGACATCGCAACCGCCGTCGACAACACGTTTGCCGATGCCGCCGCGCACGTGCGCTGACGAGGTTGCGTCAACGACCAACGGCGCGGCGCGCCTCGTCTAACAGCGAAGCGTCGATGATATCCGCGAGCGGCGCCGCCTTGGATACCGTCCCTTCGGCGAGCCAGAAACGCTGCTGGCGATCGATCCAGCCGGTATCGATTGCACCCATCTGCCCGACATAACTCGGCCCGGCGAGCCGCTCGAGCGTCGCTTGTGGAATTTCCGTCCACTTTGCGGCGCTTGCAACCAGCACCGGCGTCCAATGTCCCTTGGCATTGGTGACGTCGCGCGCGCCCTTGAGGAAGGCCGTCAAGAAGCGGACGATCACGGCACGATGATCGCGCAAGTACGTCCCGCCGGCGGCGATGTAGCTCGGCTGAAAACCGGGGATGACGTCTTGCGCCGTGAGCCAGCGGTGAGCAACGTGGTCGAGATCCCACTGCGTGCACAGCGGTTCGGTCATCGCTTGGACATCTGCCGCACCGTTCTTAAACGCCGCGAACGCATCGGGAATCGCCCGAAAGCGCTCGGTGAACTGCACGTCCTTCGTGGTCAGGCCGCCTTTTGCGAGCGCTGCCTTCACCATGAAGTTGAGCGACGTACCGTCGGCCCCGCCGTCCACGTTCTTCCCGCGCAAGTCCGCTAGTTTTGCGATCGCAAGGTTGTCCCAGAGTTCTTGGCGCACGAGAATGCACGCCGGATCTTGCCAGCCGGCATGGCTCTGATTGAACGACGCGACGATCTTCGCATCGAAACCCTGCGCGTACTGATTGAAAAATCCGGGACCGATGCTCGTCGGCATGATGTCGATGTCGCCGCGCGCGAGCCGCGGAAGCTGCTGAATCGAGGAACCGGAAATTTTGGTGATTTGCAGATCGATGTGCTGCTCGGCAAAATACCCGCGATCGACTGCGGTGAATAACGGCAAATAGGCGAACGTAGAGGGGTTGAGCGTGAGCCGCACGACGTCGAGATTCTGCTGCGCGGTCCCGGGTACGGCCGCGGCGAGGACGACGATCGCCGCCAAGAGCAACGAGCGCATCATGACAGATCGAAGATCCGGGCGGCGTTGCCGTTGCGAACTTTTTCGCGGCTCTCTTCGGGCAGTTTGTCGACCAGCGCCAAGATGCCCGGCATGTCACCTATGTTGAACGGATAATCCGAGCCGTAGAGGACGTTGTCCACACCGGCGGTAGAGATGGCCATTTCCAGCGCATCGAACCGGTAGACGACCGAATCGAGAAACACGCGCTTGAAGTAATAGCTTGGCGGATGCGACGTCTTGGCACGCGTCGGCTCGATCTTCTCCCAGCAGCGATCGAGCCGCCCGATCAGAAACGGCAGCGAGCCGCCCGCATGCGATGCAATGAGTTTGAGTTTGGTGAAGCGCTCGAAGAAGCCGTCGAGGATCATGCGTGCGACGGCGAGGCTCGTGTTGAACGTAAAGCCGATCGGGTTGGCTAGGCCCAGTTCATCCAGGCCGAGTACGTCGCCGGCCGGCGGCACGGTCGGATGCACAAGCACCGGTAGCGCCGCGTCATCGATCGCTTGCCAAATCGGGGCGAACTTCGGGTCGGTTAGCGCGACGCCGTCGATATCGGCCAACACCATAACGCCCACCGCGCCGCTGTCGCGCGCCCGCTGCAGTTCGGCCAAAGCGCGGTCCGGGTATTGCCACGGCAACGACGCTAGCCAACGGATCCGCTTCGGATACGTCTTCTGCGCGTGCGCCATGTCGTCGTTGATCTGGACGGCGGCACGCGTGCTGATCTCCGGTCCGCCCCAATACACGTTCGGGCACGTGAGGGAAATGATCGCTATGTCAACGCCCGCGTCGTCCATCGCGGCGATGCGCATCTCGTAGTCGAACATGCCCTGGTTCGGCGTCATGATCGCCGATTGGCCCATGAACAGCGTTTTACGGTCGCCGCGCGGCACGAGACGATACAGGGGCGCGCCGTGTTCGACGAGCATGGCGAGCCACTGCTCCGAGAGCATGTGCGTGTGGACGTCGACGACGAGACTCAAGAATACATCCTTGTCAGCCGGGTGACGGAATGGCCAGATAACGTTCGACTGCCGTTCGCAGCGTCGCGTCTTGATCGCCCGCCCAAAGGCGGGCGTTGAGCACTTCGATCTCCGCATCGCCGTTGAATCCTGCTGCGTACACGGCGCTCGCGAGCCCGGCGATATCGATGCAGCCGTCGCCGAGCATCGCCCGATCCGAGGTCAGGTCTCCGCTCGGCGTACGCCAGTCGGAAAGATGGAACCCTGCAATCGACGTACCGGCGCGCGCAATTTCCGCTTCGACGCGATAGTCCCAGAAGATGTGGTACACATCGGCGACCACGCCGACATGCGGCGACCCAAAGCGCACGCAGAGATCGTTGGCTTCCCCGAGCGACGTGATGACCGAGCGTTCAGCGATCATCATCGGATGCAGCGGCTCGATGGCGAGCCGCACGCCGGCGGCCTGCGCGTGCGGGAGAATCGCCTCGATGCCGGCCGCGATCATCGCCCGGGCATCCGCCAAACTCGCGCCTTCAGCGGGTCCGGGCACGAGCACCAGCACGGGCGCTCCGATCGAGGCCGCTTCGTCGATCGCGCGGAGATTGTCCTCGATGCGGACTTGGCGTTCGGCCGCGCTCGGCGCCGGGAAGAATCCGCCGCGACACAGACTCGACACGCGCAGCCCGGCGGTGCGAAAGTCGCGCGCGGCAGCAGCCGCACCGTGTTCGGCGAGTTTATCGCGCCACACGGCCATGGCCGGAATACCATGCCGCACGCAACCGTCGATCGCCTCGCGCAGCGACCACGGCTTGACGGTGTACTGATTGAGCGAGAGGCGGGCGCGGTCCATCAGACGATGCCCGCCAGCGCGAGCACCCGCGCCATGCGCTCGGCGGCGCGCTCTTGATCGACGATCAGGCCCGCAGCATCGGCCAGCTCGAGAATGCGCGCGAGGTGGGGGATCGAGCGCGCGCTCTCGGCGCCGGCGATCATGTGAAAGTGGTTCTGGTAGCCGTTGAGATACGCCAGAAAGACGACGCCGGTTTTATAAGCATACGTCGGCGCAGCGAAGATATGGCGCGAGAGTTCGACCGTCGGCGCGAGGATCGCATCGTATCGCGCGCGATCGCCGTCGTCGAGCGCGGCAAGCGCCGCCCGCGCGGCCGGCGCGATGGCATCAAAAATTCCGAGCAACGCGTCGCTATAGCCGGTGCCGTCGCCCGCAATCAGGTCGGGATAATTGAAATCGTCGCCCGTATACATGCGCACGTTTGCCGGCAGACGGCGACGCATTGCAACTTCGCGGCCGGCATCGAGCAGCGATATCTTGATGCCGTCGATCTTCGCCACATTTTCTTGCACGATGCGCAGCGCGCATTCCGTAGCTCGATCGAGGTCGGACGCGCCCCAATAACCAGCGAGCTGCGGATCGAACATGTCGCCCAGCCAATGGATAATCACCGGCTCGCGCACCTGGCTGAGTACCTTTGCGTACACGCGCGCGTAGTCGTCGTAGCCGCGCGCCGTCCGCGTGAGGTGCCGCGACGCCATCAGAATGATTCGGCTGCCGCAGTGTTCGACGAACGCGGCTTGATCGAGGTACGCGGCTTCGATCTGCTCGAGCGTCGCCGGCTCCCCGGCCGCGAGATCGTCGGTCGCAACGCCGCTCGCAATCGTCGCGCCGGACGCGTGGGCTTCTGCTGCCGAGCGGGCAATCAGCTCGCGCGCGTTAGCGACGCTCAGACCCATTCCGCGCTGCGAGGTATCCATCGCCTCGGCAACGCCGAAGCCAAGCGACCACAGATGGCGGCGATAGGCCAGCGTCGCTTCCCAGTCGATCGCGCCTCCGAGGATGGGATCGACCACCGCGAGCGGATCGGCAACCACGTGCACGGCCGCATACGCGATGCGCGTGCGCGGAGGCGGCTGTGCCACGATCGAGTGCCGCGGCACGCGGCTAGGGACGTACGGCGCGCTAATAATCGATCTGGTCCTTGATGCCGTCCATGCAAACGTTCCATCCCGCGCAGCACCGGCATTTCCTGCGAAGTGCGAGGTTCGGCTTCTCGGCGAATTCCGTTTGATCGCCAACGGCTCGGAGATTCGCTTCCGGGCTCCGGAAAGAGCCCTCGAACTCCTGGCCTTCTTGCTCGTGCGTCGCGGCCCCGTCGAGCGCGGACACGTTGCGGAGCAGCGCAAACCACGTGCAACGACTGGGAGCCCGTATTCCACACCATCGCTGCCGAATTGAAGACAGCCTATGGCGAGTTTGCCTAGATGCTCACACTAAGGACGAGGCGTGCGCACAATCGCCCGCCCCGCCTTGAGTGCGGTTGCAAGACCGCTACGTAGTCGAGCTTCCGACACCGTATTGAATCTGTTGTAAGACTAAGGCTTCCGCAGCGGCGATTTGTCGCTGTATCTGACTCTCGGTAGCGGTCGTGCTAGATGCGATTGTTCCGTCGCTGCCGTCTTGGCTTTGTCCCGAAACGCTCGCCGTTGCAGTCGATGCATCGCTGAAGCCGCCCGATGACGTGGGCAGTTGCAGGCTTGCTAGATCGCTACTAAGGGTGGCTTGCTGAGTTGTCGATAGGAGAGCGCTAATCTGGGAGTTGACTGCCTCTGGCTTAAGTCCTTGAGACTGGGCCTGCGAAAGAATTTGAGATATCTGGCTCTGCTGGTCCGACGTGAGGTTTAGGTTGGCAAACGGTCCGTTCGGATCGGTGAACGGATTGAATGAGCTTTGGCTCGACTGGGTAGAGTTCGACGCTGACGCGGCGGTCAACGACGAGTTGGAATTGCTGTTTGTATTTTGTGCGCTTTGCTCAATTTGTTGAAGGATCGCTTCCGCAGCTGCCTCGATTTGCTGCTGGATGTTTGCAACGGAGAAGCCGGAACTCGAGGGGTTTGACGCGGCACTTGAAGATGTACCGCTCGAGCTCGGGGCTGTGGGCAGGTTTGCCAAATCGCTGCTAAACGTCGATTGCTGACTGCTCGTGAGTATGCCATTGATCTCGGAATTGATTTGATCGACCGTGAGCCCTTGGGACTGAGCGCTCGTCAGAATCTGTGAGATCTGGGTTTGCTGACTTTGCGTCAGGTTGAGATTGGCAAACGGACCGTTGGGATCGGTGAAGGGGTTAGGGGCACTTTGCGTCGACTGCGCCGATCCGGATGAACTCGAACTGCCGTTTTGGCTTGAGATATCTTGCTGAATCTGCTGCAGAATGAGCGTCGCAGCAGCGGCAATTTGTTGTTGCAGGCTCTTTGCCGGATCCGAAGACGACGTTGAATTGCTTCCGCTGCCTTGCGTCGAGTTACCGTTCGTCTGAAGACCCGCAAGGTCGCTCTCGAAGGAGGCTTGCTGTGTGGCCGTAAGGATCGAGTTAATCTGCGAATTGACTTGTCCTAGGGTTAGCCCCTCGGACTGCGCGTTCGCTAAGATTTGCGAGACCTGATTTTGTTGGCTCGATGAAAGATCGAGATTCGCAAATAGCCCGTTCGAGTCAGTAAATGGATTCGGCTGTGTCGACGAAGATTGCGTTGCCGACGAACTGACGGCATCGCTGCTACTGACGCTTGCCTGATCGCTCTGGAACGTCGATTGTTGTGTGGGAGTGAGGATTGAGTTGATCTCTTGCGCGATCTGATCTTGGGTCAGCCCTTCGTTTTTTGCATTTTTGAGAATCGAGCGAACCTGATCCCGCTGCTCTTCGGTGAGATCGAGGTTGGCAAACGGCCGGAGCGAGTTGCTCGTGGACCCGTCAACCGACGATGACCCGAAAAGTCCGGCGCTCTGGACTCCATAGCTCATAAGCTATCATCCTTTCAGTGCGGTAGTATCGCCGACGGCATAGCGCACGACGGCCGTTCCTGATTTATGCACGCGTAAGGTTGGCCGGCTCTTGGAAGTAAATCTCAGTGAGCGATGCGTGCTCAAGCTTTACGATCAGGGAATTTCGCAGCTTCCGGGGTGCCCTTCTCGACCAACGATAACAATTCTCAGGAAAAGGCCCAGAATAGCCCAAGAGATTGTCGCGGATAATGGAATGGACGTGGACGCCGGAACGGGCTGACGCACTCTCATCCTTGGTCCAAGCAACAAAACAAAAGAGACCCATTGAAGACACCGCGGCTTAGATCCATCAAGGCCCTTGAATCTGCCATTACAATGGGCACTTTCTTGCTGCGCTCGGACCGCTGAGGCCGTCTGGATAAGATGCGCTCCCTCCGTACCCGGCTGACACTTTCGTACGCGATCTTAGTTGCGACGATTCTCGTGCTCGTTGTCGGAGCGCTAACGGTTGTCGTTTTGGATGTCTTCAAGCGCCCGCTCATCGGAGAGATTGCCACCGCTGCGCAAACGGCCCGCAACATCGTCGCGATGGCGAGCCCCGGGAAATCTACGCTCGAAATCGAGAACGAGATATTACGGCGGGTTTCACGTCCTGGGCTGCTCGTTATCCCACTTCCACCACCACCCCCACAGCTATTATTGGACGGCATTCCGCCGCCAAACGCACCGCGATGGCGCCTCGACGTGCGCTCGCTGATCGCACCACCCCCCGAGCGAATTCAGCTTCGCGACCGTGTCGTCATGATCGGCGCAGATGACCGGTTTATGATTTGGGCGGTCGCGGCCTATCTACGAATGCTGGCAATTGCCGTTGCAGTTGTGATCGCCGTGGCGTGGTTAGTTGCAGTATGGATGACGCGCCAGGCGATTACGCCGCTGCTTGATGTGACAGCTCGCCTCCGGCAATTCGCTGAAGGGAACTTTTCGCCGGCCCCCTTGCACACGTCGGATCACGCGGAAATCGGAGCGCTGATCGCAGCCTACAACGGTGCAGCTGCACAGGTAGAGGCGGCATTCGTGGAACGAACATCGGTCGAGGAACATATGCGGCGCTTTGTCGCGGACGCCGGACATGAGTTGCGAACACCCCTCTCCGCCATTGCGGGCGCCCACGATATTTTGCGGAAGGGAGGACTCGACGATGCCTCAATCCGGGAACGGATTTTTCGCAATTTGAGGACGGAGACGCAGCGGATGAATGCGCTCATCGAGCGGTTAATCACGCTCGCCCGCCTCGAACGTCCGGAACATTCGGAGCCTGAAGTCCTCGATGTCGCCGAACTCGCAAACGACACGATCGCTGCGGTCCGCGCCGCCCGCGGGGGTCGGATCACACTGAAATCCGATGAACCTGCTTTTGCATTCGCAGACCCCGGCGACGTCTACGATGCGCTCGGGAACCTCATCGACAATGCGGTAAAATACGGCGCAGGCAGCCCAGTCGTAGTTGAAATCAGTCTTAATTCCGGTTCCGTCGTCGTGTGCGTCGGAGACTCTGGCCCCGGGATACCGCCAGGCGATCGCCCGTACATCTTTGAGCGGTTCTATCGCGGATGGATCGGTCGTAGCGACGGCGGCTCGGGGTTGGGTCTTTCGATCGCACAGCGCGCGATCGAGCGCGCGGGCGGAACCCTCGAACTTCGCTGCGGCGAGCCGGCGCGCACGGTCTTTGCCTTAACGTTGCCGCGTGCGGGATGGGACGAATCGTCAACGTCAACGTCGTCGTCGCGCGCGTTGACAGGTTGAGTCCCGGCGAGATTGGTCGAAAATCTTGCAGCCGTTTCGGAGAATCTTCCCAGGCTACACACGGAAAATGGGGCCGTGAGCGCAAGTGTTCGCCCGCGCATCGCCGTCGTCGACGACGAAGAGAACCTTCGCGAAGTGCTCGAACTCGGGCTTACCCAAGAGGGCTTCGAGGTGAGAACGGCCCCGGACGGTGCAACGGCGCTTACAATAATCCGCGCCTGGCAGCCCGAAGCGATCGTGCTCGACGTGACCATGCCGGTAATCGACGGAATCAGCCTCATCGCGCTCGTGCGCAAGTTCTCGCAGGCTCCCATCCTCCTGTTAACTGCGCATGGCGGCCTCAGGGACCGCATCGCCGGACTCAAAGCCGGTGCCGACGACTACCTGGTTAAACCATTCGATCTCGCGGAACTCTCTGAACGCCTGCGGACGGCACTGCGACGGCCGTATCTCCAGCAAGGCGAGCAACTTCGGTATGCGGACCTTGTCCTTGATCTCAACACGCGAACGACGCGGCGAGGAGGGCGCGAGATCTCACTGTCGGCGCGCGAATTCGACCTTGCCGCGATATTTATCGGGCGGCCACGACGCGTGTTCACTCGTGACGAACTGCTTGATCTCGCCTGGGGTGCTGACCGCGAGGTGACGCGGGGCACGGTCGAGTCCTATATCTCTTATCTCCGTTCTAAAATCGATGCCCCGCCGGCGCGGCCACTTATCCATACGGTTCGTGGGGTAGGCTATGTCATGCGCGAAATGTACGAATGATCACCGCTCGCGACATCGGTTACCGGGGATAGTTTCGATTGCGCTTGAGTTCATCAATCCGCCTGAGGGCCCATGCGACGCCCACTATCCGCGGATCAAGCGCCATCGCGACACGATACATTCTCTCCGCTTCCAGATACAGATTTTTCTCCAACAGAGCGTCAGCCAGGCCCACCATTTTGTCGATCAATTGCGGATCGATGTTCAGCGCCTGAATTGCGGCGGTGAAACCCTCCTCTGCTTGAGTCTTGCCGCCCGATTGCGAGTTCGTCATGCCGTCAAGCGTCATTATCTGCTGAGAGTCTTGGGCGTTTCTGTACGAATTGCTGTGAGTCGACAGTTTCAGCGTGCCCCCGCCGAGTTGCTTGGGTCGTGGTGACGCGAGATTTCCCAGATTCGTCCAATGATGCGGAGATGTAATTTGGAGTTCCAGGCACTTACCAGTAAGGGGCACCAGTGAGTCAGGTTTCGTCAACGACGTCCACTGCCCAATGGCATGCTCAAGGTTCCACGCTAGATGGCGCTAGCCAAACGACGCCGTCCCCCAAACCGCAGAGTTCGCAGCCGCAGCAGAGTCCGGAGGTGAAAGCCAAACTCGCCGCCATTTACGCTGAAGCTGAGGCAGAGCATTGGTCGGCGTCACAGACCAACCAGGCAATAACGAAGGCGCTCGAACAGTCGGGAACGTCATCGACATCTGAGACGTCTTCATCGACGAACGCGATCGACTTTAGTGCCTGAATCGCTGTTGCGTCGATCGGGAAATACTCCACGCGGATAGGGTCCCATGCCTTTTGACCAGACCGCGAGCCTTCCTGAGAAGTGTAAAGCTGCGCTCGTCAGATGCGGCCAAGAGAGACTGGCTACCATCGCGACGTGTCCTCCATGCTCCAGCGACATCTCGACTACGCTGATCTCGCTCGCTTCTTCTCGGCCGCCGGGAACTACGCGGCCGCATTGGACATGTGCGCGAGTGGTCTCAGGCTGCGTGGTGCCGACGCCATGCTGCTCGTCCGGCNNCTGCAGGTCGGTCCGCGTGCAAACGATGCCGACGGCGGACCAATCACGCTCGAACGCCACGAACGGGCGATCGCCTCGTTCGCGGATACGGCGGCAATCATCATGCAGCTCGATCTCGTCATCACCGTCGACACTGCCGTCGCACATCTCGCCGGGGCGCTCGGAGTGCCGGTATGGCTCCTGCTACGAAAACGCCCGGCTTGGCGCTGGCCACGAACGGGGCACACGACGCCCTGGTACCCATCGATGCTGCTCGTTCGTGCGCAGGAGCCCTCATGGTCGGGTGTCATCGAGAGCGTTGCGTCGCGCTTGCGGGAAAGGACGCTTCGCGCCGAGCAATAGAATCGTGACTTTGGCCGCGTGAGCGGCTACGTTGCGATCGCGACGCCCGAGAATGCGGGTATCACCTTCTCGCCAAAGAGTCGCAGCGACTCCGTCACCAAATCGTCCGGCATTGTGGTGATATGATGGTGAGCGAGAAGGACGTCATAACCGATGAGCTTCTGCTGCGCTTCGATGGCCGCAATCACCGTGTCGGGGCTGCCGACAAACGCGAGTCCCTCGCCAACCCAAAAGTCGTAGCCCCGCGTGCTCTGCGAGTAAATCCGCGCGACTTCCTTCCGTTCGGGTGACGCATCGGGACGGACTTCGCGCGCAAGGTTAACCCCGCGTTGCCCGGCCAGTCCTTCACGCATGAACGGCTGAGCCTGCGCGAGCGCGATTTCGTCGGTTACCGCAACATGCACGTGACGCACGAGCATCGTGCGCGGACGCTTCCGCGCGTGGCCGCGCTTTTTCCACTCGCGGTGGTAGTAGGCGAATTTGTCGGCAATGACGGACTCGACATCGATGTTCTGGGCGAGGTCGATATCGTGCTCGGCTGCATAATCAAACGATGCCGAGCTGTGACCGCCCATCCAGAGTGGCGGATGCGGTAGCTGGTATGGCGGAGGTTGGACATGAACGTCCTCGAGTTTCCAATACTCCCCGTCATAGGAAAACGTCCGATTAGCCCAGGCCGCTTTGATGATCTCCATCGCTTCTACACCAATGGCGCGACGCTGCGCGAAGTCGATGCCCCAACTTTCGAACTCCTCGACTGCGACGCCATAGCCGATGCCGAAATCAACGCGACCTCGCGAAAGCTGATCAAGCGTAGCGATTTCTTGTGCAAGTCGCACGGGATGATGAAACGGGAGCTGATATACCATGGCGCCCAAGCGAATTGACGCCGTGGCACGCGCCACGGAAGCGAGAAAAACATTCGGCGCGCTGATTCCAGGGTAGGGCGAGCTCTGGTGCTCAATCACGAAGAGATACTTGTAGCCGACACGCTCGGCAAGCTGAATACTCGCGAGCAGCTCGTCGTATGCGCGAGCCGGCTCCGGGTTTACCACCGACGGAAGCGTCTCGAAAAGACCAAATTCAAGTTGGGCCATACCTAATAACCTAGGCGTTCCCCCGCGGGACAATGTCAAGCCGCAGTATCGGAAGGCCTAAGGCCCGAACTGCGGTATTCTTCAGCATCGAACTCGAGCTTGTGCTGATTGGTGAGCTCGCGAAACGCAGCCTTACCACGACAAAGGCCATCCGGACCTACGAGGCGCGCGGCCTCATCGCCCCGGTTTTACGGGCCGCGAATCGCTATCGCTATTTCGACGCGAGCATCACGAAAATCGTTCCCGTCTTCACCAGCATGCTTTCGATCGGGCTCACCCTTCGCGATATTCGCGCGATTTTCGCTCCAGATGCACCAATCCGGGCTTGTCCGCCAGATGCCGATTTGCGGACCTCGATGCGGCGCGCCGAGCCCATATACCGTCGGCATATCGAGTCGATTGATGCGCAAATAATTGAACTGGCTGCCCTCCGGCAAGCTTTCAAAGTTCGCCTCGAGCGCTGTCGGCTTGAACTGCAGTCGTCCGGAGTCGTCGAGTTGCCGGAGCCATTTGCAAATAGGCGTCACATCCGCCCGGGGCGAGTAGCGTACGAGTTGGCGGTCGCCGCGTCCGACGACCGCACCGCATCCCGCGCGCAGGATGACGACTAATTCCGCCGTCTCGCCCGGGCAACAATCGATCCAACCCTGCCCCACGGGTGTGACAGAGGGTCCGTCCCGTAGACAGCCGCAGTTGGCCGAATGGAGGGTCCACACCCCATGAAGATCTTTCTTGCGGGACTTGCGTTGGCGATCACGTTTCAGGCCGGAATGCCGCAATGCGCTACCGCTGCGCCCACCGAAGAGACTATTCGTATCTCACTCAACCCGGTCATCTATAACAACCTACCTATTCTCATGGCGGCCGACAAAGGCTACTTTACCCAGCAACATCTCAACGTCGTTATAACGACGATAAACCAGTCCGCGGCAACGCTCATTCCGCTACTGGCACGAGGCGACATCGATGTTGCACAAGTCGTCACCGCGCCCGCCTTCTTCAATGCCTTTTCGGAAGGCTTCAATCTAAAAGTCGTGGCGTCGGTCGACTCGGAAAAAGCCGGCTGGGCGGACGTCGCGTGGGTTTTGGTTCGCCAAGATCTTTGGGACGCAGGGGCCATTCGCAAACCCACCGACTTGCGCGGAAAGATTTTCGACGCGCTAGCAACCGGTGCTCCCGTCGACTTCATCGCACGGACCGAGCTAGCAAAGGCGGGTCTAACGCCTGCCGATCTTACTTACACCCAAAAGCTGAAAACGCAAGCCGACGTCTTTACCGCTTTGCGCAACAAGGCTGTTGATGTAGTGATGGACACGGAGCCATCCGCTTCCCAGCTCGAAGTGCAGGGGCTCGCGCACAAGTGGCTACCGCAAGGCGAAATCGCCCCATTCTATCAGGACGGCTATATCGGCGTATCGGCAGCATTCCTGCGGGATCATCGCGAAGCCGTCGTGCGCTTTCTGGCAGCGTTCGTGCGCGCTCAGCGCGACATTGCCGCAACGAACGGAAAGTGGACGCCCGAAACATTGGCGACGGTTGTTAAGTGGTCGGGTCTCCCAGAGAGCGTCATCGAGAGCATTCCGGGCCCGGCCTATACAGGCGAGCTTGGAAAAATCGACACGGCATCAATCGATCGCCAGCAAAAATTATGGGTGACCCTCAAGCTTGTCGACAAGCCGGTCGCCGTGCCGAGCATTGTCGATGACGGGCCGCTCCGAGATGCGTACCAAATACTCGGCATCAAACCGGCCGGCAGCGCCGCAAGCCCCCACGCGGCCCCATGATGCCGCTATGCCGGTTGGTTCTCCGATCCCCGCAAGCAGGGGAGCCCGCAACCCGCCCTTTTTGACAGATGGCGGGCGGTATAATCGATGAATTGCTACCGCGCGTTATGTTAGCCGCTCCGCGAGTTCGATAAGTTCAAGACGCTCGTCGTATTGCCGCGCGCGCGGTGGATCATTGTGATCGATGTGCTCGAAAAAGCCAAAATGCACGGAAAAAGCTCCTTTGTTAGCGGCGCTAGAAAGCGCACCGGCCCGGTGCGAATAGCGCGCCATGCCTATGATGATTTCAACGCGAAGCTACGTTGGTTGTGGGATCGGTCAGGCCAGTCCGATGCTTTTCCCGCCCACTTTATCCCCGATTTTGACGTCGCCATGGCGGCGGGCGTTATAGGCGCCGGTTCGCCGCCAACAATCCGCAATTATGTTGCACGGCAGATCGCCGAATCTGGGATCACGTATTTGGCTACAGGTTTTGCCTTCGGCAAGATGACGTTGGCGGAATCTCGGTCCTCGATGGAACTCTTTGCGCGAGAAGTGATGTCCGAGTTCACCGACGTGCAACGCGTGGAGATTCCCGTATGAATCGTGGCAAGCTTCTGCGCGACTAAGAAACGATATCGCTTAAGCCAGTGCTCAACGTTTCAGACGCTTGCCGTTTGCAAAGTAGTAGTGGGTGCTACGGTGCGCTAGAAGTCATTGCGGCACGGCGCCAGATTTCCCACGGACGATCTACGGCCCGGTCGGCAATATCCGCCATATTGGCCGTTTCATACTCGTTGAGGTAGTTCAGCCCCGTGCCTAGCCGCAATGATTCGAGTACGAGGCGCGCATTGATTTCGGTATAGATTGCTCGATAGACTAGTTGCTTCAGGTTTGCTGCGACGACAGTGTTTCCATGACCACGCATGAGCACCGCCGGTGCCGAAGCCATTGCAGCAGCAACGGCCGCACCAAGATTGCAGTTCGTGATGAGCATCGAATTGTCGGCGCCCGCGGCGTCACGAATCTCGAACACAGGTACCTGACCGCGCAAGAAGGCCGCCTGATGGCAGAGCGGGCGCAATGGGATACCCGCTACACCGAACGGAATCGCTGCAAACGAATGGCTGTGCACAACAGCCTGCACGTCAGGTCGCGCGCGGTACATCTCCCCGTGAATGAAGCGTTCGCCGTAGAGCGCTTCATCGCGGCTCTCGAAGAGCTCGCTGTTTTCATCAAATTCACGGATATCGTCAAGATCAACGAGCGCCGGCGCACGAGACCGAGCTTGGAAGAAATGCAGCGGATTCTGAACGGAACGAACGCTGACATGTCCAAAACCATCGAGAATGTTCTGGTGGGCGAGGATCCGATTGGCGTCCACGAGTTGTTGTTTGCGAACGTCGTCACTTTGTGCAAAGGTTTCCATGCCGTACTGAGACATTTGCGCGTCGATTCGCCGTACCTCTCGCTAGCCGTGCCGCCCCGATCCCCCGAACGCCTGGGCCTTCCAAAGCGTCAGATAGAGTTAACCGATCTGGTCAAACCCACGCTGGGCGCTGATGCACGACGCCGACGGCAACCGGCTCATTGGAAGCTCGCTGTGGGCATCGCGCAAGGCCTTCGACGCAGCGTTACCGGTGATCCGAGCGCTCGCGCCGGAGCGGCTCCCGGAGTGGAGCGCGCGTCCCGACGAGCGGGTATTCAGCAACGCCGTTGCCGGTTGGCATGCGGGCGCGCGACCATGAGATAACAGGTTCCCTTAAAAACGAGGATTTGCCGGGCCCGGTTGACCATACCACCGTGTGAAAACTTGGGAGAACGTTACGGTTGAATGCGATTCGGACCGGATCGCATGGGTCACGCTGAACCGCCCGCACAAGCGCAATGCCATGAGCCCGGCGCTCAACAACG
>PLRU01000008.1:0-65236 GCA_003164045.1 Candidatus Lustribacter telmatis
GCGGCGACGCGTTCTTCCGTCGGGAGAACGATCGGGAGTTTATCGGTCCAGTTGTTATCGAGAAACTGCTGTTGCAGTTCGTCTTCGGTCGCGGGCTCGACCAACCGCGGGGTCGTGCCCTTCGTCTCTATCACCTATGCGGCACTCAATGCGGTCGTGAGGGCTGCGACGATCTCTTGCATAACCGGCTGACCGGTGATCGGATCGGCACCGTTGACGTACGCGCGCAGTTCTTGGGCCGTCTTGCCCATGACCGGTTGCGGCACATACACGCTCGGCGCGCCGGGCAAGCCCGCCATCTTCGTCACCGACTTCACGACTTTGTCGAACTTGTCGGTGTGCAGCGCTACGGACGGAATGCCGTACTTCGTATCGAGCGTGATCGCGTGGGTCGAAACGGCCGGCGCGCACGTGCTGCAGTGTCCGACGCCGACGATCGCCGCGTCGCCGTTGGCCTTGATCTCATCCCACGTCGCCGGATCGTCATGACCGTAATAGGCTGAGAGCGAGACGATCTTTGTCGTAACGCCGGCCATGTGTTCGGCAAACCAAGCTTGCACTTGTTTGAGCAGTTCGATCGAATCATCGAAGCGGCAGTCGACCAGATAGATCGTCTTCCCATCGAGGCTCTCG
This sequence comes from Candidatus Lustribacter telmatis, assembly GCA_003164045.1. GTDB lineage: Bacteria > Vulcanimicrobiota > Vulcanimicrobiia > Vulcanimicrobiales > Vulcanimicrobiaceae > Lustribacter > Lustribacter telmatis. The sequence goes on from PLRU01000008.1 coordinate 634, forward strand.
AGCCGCGGGGCAGCCGACTTGCGCGTGATCTGCGGCGGATAGCCCATCGGGTTGAGGACCGAGATCTTGACGTCCGTTCTGAGGTCGGGTGCGATCATGGCTGCTCTCCTTTGTCCGTGGGGGAAACCCACCCGGTATAAATTCAGCGCCGGGGCGCCTCGTACCCCGCTGGATCGCTCATCCGGGTGGCGAACGCCCGGCGCATGAGACTACGCGTTCTTCTCGTGGCGCTGTTTTGCGCCGTGGCGCTTACCGCGGGCAACGCAACGCGCTCCGGCGCGGCCGACACGAGCACTGCCGTGCGCCTCGGCGTCGGCACCGACTCGATCACGATGACCCCGTTCTATCTGGCCGAAAAAATGGGCTACTTCAAAGCCGAGGGCCTCAGCGTTGAATTCATCCCGCTGCCGTCGGCCGCGCTGATGATCGCGCCGCTGGGCGCGGGCCAGCTCGACGTCGGCGGCGGCGCGATCACTGCCGGTCTCTATAACGCGGTCGGCCGCGGCATCGACTTGAAGATCGTCGCCGATCTGGGCAGCGACCCGCCGGGCTACGGCTTTCAAACGCTGGTCGTGCGCAATAGTCTCTTGGCGAGCGGCGGATATAAGAGCGTCAAAGATCTTCGCGGCAAGCGCATCGCGATCACCGCGCGCGGCATCTCGACGTCGGCGCTCGTCGCGGCGCTGCTGAAAACCGGCGGCCTGACGATGAACGACGTCACGATGATGTACATGCCCGTCGCCGATCAAATCGCCGCGATGCGCAACGGTTCGCTCGATGCCTCGCTGATGCCCGAACCCGGGCCGTCGCTGGCCGAAAAGGAAAAGGTCGGCACGAAAATTCTGCGCGACGACGCGTACTATCCCAACCAGCAAATCGTTGCGATGCTCTACGGCGCGAATTTCTTGAAGAAAAATCGCGATACGGGTCTGCGCTTCATGCGCGCGTACCTCCGCGGCGTGCGGCTCTACAACGACAACCTGAAGAACGGGAAACTCTCGGGCAAGCAGGCCGACGTCGTGATGTCGATCTTCGCCGAGGCCACGCACCAGGATCGCAGCGTGCTCAGTAAGGTCACGCCGAGCGGCGACAACCCCAACGGCCGCTTAAATGTCCTCACGATGCGCAGCGATCTCGATTTCTTCAAAGCCCAAGGCCTGATCGACACGCCCTCGATCCAAGCCGAGGACGCGATCGACGCGACGTTTGCGGCCGACGCCGTCAAGCAGCTCGGCCCCTACCGCAACTAACCGCTATTCTTGCGCCGCCGTGCTCTTGACGAAATCTTCGACCACGATCAAGCGTAAGTTGGACGCACCCTGGCGCACGGCTTTGGCGGCCGCGTACTCCGGTGACTCATACCAGCGGCGCGCCGTGTCGGCATCGTCGAACTCGATGATGAGGATGTTGTGGGCCGGTCCACCTTCGAGCACGTACGGCTTCGCGCCGCGCGCGAGGTAACGTCCGCCGAACTTCTCCACCGCGCGGGCAATGAGCGGGCCATACGCCTTCATCGCTTCCGGCTTCACGATTTCGACTTCACCGATCACATAAGCTGGCACAAGCCTCACTTGCCTGGGGCAAGGCGCGATCCTGCGCCGGAGGTGGGGCCGTGCCGGTCTTGGAAATTTTGCCGCAACCAGTAAGGGGTATTCGATGCTACCGACCGCGCTCAAACTCTCGTTCAACGAAGTGCCGATCGTCGATCTCGGGCCGCTCGCGTCCGGAACTGCCGCCGATCGCGCAGCGGTCGCGGCGGAACTCGCCGAGGCCTGCGGCCGCGTCGGTTTCGTGTACCTCAAAAATCACGGCGTCGCGCGCAGCGATATCGCGGCAATCTTCCAGACGGCGGCCGACTTTCATAACTTGGCGCTCGAAGCGAAGATGGACGTCTCGATCACCAAGAACACGCACGCTCAGGGCTACTTGCACGGCATGAGCAAGGGCGTACACGAAACGATCTCCGCCAATCTGCAAGAGGCGTTTCAGATCCGGCGTCCGCTCGCACCGAACGATCCGGATATTCTGGCCGGCAAACCGCTGCACGGCGCGATCCCCTGGCCAAGCGCGATGCCCGATCTCGAACCGCGCATGATGTCGTACTACGCGAAGGTCGATCGGCTCGGCTACGACGTGCTCGACCTCTTCGAAATCGGCTTGGAACTGGAGCCCGGCACGCTGCGGCAGTACTTCCGCAAAGACATGAACAGCCTGCGGCTGCTGCACTATCCCTCGCAGGCACCGGATGAGTCGGGGATCAATCTCGGCGCGCGCGCGCACACCGACACCAACGCGTTCACGATTCTCGCACAAGACGACAACGGCGGTCTCGAGATCCGCAATCGCGACGGCAATTGGGTGCAAGTGCCGCCGGTGGCCGATACGTTCGTGCTCAACGTCGGCGAAGTGCTCAAGGTGTGGACCGACGGCATCTTCTCCTCGACCGTCCACCGCGTCGTCAACCGCTCGGGAAATCGCCGTTACTCGATTCCGTTCTTCATGTATCCGAGCTACGACGCCGTCATCCACACGCTGATGACGAACCCCGATCCATCGAACGTGGCGCCGGAGGACCTGCACACGTCGATGCCGCGCGACACGCCCTTCGTTTACGGCGAGCGCAAAGCGCGCGCGACCGCCAACATCATGCCGGGGAAGATCGCCGTTCCGACGTAAACGCTCGGGGTGACCCAACAAGAACGGCCGAAACGGCCGCGTTCCAATCCCCGGCGCATCACCGTCGCGGCCGTGCGGCAACTCAGCCCGCGGATGCGGCGTATCACGTTCGGCGGCAGTGACCTGGCGTCGTTCGTCTGGTCGGGGCCGGCGGCGCACATCAAGATCATCTTCCCGGAGCCGGGCCTCGGGCTCAATACCGTCGCCGTACCCGAACCCGACGGTCCGCGATCGCCGAACACGCGCACGTACACGCCGCGGCGCTTTGATGGAGCGGCGCTGACCCTCGAGGTCGACTTCGTGCTCCACGGCGACGGGCCGGCCTCAACCTGGGCCGCCCAAGCGAAGATCGGGCAGCAACTCGTCATGATGGGCCCCGGCCCCGGCTATGCGATCGACCCCGACGCACCGTGGTACCTGCTGCTTGCCGACGATGCCGCGCTCCCCGCCGTCGAGACGATCCTCGATGCCGTGCCGCCCGCCGCGCACGTAACGGTGCTCCTCGAAGTCGTCGCGGCCGACGAAGCGCGCGCGCTGCCGGGCCCGGCCGGCACCAACGTGCGCTGGCTAGCCCGCGGCAACGACGCCCAGCCGCCAGGTTCGCCGTTGCTCGCCGCGCTCGACGGGTTCGTCTGGCCCGCCGGCGAGGGCTGCGTCTACGTCGGCTGCGAGGCTACGGCCATGCGCCGGATCCGCCAGGTGATCGTCGAGGCGTCGGGCCTCGACCGCAAGCGCATCATCACCCGGGGTTACTGGCGCACCGGGGCGGTCAATCACCCCGACCACGACTACGCCCTGGACTAAGCCTAAGGTCGCTTGCTTCCTGGACCGAAGACATACCTACAGTGAGACGCCGCATGATGCCGCGAAGCATCGCCAAGGTCAACGCCAAATCGATCGACGGATATTTCGGCGTCGGCACGTCGTGCTTTTTTATCCGCGGAACGATCCTCTCCGACACCCCCGTGCAGGGCGAATACCTCACGCTCACGTTCGCACGGCCGGGAAACATGATCGAGATCGCGTCGTTCGACCGCATTTGGGCCGTCGTGACCATCACGACGCGGCAAGGGAACCGCCCGGGCGATAACGTCGTCGCGCGCCTGTACTTGCGCGACGACGACCTCAAAGCGCACGGCGTCGACTGCACGCGGATCGAAAACCTCAACGGTTTGCCGTTTTCGTTCGACGTCGCGTCGCTCGCCGCCGAAGGGCTCTTCGATCATAACGGTCTCGAGCCGTACGCGCCGCTGGAAGACGATCCGGACCCGCCGGAAGTACACGCGGTCATCGAACCGCCCACACCCGTACCCCCGCCCCTCCGGCCGGAGCCACCGCGTCCGGCGCCGGTCTACGTTCCGCCGCAAGCCGCGCCCGCACCACCGCCTCCATCGCCGGCTCCCGCACCGCCGCCTCCGCCCGCACCGCCGCCGCCAAAGGCGGAAGAGCCCGCCGCAGCCGAACCGCCCGCGGACGAACCGGTCGAGGCCCTCACGCTTGCGAGCGTTATCGAAATGCTGCGCACGGGACGCTCGCCCTTCGGAAAGAATCCGCTGGTGGAAATCAGCGCATCGGTCGCAGCCGTCGCCGTACCGGTCCTGCTCTACATGGCGTTAGCGTTCCTGAAGAACAAACCGCACGACGACGAAGACTAGCGGAAGCTAAGCGATCTTTTCGCGGAAGAGCGTCGCGCAGTCGGCCGCCGGCAGCGGCATGCTGAACAAGAAGCCTTGTACGGCGTCGCAGTGGAGTTCGCGCAGCACGTCCATCTGCGCGTGATCCTCGACGCCCTCGGCGATCGTCCGCAACCCGAGGCTGCGCGCTAAGCCGACCACCGCCCGCACGACCGCACCGTCGAAATTGCCGGTCGCAATGTCGCGTACGAACGAGCGGTCGATCTTGAGGTTGTCGACCGGCAGATCGCGCAGAAACGCAAGCGACGTGAAGCCGGCGCCGAAGTCGTCGATCGCAACGCGCAACCCCATGTCGCGCAATTCTCGCAACAGCAGCGTCGCGCCGTAGACGTCGCGCAAGATCGACGTTTCCGTCACTTCGATCTCGAGCGTCGATGGACTGATGCCGTTGAACCGGATCGCATCGCCGATGAAGCGGTGCAGCGCTAGCCGGTCGAGTTGCCGCGCGGACACGTTGAGGCTCACGCGCACATCGGCGATACCGGCATCGACCCAAGCGCGAATCTGTTCGCACACGCGCGAGATCACCCACTCGCCGATGCCGGCGATCAGGCCCGACTCTTCCGCCATCGGAATGAACCGGTCGGGCACGATCAGGCCGAGCGTCGGATGGCGCCAGCGCACCAGCGCCTCCACGCTCACGATGCTGCCCGAAGGCACGTCGTAGACCGGCTGATAGAGCAGTTCGAGTTGATCGCGCTCGATCGCGTGCAGCAATTCGCGTTGCAGCATGTGGCGCTCGGACGGTGTCGCCAGCATCGCCGGGGCGTAGCGACGAACGACGTTGCGGCCCATGCGCTTGGCATCGAACGATGCCGCCTCCGCATGCGCGATCAGCCGTTCGGCTTGATCGGCGTCGTCGGGACCCACGCTCGCGCCGATGCTCGCCGTGAGGTGGAACTCGTGCTCGCCGTAGGTGAACGGCGTCGCGAACGTTCCTAACAGTTCTGCCGCCAGCGCCTCGGCGCGCGTCGGATCGTCGAGACCGACCGACAACACCACGAACTCGTCGGCGCTGAAGCGGGCGATGGCATCTTGTTCGCCGATCGTGCGGCGCAAGCGGTGAGCGATCGCGCGCAGCACGGTGTCGCCCGCCGCATGACCGCCCAAATCGTTGACCGTCTTGAAGCGATCGACGTCGACGAAAAATACGGCCGCGCGTTCGCCGCTGGCCTCGCATTCGCGCAGCACCGCGCTCAGGCGTTGCTCGAAGATTGCGCGGTTCGGCAGATCGGTAACGGCGTCGTGATCGGAGCCGGACGACGAAATATCCACGTCGCTCGCGGCAATCGCGAGCGCGGCGCCGGCGGTGCCCTCGATGCGATCGCCGTCGTACACGGGCGAGACGGTAAGATATCGCAGGCGGCCGAGCCACGTCACGCGGATCGTCGTCGTCGCGCCGGCCAGCGCATCGCGGTGCGCATCGACGACGCGCGAGCGGTCGCTCGAATTGGCCGCGCGATCCCAATCGCCGACGTGCAGACCGACGGCCTCGCGACCCGCCTGGGCGCCTTCGACGCCGCGCAGCGTGAGCGTCGCATCGGTCGACCAGATCAGCGCCGGGGCGTTGGTAAGCAGCAATGAGTGCCGGTCGCTTGCGCTCAGGACACCGTGCAGTTCGTCGTGCGCGGCGCGCAGCGCGCGTCCTAATCCGGCGTCGCGGATCGCGCGCAACATCGCGGGCCCGAGGCGCGCAGTTTCGTCATCGGCAAGCGCTTCGATCGCGCCATACGAAAGCGTCAAGAGCGGCGCGGATTCATCCGGTCCGCCCACGGCAATCAGCGGCACAAGCGCATGACGCGCGCGCAGTTCGTCGAGCAATTCTTCGCGGCTACCGTCGTCGAGCGTTGCGCCAACGACGATCACGTCGACCGGTTCTTCCGACAAATGCACCAGCGCCTCGCGAGTCGACACCGCAACGGCGGCGTTGAGCGAGAGCGACAAACCCGCGTGTTCGATCCAACGGTCGCAGCGCGCCGTATCGTTCGTTACGAACAGCGCACGTACAATTGAAATCGGCGAGACCGTATTAACGGTACCTTCCCTCCATGTACGAACGTGTTCGTTTCTTTACCCTAGTAAAGCCTGCGTTACAATTCGACGCGAAGTGTAAGGAAACGCTTACTTACGCGCTCTGCGCCACGGGATAGCCCAGCGCTCGGTTAAGTCGAGTCCATATGTCAAGATACAGCCAAGCAGCGACACCGCGACGAGTGCCGCGTAGAGCCGGTCGACGTCGAGCAACTGCTGGGCGTTGAAGATGGCGAAGCCGAGGCCGACGCGCGTGAGCTGAAATTCCGACGCGACCGTGAGCACGATCGCAAAGCCGATGCTCAGCTTGATGCCGGCGTAAATGTTCGGCAGCGCCCCCGGCAGCAGCACGCGGAAATAGAACGATACCGGGCGGATGCGGTATGCCCGCGCGACGTCGAGGTAGATCGTTTCGATCTGCCGTACGCCGGCCTCGGTGTTGATCGCCATCAGGAAAAACACCCCGACGGCCGCGGCGGCCCACTTCGCTTGCTCGCCGGTCCCGAAGATGAAGTAGAGCAACGGCAAGATCGCGATCTTCGGGACCGGGTAGAGCAGGGCGATCAACGGCTGGAAATATGCCCGCACCCAACGGTTCATTCCCATAGCAAGGCCGACGAGCGTTCCGGGAATACCGCCGATCAGGCACCCGATCACGAGCCGTCCAAGCGTCCAGGCCGTATTGGTCGCGAGCTCGCCGCTCCGCGCGTAGGCGACGAAGTTGGCCGCGATTTCCGAGGGCGGCGGAAAGAGCCCCGGATTGAGGAAGCGCGTCGAGACGGCCAGCTGCCACAACAGCACGATCGAGATCGGCGCGGCAATCGCGACCGCACGTTCGCCGCGCGTCACCGCAGCAAGTCCCAGATCTGGACGACGTATTCGCCGAACTTCGGCTCCCCGCGCAGCGCTACGGCATCGCGCGGCCGCGGAAAGTCGATCGGGATGATCGCTTTGACCGTCCCCGGATGCGCCGAGAGCACGACCACGCGATCGGCGAGCGTGACGGCTTCTTCGATGCCGTGCGTGATGAACACGACGGTCTTGCGCGTCCGCTCCCAGAGGGACATCAGCTCGTTCGCTAAGCCCACGCGCGTCTGTTCGTCGAGCGCGCCGAAGGGCTCGTCCATGTAGAGCACCGGCGGATCGACGGCGAACGCNNCCGAGGCTGTCGAACGCGAACGCGACGTTCTCGTTCACCCGCATCCACGGAAAGAGCGACTGCTCCTGAAACACGACGGCGCTCGGCAAGCTCGCCGGCGAATCCGTCGCCGCCGCCTCGGTGACGACGCGACCGTCGGTTGCCGTATCGAGTTCGGCCAGGATGCGCAGCAGGGTGCTCTTACCGCAACCGCTCGGTCCCACGACTGCCACGAACTCGCCCTCGCCGATGTCGAGGTTCACGTCGCTTAGCGCGAGCGTTCCCGAGGGATAGCGTTTGGAGAGATGTTCGACCGAGATGGAAGCCACGCGTCTACGACCTTCTGAAAACAAGGCACCGGGCCTCGTAAGGGGCCCGGCGCGATTGAATCTGGCGACGCAGAAGGGGCTCGAACCCTCGACCTCCGCCGTGACAGGGCGGCGCTCTAACCAACTGAGCTACTGCGTCAAACGGACCAGAATGATAATGGGCACGGTTGGGATTGAACCAACGACCCCCCGCGTGTGAAGCGGATGCTCTCCCACTGAGCTACGCGCCCGTTTGGCGAACCGACGGATTATACATACTTCAGGAGACGCCTGTCTAGTGAACCCCAACCGTTTTTACACTCTGGGCCACGGCACGCTGCAAGCGGACGTGTTCCGCACGACGCTTCGTGCTGAGAATATCGTGGTCGCGGCCGACGTGCGACGTTTCGCGGGTTCCCGCAAGCATCCGCAATTTGGCGCCGACGCAATGCGTGAGTGGCTGGGCGAGGCGAAGATCGAGTACCGGCCGATCCCGGAACTCGGCGGCCGGCGCACGCCGCTGCCCGATTCGCGCAATACCGGCTTACGCAATAGCGGCTTCCGGGGCTACGCCGACTATATGGGCACGCTCGACTTCCGGATGGGCTTCAACGCTTTGCTTGCCCTGGCGCGCGAGCGGACGACCGCGATCTTTTGCGCCGAGACGCTCTGGTGGCAGTGCCATCGGCGCCTCGTGGCCGACGCCGCCGTACTCCTGGCCGGTTTCGAGGTAATCCATCTGACCGCGCATACGCGGGCCACCCACATCCCGACCCCGGGCGTGCGGCGGGACGGCGACATGTTGGTCTACGACAATGCGGGTACGAACGCCGTGTGACGGCAAGCGAACCCCTGGATTCGGCCCGCCAAGCGGGCCTGCGCTACATGACCGACGATCGGCCGGGGATCCGCCGGTTGAAAGTGCGCGGCAGCTTCCGCTATGTGGCGCCCGACGGCAAAGCGCTCACCGATCGCGCGGAGATCGCGCGCATCAAGTCGCTCGCGATCCCGCCGGCCTATTCGGATGTGTGGATCGCGCCGATCCGCAACGCCCACCTACAGGCCACCGGCCGCGACGCGCGCGGACGCAAGCAGTATCGCTATCACAAGCGCTGGCGCGAAGTACGCGACGAAAACAAGTTCGGCCGTATGCTTGCGTTCGCCAAAGCGCTACCCAAAATGCGGGCGGCGGTCAAACGCGATCTGGCCAAGAGCGGCTTACCGCGCGAAAAAGTGCTGGCCGCCGTTGTGGCGCTGCTTGAGGCCACAATGATTCGTGTCGGCAACGAAGAGTACGCGCGCGAGAACGACTCCTACGGCCTCACGACGATGCTCGAGGAGCATGTCAAGGTGCGCGGCGATGCGATCCGCTTTCACTTTCGCGGCAAGAGCGGCATCGAGCACAGCGTGACGGTACGCGACAAACGCCTAGCCAAGATCGTGCGCAACTGCCAGGACATACCGGGGCACGAACTCTTCAACTATCTCGACGAGAACGGCGAACCGGCAACGATCCATTCGCAAGACGTCAACGCCTACATCAAGGAGATCGGCGGCGACGACTTCACGGCCAAAGACTTCCGTACGTGGGAAGCTACGATGGCCTGCGCGCTCGAACTCAGCGGGGTTCGCTCCGAAACGCAGCGAGACGCGAAAGCCGTGGTCCTAGAGGCGATTCGCAACGTCGCGAAACGCCTTGGGAACACCCCGGCCGTGTGCAAGAAAGCGTACATCTTTCCGGCGATCATCGATGAGTTTCTGGCCAATGGCGCGCTCGAGAAGATCGAACGCGAGTCGCAGATCATCGCCTTCATCGAACGGGTCGGCTCGCGCAACGAGGGCGCGCACATTACGAGCCTCCTGAAAAAATCGATCCGGGCCAAGAAAACAGCGCACGTTCCCCTTCTAGCTAAACGTGCGGGATGACGTAGGGACCCTCCGGGATCACGGCGACTGCCGCATCGCCATGCTGCGCGATACTCGCTCGAATCGCTTCGTCGACCGATTCGATCGCCGCAACGCCGGTGAGCGCCCGATCGGCCGGCGTCAAACCCGGCGCAAAGAGCTGCACGTTTGCGACGCGGAGCGATTTGAGCTGCATCTCGGTTTGCCACTCATCGACGTCGGCGAACCGTTTGGTCAGGATGCTCTGCAAGAACGCATCGGGGCCGAGTTCCAGCAGGCGCGCTTGTGACACGCGGAACTCCGCGGAGCCAATGCCCTCGGAACACTCGGAGGCAACGATCAGCGTCCCGCCCGGCTCGACGATGTCGAGCGGCGTGACCATCCCTTTGACCGTCTGGTAAAACGTCTTGTCCAGCGGAAAACCGGCGGCCGACGTGACGACCGTTTTGAAGCGGCGCGGCAGCGTTACCGACGTCCAATCTTGCGCGAACCGCACGGCGGCCAAGTGGCTTGCGATCGTTTCGCCGAAGCTGGCGTACACGAGATCGCGGTCTTCATCGATGACCGTGTTGAGGGCGTAGCTCTCGCCGAGCCGCCGCACGATCAGCAACTGCTCCTCGTGGAGCGGGTTGCCCTCGAGAATGCACGAGGCGGCGGACGGATCTTCCATGAAGCGCGCGCTGTGAAACGTGCGGATCGTGTCGGCGTGCATGATTCCCGGCGCGATCACTTTCCGGCCGCCCGAATAGCCCGCCATGAAGTGCGGCTCGACCAAGCCCGTCGCGATGCGCAGATCGGCGTCGACGAAGCGCCGATCGATCTTGATCGGCGTGCCGCGCGTTTCCGTAACGCCGAGGTCGGCGTGGTCGGCGTCGTTGCGCGCGAAATGATTCTCGACACGGATGTTTTCCAGCACCCACGGATCGCCGACGACCTCGGCGAGCTCGTCGCCGACGTTCGGGCGGTGCAAGCCGGTGGCGATGAGGATCGTGATCCGCTCGCGCGGGATGCCGGCGGCGAGCATGAGCTCGATCATCGGGCGCAGGAAGAGATGATTCGGCACGGGCCGCGTGATGTCGCAGATCAGGATGCATGCGCTCGAGCGTCCGCGCACGAGTTCGGCCAGCGGCGGCGAGCCGATCGGCGCAGCAAGCGCGCGGGCAATCGCATCCGCGCCGAGCTTCGGGCGCGGCGCTTTGCGAATCACCGACACCTCGGCCCGATCGGGAACGTTCACCGGCAGCGTGCCGCGGCCGAACGCCAGATCTACCTGCATAGCAGGCTCATGGCGCGGCCGGCGGGCTATTCCTGCTCGGCTTGCACCACCGGATGAACGCTGCCGACGATGTGGCCGCCGGCATCTTCGAGGTCGATCGTCTTCACCGGCGCCGTTTGCGCAACGTACACCACCGACGCCGTTCCGCGGCGGGCAAATTCCGCCCCGGCCGGGTCGCGCGTGCCGTCGGGCCGGACAAACACGACGTGCCACGCCGGCGCACCGTCGGCGAGAATCTCAAACCACTTGCCGTGCTTCTCGTAGATCGCTTTGGCCGGAAGTTCCGCCCCGCCCGGCGCTTGAAATTGCGTGTGATCGAAGTGGCTGTTCACCATCGTCGCGAGGATCGCGCCGTCGCTTGCAAGCGCGCCGCGCATGACGACGTTCTGCCCGAGCAGTCCCATCGCCGTTACCGCAAACGCAGCCGCTACCGCGACCGGCCACCACGCCGCGCGACGCTCCGGTTTGCGCTCTTGGGTCGTGTCGACGAGCGCGGCAACCGCGGCCTCCGCCGCGCCGACGCGCACGGTGCAGGGTTCGCATGTGGCGAGATGGTCGTCGACGCGCGCGCGCTCTTCATCGTCGAGCATGCCGAGCGCGTAGAGTTCCGCCTCTTGATCGATATGATTCATTGGAAGTCCCGTGGGCTTAAGGTGCGGGAGAGTTTTCGTAATCCGAGTGCCGCGCGGCTTTTGATCGTTCCCAGCGGAATGTCGAGCCGCGCCGCAATTTCCGCTTGCGTGTAGTCGCCCCAATAGGCGAGTTCGAGCACGTCGCGCTGTTCGCGCGGCAATGTGGCGAGTGCCGATCGCACGGCTACCCGTTCGGCAAGGTCGACCCCGAACGCCGGCGTGGCGACGGCCGCACGCTGTTCGGATGCGACGTGACGGATCGCGCTCCGTTTGCGCGAGATCGCTTCGTTGCGCACGCAAACGATGAGAAACGAGCGCAGCGCCCCGCGCTCGAGCCGGTACGCTCCCTCTTTCGACCACACGCGCACCAGCGCATCGTGGACGCAATCCCGAGCATCGCCGGCGGTACCTAACACGTGGCGCGCCGCGGCTTGCAACGCCGGCGCATGCCGGCGATACGCTTCTTCAAGCGCACCGTCGGCGTGCGCGGCGAACGCCGCGTCGAGCTCCCGATCGTCGTTCACCCGTTTTGCAACGACCGATCGCTAACCGCCGCGTGCATGCCGGTGAACGACACGTTGCGATAGCCGAGACGGCCCAGCAGTTCGGGAGCAGGCACGGTGAGCGGTCCCGGTGCGGCCGCCGTTCCGGGAGCCGGCTGCGGGTACGCCGTCGCGGCGGCAGTGGCGAACGCGATGTTGCCCTCGCGCTGCGTGATGATCTGATGGATGTGCCCGTTCAGCACGGTTACCGCCGAGAAGCGTTTGAGCATCGCAATGGCTTTCGCGCCGTCTTCCGTGGTCCATCCCCAGGCGGGATAGAGCGCGTAGAGCGGAACGTGTCCGAACACGACGATCGGCGTATCGGATTTTTGCTTCGCGAGGTCCTTCTCGAGCCAGTCGAGCTGCTTTGTGCCGAGCACGCCCATCGTTTCGAAGTTGAAGACGTTCACCAGCGCGACGAAGTGCACGCCGTTGCGGTCGAACGACCACCAGCCGTCCGGTGCGTCGGCATTGGGGAACGCCGCGGCAAAGCGCTTCGCGCCTTCGGCGCCGATCGCGTCGTGTTCGCCGGGAATCACCATCACCGGCGCTTTGAGGCGTCCGAGAATGCTCTTCGCCGTATCGAACTGCTCGGTTTTGGAAAGGTGCGTGACGTCGCCCGTGTGCATGACGAACGCCGGTTGCTGCGGGAGTGCGTTGATCTTGTCGACCGTTGCGCTCAGCGTGCCGATGACATCTTGGTTTGCCGGTAGTGCGAAGCCGATGTGACTATCGCTGATCTGCACGAACGTAAAGTCGCTGCCGGGGGCGGCGGCGGCAAACGTGCCGGTCGCCGTCATCGCGAAGGCGATGCCGCCGCCGGTCCAACCGACGTGCTCGAGAAATGACGCGCGCTTCATTGTGCGGCCTTCACGATCACGGTGCCGTGCATGTACGGATGCATTTCGCAAAAGTACGCAAACGTGCCGGACTTGGCGAAGGCGTGCGCCCATTTCTGGTTCGTATCGAGGCCTTCGGAATCGAAGGAATGGTTCGTGGCCGTTACGGTGTGCGGTTCTTGGTCGTCGTTGATGAACGTGACGGTCGTTCCCGCCGCCACGGTCAGCGTGGCCGGAACGAACTTGAAGTTCACGATGTGAACGGTAGCGGCCGTGGGTGCCGCCGGCGCGGCCAGCGGGAGCCCCACGATCAGGGCGGCCGCGGCGAGGAAGGAGAGAAAACGCAGTTTCATACCCCCGGTACGCCGCCGGAGGCGCCGCTGGATGACTCGCTAGGCGAAAATCTGCGCGATCGGTAAATGCCGCAACAAGAGAACCATCAGGCACAGCCAGACGCCGCCGAACAGCAGCCCGCCGATCACGTCGGTGCCGTAGTGCGCAGAGAGCACCATGCGCGACCACGGGATACCCACGATCCAAATCGCCAGGATGACGCTCGCAGCGGCTTGGAGCACGTTCGGCAACGGCACGTTCCAAACGAACAACAGTATGCCGCCGAAAAACACGACCGCCGTCGTCGCGTGACCGCTGGGATACGAAAAGCCGAGTTCCTTATGGTAGAGCCAGTCGTCCGGCCTGATGCGGTTGAAGATCTCTTTGGTAAAGCCGGCCGCGGCTTGGGCGGCGAGCTGGACGCCGCCGAGCACGATCGCGAATGCGACGCCGCCGCGGAAGATCAGCTCGCACGCGGCCAGCACGATGCTGATGCCGATCAGTGCCGGCCAAAAGCCGGAACGGGTGAACATCACTGCAACCGGAGTGCCGCGCCCGCGCAGGGCGAGCGATTCGACGTCCAACGGCGTCAACGGCCGGTGGGCGACGTATGCACCGAGCGCAAGCGTCGCCGCGAGGAAGCACAGCGCCGCGGCAACCAGCCGGATATCTTCGCTCACGGTACGGCGGGCGGCGTGACCGCCGGAACCATCACCCGCAACGCGCCCGGCACCACTTTGAAGGTTGCCGGCGTTTTGCCGCACTGCTCGCCGTCGATCGCGATCGCCTGCGCGGGATGCGTGCGCACGCGCAGCTCGGTCGCATCGAAGACGTGCGCGTTGGCGAGCAGCGCCTGACGGTCGAGCAGCAGCGAGGCGTACGTGTTCGCCGCATCGACGATCGTCGCATCGGTCGTCGAGTAGAACGTCAGCCGTCCGCTGTTGAGCGATGCATCGGGCGTGAGCGGCGTATGGCCGAAATAGCGTCCGTTGGCGACGATGACCTGATAGGTCTGAAATGCGAGCTTCTGTTTTCCGGTGCGCACCTTGCAGCGAAACGGGCGCGACCGCAGCGCGGGCAGCAAACCCGCCAGCACGTAGGCCGCCGCGCCGACGATCTTCTTCAACCCGTTGGGCGTGGCGCGCGCGATCGTGGACGAGAGTCCGATCGTCGCGAAATTGGCAAAGTACGTTCCGTTCACGTTGCCGAGGTCGACGGTCACTTCGCGGCCGGCCACAATTGCGCCGATCGCGGTTTCTAAATCGGTGATGCCCAGGCTCAACGCAAAACTGTTCCCGGTGCCGAGCGGCAACACGCCCAGCACCGACTTGGATTTTGCCAATTGGCCGGCCGCAGCGGTCATGGTTCCGTCGCCGCCGGCGACAATCACGAGCGGGGCGCCGCTCTTAACGGCGCGGCGAACGTACCGGCAGAGATCCTTGTGGTTATCGACGACGTGGGTCATCGTGAGCCGCACGCCGCGCTCGACGAGCATCGCGCGTGCCTTAGCGAATGATTCGGCGGTCTGCCGCGCTCCACTGTTCGCGACGAGCACTGCGGATAGCATCGCTAGCTGTTTCCGCAAAACCAAGGCCCATAAACGCGCTAGTGCGCGACGGCGCCGTACGACGTGAACGTTTCCGAAGTTAAGATGGTTCCATTTGAATTACGAATCACGATCGTGAGCGTGGATTTGGGACGCATTGGGCTTTTCATGGCTCAATGCGTATCATCGCGGCTTTCTTCACGCAACGCCGCAACAAGGTTCATTTCGATAAGTTAACGGTGAAATGTGTAGGAATTCGCACAATTCCTCGACAGAAGCGGCGGAAACTAGTGCGGTTGCGCGTTCTGGTCCGGTGTGAGTACTTCGTCATCCGAGAGCGTCACACGATCGGGGGCGATGCTGAGGATGTGCATGCCGTTGAGGATATCGCCCTCGGTGACGTGATAGATCTTATGGTTGACGGCAATGGCCGCAAACGGGAACGGCTCGCTTGTATCCGTGCTGATCAGCGTCATCTGCGGCGCCCGGTTCTCCGGCGCGGCGACGACGGCGACCGAGAAACACGCACTCATCGCGATGAGCGCACCGCAGGCCAGGGCCGCATTCTGTGCTGTTTTCATGGGTTCTCCCCTCGTCGGGAGAGATATACCCCAAAAGAGGGCCCAACCACGCGTGTTAGAATAGTCGTCGGTCGGAAATTCCCACCAAATGGTGCGGGCGCGTAGCTCAGTGGGAGAGCACCACATTGACACTGTGGGGGTCGAGTGTTCAATCCACTCCGTGCCCACCATGACTGCATAGGCTCGGCGGAAACGCCGGGCCTTTTGCTTGCCCAGACCAGACGAGGGGGAGAACGCTTGCGCGCGGCAATTTAGCCCGATGTGAGGGCGGAGCGAGCTTGCGTCCGCCGGAGAAAGGTCGAGTAGTGAGCGATCAAGTTTCACGTAAGAATTTCGTTGCGATTATCGGCACCGCGACGGCGGCCGCAGCCGTTCCGAGCGCCGCCGGCGCAGCCGCCGTTCCGGGAGCCGCAGCGATGCCGCCGATGGAGATGGCCGCCAATACGCCGCAACCGGGCGGCATGGCGCCGCTGGGCAATGAGCCCGAGGCCTACACCTACTTCACCGAGCCCGAAGCGACGTTTATCGAAGCGGCCGTCGAACGGCTGATCCCGACCGACGCAAACGGTCCGGGGGCGCGGTCCGCCGGCGTTGCGTTCTTCATCGATCAGCAACTCGTGGGCGCGTTCGGCACGGCAGCGAAGATGTATCGCAACGGCCCGTGGGGCACGGCCCCGACGCCGATGCAAGGCTACCAGTTGCGCCAAACGCCGGCCGAACTCTATCGCCAAGGCATCGCCGCAACGCAAGCCTACTGCAACAAGACCTATCAGAGCGGCTTCGCAGCGCTTACCGCCGCGCAACAAGACGATGTGCTCAAAGGCCTCGACGGCGGCACGATCAAGTTCGACGACCTGCCGGCCAAAGTGTTTTTCGAAATGCTCTTGCAGAATACGGTCGAGGGCTTTTTCAGCGATCCGCTCTACGGCGGCAATCGCGATAAAGTCGGCTGGAAACTCGTCGGGTTCCCCGGCGTGGCAGCGTTTTATGCCAACAAGATTACCGACTACAACAAGCCCTACAACGTGCCGCCCGTGTCGATCGCGGACGTGCAGCAAGGGCGCCCGGTCGCCGAAGGCCACGAACTCATGCATCACATGGCGATGGAAAACGCCAAGGCACTCGATAAGGTGAACCAATAATGCCGAAGACGATGAAACCGGTCGATGCCGTCCTGATCGGCGTCGGTTGGACGGGCGGAATTCTCGCGCGCGAACTCACCAAAGCCGGCCTGAACGTCGTGGGCTTGGAGCGCGGCGACTTCCGCAACACCAATCCCGATTTTCTCACGCCCGGCGTGCACGACGAGCTCGCGTATGCCGTGCGCAACAAACTATTCCAGAACCCCGCACGCGACGCGCTGAGCTTCCGTAACAACGTGCGCGAAACGGCGCTCCCGATCCGGCAGTTCGGCTCGTTTTTGCCGGGCGACGGGCTCGGCGGCGCGGGCGTTCACTGGAACGGGCTCACCTGGCGCTTTCTCGAAAACGAGTTCAAGTTGCGCAGCAACAGCATCGCGAAGTACGGCGCGGCCGTGCTCGGCGAAGACTGCACGACTGCCGACTGGGGCGTGAGCTACCAGGATCTCGAACCGCACTACGACCGCTTCGAGTATCTGTGCGGCATTTCGGGCAAAGCCGGTAACTTGAACGGCAAGAAGATTGCCGGCGGCAACGTGTTCGAGGGACCGCGCAAACGCGACTACCCGAACCCGCCGCTCAAACATTCCTATTCGCAAGAGCTGTTCCGCAAAGGCATGAACGAGATCGGCTTGCATCCGTTCATCTCGCCCTCAGCCAACAATTCGCAGCCATATAAGAATCCCGAAGGCGTCCAGATGGGCGCGTGCGCGTATTGCGGCTTCTGCGAACGGTTCACGTGCGAGATGTCGGCCAAGGGGTCGCTGCAAACGACGCTCTTGCCGGTGCTCTTGAAAGAACCGAAGTTCGAACTGCGCACGAATTCGCACGTCCTGCGGATCAACGTCGATTCAACCGGCAAGAAGGCCACCGGCGTCACGTATCTCGACCCGTCGGGCCAGGAAGTGATCCAACCGGCGAACATGGTGTTCCTCACCGCGTTCTCGCTCAACAACGTGCACTTGCTCCTGCTCTCAAAGATCGGGCAACCGTACGATCCCGCCACCGGGCAGGGCGTCATCGGCAAAAACTACACCTACCAGACCGGCACGCAAGCCACGTTGTTCTATGAAGGCAAGAACTTCAACCAGTACATGGGTGCGGGCTCGCTGAGCATGGGAATCGACGACTACAACGGTGATAACTTCGATCACAGCGGACTCGACTTCATCGGCGGCGGCGTGATCTCGCAAAGCACCGGCAGCGCGCGGCCGATTCAGTATCACCCGGTCCCGAAGGGAACGCCGCGGTGGGGTGCTGCGTGGAAAGCCGCCGCAGCGAAATACTACAACTCATCGATGGGCTGGGGCGCGCAAGGCAGCGTGCAGGCGTATCGCGGCAACTACCTCGATCTCGATCCCACCTACACCAACGAACACGGCCAGCCGCTGATGCGCATGACGTTCGATTGGGGCAAGCACGAACGCAAGTACTCCGATTGGCTCATCGGCAAATACGAAGCGATGGTCAAACCGCTCAACCCGCAGAGCTACGTGCTTAGCGCGCTGAGCGAGCACTACAGCATCGTGCCGTATCAGTCGACGCACAACACCGGCGGGGCGATCATGGGAACCGATCCGTCCAAGAGCGCGGTAAACACCTACATGCAGGTGTGGGATTGCCCGAACGTCTTCTCGATGGGCGCCAGCGCCTTTCCGCAGAACGCCGGTTACAATCCCACCGGGACCGTCGGTGCGCTCGCGTATCGCACGGCCGAAGCCGTGACGCAACGCTACATCAAGAACCCGGGGCTACTCACCTAGCGCAGTAGCTCCGTGTGGCGAATGGCCCCGCCGGTGCTCGCGGTAAACGCGAACGCCGCGTCGAGGCCGATCGACACGATCAGGTAGGCAATCAGGACGCCGCGGCGGGCGGCGATGTTCGTCAAGACAAGCGGGATGGCGGCCAGCAGGCCGGCCAGCACCGAGACGATCATCGTCGCAAGCGCGGTGATTTGATGAAACGTGATGTGGTCGCGCGAGACGCCGGGCACGCCGTCGAGCGCCGGCGGGGCGAAGTTCCCGCTGACGAAGGCGACGATGGCGAGCAAGGCCGTCGCAATCAGCGCTACATAGCCGTAGACGGCGCCTTCGAGCGTTTGCCGCCGCACGGCAACCGCCAGGAGAATCGACGCCACCAGCGCCCCGGCAACCGGCAAATGGTTGACGAGCAGGTGGGGGTACGCCGGGCTCACCCGAGGCTTCCCGAGCGCGCGGCGCTAAGACTAACGTGATGACCCTCGATGAACTCCGCCATACTGCGGCGCACGTTCTTGCCTACGCGGTGCAAGATCTCTTTCCGGAGGCGAAGCCCACCATCGGTCCCTCGATCGACAGCGGCTTCTACTATGATTTCGAGCGCGCGGAGCCGTTCACGGCCGACGACCTCTCGAAGCTCGAAAAACGGATGCACGAGATCGTCAAGCGGGATTACGAGATGACCGGCCGCCGGGTGGAGCGCAGCGAAGCGCTCGACCGCTACCGCGACAACCCGTTCAAGGTCGAGTTGGCGCGCGACATTCCCGAGGGCGAACCGATCACGCTCTATACGATCGGCGAGTTTACCGATCTGTGCCGCGGCGGCCATGCCAAGAGCACGGGTGAAATCGGCGCGGTCAAATTGATGAGCGTCGCGGGCGCGTATTGGCGCGGCGACGAGCACAACCCGATGCTCCAGCGCATTTACGGCACCGCCTTTCCAACGCAGCAAGAACTCGACGACTATCTCGCGTTTCTCGAAGAAGCGGCAAAGCGCGATCATCGTAAGCTCGGCCCCGAACTCGATCTCTATTCGGTCGAAGAGGAAGCCGGCGGCGGGCTCGTGTTCTGGCATCCGAAGGGTACCCTGGTCCGCAGTATCGTCGAGAACTTCATTCGCGAGGGGTTGGCCGAACGCGGCTACCAGCCCGTGATCACGCCGCACGTCGTGCACGAGAAACTCTACGAGACCTCCGGGCATCTCGAGAACTTCGCGCACGGCATGTTCGGACCGATCGAAGTCGAGGGCCAGCGCTTCCGGCTCAAGCCGATGAATTGCCCCGGCCACATCCTGATCTACAAAGGCCAGGCTCACTCGTACCGCGATCTGCCGATCCGCTACTCGGAGTTCGGCACGGTATACCGCTTCGAGCGCAGCGGCACGCTACACGGACTTACGCGCGTGCGCGGTTTCACGCAAGACGACGCGCATCTCTTCTGCACGACCGAACAACTGCAGGGTGAGTTCGAGCAAACGCTCGATGAAGCGCTGCGCTTGATGAAGGCCTTCGATTTCGACGACTTCGAGTATTTTCTCTCGACCCGCGAGCATCGCGGTCCGACCGACGACATCGCCGAGGCCGCGATCCGCAACGCGCTCGAGTCGCGCAACCTGCCGTACTCGCTCGACGAGGGCGGCGGCGCGTTCTACGGACCGAAACTCGACATCAACCTGCACGATGCCATCGGCCGCAAGTGGCAGCTCGGCACCGTGCAGGTCGACTTCATCCTGCCCGAACGCTTCGAGCTGAAATATCGCGGCTCCGACGGGAACGACCACCGCCCGGTGATGATCCATCGCGCGCTGGCCGGTTCGATGGAGCGCTTCTTCGGCGTGCTGATCGAACACTTCGGCGGCAACTTTCCGGCCTGGCTCGCGCCGGCACAAGCGGTCATCGCGCCGATCTCCGAACATCAACTCGATTACGCGCACGAAGTCGCGGCGAAATTGCGCGCGGCGGGCTTCCGCATCGACGTCGATGAGTCCAACGAGAAGCTAGGTTATAAGATCCGCCACTGGAAGACGCAAAAGGTCCCCTTCATCCTCGTCGTCGGCAAAGCCGAAGCCGCCGACGGCACGGTCAACGTGAACGAACGCGGTAACGAAGCAAAACGCACGGTTCCGATCGATGCATTTGCCGCCGAACTGCGCGAGATCGTTGACGCGCGCCGATAGGTGCGCATGGACGAAGAACACTGGAGGCCGTTCGAAGGACGCTATCGAGACGGGATGCCGCTGATCGGCGCGGTGAGCCGCCTCTCATCGAACGAAACGCAGAGCATCGAGTTTCCGTGGTGCATTCACGTCACCGTGCACTTTGATGCAGCCGACGAGTTAGGCTATCCGACACCGACGGAAAGCGCCGCCGTTGAAGAATTCGCCGGCGCGCTTCTGGCCCATCTGCGGCTCACGGACGCCGTCATCGAAGCGGCCCGGCTTACCGGGCACGGGGCGCGGGAATATTGGTGGTACGTGCGCGAGCCCGATCCGATGCACGTCCTGCTCACCGAGTACGCCGCGCAGCCGGAACTCTTTCGCGCGTTCGACTACGACATCGCGCTCGATGCCGACTGGGAAGTCCTCGACCGCTTCTCACCCGGACACGAGTGAGGTGACGCCATGAGCGGTCCGATCGACCGGCGCACGGCCGTCGCCGCGCTCGCGGGTGCGTTCGCCACTCCGTTGCTCGGAGGGGCGGTGCTCGGCCAAGACATGCCGCTGCGGCTCGCGACGGCACCGCTCGACGTCAGCGCCCAGCCCTACTATGCCCTCAAGTACGGCTTCTTCAAGAACGCCGGATTGACCAACGTGACGCTCGAGACGATCGCCACGGGCGCCGCGATGGCAGCGGCAGTCGCAGGTGGAGCGATCGACATCGCGGTGAGCAACATCGTCGGTCTGGCGCAAGCCTACGAACACAACGTTCCGTTCACGATGATCGCTGCGGCCGGCCTCTATAGCTCGACCGCGCCGACGTCGGTGCTGATGGTGAAGAACGATTCGCCGTTCAAAACCGCGGCCGATCTCAACGGCAAAACGCTCGGCGCGAGCGGGCTGCGCGGCGTCGCCCAGTTCGCGCCGATGGCATGGGTCGACCAGCACGGTGGTCAGTCTTCCACCCTCAAGTTCGTGGAACTCACGTCACCGGAAATGCTCTCGGCGATACCCAGCGGCAAGGTCGACGCCGGTCTGATCATCGAGCCGTATATTGCCGAGGCTAAGAAGACGATGCGCGTCTTTGCGAACTGCTTCGACGCGATCGCACCGACGTTCATCATCTCCGCCCACTTTTGCAACCTCGCTTGGGCGAAGGCTCACGCGGACGTTGTACGGCGGTACGCGTCGGCGATGCAAGCCACGGCCGTCTGGGCGAACGCGCACCACGACCTGTCGGCTGACGTGCTGATCGACATCGCCCACCTCAAACCCGACGTTGTAAAAGCCATGACCCGTTCGGTGTACGGCGAGAAGCTCGATGCCGCGCAAGTCCAACCCGTCGTCGACATTACGTCGAAATACACGGGCGCTCCGTCGTTCCCCGCGGCAAAACTGATCTTTCAAGGCTAAGGCAATGCTGCTGCTGGGGATCGAAACCTCGTGCGACGACACCGCGACGGCCGTCGTTCGCGACGGACGCGCCGTGCTCTCAAACGTATCGACCAATCAAGACGAGTTCCACTCAAAGTACGGCGGCATCGTACCGGAGATCGCGAGCCGCCGTCACGCGAGCCTGCTCTCAGCCGCGATCGACGATGCGCTCGACCGTGCCGGAACCTCGCTCGACGGCATCGACGGCATTGCGGTAACGGCCGGACCAGGCTTGATCGGCAGCCTCGTCGTCGGTGTCGCCACCGCCAAAGCCCTGGCGTTTGCGACCGGCAAGCCGCTCTATGCCGTCAACCATCTGCACGGGCACTTGTTCGCGGCCTTCCTCGATACTGAAGCCGTGCCGCCGTATCCGTTCCTGGCCTTGCTCGTCTCGGGTGGTCACTCGCAGCTGGTCGAAGTCGAGAGCCCGAGCGAATTGCGCGTGATCGCGAAGACGCGCGACGATGCCGCGGGTGAAGCATTCGACAAAACCGCGCGCCTGCTCGGGCTTCCGTTTCCGGGCGGACCGGCGCTCGAAGCGCTCGCGCGCGACGGCAATCCGAAGGCCGTGGCGTTTCCGCGCTATCGCCCGGAGCCCGGCGCGCTCGACCTCTCCTTCTCCGGCCTCAAAACGTCGGCGCGCTACTTCCTCGCGTCGGACGCCGCAAAGGGCGTTTCCTACGCCGACGTTGCGGCATCGTTCCAGGCGGCCATCGTCGACGTGCTCATCGACCGCGTCGAACGCGCACTCGACGCACGCGAGTACCGCGCGATCGTGCTCAGCGGCGGCGTTGCGGCAAACATGGCGCTCGCCACGGCATTCAGGCGCGTGGGTGATTCGCGCGGTATTCCCGCGTTCGTTCCCGAGCGCCGCTTTTGCACCGACAACGCCGCGATGATCGCAGCCGCCGCCGACCGGCGCGGCGACCTCGATCTGCGCGATCCACTCACCCTCACGGCAAACCCGAACTTACCGTTCGGCTAACGCGGCACCGGTAGATGACTGCGGCCGTCGCGCCGAGCGCGATCAGTGCAAAGATCGTGGCTTCCGGGCCGGCGCTGCCGCCGGAGAGCAGGCTTGGTCCCGATGTTTCCGTGCGCAGGATCGAGCCGGACGCAAACATGCCGCTATCGCGCGTTCCGAAAAAGCACGTCTGGCCCCAGTCCCAAGCGGCATGGAAACCAATCGGCCAGCGCAGATCGCCGAATCGGCGTAACGCGAAGCAGAACAGCAGGCCGACAGCAAAGACGCCGGCGACGCCGACCGGCGATTCGCCCGCGTTCCCGACGTGGAGCAACGTGAAGAGCAACGTCATCGCGAGGGCGCCGGGCCAGAAGCCGACGTTCGCGGCGAGCGTGAATTGGGGGTAGCCGCGGAACCCTACCTCTTCGACGATCGCCACGATTAAAAAGGTCAGCGCCCACAGCGCAGCCTGCACGACGAGCGCGGGACCATTCGTCGCAAGTCCCGTCACATGCGCCGTGCCGCACAAGATCATGGCGACGACAACGCACACGATTGCAATGAAGCCCGTGCCGAGGCCAATCCAAAATGGCAGCGTAAAGAGCCGCCGCCACGGAAACCCGAAGTCTGCTAGCGTGCGCCCTTCCCAGCGCGCCATCAGCGCGGTCGACGATACGAGTCCAATGAACGCTAAAACTTCTCCCGCTAGCAACTGCGGCGCTTGAATGGTCCGGATCGCCGACCGCGACACGGCCGAAATCTTCGTTCCGCTAAAATGCAAGACCGCGAGAACGATGCCGCCCAACACCGTACCGATCCCGAGCGCAATGAGGACAAACAAAAAGATTCGCCACGCTGCGTAGAGACTGCGGCGCCACGACGGCGTGACGGTTACGACGTCAGACACCAACGGCGGATCGCTTTGCTGACGGCTGCATGTTCGAGCGGCCGGACGCCTTCGCGGAATCCTTCGAGCGTGGTTCCCGCCGGAAGTTCCAGCGGCGTGCGCACGAGGATGCCGCCGCGGTCGACCGCGGGCGTCACATAGTGCACGCTCGCGCCGCCCCAGCGGACGTCTGCTGCAATCGTGGCTTCCGGTGCGCGCGCGCCGCGGAAGACCGGGATTGCCGTTCCGTCGGGCATCACGACTTCGTCTGCGGCCGGATCGAACGGCAAGAACGCCGGATGCACGTTGATCGTCTGCGGAAAACGTTCGAGGAACGCATCCGATACCAGATGCATCCAGCCTAGCAGCAACACGAGGTCGGGCGCATAGCGCGCGACGGCCGCCGTAACGCGCGCGTCGTAAACCTCACGCGTCTCCGTGGCGCGATCCCATACGATCGCTTCTTCGGTGAGCCAGGCATCGCGCGCACGCTCGCGCACGCGCGCTTTTTCTTTGTTGGTGACGATTGCGGCGATCTCGAGCGTACTGTCACCGTTCTGGACGTCATCGATCACCACTTGCGCATTGGTGCCGCTGCCCGAGGCTAAGATCACCGCGCGCGCTGGACGGAGCACGTAATCGTACGAATCCGCGACGTGCGCATCCGTGCGCGCCTCATACGATGCGATGAGTTGCGCGCCGCTGACCGCCGGAATGAGCGCCCAGCGAAAGCGCTCCGCGAGACTGCACAGCGCAGCCGTGAGCAGCAGCGCGCCGAGGCCGGTCTTGCGGCGCGCTTCGGCTACGCCGTAGGGGCCGAAGAGGCCGACATCCGCGCGCCGGCGGTACGCCTGCAGCCAATGATACGAGCGTTCGGGCGAGCCGAAGGTCGCGAAGCCGGCGATCGTTCCATCGGCGGCGAGCGCATACCACGCCGAGCCTTCGCGCACTTCGCTCGACCACCAACTCGGCGCGAACTGCCAGTCGATCCACGCGCATAGCCTGTCGTCGGGTGAGTCGACACGCACGAGCAGGTAGCCCAGCCGCTCGGCCGAGCGCTGCGTCTCCGCCAGCACCTCGGCGCCGTATCGTTCGCCCAGCGGCGCGAGTAAGTTGACGGCCAATTACGTGCGAGCGGGATGCACGACGACGGCGGGCCCATCGGGCTGCCGCGGCGACACGAAGCCGACGACTTGCGCCGACGGCACCGCCGCGATCGCTTTCGCCGCATCCATGAACGGCACGATCAGCGTGTAACCGACCCCCATGTTCAGCGTGCGATAGCGTTCTTCGTTGCCGAGATTGCCGCGCCGCACCAGTTCGGCCATAATCGGCGGCACCATCCAGCGCGTTTGTTCGAACACCGCCATGCACGACGCCGGCAGCGTGCGCGGCACGTTGTCGATCAAGCCGCCACCGGTGATGTGCGCCATCGCCTTGACGTCGGCGACCGCTTGAATCGCCCGAACTTCCGCGCCATAGGTCGGATGCTGCGCAAGCAGCGCATCGCCGTACGTTGTGCCGTCGAACGGCTGCGCGTACTCTTCGGGCGCGATCAGCGCGCGCGCGAGCGTGTAGCCGTTCGTGTGCAAACCGACGGAAGGCAGGCCCAGAATCGCATCGCCCTCGACGACGCGTTCCTTGTTCGGAATGCCGTCGATGTCGACGATGCCGACGATCGTGCCGGCCAAATCGAAGTCGCCCGCTTTGTAGAGGCCCGGCATTTCGGCCGTCTCACCGCCGAGCAGCGCCATGCCGTTCGCGCGGCACGCTTGCGCCACGCCGCGCACGACGTCGGCAGCCATTGCCGGTTCGAGCTTTCCGACAGCGAGGTAGTCGAGAAAAAAGAGCGGCGTCGCGGAAACGACCAAGATATCGTTGACGCAGTGGTTTACCAGGTCGCGGCCGACGCCGTCATACCGGCCCATCTGCGCCGCGATGAGGATTTTCGTGCCGACCCCGTCGGCCGACGCGACGAGCGCGCGCGAGCCGTCGCCCGGTAGGCGAAACAGCCCGCTAAAGCCACCGAGCTCGCCCAGCTGATCGGGGTGGCGCCAGTCGGCCGTAACCTCGCGATAGCGTTCGACGGTCTCATTTCCGGCGTCAATGTTCACGCCGGCGCGGGCGTAGGCGTCCGTCATTTGTTGGGCGTACCCTTCACCATACGCCTTCGTCCGTTCCATCCATCGAAAGGAAGCTCATGCAGGTTCGCATCACGTCCGATGCTCCGGCGTCGTACGCGACCGGCGCGCTCGTCATCCCGGTCTTCACCGACAAGCTGCTCGACGGCATCGCGAAGGAGATCGACAAGGCATTGGGCGGCGCGCTCAAGGACGTGCTTGAATCGGGCGAGATCGCGGGCAAGCCGAACGAACTCGCGGTCGTGCATGCCAAGGACGCGCCCTACCGGCGCGTCGCCCTGATCGGGCTCGGCGAGCGCGAAAACTTCACGCCGCATCTGCTGGCGCGGCTCGCGGGCACCGCGGTACGCACGCTCGGCAAGCGCAACGTCGCGACGCTCGCGTTCGTCCTGCCCGATGAAGCCGAAGCCGGCCTCATGCTCGCTGCATCGGCCCTCGCCGAAGGCGCGATCGCCGCCACGCTGGACGCCACGACCTATCGTACCGAACCGGACCGCCCCGTCGTCGCACACGAAGTGGCACTTTTCGCCGGTTCCTTCGACCGCAGCGCGCTCGATGCGGGCATCAAGCGCGGCATCGCGATCGGCGAGGCCGTCAACTTCGCGCGCTTGATGGCGCTCACGCCCGGCAACGACATGACGCCGACGCATCTTGCGGCACGCGCGAAAGAACTTGCGGCGGAGGCCGGACTCGAGTTCGACATGCTCGACGAGGCGCGCATGGCGCAGAAAAAGATGGGCTCGCTGCTCGCCGTCTCTCTCGGTTCCGACGAACCGGCAACGCTCTCGGTGATGACCTACCGCGGCGACCCGTCGAGCAAAGAAATTCTCGCGCTCGTCGGTAAGGGGCTCACCTTCGACTCCGGCGGCATTTCGATCAAGCCCGCCGAGTCGATGCATGAAATGAAGTACGACATGTGCGGGGGCGCGGGCGTAATCGCGGCGATGTATGCGATCGGCAAGCTCAAGCCGAAGCTCAACGTGATCGGGCTCATCCCGTCGAGCGAAAACTTGCCCGGCCCGAAGGCGATGAAGCCGGGCGACATCTTGCGCGCGATGAACGGCAAGACCATCGAAGTGATAAACACCGATGCCGAGGGACGAATGATCCTCGCCGACGCGCTCTGCTACGCGCGCGAACTCGGTGCGACGAAGATCGTCGATGCGGCGACACTGACCGGTGCATGCGTGATTGCACTCGGCCACGCCGCGAGCGGCGTTATGTCGAACAACGACGCGTTCGTCACACAGTTTCTCAAGGTCGTTGCCGACATCGGCGAACGTTACTGGCAACTGCCGCTCTATGACGATTGGGATCGGCAGATCAAGAGCGACATCGCCGACTTGAAGAACACCGGCGGCCGCCCCGGCGGCGCCGAAACGGCCGCCGCGTTCCTCAAGAATTTCGTCGCCGACGTGCCGTGGATCCACCTCGACATCGCCGGCACGGCATACCTCGAGAGTGAGTCGTCCTACCTCGCCAAGGGCCCGACCGGCACGCCCGTCCGCGCGTTTGTTGCGCTGGTGGAAGAGATGGCGAAGAACGGCGCATCCGCAACCAACGGCAAGGCCACGAAAGCAAAGGTCGCGGCGAAAAGCTAGATCGGCAGTACCAGGAGCGTATCGATGCGGCGCGATTCCGCGATCACGATGCGTTCGCGGAAACGCGCGCCCTCACCGGCGATCTCGATGACGTCGGCGTAAACGCCGGCGGAAAACAGCATCGTGTCGCCTTCGGCCATCGTGCGGATGACCAGATAGTTCGAGCGCGCGGCGAACGTGCCGTCGTCACGCGGCGTAACCTCGAGCGCCGAGATATGGTGCGAATACGTCTGCGGCTCGTACACGTTCACGCGCCGCAACGCCTCGATGCGGTCGCGCAGCATGCCGGTCGACGTGCACTCGAGCAGCCCGAGCGGCAAGTTGCGCGTAACGTTTTCGCGCGTGGTGATCTGGTAGCGGCACGGATCGGTGAAGAGGTCCGGCCACGCCTCCAGCCGGTCGTCATCGATGCAGCGCACGTAGCGCGCGTGAAGGTCTTCGATGATGCGGCGCGGATCGCGCGTAACGACCTCGGTCACCGGTCGAATCCCATCAAACCGCGGTAGCCGTTCCAGAAGCCGCGTACGCTCGTCTCGGTCGCGCGCACGCCGTCACTCGTCGCCACGTCATAGCCTCCGAGTTCGATGACGGACTGTGCGGTCTCGTCACCGCCGATGCCGCGCTGGATGAAGCTGACGACGGCGCCGTCTTCCATCGAGATGTAGCCGGCGCTGCCGACCAGGTTCGCTTGTTTGCGGCGGATCGCGCGCAGTTCGTCATCGTCATCGGCATAGCCGAAGAGCGTCCAGTGCAATTCCGCCTTATCCGGCGCGATCGGAATAAGCTGGCGAACCGCGAGCGAGTTGTAGATCTGGTGGATCACAAAGCTCGGGAAAATCGACTGCACCGCAAGCGAGATGCCGTCGTCGCGCTCCCACTTCCACGAGATCACGCTCGGATCGGCCAGGCCGAAATCGTTGATCATCGAGCGCAAGTCCCCGCCCTCGTACGCGCCGGCCGTATCGGTGGCGCTCTTCGAGTACGTGATCGCGTGGCGGCCGACCGGATCGAGCACGATCCCGCCGTCCATGTTCAGTTTGTTCAGCTTGAACGTCGGATAGAACGCGTGCAAGATCGTCGCGTGATACGGATCGCGCGCGTTCTCCATGTAGAGCTTCCAGTTGCCGTGCATCACTTGATGCTGGTAACCGAGCACTTCGATCGGGCGGTCGAGCACGCGCCGGATGTTTGCCGACATCGCCTCGCCGAGATAGGCGTCGAGCGGCTCGACCGCGTCGCTGAAGGTGCCGAAAATCAAACCGCAGATCGTCTCGACGCGCAAGCGCTCGAGGCCGTGCTCGGCGAGATCGAACGCCTCCGGCATGCCGCCCTTGCCGCCGACGCCGTTGCGAAACGGAACGCCGCGCAGATTACCGTCGAGATCGAACGACCACGCATGGTACACGCACGTGAGGTTCTTGCGGTTGGCGAACGGTTCGATGCAGAGCAGCGAGCCTTTATGCGAACAGCGGTTCACCACCGCCGTGATCCGGCCGTCGGCGGTGCGGATCAGCAGCACGGGCGTCGCTGCGACATTCGTCGACTTTACATCACCCGGCTTGGGGATCTCGGCCTCGAGCCCGAGAAAATTCCAGGTCGGACCGCGAAAGATCAGCTCGTTTTCGCGCGCGAAGATCGCCGGGTCGGTAAATACCGCATAGGGGACCCGCCGATTGCCCTCGTTCGGCCAGTTGAGCAGTCGCTCGTCGGTCTCCAGCATAGGGAAGAAATTTCCCGAAAGCGCGTTGAATCCGCCTTTAAGCCCATCCGATTTGCGAGGACCGCCCATGATCGCTCAGCCCGCCTCCCGCAGTGAGTACGTCAAACGCATCCGCGACCAGCATCTGGCCCCGCTCTGGGACGTGCTCGGCGGCCTCGTAACCGCCGAACCGAAGACGGTGATCGCGCCGTACCGCTGGCGCTACCGCGAGATCCGCCCGACGCTGCTCGAATCGGCCAACGTCATCAGTGCGAAGGAAGCGGAACGCCGCGTGCTCGTGCTCGAGAACCCGAACCTGCCGGGCGAATCGAAGATCACCAACAGCCTCTTCGGCGGACTGCAACTGATCATGCCGGGTGAGGTGGCGCCGCCGCATCGCCACATTCAAGCCGCGCTGCGCTTCATCATCGAAGGCAACGGCGCATACACGATGGTCGACGGCGAGCGCACGATCATGAGACCCGGTGATTTCGTGATTACGCCGTCGTGGACGTATCACGATCACGGCAACCACACGAACGAACCGATGGTCTGGCTCGACGGCCTCGACATGCACATGGTGCGGCTCTTCGAAGCAAGCTTCCGCGAAGGCTGGATCAACGAAGACCCGATGGAGCCGACGAAGCCCGAATGGGATTCGCTCAATCGGTACGGCGCGAACATGGTGCCGATCGAACACAAGCACACGCGCAATACATCGCCGATCTTCAGCTATCCCTACGACCGCACGCGCGAGGCGCTTGCCGCGATGCAACGCGCCGAAGATCCGAGCCCGTATTTCGGCTATAAGATGCGCTACATCAACCCGCTCACCGGCGGCGATGCGATCCCGACGATGAGCACCTTCATGCAGCTGCTACCGAAGGGCTTCGAGACGAAGCCATATCGCTCGACCGACAGCACGGTGTTCGTGCCCGTCGAGGGCACCGGCACGACGACGGTCGGCAGCACCACGTTCGATTGGGAACCGCACGACATCATCGTCGTTCCGAGCTGGATGAAGTACACCCACAAGGCGAGCGAAGACGCCGTGATCTTCTCCTACTCCGATCGCGGACCGCAGGAGTTGCTCGGATTCTGGCGCGACGAGAAGTGACCGCGACCGCCACTAGTAACCGCCATAGCATCGAAGTCAACGGGGCCACGATCAGTTATCTGCGCGGCGGCATGGGCGCGCCGCTCTTGTTCTTGCACGGCGCCGGCGGAATCGGCGATTGGGCCCCGTGGATGGACAAACTCGCCGCGCACTACGACCTGATCGTCCCCGACCATCCCGGCTGGGGCCGCTCGGACATGCCGGAGTGGTTTGACAACGTCCACGATCTCGCGTACTTCTACCTCGACTTCATGGATGCGCTCGGACTCAAAGACGTCAACATTGCCGGCAATTCGATCGGCGGCTGGATCGCGTGCGAGATCGCCGTCCGCAACACCGCGCATCTGAAAACACTGACGCTGGTTGACTCGGCCGGTTTGCGCGTCGTCGGACTCGAGCGCTTCGACATCTTCCTCTCCTCGCGCGAAGCGCACACGCGGGCGATCTACTTCGATCAAACGATCGCCGACCGGGCGCTCGAACTGCCGCTGGAAGGCGACGCGCTCGATACGTTCCTGCGAAATCGCTACGCGACCGCGCGGGTCGGCTGGCAACCACGGCTCTACGATCCGCACTTGGCCAAGTGGCTGCATCGGGTGAACGTTCCGACGCTCGTCGTTTGGGGCGAGCAAGATCGCATCTTTCCGGTTGCGATGCAAGCCGAATTCGTGCGCCTGATTCCCGGCGCACAGGCGGCAACGATCCCCAATTGCGGTCACGTCCCACACCGCGAATGCACCGATGCGTTCGTTGCAGTGCTCGACCGTTTCATCAGCGGAGTACGCGCGTGAGAGTTCTTGCCTTTCATTTGATGCCATACAGTGAGATCGACCCGTCGTTCTACGAGAAATACGGACCGGCGTGGGTCACGCTTCCGAACGCGCTGTTCGACCGCAAGGCCGGCTACCGGCTTTACAACCGCTTCCTCGACGAACTCGAATACGCCGATTCGGCCGGCTTCGATGGCATCTGCGTCAACGAACATCATCAGAACGGCTACGGCATGATGCCGCAGCCCGGCGTGTTCGCCGGTGCGCTCGCGCGCCGGACGACAGGCTGGCTGGCGCTGCTCGGGCGCGCGTTGCCGCTCGTCAACAACCCGCTCAACATCGCCGAAGAGTTCGCCGAAATCGATCAGTTGACGGGTGGCCGTTTGATCGCGGGATTCGTGCGCGGCATCGGTTCGGAATATCACTCCTCGGGCGTGAACCCGACCGAATCGCACGATCGCTTTCACGAGGCCCACGATCTGATCGTTCGCGCGTGGACCGAGCCCGGTCCGTTCCGTTTCGAAGGCAAGTATTACGACTACGAATACGTGAACACGTGGCCGCGCACGTTTCAGGATCCGCATCCGCAGATCTGGATTCCCTCGCAGGGTTCGAGCGAGACGATTCGCTTCGCCGCGGCGAAGAACCATCGCTACACCTACTTGCAAACGTTCAGCCCGATCACCGCGGTCGCCAAGTACATGCAGATGTACAAGGACGTCGCAAACGAGCAAGGCTACGAAGCGACGCCCGATCAGCTCGGCTGGTCGCTGCCCATCTATTGCGCCGCTACCGACGAACAGGCACGTGAGGAAGCACGCCCGCACGCCGAGATGTTCGTGAACAAGTATCTGAAGATCTCGCCGGAGATGCTGTTGCCGCCGGGCTACACGACGGTCGCTTCCATCAAAGGCATGATGCAGGCCAAGGCCGGCATGCTCGTCGATCGCAAGCTCGAGGATCTGCTCGATTCCGGCATGTTCATCGTGGGCAGTCCGAAGACGGTGCGCGAGAAGCTCGTCGAAGCGCAACGTCAGATCGGCTTCGGCAACTTGCTCATGACGATCCAATTCGGCACGCTGCCGCACGACCTAACCATGAACAACATCAAACTGCTGGCCGAAGAAGTCGTGCCGTACATCAAGCAGCACGCCAAGATGTCGACCGCGGCCTAGCGTGGACTTCGCCTTTTCCGACGAGCAGAAACTGCTCCGCGAAACCGTCCGCAAACTGATGGATACGCACGCGCCGCCGGAATATATCCGGCGGCTCGATCGCGAGCAGGGCTATCCCTACGAGCTCTACGACAAATGGGTCGAGGCGGGATTGCTCAGCATGCCGTTTCCCGAAGAGTACGACGGTCTCGGCGGCTCCGTGATCGACCTGACGATTATCGCCGAAGAACTCGCGCGCAAGAGCCCCGATTTTTTTATGTCCTATGCCGGCAGCGTGTTCACCGGGTTGAACATCATGCGCAAGGGCACGGAAGAACAGAAGCAAACCTGGCTGCCCAAAATCTTCGCCGGCGACGTGCGCATGGCGATCGCGATCTCCGAACCCGAAGCCGGTTCCGACATCGGTGCGATGCGGACGTTCGCAGTGCGCGACG
Source organism: Candidatus Lustribacter telmatis (assembly GCA_003164045.1). GTDB lineage: Bacteria > Vulcanimicrobiota > Vulcanimicrobiia > Vulcanimicrobiales > Vulcanimicrobiaceae > Lustribacter > Lustribacter telmatis. The sequence continues at coordinate 33,407 of PLRU01000008.1, forward strand.
GCGACGAGTACGTGGTCAACGGGCAGAAGCTCTGGGCGACCGGCGCCGGCGCGAAGAACACGGTCATGAACGTCTATCTGAAGACGGACCGCGAAAAGAGCTATCGCGAAGGCATGTCGCTGCTGCTGATCGACAACGACACGCCCGGCGTACAGCTGCGCAAACTCGACATGCTCGGCCGCCGCTGCACCGGCACCTATGAGGTCTTCTTCAACGACGTGCGCGTGCCGGCCGACCGCATCGTCGGCGGCGAGAACAAGGGCTGGGACTGCGTGCTCTCGGGCTTGCAGATCGAGCGCGTGTGTTCGGCTGCCGGCAGCGTCGGCGGGGCATCGGCAGCCTTCGACCTCGCACTCGCCTATTCGAAGGAGCGCGTCCAGTTCGGCCGGCCGATCGGCACCAATCAATCGATCGCCCACACGCTCGCCGATCTGCAGACTGAGATCGACGCCGCCCGCACGCTGATGTGGCGCGCCGCCTGGATGGTTTCCGAGGGCCAGGACGCCCTGCGGGAGATCACCATGGCCAAGCTCTTCGCCTCCGAGGTCTACGTCAAAGTCGCCAACGCCGGGATGCAGATTTTCGGAGGCTACGGCTACAGCATGGAGTACGATATGCAGCGCCACTTCCGCGACTCACGCAGCTCGACGATCGCCGCCGGCACGTCCGAGATGCAGCGCAACGTCCTCGCCGGCCTCATGGGCCTAAAAGTAAGATAAGGGAGAACTCGCATGGAGATGCTCGAGAAAACCGCTCACCAGTGGACCGAGATTCCGGCCGGAGAGGTGGGGGAAGCCGTCGTCGCCGCATTGGCGGCGGGCGGCGTCGACCACCTCTTCTTCACGTCGGGCGCCGAGATCGTGTGGTTTCAGGAGGCAATCGCCAAAGCGCATGCGCAGGGACGTCCGGCTCCGCGGCTGATCACGATGACGCACGAACATACGAGCCTCAACGCCGCGATCGGTTACGCCGCCGCGAGCGGCAAGCCCGTGGCAGCGGCCGTGCACGTCGATACGGGGACGCTGCACTACGGCGGCGCGATCCATACCGCGAAGCACGCGGGATTGCCGGTGATGATCATGGCCGGCGGTCCGCCCGTCTCCTATCCCGGATCGATGCGCGGCTCGCGCGATCGCGGCGGACATCTGTGGATGCAGCAGGGGTTCGACCAGAACGGCATCGTGCGCAATTATGTGAAGTGGGACCATCGCCTCGAGTATCAGGATAATCCGGGACTGATGACGAGCCGCGCGCTGCAAGTCGCGCAAACCGAACCGCGCGGACCGGTCTACATGAGCGTTCCGCGCGAAGTCGCGCTGCTGCCGGCGCGCGACACCACGTTCCCCTCCGCTAGCCAGCTCGGCATTCCGCGCCCCGCCGCCGCCGATCCCGCGGGCATCCGCGACATCGCGCAGCGCCTGCTGCGCGCGGAACGTCCGTACATCGTCGTGTCGAGCTCGGGGCGCGATCCGAAAACCGTGCCCGCACTGGTCGAACTCTGCGAGCTGCTGGCGCTGCCGGTGGTCACGTCGGCGTTCCGGGCGTATCACTGTTTCCCGATGAATCACCCGCTGAACCTCGGCGCTGCGAAGCTCAGCGACGCCGATGTCGTAGTGGCGCTCGACGCGAACGTTCCGTATGTTCCGGGCCCGGCTGCGCCGCCGGCGTCGGCGTACGTTGCGGTGATCGATCCCGATCCGGTTCGCGCGGGCATTCCCACCTACGAATTCACGGCCGACCTGCGCCTAACGGCCGGCGCGCTGGGCGCGATCGGTGCGTTGACCGAAGCCGTCCGCGCGACGATGAGCGACGCGGATCGCGGCCGCATCGCCGAACGCCGGGCACGCTACGACAAAGCCTTCACCGTGCGGATGGACGAACTCGAGCGCGATGCGCAAAGCCGCGCGAACAAGACGCCCATCGATGAACTCTGGCTCTCCCACGAAATCGGCAAGTTCGTCGACGACGACACGATCGTGCTCGACGAAACGCTGCCCCACAATCAGGTCGAACGCTATTTGAAGTGTTCCGTACCCGGATCGTACATCGCGAACCCCGCCAGCAGCGGCGGTTACACGTCGGGCGCCGCGCTCGGCGTGAAGCTCGCCAAGCCCGATAAGCACGTGATCGCGATTACCGGCGACGGCTTCTACATGTTCAGCACCGCGAACGCCGCGCTTTTGGCGGGACGGATGTACGGCGCGCCGTTCACGATCGTCGTCTATCAGAACGGTGCGTACAGTACCGGAACGTTGCAGGTGTCGACGATGTATCCCGATTCGTTCTCAAAGAAAGTCGGGTACGAGGGCGGCACCTTCGGCGCGATCGACTTCGCGAAAGAAGCCGAAGCGTGCGGCGCCTACGGCGAAAACGTCACCGACCCAAGCCAAATCGGAGCGGCGCTTAAGCGCGCGCGCGAAGCCAACGACCGCGGCCTACCGGCGGTGATTGCGGTACGGGTCGAGCCGCTCTACTAAGCGACAACGATTGCTGCGGTCCTTCGACTACGCGAACTGCGTTCGCTGCGGTCTGGATGACAAATGGGGAAAAGCGAGCATCTTGCCCGCTGTCATCCAGAGCGCAGCGCCGCAGGCGCGTAGTCGAAGGACAGCCACCCAGCGAACTTACTGCATGCAGCCGATAATCGCTTCGATCACGCGCTTTGTCTCGTTCGGGTCGCGGACTTGGATGCAGGTCGCACCCGTCGTACGCGCCGGGTAGTCGTTGCCGCCAGGAAAGAGTGCGTCGCCGACATAGAGCATCTCGGCGATCTCGATCTTTAGGACGTCGCGCAATTTGCGAATGCCGTACGCTTTATCGATGCCGGGTTTCGTGATATCGATCGACGTCGAACCGCCGAGATTCACCGCGAAGTCCGGCAGCATCGGATCGAGCAGGCTTTTGATCTTCTTGCGCTTGCTGAAATCCGGGTCCCATTTTTCTTTGGCGTCGAGCGGCGCTGCTTGACCGAGCGCCGAGTACGTGATCTGACTCTCGCGATCTTCGATCGCTTCGCCCCACGTCTTCTCCGCTTTGAAGCCCGACCTATCGACGGCGTCGTTGAGCGCATCGATGATCTTTTTCTTTTCCTCTGCGGTGAAGTTCTCGGCGTAGAGTAGCTTCCAATCACCGCCGTCGTAGACGAGGAAGCGGGTTCCGCACGTCGGCAACAGCGAGAGGTTTGCGAGCGTTGCGCCGGCGGGTAAGTGCGCGATGACCTGCGTCTTGAACTGAGGCAGGGCGCCGCCCGAGATGATCGCGACGCGCACCACGTCAAGCAGCGCTGCGAACAGTGTCGCCATTTCCGGATCGATCGCGGCCTTGCTTGCCGCAAGTGTGCCGTCGAGATCGAAGACGATCAGCTTCTTCATGCGTATCCTGCCGTTTTGGCGCGAGCGACGAGCATCGTCCGAACCGCGGCAATCACCCGATCCACCGCGCGGCGGCGATAGCCCCATGTTTCCCCGTCATCGGGCGGGTAAACGGCCATCGTTGCGTTCGCTTCAAACACCAGGATCGTGCCGTCGGCACCCACGCCGAAATCCACGCCCGCGTAGTCCAAGCCCATCGTCGCACAAATGGCTTCGAGCCCGCCCAGCCCGCCGTGGCCGACGACCGAGGCGATGTCTTCAAGAAAGGCCGCTTCTTCGGCGCGATGATCCGGACGATCGGCCATCTCGGCGCTGAAGTAGTGGACCTTCCACTGCGGCGCGATCGCGAGATGCACCGGATAGAGGCGCCCGTCGACGGACACGACCCGGTACTTGCGGACATCGCCGTCGGCGCCGCGCGCATCGAGGTACTCGATCGCCAGCAATTCCCGGCCCGGCAGCGTCGCCGCGACCTCCGTCAGTACATCGGGAGTGAGAACCACGGCAAAGTGATCTCCGGCGTGGTGTCCGGGTGAGCGGAGCAGCAGCGGAAACGTGAAGCCGCGCGAGAGCAGTGTCTCCGCCGTCAAGGCTTCGCGCGCGAAGCGCTCCGTGAGCGGCGCGCGCACGCCGGGGATAGCCCGCAAACGCTGCATCGTCTCAACGCGCGTCGTGCGCAGCACGGCTGCCGGATCATTGATAACGGCCGCGTGCGATGCGGCCGCAATTGCGACGGCGCGTTCGAGGCTCGGCCGGCTGCGGTCGGCATCGCCGATCGCATTGAAGAGCACGTGATACGGCGGCAGCGCGAGATCGCCGCGCACCGAATCCGCCAGCAGCACGCCCTTCTGCACGACGTCGTCGTCGAAGAACAGATTCGTCACCATGTCGCCGCCGAACGCGGAAACGAGCAGCAAAACCGTAAGCGGCGGCGCCGTGCCGCGATACGGATAACTCCACGCTTTGGGTTCCGCATAGGCTCGATCGAGATGCTGCTGCGCACGTTCGACCTCGGCGAGCTCGGTGTACACCTTCGCTAGCCCCAGATGCGCGTGCAAAAATTCGGGGTTGACCTCGAGCGCTGCCGAAAATGCGGCCACGGCGGCCGCGGAATTTCCGGTCTCCATTTCGAGCTGCGCGATGTTGACGAGCGCCACCGGGTCGGCCGGATATAACGCGGCCGCGGCTTTGAGATAGGGGCGTGCTTCGGTGAGGTGTCCGCGTTCCAGCAGCAACGAGCCGAGGTTGGTCAAGCCGCCGAAATGCGTCGGCTGGCGCGTGAGCACGTCGACGTAGGCCTTGAGCGCCTCATCGATGCGGCCTAAGTCCTCGAGACAGCACGCGCGGCCGAAATGGAGTCCGATCTCACCGGGCGATGCCGCGATCATTTCATCGATCGCGTCGAGCTGACGGGGATCGGAGAACGGCGTCGCGCTCACGCGCACGTGCGGAGCCCGTTCTTTGGGTAGGAGCCGTGCATGCAACCGCAAGAGCCCATCATCAACGATCCCGGCGACGTGCCCGGCCAGACGCCGCAGCAAGAAATCATCGGCGACCCCGACCTTCCGTCCGAGACGCCGGTCGACGACGTGTACGATCCGGTCACGGAAGGCCCGGACGTCGTCGACTGAAGCGTAACGGCTAGAGCTTCAGCGCGGGCTGGCGGTCGGCGTTGGGGAGCGCTTCGACCGGCGTAGCCGGATAGTTGCCGGTGAGACAGCCGAGGCAAAAATCCGAGCGTTGGCGGCCCGTCGATTCAACCAGCCGGTCCACACTCAAATACCCGAGCGAATCGGCGCCGACGCGCGCGCGAATCTGATCGACGGTCAAGTTTGCAGCGATGAGTTCTTTATAGGTCGCCATGTCGACGCCAAGATAGCACGGGTGCATGATCGGGGGCGAGGTGATGCGCAGATGGACTTCGCGCGCGCCCGCATCGCGCAAGAGCGAGACGATGCGCGGCGTCGTAGTGCCGCGCACGATCGAGTCATCGACGACGACGACGCGCTGCCCGCGCAGATTCTCGACGATCGGGTTGAACTTCAGCTGCACGCCTTGATTGCGCACGTTCTGATCGGGGCTGATGAACGTACGTCCGATGTAGCGATTCTTGATCAGGCCTTCGACATACGGCAAACCGCTTTCAGCCGCGTAGCCGATGCCGCCCGGAATCGCCGAATCGGGGACCGCCATCACCACGTCGGCGTCGACCGCGTGCTCGCGCGCCAGCGCGCGGCCCATCTGGTAGCGCGCCATGTAGATCGAGCGACCGGAGAGGACCGAATCCGGGCGCGCAAAGTAGATGTACTCGAACATGCACAGCGCCGGCGGTTCGACGACCTCGATGTGCTCGCTGCGCATGCCGTTTTGATCCACGATGACGACTTCACCGGCTTCGATCTCGCGTAAGTAGTGCGCACCGACGGTCGCGAGCGCGCACGATTCCGACGCGATCATGTAGCCGCCGTCGCCGTAGGTGCCGATGCACAGCGGGCGCACACCCCACGGATCGCGGAACGCGATGATCGCGTCCGGCGTCGTCATGACGACGGAATACGCGCCTTCGGCAACGGCCATTGCCGCCTTCACGCGTTCGACGAGCGTGCGGCCGGGAGCGAGCGCGATCGTCTTGGCCAGGATCTCGCTATCCGAGGTTGCGTCGAGCTCGATGCCGGCCGGCAACGCGGCGAGCAGTTCTTCGGCGTTGGTCAGGTTGCCGTTGTGACCGAACGCAAACGGCCCGATGTCGGTGTCTTCCATGAACGGCTGCGCGTTGACGATGATCGACGAGCCGCTCGTCGAGTAGCGCGCGTGTCCCATGCCGACGAAGCCGTTGAGGCGGCCGAGAATGTCTTCGTTGAACACGCCGGCTAGCAGACCCATCTCGCGATGGCTCGAGAGTTTCGTGCCGTCGCCGACGGCGATCCCAGCGCTCTCTTGGCCGCGGTGCTGCAGCGCATACAGGCCGAAGTATACGAGCCGCGCGACGTCGAGCCCGGGTGCGTAGACGGCCGCGATTCCGCACATACCCTAATCTTCAAGACGCGGGTATGCGCGTCCCGTCCAGACTCCGACCGGTTGCTTAATCGTCTCGGCTGCGCATTCCGAAGAGCTGCANNAGCGCGATGAAGATGTTCAGGCCGTCGAGGTAGATCGACACGGCGAGATCGACCGCCGTCGCTCCGCCGCCGCCGGCACGGATGCGACTGAAGTCGATCAGCGTGAGCAGCGTGAAGATGCCGAGCGTCGCCCAAGCGTAGACGCCGGGATTGAGGAAGTGGAAAAAGATCGACGCGATGCCGACGAGCACCAGCACCATGAGCGCGCCGAACGCGATCCCCTGAAAGCGCCGCCAGTCGACGGAAAACGTGAAGGCGACGCCGCCCAGGACAAGCATGCCGAAGCCGGTCGTTGCGGCCGCATCGACGACCACTTCCGTGCCGCCGGCGAGAGCCGTGTAGTGGGAGATGAGCGGCGCGATCGCGATGCCCTCGACGAACGTGAACGCATAGAACCACAAGAGCGCGACGGCCGGATTGCGGCGCACGCCGTTCATCATGAAGATCATCGCGAGACCGCCGAACAGCGCGACCGTCGCGACGATGTGCGAGACATCGCGAAAGAGGAACGCGGCCAGCGCCGTGATCAGGAAGCCGACCCCGGTAATGCCGAGGACCTGGCCGAGCAGCGCCGGGGTGCTGGCTACGGCGGCGCCGGGTTGATACCCGGAATAGCGCGGATTGTTCATGCTATTCATCTACTACCACAGGCCCGGGCTGGAGGTTTCGACCGGCCGCCCAGGCCGGCTAGAAGCGGGCGATATCCGAACGGTACGCGAGCGGCGTGCCGGGCGGAAACTGCGGCTTGAGTTTGCCGATCGCCGCGTAGACGCGTTCGCGCGCTTCGGCAACGGTGGGCGCGCTCGCCGTCACGGTCAATACCCGGCCGCCGGGCGAGGCAACGCGATCCCCCTCGCGCGTCGAGGTCCCCCAAAACGCGGCGACGTGTTCGGGCAACTGGAGGGTCGCGGGCAGGCCGCTCAGCTTCGTGTTCTCGTAGGGATACCGGTCGGTCGTCAACGTGACCCCGACGCACGCTTCGTCGGTGAAGTGCGCCGCGTCGATCTCGATCGCTCCTTCGGCAGCGCTCGCGAGGTAGCGCGCGAAATCACCGCTCACGCGCGGCATCATGACTTGCGTCTCCGGGTCACCGAAGCGGGCATTGAACTCGACGACGCGCGGTCCGGAGTCGGTCCACATCAGGCCGACGTAGAGCACGCCGCGATAGACTTCGTCTTCCGCGAGCAATCCGCGCAGCACCGGCGCGATGATCCGCTCGCGCACGATCTCGAGGACGTTGTCGGGGAACCCCTGCGGCGGCGAGTACGCGCCCATACCGCCGGTGTTCGGACCGCGGTCGTCGTCGCCGGCCCGCTTGTAGTCGCACGCCGCGGCGATCGGGATCATCGCGCGTCCGTCGGCGATGGCAAACACCGAGATTTCGCGGCCCGACATGCGTTCTTCCAACACGATGTCCGTGCCGCCGCCGGGGATCGCGTTCTTCTCATACCACTCACCGAGGACCACCAACGCAGCCGCGGAGTCATCGCATACAACGACGCCTTTACCCGCCGCAAGACCGTCGGCTTTGACCACCACGCCGCCGGAAAATTGATCGAGCGATTTACGCGCCTGGCTGAGGGAATGGACGACGGCGAAGCGCGCGGTTGGGATCTCGTGCCGCTCCATGAAGCGCTTGGCGAAGATCTTGCTCGATTCGAGCCGCGCGCCGGAACGGTTCGGCCCGAAGACGAGCATGCCGGCGTCGCGCAGACGGTCGGCGACCCCCGCCGCAAGCGCGTTCTCCGGACCGACGACGATCAGGTCGATCGCATGTGCCTTCGCCCGGTCGAGAATCGCCCGCGTATCGGTTGCGGCAACCTCGGGAAAGTTCGTGCCGCGCGTTGCGGTGCCGGCGTTCCCCGGCGCGTGAAAGAGCGCATCGCACGATGCCGACTGCGCGAGCTTCCACGAGAGCGCATCCTCACGCGCCCCGCCGCCGACGATCAATATCCGCATGTTATTCCCATTCGACCGTGGCGGGCGGTTTTGAGGTGATGTCGTAGGCGACGCGGTTGACGCCCGGGACCTCGTTTACGATGCGGGTCGAGATGCGCGCGAGCAGATCGTGCGGCAAGCGCGCCCAATCCGCAGTCATGCCGTCTTCCGAGGTAATCGCGCGCACGCCGACGAGGTTCGCGTACGTGCGCCCGTCGCCCATCACGCCGACGCTGCGCACCGGGGTGAGCACGGCAAAATATTGCCACGGGCGCGGGCTCAACTCGACGGCCGCGTCGATCTCGCTCGTGACGATCCAGTCGGCGGCGCGCACGGTATCGATCGATTCGCGATTCACTTCGCCGATAATCCGCACGGCCAAGCCCGGCCCGGGAAACGGCTGCCGCATCACGATCGCATCCGGCAACCCGAGCACCTTGCCGACTTTGCGCACTTCGTCTTTGAAGAGCTCGCGCAGCGGTTCGATCAATCCCAGCGCCATGTGTTCGGGCAGGCCGCCGACGTTGTGGTGCGATTTGATCTTGTGGCCGGCCTTCGAGCCCGGCGTCTTCGATTCGATCACGTCCGGATAGAGCGTCCCCTGGACGAGAAACTGCACGTCCGCGATCTTCTTCGATTCTTCTTCGAAAATCGCGATGAACTCGTGACCGATCCGCACGCGCTTTTCTTCGGGATCGGTGATGCCCGCCAGGCGCGCGAGAAAACGCTCCTCGGCGTCGATCGCGATGACGTTGAGGTGCAGCACGTCGCGAAAGGCGGCCAAAACGCCCGCCGACTCGTCCCTCCGCATGAGGCCCGTGTCGACGTAGATGCACGTCAGCTGCTTGCCGATCGCGCGCGAGACGAGCGTGGCGGCCACCGCCGAATCGACGCCGCCGGAAAGCGCGCAGATGACGTTGGCCGTGCCGACTTCGCCGCGAATGCGCGCGATCGCATCATCGACGAACGAGGCCATTTCCCAATTCGCGGCGATCGCTGCAACCTCGTGCAGAAAATTCTGCAGGATCGCGGTTCCCGCTTCGGTGTGGACGACTTCCGGATGAAAGGTGACGCCGTAGATGCGCCGCGCGGCGTCACCGATGGAAGCGACCGCCGAACGTTCCGTGTGCGCGTAGACGCTGAAGCCCGGCGGCGGCGCGGTAACGGTGTCGCCGTGCGACATCCACACCCGCGACTGCGCCGGCACGCCGAGGAACAGCGGACAATCGCGCGCATCGACCGTCAGGATGGCCGGCCCGAATTCGCTGTGCGCGAGCGGAACGAGCGTCCCGCCGAGCTTCTTTGCGACCAGCTGCATCCCGTAGCAAATGCCGAGCAGCGGAATGCCGCTGGTGAACACGTCGGGCGCGCAGTCGGGGGCATCCGGACCAAGCGTGCTCTCCGGGCCGCCGCTGAGGATGATCGCCGCCGGGTTACGTTTGACGATCTCCGCCCACGGCGTGTCGTGCGGCAGCAACTCGGAGTAGACATTTGCTTCGCGGGTGCGCCGCGCGATCAGTTGACTCACCTGCGAACCGAAGTCGAGGATCACGACGGTTGCGGTGCGGGTCACGGCGGGCATGCTGGCTCGTTCGCTATCGGGTTAGGTCAGGACCTCGCCCAGGCGGTTTGCGTCGCGCGCCATCACGACTTCCATCGCAATGCGCTCGCCGACCGACACGTCGCGGCCCCAGCGATATGCCGTATAGGGCGTATAACGCGTTCCGGGCGAGCCCGGAATCCGCAGCGAGACATCGTAGCACACGAAGCTCTTGGGTGGACCCGCGACGATGATGCATTGCAGCGCGAACGGCCCGATCACGCCGGGCGGATCGGCGCTCTGCGTGGCGCGCACGAATTTCTCGCCCATCTCGAAGGCTTTCTCGAGCATCGATTCGGTGAGCGTCGTCGCGATGTGACCCGCCTCTTCCATGCGCACCGGTTCGTCGATGAGCTGTTGGGCCTGCGCGAACGGCAGGCCGCGCAACCCATCGAGGTTCGTTTGCCGGCGCGTATCGGTGCCGAGCAGTTCGAGTTCTCCGAGTAACGGCGAGTAGAAGAAATTCAAGTTGACGCTCGGACCGATCGCAAACTCCTCGATGAGCGCATTTTTCAACCCTTTGCGTGTCACGATACCGGCCGCAATCAGCTGCTCGGACTTTTCCGCATATTCGGCCGGGTTGCGCACGAGAAAGAATGCGCGCTCGAACGAGATTTTAGCGTGCGGCGCTTTCACCATGACGAGCCGGTCGATTTCCTCCGGCGCCTCGAATTGTTGCGGAAAGCGGATCCCGGCCTGCTGCATCAGATCGTATTGGTTGTTGGCCTCGTCGCGCTCTTCGGCGCGCAGCAGGCGCCGGTTACCGAAGAACGGCACCAGCATGCGCCGCTCGATCTCATCGTACGAAAACTTCTGATGCAGGTAGACTTCGAACGAGCGGTTCGCGATGAAGATCACGTTCTGCTCGATCAGGCCGATTTGCACGCGCGGATCGAGCAGGTCGGTAAACTTCGCCAGCACGATCGTCGCATCGACGCAGCCGCGCTCGGGGGCGCTGCGACGCGCATAGTGCTCCGTGTAGGTCCGCTCGCGTCCGCGTTCGGTGACGATGAGATTGCGCAGACCCGCCGCCGACGCGCCGGAGGCAACATCGAGCGCCGAATGGCTGCCGATCGAACACAGCGTGAGCCGCTCGCGATCGTAGCCCGCGAGGGTCTTCGCGATCTCCGGGTTGAGCGGAATCAACCGGCGCTCAGCAGGGCGCGAGCTTCGTTCGTTGCGTTGTAGTCGATCGTGAGGGTTCTACGCACGTCGGCTTCGGCTTTCTGGGCTTCGGGGGAATCCATGCGCGCCAGCGTCTGATACGTCTGGAGCAGCAGGCGCGGAAGTTCGTAATCGCGCGGGTACTGGTGTTGCCAGTCTTCGAGCGAGTCGATCACCCACAACGTGTCCTTCGTCATCCGGTTACCCCAGCCCGCGTCGAGATACTTGCCGATGCGCGTAAGTTCGTTGCGCACGCCCAGCGGCGAGAGTTTCGTCTGGCCGAAATACTCGTCGGCCGGCGCCGTGATCACCAGATAGGCGTTGTGCGAGAGAACGCGTCCGATCGTGGGGATGACTCTCGACGACCGCTGGTGAGAGTACATTGCAACCGCCGCTTGCCGGTCGACGTCGCTGTATCCGCTCTCCCCGCTGCGCGCGGCCTGCGCCGCCGCCCACAAGAGTTTGCCCGTGTCTTCCGGCACGAACCCGATCGGAAACGCCGGCTGGGCTGCGCGCAGCAGAGCGAGCGAACGATAGTGCGCGTCTTTTGTCAGCAGGTAGGCCCGCAGATCGGCATCGACCTGGTCCAGCAACGCCTCAACGTCGGTGGGTGCACCCGTCGCGTTAAGCGTGGCGTCTTCGTCGGCATCGCGCGCCATCAAAATGGGGTCGGCATCGTCCGCATCCAGCTTTGCCAACAGCCCACGCGCAGCCGCGCCGCGAACGGGATCGCCGGCATTCGCTGCGGCCGCCACGCGGACGTACCACTCCGCCGCGTCGCGGTTGGTCAGCGGGTTGTAGTGCAGCTTCGCGGCGAGGTCGAGCGTGTAGCCCTCGAGCGTTGCGTTGTCGGGATCGTCGCGCCGCACCAACTGGTAGGCTCGGCCGGCATCGAGGACGGTCGAAAAATAGTACACATCGTCCGCGAAGTGCCAGCCGTTTGCTGCGCCGCGCGCATAGGCGGCTTTCATCGTGCGGGTAAGCGCCTGTGGATCGGTTTGCAGCGTTGCGCTCGCTGCGGCCGGCAGCATGGCCGCTAGCGCGAGCGCGGCGCCGAGCTTACGAAACTTGCGTGGAATCGTCCAGGACCGCGTTGAGGGAGTTGGAGAGCAGCGCATTCTTGATTTCACGGGCGATCCGGCGTCCGGTCGACATCGGCTCGCTATAGTTCAGGTACGAGTACGGCGAACCATCGATGAACAGGTTCGTTCCCGCAACGATGCGCGCGGAAACTTCCATGATGTAGAACTGGGCGTCGGGCGTGATGATCGTCTCGATGCAGAACGCGCCGAAGAGTCCTTTCGGCGGACAGATCTCCTGGCTCACGCGCACGACATCTTCGCCCATCCGGTAGGCCTCAGCGAGCATCGACTCGCGCAGCGAGAGCGGCGAGTTGCCGACGACGACGTAGGACGGATCGATATCCATCCCTTCCTGAGCGCGTGACGGAATGCGGCCGAGCGAATCGACGTTCGTCTCGTAGCGGCGATCCATCGACATGATCTCGAGCTTGCCGGTCAGCGGCGAGTAGAAATAATGGATATAGAACGGCACGCCGATCACGTACTCTTGCAAGATGTAGTCTTGGCGCGCGAGCAGGCCGGCACGCTCGTCGAAGTCCTGCGAGTTGCGCAAGAACATGTAGCCCTTGCCGCCCTTCGCACCGTAGAGCTTCACGATCACGGGGCGATCGATCTCGGCGCCGGTGCGGAACTGGCGCGGCACTTTGAGGCCGGCGCGCGTGAGCCACTGGCGTTGCAGTTCGCGGCTCGCTTCCCAGTCGAGCACCGCTTTGTTGCCGAAGTATGGGATCGACATCTGCTTGTGATCGTCGAGCGAGAGGTACGCCACGAACGAACCGTGCGGCACGATGATGATCTTGCGTTTCTCGAGTTCCGGCACGAGCCCCATGAAATCGGAGTACTGCTGGATCGTGATGACTTCGTCGATGAACGCAAACGATTTATAGAGCCGCTCGGTATCGGGGCTCACGATCGCGATCGTCTTGAACCCCTCGTCGCGCGCGCCTTTGAGAATCTGCAGCGCCGAATGCGAACCAAGCGTAGCAATCGTGTAGAATTCCGACGAATCCCGTTCAGCGGTGGACCCTTGGAGGTATGGTTGCACCATCATCGTCATCGTATTGCCTTCTGGAACGCGGGATTGCAGAGAAATGATTCGGTGGCGCGATCGAGGATGCCGGCCGGAACGTCGGCCCCATGTTCGTCGAGCAAGCGCCATGCCGTGCGACGGACGATCCCCCGGACGCCGTCAACCGTGCGGCCGGAAACGGTAATCGCTGGCGTTTCGTCAAGAGCGGTGATCCATACCTCGCCGGGCAGCGGCCGGGCGTTGCTGCGTATCTCGAGGCGATGCTTGTTTGGGTTGTAAACGGTCTCGATCGTCCCAATCGTGCCGTCGAGCGCGGCGGCATGGGCCGCTTCAACGGTCGCGATCCAGACATCGGAGCGCACGGCTGCATCGACCGGCAAGCCCATCCGCGCCAGCGTGGTCAGCGCGGTGAAGGCCTCGTTGTCGGGAATCGTCAGCGTGATCACGTACGCGCGCTCGATCAACTCGCTCACCTGGGCCTCGCTGTCGTGAAGCCCGCAGCAAACGCCTCGAAAAAAATACTTCCGCCGGATGGAGCGAGCATCGCTTGCGCGTTGCCGCGCGCAGCGGCCTTCGTCGGATCGCCGTCGCGGTGATTGAACGTCCACGCATCACGTTCGGGATGCGGCATAATCGCCAGCACGTTGCCGTCGCGATTGGTCAAACCGGCAACATCCCGCGCCGAGCCGTTCGGCGCGGGAACGCGCTCGCCGCGCGCATCGCAATACACGAACGCCGCATGGCCGTCGCGCTCCAGCGCATCGAGTTCGGCGTCCGGAGCAGCCAGCCGTCCTTCGCCGTGGGAAACCCAGGCCGGTATCACCGCACCGGCCGATAGACCCGCGAGCACGGGCACGCGCGCCGGCGCGACGGCGAGCCGTACGTGCACGTGCACGCACATGAAGCGGCCGCCGGCGTTTGGCGCGAACGCCGCGGTGGGCCGGCGCAACGGACCGGTACCGGGAACGAGCCCCGCTTCGAGGAGTATCTGCGCGCCGTTGCATATGCCGATCACGAACTTGCCGGCTTGTGCGCCTTCGATGACGGCGTCCATCACTTCGTCATGCGCGGCAACCGCACCGGCGCGGACGCGATCTTCATACGCAAAGCCGCCCGGCAACACGAACGCATCGAAGTGCCGCAAACCCGCCGATCCGCGGCTCCAGTGCACGATCTCGGCATCCAAACCGGCAGCAGCGAGCGCGCGCTGCGTTTCGTGTTCGCTGTTCGTGCCGGGAAACACGACGACGGCAACGCGCGGCTTCATGCCGCGCCCGCAACGGCCGCCGGCGCGTAGAAATCGCGCAGCGGCGCCGACCACGTCTCGTAGAGTGCATCGAGCGGCCGTTCGATGCCGCCGAACGCAAACGTGTACGCCGCCGTCGTCTCGCCCAAACGCAGCACTTCGACGCCGTGCGTTGCGGCGAGCGCCGTAAACGCCGCCTCGCTCGTCACCTCTACGATAAAGCCGCACGTTTCGCTGAACGCGCCGGTACCCGTGCGGCCGTCGAGCGGCGTTGACGTAAGCCGCATACCGATGCGGTCGCCGGTAACCGTCGCAAAGGCCATCTTGGCCAGGGCGACGAGCGCACCGCCGTCCGAAATATCATGCGCGGCCAGCACCAGGTCCACCCGGTAGGCAGCGAGCATCAAAGCGATCTCGCGCACGACGCGGTCGTAGGCGACGTTCGGCAGCATCGCGTTTTCAATGCCGAGCAGATCGGCATACACCGAGCCGCCGAGACGTTCTTCGGGCCGCCCAACGAAGAACAGTGCCGAACCGGCACGTTTGAAGGCCATGCTCGCCGCCTGCGCGATGTTGTCGATGCCGCCGACGCACGCGACGATCGGCGAGGGCGCGACGGTGCGCCCCGATTTCGATTGGTTGTAGAGGCTCACGTTGCCGGAAACGTACGGCGTACCGAGCCGCCGCGCCGCGTACGCGAGACCATCGATCGCCGCGACCATCGCGCCGAGATGTTCGGGAACGGTTGGATCGCCGAAGTTCAGGCAGTCGGTAAGTCCGAGCGGACGCGCGCCGACGGCGACCACGTTGCGCACCGCTTCGAGTACCGCGTGCTCCGCCGCCAATTGCGGATCGAGCTTGCCGTAGCGCGGATTGCCCGCCACCGCAACGGCAACGCCGAGCGGCGCACCGGGAATCGGACAGATGACGCCGGCATCGGCCGCGCCCGCCGGAATGGCCGTCGTACCGCGCACGACCGCGTCGTAACGCTGGAAGATCGCGCGGCGCGAACACACGTCGCGATGCGCGAGCAGGGCATCGAGCGCGACGCCGGCATCCGCAAAGCGCGGATACGGTGCGCTCGCGGGTACGGCATTCGGCAGCGCGATGGTAAACGGGCGGTTGTAGCGCACGCCGCCGGTCAGGAAATCGAGATCGACGTCCATCACGATTTCACCCCGATGCCGCGCCACGTAGCGCGATCCCGGCACCACCTTGCCGACGATCGCCGCCGCGGCCGAGCGCGAAATGCGCGGCAGCGAAAACTCTTCGTTATAGATGGCCAGCAGCAGCGGGGTAAACGACGGCGGGACGATCCAGCACAGGCGTTCTTGCGTCTCGCCGATCGCAATGACCGCCGGCGGGAGATCCGCTTGCGACACCGGCACGCGATCCAGCTCCACTTCGGCGCCCACACCGCCGGCCGCGCACAACTCCGCGCTGCACCCGGCAAAGCCGCCGGCGCCGAGGTCTTTGTAGCCGGCCTCGATCCCAAGCCGGCGCAATTCCGCAAACACGCGGTACGACGCGCGCATGATCACGTTCTTGAGGAACGGATCGGGAACTTGGACCGCGCCCTTATTGGCTTCCGCGTCGGCGTCGTCGAGCGTGAGCGATGAGAACGATGCGCCGCCGAAGCCGCTGCGGTCCGTTGCCTTGCCGACGAGCACGATGTCGTACCCGATCGCGTTCGGCGGTGCGTGCGAATGAATGATGTCGCGTTCCTTGATCAGCCCCAGCGCCACCACGTTGACCAGAACGTTGTCGTCGAACGACTCATCGATATACACGTCGCCGCCGAGATTCGGAACGCCGATCGCGTTGCCGTATGCGGCGATGCCGTCGACGACGCTTTGCGCCACGTACCGGCAGTGGGGATCCTCGAGCCGGCCAAAGCGCAGCGGGTCGGCGATGCCGATCACTTCGGCGCCCATACAAAGCACGTCGCGCACGATGCCCCCGACGCCCGTCGCCGCGCCTTCGAACGGCACGACCTGCGAGGGATGGTTGTGCGACTCGTGCGCGATCACCACGCCGTACCGTTCGCCCTCCCACGTCCCGAGGTGCAGGATGCCGGCATCTTCGGCCGGCCCTTGCATAACGGTCGGTCCATCGACCGGGAGTTTACGCAGATGGTGACGGCTCGACTTGTACGAGCAGTGCTCGCTCCACTGCGCGTCAAACGCGAAGAGTTCGGTATCGGTCGGGATGCGCCCGAGGTGCGCGACGATGGCGCGCAGTTCGTCCGGCGAGAGCGCAACGCCGATGCGTTTGCGCTCCTCGATCAAGCGGTCGGTGTCGCGGGCGAGATCCACGCTCAAGCCGATGGCGGTGCGTTCAGCGCGGCGTCGGCCTGCAACACGTTCGACCGCGTATTCGCCTGCACCAGCAGCACGCGGCCGAATACGACCGTGTCCTCAAGCGCAAACGCCTTCGCGCATTGCAGGGCGATCAGGTTGATGTCGGCGGTCGCCGGCGCGCGGACTACCGGGGTTGCCGATGCATACTCGATCATGTTCGCCAGCGCTCCGTCGCCCGAACCGACCGTAACGATCAGCGCGCGCGCAAAGGTCGCATCGAGTTGCGTCACGAGCTGCAGCACGTAGCCGGGCGTGCGTGCGGCCGAGGCGACATGGCGCACCGCCGGCAGGCCGAAGCTCCCGAGCGCGCGCGCGATTTCGCCGGCCCGCTCTGCAAATTCCGGGCCATCCGCAACGACCGCTACCATGCCGGGCCGCATCAGCGGAAACGTTCCGACGATCTCCGCAACCTGCTCGTAGTTGGCGCGAATGGAGGCCAGATCTTCGGGCGTGACCACCTCGAGGTTGCGATAGCGCTGCTTGTCCAGCATCAATTCTTCGCGGCCCTGCGGCCACACGCGCCACGCGTCGTTGTCGATCACGTCGGCCACCACGAGCTGGCCTTTGCCCTCGCCCGAAGCGATCCGGCCGAACTCGATCTTGAGATCGACGAGCAGCGTATCGTGGCGGCGCCACGCGTGCGCGAGGATCTCGTAGACGATGCGCGCCAGCTCGCTCATCACGCCCAGCTCTTGGGGCGTCGTGATCGATTGGGCAATCACCGCATCCGGTTCGAGCAGGGGGTCGTGGTTGGCGTCGTCCTTGAAGAAAAACTCGACGATGCGCGGCACGAGGATCGCGCCGCGCGCGATGCCCGAACGGCGGCGCACGAACGAGCCGGCGGCGACGCCGCGGATCACCACTTCGAGCGGGATCATCTGCGCCCGGCGCACGAGCATCTCGTTGTTGTCGTCGTCTTCGCCGCCGCTGACGTAATGCGTCGGCACGCCGCAGAGATTCAGCAGCCGGAAGACGCGCGCCGTGGTCTTGGCTGCGATGCGGCCCTTTCCTTCGATCTCGTTGCGGCGTGCGCCGTCGCCGGCGGTGATCGCGTCCATCTGCTGCACGACGAGCAGATCGGGCTGACCCTCGGCTTCGAAGAGAATCTTGGTCTTGCCGCGCGTGATCTCGCGCCCTTTTTGCATGCTTATTTTCCGATCGTCGTGCGGATGCGCTGGGCGAGCCGGCGCGCCCGCGCGGGCGCGTCGCCGACGTGGGTTGAGGGGTCGAGCTGCGAGCGGACTTCGGCCGGGTCCATGAAGCGCACGATGCGCTCGTCACCCGAGAGCAGTTGCGAGAGTGGGTTCGTTTCACCGCGCTCGAGTGCGGCGTACGCGGCCATCGCGTTTTCGCGGATCGCTTCGTGGAGCTCCTGACGGTTGCCGCCGTGCCGCGCCGCCTCCATCAATACGGCTTCGCTGCCGGCGAACGGTCCGTAGGTGCGCAGGTTCTCGGTGATCTTGCGCTCGTCGATGCGCAGTCCCTCAACGATCTTGCGCGCAAGCGAGAGGATCTCGTCGGTGCACAGGATCGCTTCGGGCAGGATCGTGCGCCGGTTGGCACTGTCGTCGAGCGTGCGCTCGAGGAAATTCGTCGCCGCGTTCTGCCACGCAACATCGGCATAGCCGGGCAACAGTCGCGCGAGCGAACCGATGCGTTCCGACATCACCGGATTGCGCTTGAACGGCATCGCCGAACTGCCGACTTGCTTCGCGCCGAACGGTTCGAACATCTCACCGAAGCCGGGCGAACTCTGAATGCGCACGTCGGCGGCGAACTTTGAGAGCGATGCGCCGAGGCCCGCCAATTGCGAGAGCAGCGTGTAGTCGAGCTTGCGTGGGTAGGTCTGCGTCGCGACGTCACGCGCCTCGAGATCGAAGACGCCGAGCACGTCGGCTTCTTGCTGCTCGGGCGTGCGCGCGCCGCCGGCCAGCAAGCGCGTGTAGGAGGCCGACGTGCCGACCGCCCCGCGAATGCCCTTCGCCGTAAGCTGCGTGCCGGCGAAGGCAAGCGCGGCCCGATCCATCAGGACGTCCTGCGCGTACACCGCGAGCCGATAGCCGACGGTCGTGGGTTCGGCAGGCTGCAAATGCGTGTAGCCCATGCAGACGAGGTCCGCGTACCGCTCGATCTGCGCCACGAACGCGGCCAGCAACTCGTCGAGCGACGCGAGCAGCAGCGCAAGGGCGCGGCGCATGCGATAGGTCTCGACCGTATCCTCGATGTCCATCGAGGTAGCGCCAAGATGAATCTTGCCGCCGCCGATTTTTGCCTGCGATGCATAGACGCGAATCTCGGCCATGAGATCGTGCCCGATCTCGCGTTCGATCGCGAGAGCCGCATCGAGATCGATGTCTTCGCCGTGCGCGCGCAGGTCGGCGAGTTCCGCCGCCGTCACGAGACCGCTTTTAGCCTGCGATTCGGCCAGCGCGATCCAAACCGCGCGCCACAATTTGCGGCGCTCGTGCTCGGAGAAGAGCGCGCGCAGTTCGGGCCGGCCGTAGCGCCACGAAAACGGCGAGGCGTACGTCTTCTCGTTCATGATGCGGCCGTTCGGCGCGCCGGCGCCGTGACTTTGCTTGCGATGTCGGCCGTGAGCAACTCGATCATGCCGCGTGGATCGTCGATCTGACCGGTCACCACCGCCTCGAAGCCGCGCACCGCCGCCGTGTACCCGTAACGCGCGCGGCGCTCGCCGATCCGCCGGGCGATCGGAAGCAAGATGCGTTCGCGCCATTTGTGGCGGCCCGGCAGATCGCCGCCGTTCGGCCGCGCGAGCTCCCAAATCAGTCCCAGTTCGGTCGCCAGCGCGCTCACCAGCGGCACCGCGGCGCCGCGCGGATCGTTGGCAAACAATTCGAAAGCGATGGCGAGCGCATCGGCTGCGCGGCCTTCGACGAGCGCGCCCGCATAATGCCAGGCCTTCGGATCTTCGATCGCGAGGCTCTCGCGCTCGAGATCGGCGAGCGTGATCTTCGTGCCGGTGAGCGCGAGCTTCTCGAGGTCGTTGCCGATCGCGCCAAGGTCGGCGTCGCTCTCCGCCATCGCCGCAATCGCGCGCGGTTCGGCCTTCGCACCCAAGCGTTCGAGCGTTTCGTGCACGTAGCGTTCGCGCGTATCGGGCGTCACGGTCGTATCGATGCGCAGCGCTTTACGTCCCGCCAGCACCCCGAACGGCTCGGGTTTCGTCTTTTTGTTCGGCGGAAAGAGATCTTCGAGCACGAGCGTATTGCCGGCCGGCACCGCTTCCGCTACGGCCCACAAATCGCGCCGCGGCTGCGCGCGCAGACGCTCGCAGCCGCGCACGGCCACCACCCGCCGTTCGGCGAGAAACGGCATCGCCGCGACCGAATCGGCGACCGTGCGCGCCAAATCGTCGGTCGCCGGCCCGTCGATCACTTCGAGATTGAGCGCTCGCATGTCCAGCGGCATCAAGCGGTCGAGCAACGCATCGAGCGCGCGCTGCGCGAGCACGGAGTCGGTACCTTCGATCACCACGAGCCCGTCGATCTTCGGCGCCTTGTCGAGAAAATCGTAATATTTCACGCGCCGATGAGGATACGCGCGCGGGTTTCGAGGTCGGCGATCGCGTCTTCATAGGGCGGCTGCAGCACGCCGTATTCGGTGATGATGCCGGTGATCAAGCGTCCGGGCGTGACGTCGAATGCCGGATTGTAGGCCGGATCGTCGGGCGTGATGCGAATCTCGTCGGGCGAACGCTCTTCGATCGGGATATCCATGCCGGAGGCCATGCCGAAATCGAACGTCGTGCGCGGAGCTGCGACGTAGAACGGGATACCGTGGTGCGCGGCGATGATCGCGACGCCGTACGTGCCGATCTTGTTCGCGGTATCGCCGTTGCGCGCGATCCGATCGGCGCCGACGACGATCGCATCGACCTTCTTCCGCTGCATCGTAACGGCGGCGGCGCTATCGGTGATCAGCGTGCACGGCACGCCGGCCTCGCGCAGCTCGAACATCGTCAAACGCGCGCCCTGCAACAGCGGACGGGTCTCGTCGACGTACACGTGCAGCGCCTTGCCCGCGCGATGCGCGGCGATGATGGCGGCCAGCGCCGTACCCTCACCGCCGGTCGCGATCGGGCCCGCGTTGCAGTGCGTCATCACGTTGCCCTTGCGCGGCAGCACCTCCGCGCCGAAGCGGCCGATCCGCGCATCGACGTCGCGCTGTTCGGCGTGGATCGCATTCGCTTCGGCGAGATAATCACGGTCGGCGCGCGCCAGCACGCGATCGACGGCATAGGCGAGGTTCACGGCCGTCGGCCGCGCTTCGCGGATGCGCTGCGCTGCGCCGTCGAACGCGGCGCCCGAATGCAGTTGCGCCGCTAGCGCGACGCCGTACGCTCCGAAGATGCCGATCGCCGGCGCGCCGCGCACGGCGAGCGTCCGAATCGCGTCGATGACCTCATCGACGGAGGAGGCCCGCTCGCGCACGATCCGCTGCGGTAACGCCCGCTGGTCGAGATACCCGACGGCGTCACCGTCATACCAAACCGATTCCACTTCGGCCGTCTTCGCGACCGAAGCGCCGTTATCGTCCTAAGCGCGCACCGCGTTTTGGGCCGAGAAGCAGGTGCGGCAGTAGACCGGCCGGTCGCCTCGAGGGCGGAACGGGACGGTCGTGCTCTCGCCGCACTGAGCGCACACGGCGGCGAACATCTCGCGGGCCCCGCCGGCCGCGGGTGCACCGGTGCGCGACGTTTTCCGCGCGGTGCGGCAGTCCCGGCAGCGCTGCGGCTCGTTTTCGAAGCCCTTCTCCGCGTAGAACATCTGATCGCGGACCGTGAAATCGAACGGGGCGCCGCAGTCTTTGCAGATTAACGTTTTATTTTCGTACAAGCCGCTTCGACCGGACGCCGGCTGGTGCGCCCGGCCCTCCATCGGAACGGGAGAAAGGTCGCGGCCACGTGAGGCGACCGCCGTACGCGGAGTATACGGTAGGTCGCTCCGCTTGACAACCCGTCCGCCGGGTTTAGCGGAAGCCGACGCGCGGACGCTCCGTCTTGGGACCCATTACGGCGACGGTGGCGGCGGCAATCGCGGCATCGTAGCCCTTGTCGCCACGCTCCGGATCGGCCCGCTCTTCGGCCTGGGCGAGCGTTTCCGTGGTCAACACGCCGAAGCCGATCGGCACGCCGCTCGAGATCTGCACGTCCATGATCCCGCGCGCGCACTCCCCCGCCACGTATTCGAAATGCGGCGTCTCGCCGCGAACCACGACACCGAGCGCCACGATGCCGTCGTAGTCGCCCGCGCGGATCAGGCGCCGCGCCGCAACCGGCAGCTCGAAGCAGCCGGGAACGCTGAAGACCTCGATCGCGTCGTCGGCTACGCCGCAGTCGCGCAGTCCGCGCCGTGCGCCGTCTTCCATCCAGGCCGCGAGATCGGCATAAAACGTCGCCGCGATGATGGCGAATTTCTTGCCGCTTGCATCCGGAAAGACGGCCGGGCGCGGCGCCTTCTCGACCTTCACCCCTGTTCCACCATTGAGGGCTCGAACATGTGGCCCATCTTATCGCGCTTCGTGTTCATGTATGCGAGATTGTATTTGGTCGGCTCGATCGTGACCGGAACGCGGCCGACGATCTTGAGGCCGAAGCCCTCGAGCCCGGCGATCTTTTTTGGATTGTTCGTTAACAAGCGCATCTCGTGGACGCCGAGGTCGGCGAGGATCTGCGAGCCGATGCCGTAGTCGCGTTTGTCCGCCGGTAAGCCGAGCAGCACATTGGCCTCGACGGTGTCGGCGCCGCGGTCTTGCAGCGCATACGCGCGCAGCTTGTTGGCAAGGCCGATGCCGCGGCCTTCCTGATGCAAGTAGAGCAGCACGCCGCGGCCTTCTTTGGCGATGGCCGCCAGCGCCGCGTCGCGTTGCGCGGCGCAGTCGCAGCGCACCGAGTGCAGCGCGTCGCCGGTGAGACACTCGCTGTGCACGCGCACGAGAATATCTTTGCCGTCGCCGATCTCGCCCATGATCATCGCGACGTGGCACACCTCGTCCACTTGTGACTCGAAGGCGACGCCGCGGAATTCACCGTAGCTCGTCGGCAGCGCGAATTCCGCGATGCGCGACACGAGCTTTTCGTGCTTGAGCCGGTACGCGATGAGATCTTGCACGGTAATGAGCTTGAGGCCGTGCTTCGCGGCGAATTCGCGCAGGTGCGGCAAGCGCATCATCGAGCCGTCTTCATCCATGATCTCGCAGATCACGCCGGCCGGCGCGAGGCCCGCCAAACGCGCGAGATCGACCGACGCTTCGGTTTGTCCCATGCGCACGAGCACGCCACCGTCGCGCGCACGCAGCGGAAACGTGTGGCCGGGGCGCAGAAAATCTTTCGGTGTTGCATCCGGATCGAGCAACGCGAGAATCGTGTTCGAACGGTCTTGCGCCGAGATGCCGGTCGTGATGCGGCCGCGCGCTTCGACCGAAACGGAGAACGCAGTGCCGAGCGGCGCCGTGTTGTCCTGCACCATGTTCGGGATCTGCAGTTCGTCGAGCCGCGCGCTCGTGAGCGGCACGCAGATCAGGCCGCCCGCTTCCTTACGCATGAAGTTGATCGCGGCCGGCGTGACCTTCTCGGCCGCCATGACGACGTCGCCTTCGTTCTCGCGGTCCTCGTCATCGAGGACGATGACCATCTTGCCGTCGCGGATGTCGGCGATCGCCGATTCTATGGAATCCATGGTGCTCCGTGGTTGAGACAGCCGGACGGCCAGCTCCGGCAGCGCCGACGAGAGCGCCCGGATCGATTTGAACGACGGCTCCCGCTGCCCCGACCGCAGGTACGAAATCGCCCCCTCGGTCAGGCCGGTCCGCTGGGCGAGTTCCACCGCCGAAAGCCCGGCCGCATCCATCGCGGACCGAAGTTCTGTCGAAAAGCTCTCCATACGGATATAAACACCACACAGAGCTTAACAGTTGTCAAGCGTCTTTTGTCAGGGATCCGGGTCAGGCCAGTTTGCCCACTGACTGCTCCAAGAGACCCCAGGCAAGCGGGCCGAACTGGTCGCGCATCTTGGCGTAATACGGCTTCAGGTGCACGCGAAACGTCGCCGGGTCGGTTTTGTTCACGGCCAGCCCCATGCGGTGGAACTTGTCGACCAGGGTGCTGTTGAGGATGCTCGTATCGCGGCGCTGGAGGAGGGCATATTTGGCGGCGTTGCGGGAGACCGATGCTTGGGCCGCGCGCGGTAGCTTGTTCCAGCTGTCGCCGTTCGCCATCAACCAGTAGCCCGACCAGCCATGGTCGGTCAGGCTCAGCACCTTTTGCACTTCGTAAAAGCGCTGCGTCGAAATCAGGGCGAGAGCGTTCTCTGCACCATCGACGATGTGCGTCTGCAAGGCAAGATAACACTCGCTCAGCGCGAGGCTCGTCGGCTGCGCACCGAACTGGCGGAACATTTCGATGTACGGACGCGAGGTCGCGACCCGCAGCTTGAATCCTTGGAGGTCGTCGACGCTCGCGATCACCTTCCCGTTGGTGGTGATCTGACGCATCCCGCCTTCCCACATCTTCTCAAAGAGCACGATGTTCGACGCAAGCGCAGCTTTGCGGATGTACGCGCCGAGCGGTCCGTCGAACGTGCGCCACGCGTCGCCCGACGTGTTGTAGGCGTAGCCGATGTCCTCGAGGTTCGCGACGTCGATCATCGCACCGAGCGTTCCGCCCGGCGCGAGGTAAAAGTCGATCGCGCCCGATCGCAGTTGCGCCATCATGTACGGATCGCCGCCGAGAACGCTGTTGTTGAACGACTTCACGTCCACGAGCCCACTCGTCTCGCGCCGTACGTCGTTCCACATCTGGGTACTGCGCACGGCGCCCGGATGCTCCGGCGGAAGATTGCTCGCCCCTTTCAATTGCGGCGCGGCTGCAGCAAGGGACGGCGCGAGCGCCGCTGCGGCGGTCAGGCTTCCAACGGCCATGGTGAACGTACGTCGCTTCATCGTGCTTGAGAACTCCCGTCGTTTAGACGTTGTCGAGCAATTTCGGCAGCCACACCGCGATCACGGCAGGCGTACCTTCACGGATACTGCGCAGACCACGCTGCAGCGCGGGCCGGATTTCGGCTGGGTCACGCACGTTCTCCCCGTACGCGCCGGCAGCTTCGGCTTCGCGCGCGAAATCCACCGGCGGATCGAAGTACCCGCCGTCGTAGCCCGCTTTGGCGGCAAACGAATCGGGATACGTGCTCTTCACGCGCAAGGTGCCGGTGCTGTAGCTGCGGTTTTGGTAGACGATCGTCAGGAAGGGCGCACCGTAGTGCGCTCCCGCCCACATCGCCGCTTGCGCCGTAGAGTACATGTAGAAACCGTCGCCGGTGATCGCGACGACGTCGCGATCGGGCGCTGCGAACTTGCCGCCGAGCGCCGCACCGGGCGCCCAACCGCCGCTCGTTCCGGGGTTGCCGAAGTACGAACCGGGTCGATTCGAGCGCAGGTAGTCCCACAGACGATTGTGCGGTAGCGCTTCGTCGAACACGATGCAATCGTCGGACAGCGTCGCGCCGATCTCGTGCGAGAGCCAGCGCGCATCGATCGGCGTCGCCGTCGAAACCGCTTGCGCGCGCTCTTGCGCAACGCGGGCACGCTCGCGCGAACGCTCGGCCCAGAAGGCGTTGCGTTGTGCGAAGCGCGCCGTATCTTCCGAGCCGATGAACTCCGAGAGCGCCGATGAGAGCGCCTCGATGCCGAGCAACGGATCGCAACCGAGCCGCAGGTTCGCGGTGAATTCGTAGGTTGGAATGCGCGTACGGATCGGGTCGGCGTCCATCACGGCGACGTAGGCGCTCTCCGGCGGCTGATCGGTGCCCGGAATCCACGGCACCGCCGCGTCGATCACAAGCACGAAATCCGCCTCGTTGAGTGCCGAGACATCTTGGTGCAGCGAATGGTTCATCGGGAACGAGTGGTATGCGCGCGGCGTAGAATAGACGACGCCGACGCCGACCCGTTCGCACAGTGTCACCAGCGCCGGCACCGTCTCGGGATTGCGGCCCGACGACGAGACGACGATCACCGGACGGCGTGCGTGCGCTAGGCGCTGCGCGACCGCTCGAACTCCATTTGGGTTCGGCGCCTGCGGCAGCGGCAAACCGAGTTGCGCGACCGTCGGAAACGTGGTATCGCGCGCCGGCAACAGCCCGATTTCTTTCGGTATCGTGAGATACGCTGGGCCGCACGGCTCGCTCAAGGCGACCTGCATCGCGCGGCTTACGATCAGCCCCGGATTGTCCTGATACTCGAGCCGGTGATCCCACTTCATGTACTGCCGCACGATGCTCTGCTGATCGATCGGTTGCTGCATCCAGATGTGGCCCCCGCCGTCGCGCGAACCGGGCATCGTGCCGGGATAGCTTGCCGGTCCGCCGCCGGCGGTCAACAGCACCGGCAAGCCGCTGCGCCAAGCGGTGTGGATCGCGGCACCGTAGTTCAGCGTACCGGCATCAACGTGCGCAACCGTCGCCGCGGGCCGGCCGCTCACCGCGGCATAGCCGAGCGCGGCATTGAGGCTCGCATGCTCGTGCGTCATCGTAATCAGCCGCGGCGCGGGCCGGCCCTGCGCGCGCGCCTTTGCAACGGCTTCCTGGAAGAACACGATCTCGGCGCCCGACGTAAAGAACAGATGATCGATGCCGGCAGCCGTCATCGCCGCGACGATCGCGTCGGACGTTTCTCCGGCCGGCAGGCTTTGCCAACGATGCGCGTCCGCCGCATCGGCAATGCTGCGTTCTTCGGAAACCGCCACGACTTGCTCCGTTCGACACGTACGCAATGCGTACCGATAAACGAGATGACGCTCCGATGGTAGGCAGCAGTTTGCCGCCTGTCAATGCTAAGACGGATATTGTTTGCCTGCAGCAAAGAGTCCGCAATGCGTACTAGAGTCACCGACGCTGATGCCGATTCGGTCAAATCGGTCGAGCGCGCCTTCGCGCTGCTGCGCGTCGTTGCCGAGCAGCGGACGCCGTGTTCGGCGCCCGAACTCGCGCGCCGCGCGGCGCTGAGCAAACCCGCGGTGTACCGGTTACTGCACGCAATGGAGCGCGCAGGCGCCGTCGCGCGCGACGCGACCACCGGCCGCTATTCGACCGGCATCGCAATTCGCGAGCTCGCGCTGCGCGACGGGTGGCATCTGCCGCTGCGCCGCGCGGCGCTACCTGAGATGTATGCCTTGCGCGCGCAGCTCGACGAGACGATCGTGTTGTACGCTGCGCACAACGAACTCGAGACGATCTGCCTCGAAGCGATCTCGAGCGAACAGAGCATCCGCATGGCGGACGCAGTCGGCGCGCGCTTCCCCGTCGGGCGCGGCGCAGCCGGTACGATCTTTCTGGCCGATCTCGCGCACCGTGAAGGACGCCCGGCGGTCACCGCGCTGCTCGAGCGGTTCGACGCGAATCAGCTGCCGGCCGGCGGAATCCCGACGGTGCTCGAACGCATCGCGACGGCGCACGATATGCACGTCAGCACGCTGGGCGAACGGATCGCCGGCGGCGCGGCAATCGCCTATGCGATCCGCCGAAGCAATGGCGGCCCGGTGATCGCCGTGCTTGCCGCGTGCGGGCCGATCGACCGCTTCACCTCCGAGCGCATCGCCGCTTGGACACCGCACGTGCGCGCGGCAGCGCAGCGTACCGGCGCCGCACTCGCCGGAGCAGCATGAAGTCGCGTATCCTTGAGGCCGTCGCCGCGGCCATTTTCCTCGAAACCTGGCTCTTTGCCGCGCAAACGATCCCGGCGCTTCCCGCCCGCGTCGCGACGCATTTCAATTGGAGCGGCGTCGCCGACGACAGCGGTCCCGCAGGATCGCTTTGGATGCTGCCGATCTTGAGCACGGTGCTCTACCTGGGCCTCACCGCGACCCGCTTCATGCCCGACCGTTGGCTGAATTATCCCGTGAAGATCACCGATGGGAACCGCGATGGCGTCTACGCCCTCGGCCGCGAGATGCTGCCGGCACTAAAGGCGTGCACGCTGCTCGCGCTTTTCGGAAGTGAATGGGGCGCAATCGACGGAGCCGTGCACGGAGCGATGAGCCCCTATTTCACGACCGCCGTCTTTGCCCCGGTCGCAGCGATCGTCGTCATTCTGATCTACTACACGCTGAAGATGCGCGCCGTATAACGTAGCAGTATAGGCCCGAGCCAAGCTCTTTACGCGCGGGCGTAGAAGAATACATCCCGCAAACAAAGCGTTTTGCATAGAAAACTCTTCAGAGAGAGCGCCGCTTACGATGAGCACCACGCCGAGCCAGTCGACGGCCGAGTACGATATGCTGCTCGACCTCGTTCAGAACCGCCGCAGTATCCGGAAGCTAAAATCCGATCCGGTGCCCGCTGACTACATCACCAAGATTTTGGATGTCGGGCGCAGCGCGATGTCGGGCGGGAACGCGCAGCCGTGGGAGTTCATCGTCGTTACCGATGCGGCGATGAAGAAAGAGCTGCTGCGCACGTACAACGAGGTCGACATCGACTTCACGTACTGGATGGAACAGCAGCGCGTGCCGGAACTGCGCCACCCGTCGTTTCAGATTTCGCACGAAGAGGCCGTGATTCGCGCGCGCACCGCGAAGGGCTGGTCGGAGGCGCCGTTTCTCATCGTGCTCCTCGGCGACGGCCGGCGCCAGTGGGCCACCGTTCAGAGCGCGCACACCTACGGCGTTCATCAGAGTCATCTCACCGACGGGCTGGCGAATGCGGCGATGCTGATGCACCTCGCCGGCGCGGCGCTGGGCCTCGGCAGCCAGCACGTGACGATCCAGATCGATGCACCGTTCAAGCGGCTGCTGAACGTTCCCGATCCGCTTAAGCTCGTGCTCATCATGCCGTTCGGCTATCCGGAATTCGAACCGTATCCCGGTTCCCGTCGCCCGCTCGACGCGATGGTGCATCACGAGCACTACGAGATGGACAAGTTTATCTCCAATAAAGACATCATCGCGTATCTGAACGAGCTGCGCGGCAAGACGGTACCGATTTACCGGCAGGGCTATACCGGCACCGACGGGCTCAAAGAAGGCGACAAGTCATGATGAAGCGGCTCGTTACCGCGGCCCTCGCCGCCGCGCTGGTCGGCGGCCCCGCCTCGGCACCCGCGCGTGCGGCGACGCCGGTCGAGATCAACGTGATCCTCTCGCTCACCGGCAGCAGCGCGTTTATCGGCATGGCCGAACAGCAGAGCCTCGGCGTGCTCGAGAAGATCGTCAACGCGCAAGGCGGGATCCGTGGGAACCCGGCGCGCTTCGTCATCGCCGACGACGCCTCGAACCCGCAGAACACGCTGCAGCTCACCAACTCCCTGGTGGCCAAACACGCGCCGGTCATCATCGGTCCGTCGTACACGTCGGGCTGCAACGCGATCGCACCCCTGCTCGAAAAAACCGGGCCCGTACAATACTGTCTCTCGCCGGGCATCCACGCGGCGCCCGGCGGCTACGTGTTCTCCGCCGGCGCCGGCACCGACGTGACCGCGGCGGCGGAAGTCCGCTTCTTCCGCGAACGCGGTCTTACGCGCTTCGCGATGATCGCGTTGACCGATGCAAGCGGACAGGATCACGAAGCGCAGGTCAACGCCGCGTTGAAGCTGCCGGAAAACAGCGGCATGCAGCTCGTCGCGACGGAGCACTTCAACTCAGCCGACGTGTCGGTCACCGCGCAACTCACGCGCATCAAGGCGGCGGCGCCGCAGGCGCTCATTACTACCGCAACCGGCGTCGCGTTCGGCACCGTGCTGCGCAACCTCGCCGATTCAGGGATCGACCTTCCCACCACCGCCTCGGCCGGCGACATGTCGCGCACGCAGATGGTGCAGTACCGCTCGTTCGCTCCGCGCGAACTGCTCTTCATGGCGACACACGGCGTTGCGCCCGATCCGGCGATCACCAGCGGCCCTTCGCTCGCGGCGCAGAACACCTATTTCAAGAATCTCGAAGCGGCGCACGTGCTGCCGAGCTATCTCGCCTCGCTCGCCTGGGATCCCGCGCTGATCGTGGTCGAAGCGTTGCGCAAGCTCGGTCCGAATGCGACCAGCGATCAAGTACACGCCTACATCGGTCAACTGCACGGCTGGAGCGGGATCAACGGCGTGTACGACTTCCGCGGAAGTCAGCGCGGCATCGGTCCAAACGCCGTCGTGACGTATCGCTGGGACGGCCTCAGCCAGCGCTTTGTCATCGTCTCGGCGCGGCACGGCAAGTGACGCCCGACTACGACGCGCTCGTCGATACGGAGCGCGGCCTGATCAGCCGCGAGATCTTCGTCAACGAGCGCGTGTTCGAAGACGAACTCGAGCGTTTGTTCACGCGCGCCTGGCTGTTCGTCGGGCACACGAGTCTGATCCCAAAGCCGAACGACTATTTCGTTTCGCGTATGGGCACGGAATCGGTCATTCTCTGCCGCGACCGCGAACAGAAAGTGCACGTTTTCCTCAACACGTGCCGGCACCGGGGCATGAAAGTCTGCCGCTACGATCAGGGCAACACGACGCTCTTCACCTGTCCCTATCACGCGTGGAGCTACGCGACCGACGGCAAGCTCGTGGGCGTACCGCTCTACGAGCAGATCTACGCCGGGATCATGGACAAAGCATCGGCACCGTTGATCGAAGTCGCGCAGATGGTCGATTATAAGGGCACGATCTGGGCGACCTGGGATCCGCAGGCGCCGCCGTTCGAAGCGTACATGGGCGGCGCGCTCGACTATCTCGACCTGGTGCTCGATTCACGCGACGGCCGCCCCGGCGGCTCCGAAGTGCTGCACGGCATTCAAAAGTGGACGATCCCGTCGAATTGGAAGTTTTCCGCCGAAAATTTTTCGGGCGATCGCTACCACAACGTCAGCCACCGCTCCGCCGACGATGTCGGGATCAGTCCGAGCGCGCGTTCCGGTGTAAAGGGCCGGCGCGATCAGTACACGCCCGGCAGCAAGAACGTGCTGGTCACGTTTCCGCAAGGCCACGGCACGCACTCCGTGCTGCTGCCTGAAAACAACTGGTACATCGAAGGCTTCCACGACAGCCCGGCGGTCGAGGCCTACTATCGCCACTGCTTCGACGAACGCCAGCGGCGCTTAGGCGAAAAGGCACGCGTCGTCGGCTTCAACGGCACGCTCTTCCCGAACGCATCGTATCTCGCGCACCAGCCGCGCATGATCTGCGTCTGGCATCCGGTCGGCCCGATGACCACCGAAGTCTGGCGCTTCTATCTCGTCGACCACGATGCTCCCGAAGAAGTGAAAGCGTTCTTACGCCACTACTATATGCGCTACGCCGGCCCGGCCGGGATGACCGAGCAGGACGACATGGAAAATTGGAACTACGCCACGGCCGCCAGCCGCGGCACGATCGCGCGGCGCTACCCCTACATCTATCAGCAAGGTCTCGGGCGCAGCACGATGGACGATCCGTTGCCGGGCCTCGCCACGGCTCAAGTGTCGGAGCAGAACCCGCGCGGCTTCTACCACCGCTGGGCCGATTATCTCAGCGGACGCGACTGACGGATGGATCTGCAGCGCTTATCGCTCAAAGCCGATGTGGAAGAATTTCTCTTCACCGAAGCCGAGCTCTTAGATCAGCGGCGCTTCACCGAATGGCTCGACATGCTGGCCGACGATCTCGTCTACTACATGCCGCTGCGCCGCAACGTACCCGCCGGGGATCATGCCCAGCACGAGAACACGCGGCTGGGCCAGGATATAAATTGGTTCGATGAGGACAAGTGGACGCTCACCAAACGGGTCGAGCAGATCATGACGGGGATCCACTGGGCGGAAGAGCCGCTCTCGCGGATCACCCACATGGTGAGCAACGTGCAAGTCGAGGACATCACGCCGCCGCAAGGCGAGCCCGAGGAGGTCACCGTGCGCAGCCGCTTCTTGATCTATCAGAACCGCGTCGAAACCGA
>PLRU01000008.1:65258-93035 GCA_003164045.1 Candidatus Lustribacter telmatis
CCTCGCGCTCGTCACGCCGGCCTCGGCCGCAACGTTCCCAACGCCGGTCGAAGGCGATTGGTCCGCGCCCAACTTCCGCTTCCACACCGGCGATGTGATGCCGGCACTGCGTTTGCATTACACGACCATGGGCGCACCTTCGGGCGAACCCGTGCTGCTGCTGCACGGCACCGCGTCGTCCGGTGCGAGCTTTCTAGGCGCCGATCTCGGCGGTGAGCTCTTCGGTGCGGGGCAGCCGCTCGATGCGGCCAAGTACTACATCATCATTCCCGATGCGATCGGGGCCGGCAAATCGGCGCGGCCGTCGGACGGCATGCGCGCCACATTTCCGCGCTACAACTACGACGATATGGTGCAAGCACAATACCGGCTGGTCACCGAAGGCTTGCACGTGCGCCACTTGCGGCTCGTGCTCGGCATCTCGATGGGCGGGATGCAAACGTGGCTGTGGGGCGAGACATATCCCAGCTTCATGGACGCACTCGTACCGATGGCCTCGCAGCCGACGGAGATGGCCAGCCGTAACTGGATGATGCGGCGTTTGATCGTCGACTCGATCCGTAACGATCCCGACTGGAATGGCGGCAACTACACCACGCAGCCGAAGTCCGCGCGTTTCGCCAGCGTCTTCTTCGGCGTCGCGACCAGCGGCGGCTCGATGGCCTATCAAGCCCTCGCACCGACGCGCGAAGCCGCCGACAAAATGCTCGACGCGCGCCTCGCGGCCCCGTTCCCCGGCGACGCCAACGACGTGCTCTACCAGTGGGATTCAGCGCGCGACTACAACGCCGCGCCCGGTCTCGAAAAGATCAGCGCGCCGCTGCTCGCCGTGAACTCCGCCGACGACGAGCGCAATCCGCCCGAGACCGGCATTCTGGTGAACGCCCTCAAACGCGTGAAGCAGGGCCGCTTACTGCTGATTCCGGCGAGCGTCGACACGCGCGGCCACGGAACCGTCTCGCTCGCGAAGTTCTGGGCTACGCCCGTCGCCGCTTTTCTGCAAACGGCGCCGCACCGCGGAAACTAGCGCAGTCCGGGTGCGAAGAGGTCGGTCGCCGGAAACGTCTTCTCGATGATCCCGTATTTAGCGGAGGCATCGATCAGCGGCTGCACCTGCGCCGGCACGAGCCGGCTGACGTACGTGATGCGGCGCATCGTACCGGTGTTCTCAACCTTCGTGTATTTTTGCAGAATGGCCGCCGATTCGGTCTGGTGGGTGTTGGCCCACGCGCCGGCTTCCGCCATGATCGCCGCGAACTTGCGCACGATGTCGGGATGGGCTTTGGCGTAGTCCGCTGTCGTGTACCAGGCACTGATCAGGAAGTCGTGCGAGATCGCATCGTAGGGATGGCCGATGATTCGCGCGCCGTTTTGCAGCGCCACGCCGAGGCTCGGTTCGGAGATGAACGCCGCATCGATGCGGCCCGACGTAAGCGCGATCGACGTTTCGGTAAACGGCAGTTCGAGAAATTTCACTGAGTCCGGTTTGACGCCGTTCGCATCGAGCCACGCATCGACCGCAATCGAGGTGATGCTCTTGAGCGCGTTAACCGCAACGACTTTGCCCACCAGATCCGAGGCCCGGGTGACGGCTGAGTTTTTCGCCACGATCAACTCGGAGGTCGGCACCTTGCTCGAATACGCGCCGCCTGGTGCGATGATGACGAACGGGATGTTGTGCTCGTGCGCGACCGCTAGCGAAGAGACGGCCGATTGCCCGATGTCGAACGAACCGGCGCTTACGGCCGTGGCGATCGCCGTGCCCGCATTGAGCGAGCTGACCTCAACCTCGAAGCCCGCTTTCTTGAAGAGGCCAAGGTCGATTGCATAGTACACTTGGGCACCGGTGTCGGTCGGCGTCGTGCCGATGTGCAGCGTGGTGGTCTGCGCGCCCGCCGGAGCGGCGAGCGCCAAGGCGAGCAGCGCGATCGCCGGAAGTCGTTTCATGGCTGCCGGTTTCGCGCTCGGGCGCGGCGAAGCCGCCTCGATGCAGCGTCGTACGTTTCTTGCCACCGGTGCGGCCATCGCACTCTCGACGCCGCAGCCCGCTCGCGCCCAAACGCGCGCCAAACTGCGTCTCGCGCTGATCCCCAGCGACTTCGCCGCGCAGGCGTGGTATGCGAAAGACCTCGGGATGTTCGAGAGAGCCGGCCTCGACGTCGAACTGAGTACGATCTCCAACGGCGCGGCGATTCTCGCCGCCCTGACGGCGGGTGCACTCGACGTCGGGTTCTCGAACATCGTCGCGGTCGCCGTGGCCCACGAAAAAGGCTTGCCGTTTGCGTTCATCGCGGCCGCCGTCGTCCATAACTCCGACGACGACGTCAGCGGACTGCTGGCCGTTGCGAGCAATTCACCGATCCGCACGGCCAAAGATCTCGAGGGCAAGACCATCGCCGTGAGCGGCATCAACGAGCTTGCAGCGATGACGATCAAGCACTACATGGAAATCAACGCGGCCGATCCGTCGAAAGCCCGCTTTATCGAGTTGCCGTTCGGAGCCATGCCCGAGGCGGTGCGCAGCGGACGCGTCGACGCCGCATCGCTCAATCGCACCACTGCGCCCACGATCGGAAAGACGGGCGACCCGCTGCGCGTGCTGGCCAACACCTACAATGCGGTGGCACCACGCTGGTCGACGTCGGCGTGGGTCGCAACGAAAGATTGGATCGCCAAACATCCCACCGAAGCGCAAGCCTTCACCGGCGTCATGCGCCAGGCCGCGATCTGGGGAAACGCCCATCACCGCGAATCCGCGGCGATTCTCGCCCGCGCCGTCAACGAACCCGTCGAGCAAGTCGAAGCCGTCCAACGCGTGCCCTACATCACCTCGCTCACGCCGGCCCTGATACAGCCGCCGATCGATCTAGCGGTAAAATACGGCTTACTGCACGCGCCGCTGGCGGCGGCGGAGATTCTCGACCCGTTGGCGCGCGCATGAGGATCGAAGAACGCCAACAACGCCGCGGCGAGCGCCTGAGCGAACTCGCGCGGACCGCCGCCGGCACGCCGATGGGCGACCTGCTGCGCCGCTTCTGGCAGCCGGTCGCGATTGCCAAACACCTCGCGCCGGGAACGGCGAAACCGATCCGCGTGTTCAGCGAAGATCTCACGCTCTACCGCTCGGCGAGCGGCAACCCGCACCTCGTCGGCGCACGCTGCGCGCACCGCTTGACCGTGCTGCACACCGGCTGGGTCGACGGCGAAGAGATCCGCTGCATGTACCACGGCTGGACCTACGACGGCACGGGCCAGTGCACGTTGCGCCCGGCCGAACGCGACGCCGCACGCCCCAACATCAAGATCGCCGGCTATCCGCTGCGCGAATACGGCGGCCTCATCTTCGCCTATCTCGGGCCCGGCGATCCGCCGCCGTTCGACTTGCCGCGAAAACCCGCGTTCGAAGGCAATGGCTTTCACGTTGTGCGACGGCAAGTATGGCCATGCAACTGGCTACAGCTCGTCGAAAATTCGCTCGATGCGCTGCACGTCAGCTTCGTTCACGCGCGCGGTATCGAAGGCCGGTTCGTCACGAATGTTTCGCAGGTGCTGCCGGAACTCGAGTACTTCGAAACCGACGCCGGCATCCGTCAAGTTGCAACGCGCGCCGCCGACAACGTGCGCGTGAGCGACTGGACGTTTCCGAACAACAACCACATCGTCGTACCTGGACCGCAGACGGGCGGTCCGTGGGTCGACGCCGGCATCTGGAACGTGCCGATCGACGACACGCACACGCAGCGCATGAACATCTACGCAATGCCCTCGCAGGGCCGTGAGATCGACGACGCGTTGATGGCCGAGTGGGAGGACCATGAAAACTACACCCCGGCCGATCATCACGACGAACTGTTCTACGAACACAAGTATCCGGCCGACGAACACTCCGACTTGACCAACGCGCAAGATTACGTTGCCCAGGTCGGTCAGGGCGCGATCGTCGATCGCGAAAACGAGATCCTCGGCCGCTCGGACGCCGGCATCGCGTTCTTGCGCAAAATCTACTTTCGCGAACTCGAGCTGCTGCGCGAAGGCAAGCCGGCAAAAACCTGGCGCCCGCTGGCAGAATCGGTGGCGTTGCCGACGCAGCATGCGGCGGGACCGGAGCACCAATGAACCGCGCTGCGGCTCTCTCGCTCGCGCTCGGCGCGTGCCTGGCGCCGCTGCCGGCGCGCGCGCAGTCAACGCGCACCACGTTGCGCATCGGGCTGATCCCGACCGACGTCGCCGCGCAACCCTACTACGCCCGCGAGCTCGGTCTCTTCGAGAAAGCCGGCTTCGATCTCGAACTGACGCCGCTGACCAACGGCGCGAGCATCATGTCGGCGGTCGCCGGCGGATCGCTCGATATCGGCTTCTCCAACATCGTCGCGCTCTCGGCCGCACATGAGCGCGGCCTGACGCTCAGCTTTCTGTGCGCGTCGAACTACTACTCATCCAAGGATGCAACCACCGGCATCGTCGTCGTCGACCGCGACGGGCCCATCCGCGGTCCAAAGGATCTCGAGGGCAAATCGCTTGCCGTAAGCGGGCTGCAAGAGATCGCGGGACTCTCCGTTCGCAATTGGATCGATGCGGGCGGCGGCGATTCCACCAAAGTAAAGTTCATCGAGCTGCCCTTTCCGACCATGCCGGATGCGGTGCGCGCGAAGCGCATCGATGCCGCCTCGATCAACCGCGCATTCGCGCCGACTGCCGGCGCGCCCGGCGACCCGCTGCGCGTGGTCGGCCAAGCCTACGATTCCGTCGCGCCGCGCTGGGTGATTTCGGCGTGGCTGGCCGCCAACGACTGGTTGACCAAACATCCCGATGACGCACGCCGGTTCCTCGGCGTGATGCGCGATGCGACGAAGTGGGCCAACGCCAACAAACACGACGCGGCGCAAGTGCTGGCTAAAAATCTCAAGCAAGACCTGGCCAAGATCGAAGCGCTGCCGCGGCCCGATTACCAAACGGCGCTTACGCCGCAGCTCGTGCAGCCGGGCGTCGACCTCGCGGCGAAATACGGGCTCATCAAGGCCGCATTTCCCGCGCAAGACATCATCAGCGCCGTCGCGCGGAGTTAAGACATGCGGTTGAACGGCAAGGTGGCCCTGGTCTTCGGCGCGGGTCCGAACATCGGCGGAACGATCGCCCACTTTCTCGCGCGCGAAGGCGCACGGGTAGCGGTCAGCGACCTGAACCTCGCGGTGGCCGAGAAAACGGCAGCATTCATTTGCGATCGCGGCTTCGAGGCAGCCGCACTCGCCGGCGATGCAGTCGTCGAAGCCGATGTCGCGCGCCTCGTCGCAGAGACCGTCGCGCGGTACGGACGGATCGACTGCATCGTCAACATGGCGGGCAAGATCCATTGGTCGCCGGTTGTCGACATGGACCTCGCCGCCTGGACCGAGACGCTGCTCAGCTATCCGACCGCGGGCATGCTCACGACGAAACACGCCGCCCGCGCGATGATTGCCGCCGGCACGCGCGGCAGCATCATCCACCTGCTCTCCACCGCCGCACACTTCGGTGAAGCCGCGGGCGCCGCATACACGGCCGCCAAAGCCGCTCTGTTGAATCTCGCGCGTTCGGCGGCGATGGATCTCGCCCACGACGGCATCCGCGTCAACACGATCACGCCGTGCGCGATGGAACACCAGCTGTGGACGAAGATGTCGGACGAATTGGAAACCGGTTACAGCGCGCCGCCGCGCCGTTCGTTCTATTCACGCGACGATTATCTCAAAGCTATTCCGCTCGAGCGCTTCCCCCGCGCATCGGACCTCGCTTGGGCAGCCGTGTTTCTCGCCTCGGATGAATCGTCGTTCATTACCGGCGCCGACATCCCGGTGGACGGCGGCTTGCGCTTCAAATATCCCGCCTGGACGCCCGGCGATTACACCGGCGTCAACATCGAATCATACGCCGCCGAAACGTCGGTCACCGAATACGGCGAACCGGTGCGGAAGCTGCGTCCCTAGATCTCGTAGGCCCAGGCGAGTTCGTCGTCGGTTGCGCTGCCGGCGTCGTCGGCGCTGCGATAGGCGTCGACGGCGGCGAAGGCGTAGCGCGCGACCGGATCGATCTCGATGTTCACGCGCGCTCCGGCGCCCTTCGAACCGAGCGTCGTCCGGCGCGAGGTTTCCGGAATCAACGCGATCGTGAAGTAATCGGGCGTCACCGACGCGATGGTCAGACTGATGCCGTCGATGGCGATGAAGCCCTTCTCGACGATGAAGCGGTCGACCGCGTGCGGACGTTCGATCGTCAAACGGTGGCCTTGACCTTCGGCCGGCTTCCCAACGATTGCGGCGTTCGCATCGACGTGACCGTAGACGAGGTGGCCGCCCAACCGGTCGCCCATCCGCAGCGAGAGTTCCACGTTTACCGGGTCGCCTTCACGCAACGCATCGAACCCGGCGCGCGCTACGCTCTCCGGAACGATGTCGAAGGTCATCGTGCGCGCGTCGTGCTTCACGACCGTCAAACATACGCCGTTGACGGCGATCGAATCTTTCTCGGCGACGCCTTCGGCAACCGCGTCCGGCGCCTCGATCGTGAGCACCATGCCGTTGCGCAGGTCGCCGCGCAGCGACGCAACCCGGCCCAGATGAGCGATAAGGCCGCTAAACATGCGGCAGCCGTGCGGTAATCATAAGATCGTTGCCCACCCGTTCGACCTCATCGAACGCCCATCCGTTTGCGAGTGCGCCGAGATCGGCGCCCGCGAGCACCGGCACGGCACCCGGCGCTGCAAAGAAGACGGGCGCGACGAACCAGACGACGCGCTCCACGAGCCCGGCCGCGATGAGGCGCGCCGCCAAGGTGGGGCCGCCCTCGCACAAGACCGTGGTGATCCCGGCTCCGCGCAAGGCCAGCATTGCCGCGCGCAAATCGAGTTGCAGCGCGTCGGGCTCGCCCGCCAAAAGCACCTCGCAGCGTTCGCCGAGCGGCGTAAACACATCCGCGAGGCCGGCCGGTGCGAGGACGATCGTCGGACGATAGCTTCCTGCGGGCGCATCGGGCGGCGCCGCAAGCACGCGGCTCGCGAGCGGCACCGATGCGGTCTCACAAACGACGACGCGCGCATACGGCTTGACGCGCGTGCGGTGCGGGCGCACCGTCAAGAGCGGATCGTCGACGCGCACGGTTCCCGCCCCGACCATGACCGCATCGTGTTCGGCGCGCAGATCGTACACGCGCTCCCGCGCTTCTTCTCCGGTAACGCGATGCGACCCGGCTCGCGGCGAAACGAAGCCGTCCAGCGACATCGCCATCTTCAGCGTAACGAAGGGCAGCACCGAATCGATCGTGTAGGCGAAGCGCTCGATCAGCGCGAGGCACGCCGGATCTTCCGCGACGTCGACTGCGACGTCTGCAGCGCGCATGCGCGCAACGCCGTTGCCGTGCGTGCGCACGTTCGGATCGAGCACGCCCACCACGACCCGCGCGATGCCCGCGTCGATGACCGCAACGCTGCAGCGCGGCATCGCCGATTCGTGATCGTGCGGCTCGAGCGTTACGTACATCGTCGCACCGCGAACGTCTTCGCCCATGTCGCGCGCCGCGCGCAGCGCTTCCGCTTCCGCGTGCGGATCGCCCTTGCGATGATGCCAGCCTTC
The DNA here is from genome assembly GCA_003164045.1 of Candidatus Lustribacter telmatis. Taxonomy (GTDB): domain Bacteria; phylum Vulcanimicrobiota; class Vulcanimicrobiia; order Vulcanimicrobiales; family Vulcanimicrobiaceae; genus Lustribacter; species Lustribacter telmatis. The sequence goes on from PLRU01000008.1 coordinate 72,863, forward strand.
ACCCAGCGTGCGTCCGTCGCGAACGATCACCGCACCCACCGGCGGGTTCGGTGCGGTTTCGCCGCGGGCGCGCGCGGCTAGTTCGACCGCACGGGCGAGATACGTGGCGTCGGTTCGGTCTACGGCTGAACCTCGACGCCTTTCCAAAACGCGATGTAGCCCTCGATGTTCTTTGCCGCGTCCTTGGCCGCCGGATAATACCAGGCCGCGTCGGCATTCTGTTTGCCGTTGACGTCGACCGTATAGTACGACGCGGTGCCCTTCCACGGACACACGCTCGTCGTCGCGCTGTCTTTGAAGTATTCGCGTTTGATCGAGTCGGGCGGAAAGTACTGGTTTCCCTCGACCACTTCGGTACGGTTGCTTTCGGCGAGCACGGCGCCGTTCCAAATGGCTTTCACGCTTCGACAAACCTTCCGCCGGAGCGCGGGGTTTCGCGGCCGGGCGGCGTGTGCGCGACGACCGCCGCGCCGAGGACGCAACAGCCTGCGGCCGCTAGCACGCGGGCTGCATCGCGCAAGGTGGCCCCGGTCGTGAGCACGTCGTCGAGCAACAGCGCGCGGGGCGGAACGGCGACGCCCGGCCGGAGGAAAAAGCGCCCGCGGGCGTCCAGACGATCGCCGCGACCAAGCCCGCGCTGGGCAGCGCCGCGCTTCTCCAGCACGTCTACGGCCACGCCCGCGCGCAGGACCGCCGCCCGCCGTGCCAACTCGCGCGCTTGATCGAAGCCGCGCGCCGCGGCCCGCCGGCGCGTGGTCGTTACGGGCACCAGCGACGTACCCGGCGGCACAAGCGGCGCCAATAGCGCGGCGAGCGGATCGAGATACGCCCGCTCGCCACGCTTGAGCGCGAGAATGGCGTCGCGCAGCACACCACCGTACTCGCCCGCGGCGCGGACCGTCAGGTCGTCGAGCGTCAGTCCGCGGGAGCGAGCCGAGCCCGCGCATCCGGCGCAGAGACCGGTACCCGGTTCACCGCAGCCGATACACCAGACCGGGAAGAGCCACGGACGGATTGCAGTCCACATCGTTCTCTCCATCACGCCCCGGGCTCGATGCCGCGAGACTCCGACGGCAGGCCCTTGGCCAAATCTGTCCCAACGTACTAAAGGTGCCGCACGTTGGCTAGGTTATCTATGCCGCCTCCCCCTGACTCCGATGCCTAACTCCGATGCGCGAACGCGCCGGCAGGCCCAACGCCTCGAGTCCCTTTGGCGCATCGTCAACACGCCCGCGCTGCGCGGCGGACAACTGCTGATCGCCATGTTGCACGAGGCCGCGGTATCGATGCAGCCCGGCCACGCCTATGCCGGCACGCTGGGCCACATCGAGGGTACGGAATACGTGCTCGATGCCGTCGCCGGCCAATTCGGTCCCGAGGCGGACGACGCGCGCCGTTTGCTGCCGGTCGGGCTGCGTATGGAACGCAGCGCCACCGTAGACGTTCGCGATCTCGAAGCGGGGCGCACGCAAGCGTGGGACGATTGCCAAACGCTTCCGGATCTGCCGGAACGCGCGCGCCTCGTGGGCTTGCGAAGTCAGATCACGACGAGGTTCCTGGTGGATGGCACGATTCATGTGCTGACGCTGGGCTCGAGCGAGCCGCCCTCATCGAAGCCGTTCGGCCCCGAGGACTTCACCTATATCGAACTGCTCGGTTCGTTCTTCGCCCGTCAGATCGAACTCGATGGATTGCAAGGGACGCTGGCTGCAGCCGAACTTCGCGCGCGCCATCATGCCGAACGCCTCGAGGCCCTCTGGCAGATCGCCAACGACCCCTCACTGCGCGGCCAGGCACTCATCCTCGCTATGATGCAGCAAGCCGCCGCGGCGATCCGGCCGCAACCCCGCTTCCGCGGTCAACTCGGGCGCATCGAAGGCAACGAGGTGGTGACGGTTGGCATCGGGGTCGAGCCCGGCGACGATCATCCACTTGCCAAACGCCTGTACGTCGGCCGCCGCGCTCCCTTCCAACGCACGATCGATCCGCTCGTCGGCCGGACACAAGCCTGGCAAGACCTCGCCGGCACGACCGACTTCGCCGGAAGGTTGGCGGCAATCGGGTGGCGCTCGGCCATCTCAACCCAATTCGAGGCCGGCGGCTCGACGTACGCGCTCACGTTTTGCTCGCCCGAACCGGCCACGAGGCCGTTCACTCCGGAAGACTCGGCCTACCTCGATCTGTTGGCGTCGTCGTTCGCAAAGCAGCTCGAGGTCAACGAACTCGGCGAATCGCTGCAAGCCGAACAGGTCCATTCGCGCCAACACGCCGAGCGGCTCGAGTCGCTTTGGCGCATCGTCAACACGACCGACCTCGTCGGCGCAGAACTGCTGCTGGCCATGGTGCGCGAAGCCGCGGTTGCCATACGTCCCGGACAATCGTACGTCGGCACGCTCGGGCATCTCGAAGGATCGGTCTACGTTCTCGACGTTAGCGTCGGGCACTTCGGCCCTAGCGGCGGCAATGCGACCACGCTGTTGCCCATCGGCACGCGTATCGAACGCAGCGAGTTGCTCCGCGTGCGCGATCTCAACGGCACCCGCACACAATCCTGGGACGATTGCTCGGCGCTCACCGATTTGCCGGCGATTGCGCGCGAAGTGGGCTTGCGCAGCCAGATCACGACGCAGTTCGCGGCCGCCGGAATGACCTACGTGCTCACGCTCGGCTCGCAGGAAGTGACGTCGGGTAACCCATTCGGTCTCGAGGACGCCGAATATATTGAATTGCTCGGATCGTTCTTCGCGCGCCAGCTCGAACTCGACTCGATGCAGGCGGAAATCGCCGAAGCCGAGTTATGCGCACGGCAACATGCGGAGCGGCTGGAAGCCCTCTGGCAAATCGCCAACAATCCCAAACTGCGCGGAGAAGGGCTCATGCACGCGATGCTGCGACACGGCGCGGACGCGATCCGCCCGCCGCTACGCTTTCGCGGCATACTCGGCCGCATCGAGGGAGGCGAAGCCGTCCTCGTCGGCCTCGCGTTCGATCCCGAAGACCGCGATCCGGACGCTCATCTGCTGCGCGTCGGCCGGCGATCGCCACTCGAACGCACGATTATTCCGCTGATCGATCACACGCGCGCGTGGGAAGACCTTGCCTCGGAGCCGGCGTTACCTTCGACGCTCGTGGCCCGGGGTTGGCGCGCGGTGATCTCGACGCAGTTTGAAGCGGCGGGCTCGCGTTATTCGCTAACGTTCGTCTCGTCCGAACCGGCACCGCAAAAATTTAGTCCGGCCGACTCGGCCTATATCGACGTGCTCGCATCGGCGTTCGCAAAGCAACTGGAACTCGACCGGCTCGAAGAATCCTTACGTGACCAAGAAGAGCAATCGCGTCAGCACGCCGAGCGGCTCGAGGCACTCTGGCAGATTGCGAACAACCCGACGCTGCGCGGCCAGGAATTGATCTTTGCGATGTTGCGGCGCGCGGCTGCGGCCATCCGGCCGGAACAACGATTCCGCGCTCTCCTCGGACGCGTCGAGGGCGACGAAGTTGTCGTGATCGGCGTCGGCATAGCTCCGGACGACGACGATCCGCTCGCAAAGCGGATCACCGTCGGCCGGCGGTCCCCGCTTAGCCAAACGATCATTCCGAGCGTCGGACGAACGCAGGCGTGGGAAGACCTCGCCATCCACAACGACTTTCCGGGAGCTCTCCAACGGCTCGGTTGGCGCGCCGTGATCTCTACCCAATTCGAGGCCGGCGGGTCACGCTATTCGCTCACGTTCGCGTCGCCAACACCGGCGCTCACGCCTTTCAGCCCGGCCGATCTCGCCTATCTCGAAGTTCTCGCATCGTCGTTTGCCAAGCAGCTGGAGGTCGACCAACTCGAAGCGTCGCTGCGCAATGAAGAGGAATACTCGCGCCACCACGCCGAGCGGCTCGAAGGGCTCTGGACGCTCGTGAACGACCGCTCGCTGCGCAACGAAGAGCTGCTGCAGGCGATGCTGCTCCAAGCGGCCGCGGCCATCCGGCCGAATCAGGAGTTTCGCGGCATGCTCTGGCGCGTGCACGAGAACGACGTGATCGTCGAAGCGCTGGCCGGCGAGCCGCAGAGCCGCCGCCTGCATACGCACGTCGGCGCCGTCATTCCGCTCGACCGGACCATCATCGGCAAGGTCGTCGCCGGCGGCGGTGGGACGCGGGCGTGGGACGACATTCTCGAGAGCGACGTCGCGAGTTCGTTTGCGCTCGCGCACGAGACGCGGGCGCTCATCGTCACCACGTTCGGCGCCGGGAATTCGACGTGGGGTTTGTCATTTGCATCGGTCGACGCGGCCTCCGTGCCGCTCGGTCCGCGCGATCACGTTTATATCGACGTCCTGGCGTCGTTTTTCGCCAACCACGTGCAACAGCGCTGGCAGTTCGAACGCATCCAGTATCAGCAGTCGCACGACGTGCTCACGGGCTTGCTCAACCGCTCGCAGTTCCGGTCGACCGTGCGTTCGGCCGCACGCACGAGTTCGCGCTACGCCATCATTCTTGTCGACGTCGATGCCTTCCGCGAAATCAACGAATCGTACGGTCACTTGATCGGCGATGCGGTGCTCGTCGAGGTCGGGAACGCGCTACGCTTGCGCGCCGCGGACGACGAGTTCGTAGGGCGCGTCGGCGACGACGTTTTCGGGGTATACATCGGCAACCCGATCTCGAAAGACTTCGTTCTCAGCCGCGCCCTCAGCTTCGCCGAGGCATTTACGCGCGGCTTTTCGACCGGCGACCGCGAGGGCAAGGAGTTCATCATGCGGACGGCCGGCCTCGGGGTTTCTCTCGCACCCGATGACGGCACCAGTATCGAGGCCATCCTCTCGCATGCGGACGCCGCGCTCGTGCGGGCCAAGCAGCGCGGCCACGGATCGCTCGTCTTCTACGAAGCGGGAATGGAAGGCGACGCGCATCGCCGCACGGCGTTGCGCAACGAACTCGCCGAAGCCTTGGCCGGCGACCAGTTCGAACTTCACTATCAGCCGCACGTTGAAATCACCACCGGCCGCGTTACCGGTTGTGAGGCGCTGATCCGCTGGAATCATCCCGTGCGCGGGATGCTGCTGCCGCAACACTTCATTCCGTTCGCCGAACAATCGGGCATCATCAGCGCCATCGATTCCTGGGTGATGCGCGAGGCGTGCGCCGTGGCCAACGACCTGGCGGCGCACCGATCCGAATTCCGCCTGTACTTCAATCTCTCCGGGCGGCAAGCGGGAGATCGCAGCGTGATCCGCGCGCTCATCGAAGCTGCCCGGAGCGGCGTCGCACTCGAACATCTCGGCGTCGAGATCACGGAGAGCGACGCCATGCGCGACGTAGAAGCAACGCGCCTGGTCTGCCGCGCACTGCGGCGGCTCAACGTTCGGATCGCGATCGACGACTTCGGTACCGGCTACTCGTCGTTATCTTCGCTCAAGCGGTTGCCGGTCGACATCGTGAAGATCGACCGCAGCTTCATCTCCGGCGTCTTGACCGACCCGAACGACGAAACGATCGCCGATACGATCATCTCCATTGCCGCACGTTTCGGTTTCGAATCACTGGCTGAAGGCGTGGAACAACTCGGCGAGATCGGCTGGCTGCGGCAGCGTCCGTGCCGGTACATGCAAGGCTTCGCGATCTCCCACGCGCTGCCGATCGACGAGTTCAAGCGCTGGGTCGTCGACTACGAGAGCCGGCAATAGGCTACGTGGCGATCGGTTCGTTCGCGACGATGCGGTCGATGAGCGCCGTGTCGGCCAGCACGTCGTAGCCGATTCCGACGATCGAATCGCGTACGACCGCGCGGTCGCCAAGCGTCGCGTCGTCCCACACGATGGAGCGCTCGACGACGGCTTCATCGCCGATGCGCACGCCGTCACCGATGACGGCCGGTCCGACGATCCGCACGCGGCGTCCCACGCTCACGTTGCTGCCCAGCCGCACGTCGCCTTCGATGCGCACGTCGTTGCCGAGGCGCACGCCGGCCGGCACGCCGGTCGCGCGAGCGCCGCGCAGGTGAACGCGTCCGGCCAGCACGTCGGCCGTCGCCAAGCGGTATTCCGCCGGCGTGCCGATGTCACGCCAGTACGCCCCGCCCAACCGCATCCCGAAGAAATCCGCGCCGGCAGCCTGCAGCGCCGGGAACACGCCCTTACCAAAATCGTAGAACGTACCGGCCGGAATGTGATCGAAGATCGCCGGTTCGAAAACGTAGATACCCGTGTTCACGAGCTTCGAGCGCTCGGTGCCCTTCGGCGGCTTCTCTTGAAACTCGACGATCCGGCCGCGGTCGTCGGTGATCACCACGCCGTACTGATCGACTTCTTCGGCTTCGATCAGGCCGATCGTCGCGAGCGCACCGCGTTCCTTGTGGAATGCGACCAGCGCATCGAGATTGGCATCGGTGAGATCGTCGCAGCCCACGACGACGAACGTTTCGGTGAAGAACGACTCTAGCGGCTTGAGCGCGCCCGCGCTGCCCATCAGTTCGGCTTCGTGCAAGTAGTTGAGCTTGACGCCGTAACGCGAGCCGTCGCCGAATGCGGCTTCGATTCGATCGGCGAGGTAGTGCACGTTGATCGCAAGGTCGGTGTAGCCGAACGATTGCAGCCAGCGCATGATGTGCGCGGTGATCGGCTCGCCGGCCACCGGAACCAAGGGCTTCGGAACTTGCTTCGTGAGCGGATAGAGACGCGTGCTCATTCCGCCGGCGAGGATCATAGCTTTTGCCGAGTTCACGGTTGACGACTTCCTCTGTGTGCGATGGCCTCGCGCGTGGCTGCAATGACGAACCGGGGAAGCGCGAGTTGACGCCGCCATCGCGACGGTTGACGGATGAGGCGGTAGAGCCATTCGAGACCGGCCCGCCGCCACACGCGTGGTGCTCGAGGAACTGTTCCCGCAACGACATCGAACGAACCACCGACACCGACGCCCACGCCGCACTTCGTCGCAGCGAGATAGTCCTCGAGCCAATATTCTTGCTTCGGACTTCCAAGCCCCACCAGCAATACGTTCGCTTTACTCGCGACGATCGATGCGACAATCGTCGGGCTTTGTCCGGGCGCGAAATAGCCGTCACGCGTTCCCACAATGGCGACGCCGGGATAGCGATTGCGCAGCGCGATCGCCGCACGTTCCGCGACGCCGGGCGCGCCGCCGAAGAAAAAGAACCGCAGGTCGCCGTGCGCGGCGGAACGTTCTGCCAGCGGGTCGATCAGATCGACGCCGGTTACACGTTCGCGCAGCGGACCGCGCCGCGCACGCGATGCAAGCAGCAGGCCGATCGTATCGCAGATCGAGAGCGCGGCACCATTCACCAGGTTGCGGAAACGCGTATCGCGTTGCGCGAACATCGTCATCTCGACGCCCAGCGTCACCACGAGCGACGGCGTTTCACCCTGTGCGAGAGCGACGATGCGGTCGACTGCTTCGGCGCGGCTTACGGCATCGACACGGCAACCGAGAATGCGGATCGAAGATTCCGTTCGAATCACTCCGGCCGGTAGGGAGCGATCAGCGGCCGCAACACGGCCTTGAGATCCTCGGGCATCTCGCCCATCGGCGGGCGGCACGCGCCGGCCTTAAAGCCGTACTCGTTCATTGCCCACTTTACCGGAATGGGACTCGGCTGCGCGAAGAGCGCGCTGAAGAGCGCTTGCAGATCGCGATGGATGCGGCCGGCGGTTTCGACCTCGCCGCTATCGTAGGCGTCGGCCATCGCGCGCAGTTCGCGGCTGCACAGATGCCCGGCCACGCTGATGCAGCCGTACGCGCCGAGTGCGAGCGAAGGCAGATAGAAATAATCGTCGCCCGAGAGCACGGTGAAGTCTTCGCGCACGCGGTCGCGTACGAGCGCCGTGAATTGCTCCACGTTGCCGCTCGACTCTTTGACCCCGACGATGTTCTCATGCCGGCGCGCGAGTTCGTGGATCGTCTCCGGCAGCATGTTGACGTTGGTGCGGCCGGGGATGTTGTAGAGCACGACCGGCAGCGACGTTGCCTCGGCGATCGCGCCGAAGTGACGCAGCAAACCATCCTGCGGCGGCTTGTTGTAGTACGGCACCACGGCCAGGATAGCGTCGACGCCGGTCTTTTCCGCTTCTTTGGTTAACTCGACCGAGTGGTGGGTGTTGTTGCCGGTGGTTCCCGCGATCACGGTCGCACTCGCGCCGAGCGTGTCCTTGATCCCCGCAAAAAGCGCCAGCTTCTCATCGGTTTCCAGCGCCGGCGATTCACCCGTCGTACCGCTGACGATCACCCCGTCGTTGCCGCGGTCGACGAGGAACTGCGCGATGCGCGCGGCTTCGTCGAGGTCGACCGCGCCCTTCGTATCGAACGGCGTGATCATCGCGGTGAAGAGCCGCCCGAGCGCCTTCACGACACCACCGCCGCGGTCTGGGGCCCGAGCGCGAAGAAGTCGTGCAGCGCTTGTTCGGCGCGGCCGGCGCCTTCGTCGGGCACGAGCACCGAAATCGTGATGTTCGAGTCGGTCGAGTGAATGATCTCGACCGCGGCTTTGCTTACGGCGCGCACAACGCCGGCCATGACGCCCGGCGTACCGCGCATCCCGGCGCCGACGATCGAGAGCTTAGCGCAATGCATGCGCACGCGCAGCGCGAGGTTGAGGTTGTGCAGTTCGGCCCGCACGCGTTCGACGTTTTCATCGTCGCACACGAAAAAGACACCGGCGTCGTTAACGTTGATCATGTCGATGGAGATGTTCTTCGCCGCCAAGCGATCGAATAGCTCGCGGTCGAGCGTGGCGCGTCCACCCTCATCGCTTAGACCTTGAATGACGCGGAAAAACGCGACGTTGCGTAACGCCGTGATTCCGGTGACCGGACGATCGCGGTCGATCGGTGCGTCGTCGTCGATGAGGGTGCCGACGTTGCTGCGCAGGCCCTTCACCGCATACGGCGTCTTGGTAGCGTGCGCGAGCTCGGCGGCCTTCGAGTGCATTACCTTCGCGCCGTTGCCGGCAAGCTCGACCATCTCGGCCGGCGTGACGCGATCGATTGAGTGCGCGTCGGCAACCCGGCGCGGGTCGGCAGTGAAGACGCCGCTCACGTCCGTGAAAATATCGACCGACGAGGCTTTCAGCGCTTCGCCGAGGGCGATCGCCGTGAGATCGCTGCCGCCGCGGCCGAGCGTCGAGACGCCGCCGCTGCGCGTCGCGCCTTGGAAGCCGGTTACCACCGGAACGATGCCCTTTTCGATCAGCGCGAGCACCGGGTTCGGATCGACTTCGAGAATGTGTGCGTCGCCGTACGTGTCGTCGGTGAGGATGCCGGCTTGGCCGCCGGTCATCGCCTGCGCGGGATTTCCGAGCGATGAAAGCAGTTCCGCGAAGACGGACGCCGAGATCATCTCGCCCACGGCGAGCAGCAAATCGCGGTTCGGGCCTCCGCGCACGGGGCCGATGAGGCTGAGCAGCGTATCGGTCGCATACGGATCCGGCTGACGGCCCATCGCGCTGACGACGACAACGACTTGCGCCCCGGTGTTGATCGCCTCGCGCACGCGCGAGGCTGCGATCTCGCGCAACTCGGGCGTCGACACCGACGAGCCGCCGAACTTCTGCACGACGATGTTCACGATGCGACCGCCGTGAAGCGCCCTTGTTCGATCAGCAATTCGAGAATCTGCACGCCGTTGGTCGCGGCGCCCTTGCGCAGCTGATCGCCGACGACCCACATCATGAAGCGCTTCTCGTCGCCCTCGGTCTCGCCGCGCAGGCGCGCAACGTGCACGACGTCGGTGTTCTCCACGTCGAGCGGCGTGACGATGCCGCGATCGTGGAACACGACGCCCGGCGCGGCGGCCAATGCATCGCCGAGTTCTTCAAGGCTCGTCGGACGTTCCGTCTCGAAAAACACCGCTTCGCTATGCGCGCGCCGCACCGGCACGCGCACGCACGTGGCGGCCACGTGGAGATCCGGCCGGTTGAGCGTCTTGCGCGTTTCCTGTGCGACCTTGTCCTCTTCGCCGTTGTTACCGATGCCGCTGAACGAACCGACTTGCGGTACGACGTTATGCAAGATCGGCGCCGCAAACGTACCGTTCGGCGGTTTCCCGGCTTCCTCGTCGGCCAGCGTGTCGAGCCCCGCGCGACCGGCGCCGCTGACCGCCTGATAGGTCGACACGCGCACCGCCTTCAAGCCCACCGCACGTTCGATCGGCGCGAGGCCGACGCACAGCACGATCGCCGTGCAGTTGCCGACCGGAAAGATGCGATGACTCGGTTGGATCGATTGCGGGTTCACTTCCGGCACCACCAGCGGGCAGGCCGGATCGAGCCGGAACGTCGATGAGTTGTCGATCACGATGATGCCGGCATCGGCGAGGGCCTGCGCCATCTCCGCACTCGCATCGTCGCTGGATGCAAAGAACGCGACGTGCGGCCGGTCGGCGATAATTCGCTGCGAGGTTGCAACCGCAACCGGCAGCGATACGCCGCGAAAACTCACCGCGTTCTCGCGTTCGCGCGATGCGTACGCCAAGAGCGTTTCGACCGGAACGTTCCGTTCTTCGAGCACGCGCAGGATCGTCTCTCCGACGACACCCGTTGCACCGATAACCGCGACCCTCACGAGGTAGCCTCCGGAAAGAGTAGGGATTCGAGTCCGATCGTAAGACCGGCTTTGCTCTTGCGAACGTTGCGCACGGCGAGGACGATCCCCGGCCCGAACGAGTCGCGCGAGAGCGAGTCGTGGCGAATGGTCAGCGTCTCACCGTCGCCGCCGAAGAGCACTTCCTGGTGCGCCACGTACCCCGGCAGACGCACGCTATGGATCGGGATGTTGGCGGGACCACCGGCCTCGGTGATGCGCCGCGCGGTCAATTTGGCCGTACCGCTCGGCGCGTCTTTCTTCGTTTCGTGATGCAGCTCGATGATCTCAACGTGGGGCATGACCTGCGCGGCTTCGGCCGCGAGCTTCATCATTAGCACGGCGCCGACGGAAAAATTCGGGACGAGCATCCCGGGTACGTCCTGTTCGTCGCAGTCGTCTTCGAGCACGATGATGTCTTCATCGGTCCAGCCCGTCGCGGCGATGACCGGCGAGACGCCGTTATCAATCGCGGTACGCGCGACGTCGATCGTCACCGGATAGACGGTGCAGTCGACCACGACGTCCATGCCGACGGCATAAAACGCTTCGAGCGTATCGTAGATGCGCGCTTCGCCGCCGCAGCCGATGCGCGCGGCAAGAAGCTCCCCAGCGAAGTCGCGATCGAACGCGGCAACAAGGTCAAGGCCGTCCGCCGCAGCGATTGCAGCGGACGCCACGCGCCCAAGCCGGCCGAGCGCGCCGGCAACGCCGACGCGCACCGAACTAAACTCGCTCTAAGGGGGCGTATTTGAGCATGACCATCTTCTGTCCGACGTTCGGGAAGTTGATGGTGAGCAGTCCGTCGGCGCCCGCTCCGGCGATATCGACGACGAGACCCTCGCCCCATTTGGGATGACGCACGCGATCGCCCGCAGCGAGTCCGAGCCCAACGCCGGCGCCGGCGTTTTCGTGAATCGAGACTTCGCGCCAGCGACCGCCGCCCGGACGCGGTCCGATGCCGATGCCGCCGATCGCTTCGATCGAGGGCATCTCATCGATGAACCGCGACTTCGGATGGGAGAACGTGTTGCCGAACAGCGTGCGCCGGGCGGCATACGAGAGATAGAGGCGGTCCATCGCACGCGTGACGCCGACGTAGGCCAAGCGGCGCTCTTCTTCGAGCTCCACCATGTCGGTAAGCGCTTTGGTATGCGGGAAGACGCCTTCTTCGAGGCCGCTCAGGAACACGATCGGGAACTCGAGGCCCTTCGAGGCGTTCATCGTCATCAAGGTGACGAAGGACGATTCGGGGTCGAGCGTATCGAGGTCGCTGACGAGCGCGATATTCGCCAGGAAGTCATCGAGCGACGTGCCCGTTTCCGGATTCGCTTCGAACTCTTTGGCGACGGCGATCAGTTCGGTCATGTTCTCGACGCGCGCGCGGCCTTCGTTCGTGTCGTCGCCCTGGAGTTCGCGCAGGTAGCCCGAATCTTCCATCACGGCCGAGAGCAGCTCGGAGATCGAGAGTGTCTTCGCCTTTTCGCGCAGATCGTTGATCAGCTCGGCGAAGCGCTCGAGTTCGCGCTGCTTCTTCGGCACCGCGCGCTTGAGCAAGGACGAGTCGAACACGGCTTGACCGACCGACACGCCGGCGGCGTTCGCTGCATCGAGCAGCGAGGTGAGCGTTTGCTGACCGATCGAGCGGCGCGGAACGTTGACGATGCGGCGGAAGGCCACGGCGTCGGAGGGGTTCACGATGTAGCGCAGGTACGAGAGCATGTCTTTGATCTCGGTCCGTGCGTAGAAGCCGACGCCGCCCACCACGCGGTAGGGGATGCCTTCGGCTAGGAAGCCTTCTTCGAAGTAACGCGATTGGGCGTTGGTGCGATAGAGCACGAGGAAGTCGCGATAGGCCGAGCCCTCGCGAACGTGTTCCTTGATCTTCTCCATCACGTAGCGGACTTCGGCGCGTTCGGACTCGGCCTGGAACGCGGTGATCTTTTCGCCTTCGTCGCGTTTCGTGACGAGCGTCTTGGCCGCGCGATTGGGGTTGTTGAGGATCAGTTCGTTCGCCGCGGCGAGAATCGACTGCGTCGAGCGGAAGTTCTCTTCGAGCTTGAAGACTTTCGCGCCCGGGAAGTCTTCCTCGAAGCGCAGGATCATGCGGTAGTCGCTGCCGCGCGCGGAATCGATCGACTGATCGTCGTCGCCGACGACCGTGATGTTCTTGTGCTCGTCGGCCAGCGTCGCGACGAGTTTGTATTGCGCGTAGTTGACGTCTTGATACTCATCGACGAGCACGTAGCGAAACTTCGACTGATAGCGGACGCGCGTCTCTTCGTCGGTCTGCAGCAGTTCGATCGTACGCGAAATCAGATCGTCGAAATCGAGCCCGTTGGATTCTTGCAGACGGCGTTCGTACTCGCGGTAGACCTGCGCGTACTTCTCACCGATGAACGACGGATGCTTTTCTTCGTAGACGTCGGGCGACCACAGATTGTTCTTGGCTTTGGAGATCTCACCGAGCGCGGCGCCCGGGATCACTTGCCGTTCGTCGAGGTCGAGATCGTGAAGAATGTCGCGGATGATCTGCTTCTGATCCGTGTCATCCATGATCGCGAAATTGCTCGCGATGCCGATCTTCTTACCGTCGCGGCGCAGCATCCGCACGCACATGGCGTGGAACGTGCCGATCCACAGGTCGCGGGCCGGTGCCCCGACCATCGCTTCGAGGCGCGACTTCATCTCGCCGGCAGCCTTGTTCGTGAACGTCACGGCAAGGATGCGGTCCGGGAAGACTTTCTTCACGGTGAGGAGGTACGCGATACGGTGGGTCAGGACGCGGGTCTTGCCCGAACCAGCCCCTGCGAAGATCAGACACGGTCCGTCGGTATGTTCGACAGCGGCCTGTTGAACAGCATTAAGGGCTTCGGACTCGACAATCATCTAGTCAATGTTCGCCACGCGAGGGTTTTTCGCCTAGGATGGGGGCGTCGTTGCTCGCTTGGTACTCTAAAGCTTCTCAAGCGGCGCGTACTTCAGCATGACCATTTTCCGGCCCACGCTGGGGAAGTCGATGGTCAGCAAGCCGTCGCCGCCGCCGGCATCGGCCTTGATCACGACGCCGTCGCCCCACGAACCGTGCCGTACCCGGTCTCCGGCCGCGAGGTTCATGCCCACGCCCTTGCCGGCGTTGGCGTGCACGGCGATCTCGGCCCAGCGCCCGGTCGTGGGCCGCTGCGGCGGGCGCATGACCGGGTCGGCGGGGCCCCCGATCACTTCGATCGAGGGCATTTCGCCGATAAAACGCGAGCGCTGGTGCGGGAGCACGGAACCGAAGAGCATGCGCCGTGCCGCGAAGGAGAGGTACACGCGGTCCATGGCACGCGTCATGCCGACATATGCGAGCCGGCGCTCTTCTTCGAGTTCGGTCTCGTCGGTGAGCGCGCGCGTATGGGGGAACACGCCTTCTTCGAGACCGGTGAGGAACACGATCGGAAACTCGAGACCCTTTGCACCGTGCAGCGTCATTAGCGTGACGTATGATGCGTTGGGAGCGAGGACGTCAAGATCGCTTACCAGCGCGATGTTGGCCAGAAAATCCTCGAGCGTCGAACTCGTCTCCGGATTCATCTCGAACTCGCGCGCAACGCCGATGAGTTCTTGCAGATTTTCCACGCGCGAACGGGCGTCGTTGGGATCGCCGGCTTGCACCTCTTGCAGGTAGCCCGATTCTTCCATCACCGCGACGAGAAGATCGGAAATGCGAAACGTTTGCGCCTTTTCGCGTAGATCCCGGATCAGCCCGGCAAAGCGCTCGAGTTCGCGCTGCTTCTTCGGTACCGCGCGTTTGAGCAATTCCGAATCGAACATGGCTTCACCAAACGGGACCTTCGCTTTGGCCGCGGCCTGCTCCAGTTGGTTCACCGTCTGCTTGCCGATCGAACGGCGCGGCTTATTGATGATTCGGCGAAACGCCACCGCGTCGGCCGGGTTGAGAATGTAGCGCAGATACGAAAGCATGTCTTTGACTTCGGTGCGCTCGTAGAAACCGAAGCCGCCAACGACGCGATACGGAATGCCTTCGGCTAAGAACGCCTCTTCGAAGCCCCGAGATTGCGCGTTGGTCCGGTAGAGCACCAGGATGTCGCTGTACGAGGCGTCCTCGCGCGTATGCTCTTTGATCTTCTGGACGACGTAGCGCACCTCTTCGCGATCGGACTCAGCGTTGAAGGCGGTGATCGGTTCGCCCGCGGAGCGATTCGTGAAGAGCGTCTTCTCCGAACGCGTCGCGTTGTTGACCACGAGTTCGTTCGCCGCGTTCAGAATCGTTTGCGTCGAGCGGTAGTTCTCTTCGAGCTTGAAGATCTTCGCGCCGGGGAAGTCTTCCTCGAAACGCAAGATCATGCGGTAATCGCTGCCGCGCCACGAATAAATCGACTGGTCGTCGTCGCCGACCACGGTGAGGTTCTTATGCTTGGCGGCGAAGAGCGCGACGAGCATGTACTGCGCAAAGTTGACGTCCTGATACTCGTCGACCAGCACGTAGCGAAACTTCTGCTGATAATACTCGCGCACGTCGTCGTTTTGCTGGAGCAAGAGGATCGTGCGCATGATCAGGTCGTCGAAGTCGAGGCCGTTGGATTCGCCGAGGCGCCGCTCGTATTCGCGGTAGACCTGCGCGTAACGCTCGTCGATAAACGACGTATGCCGTTCCTCGTATTCATCGGGCGACCAGAGGTTGTTCTTGGCCTTGGAAATCGCGCCCAGCGTTGCCCCCGGGGAAATTTGGCGTTCGTCCATGTCGAGGTCGCGCAGGATGTCGCGCACGATCGCCCGCTGATCGGTCGCGTCCATGATCGTGAAGCCGCGCCCGATGCCGATCGCCTGGCCGTCGCGGCGCAAGATCCGCACGCACATCGCGTGAAACGTGCCGACCCACAAGTCGCGGGCCGGATCGCCGACCATCTCGTGGAGCCGGTCCTTCATCTCGCCGGCGGCTTTATTGGTGAACGTGACGGCGAGGATGTTCCACGGCGCGATGTGTTTTCGTTCGAGCAGATACGCGATGCGGTGCGTGAGGACGCGCGTTTTACCGGAGCCGGCGCCCGCGAAAATCAGGCACGGGCCATCGGTGTACTCGACGGCAGCGCGTTGGACATCATTGAGCTGCTCCGCCGCGACGATCATCCCCGCAAATTTCGCCGCACTCGAGGCCGTTGCCCTTCGACAAGCTCAGGACAGGCTCTAGCGCGCGATGCGCAACGCCTGCTGCTGCGAATCCGCGAGCGAAATTGCGCTCATCAGGTAGGCGAGCGTGGATTCAGCACCCATGTTCGGGCTCACACCGTTGCGGTCGATCCCGTCGCGGCAACCGCCGTTGGTGACCATCAGAAACCCATGGGTGTTGCGGCCGAAATACCAATCGCCGGCGACGGCGGCGAGGCTGCGGTAGCGCGCGTCGCCGGTAGCGGCGAGCGCCGCGAGGGCGGCCGACACGAGCGCCGCGGCCTCGAGCGGCTGCTGGCCGAAGCGAGCGCGCTTGCCGCCGCGCGGATACCAGCCGTCGTTGCCGATGGGAACGAACATCCCGTCTTCGACCACGACCGACGCGTAAAAATCGAGCATGACGAGCCCCGCGTGCAGCAACGCGTGGTCGCCGAGGACCGTACCGGCGCGAATGAGCGCCTCGCAGAGCCGCGCGTTGTCGTAGGTCATGATGTCTTCACACCACTGCCAGCCGGGAGTCGCCGTTGCACGGAACGCATCGGCGATCGGAGTCGCCGCAACCCGTAGCGCGTCGGTGATGCGCGCATCGCCCGGTTCGGCCACGGCGACGGCAGCGAGGCCGAGCGCGGCGTATGCGCGCGAACGCAGATGCGGTAACGCCCCGATATGCGGGATCGCAGCGTCGAGCTGTTCGCGCGCGACGCGGCGCCACGCGTCGCGCGGTGCACGCGCAACGCAGTGCCCGAGACCCCACACCGCACGGCCCAGTGAGTCGTGCGTGCCGCGATGATCCTGCCAGCGCCGGTCGTAGCCCATGAAGTTGTGGAACCACCCGTCGGGCAGTTGCGCGTCGAAGAGAAATGCCAGATACGTCGTGACGAGCTTCGCCCCGATCTGCTCCGTCGCGCGGTCGCGCGTCGCTTCGATCGCGACGATCAGCGCGCGCGCGACATCGTCGGTGCAGTAGCCGAACGAACGGTTCGGGATGTCGAAGCGCGCGTGCTGAAACATGCCGACGTCGTCGGTCATCGTCACCAAGTGGTCGAGAACCGGGCGGCGCGCGTTGGGCATCGTTCGTTAGGCCGACGTCGCGAGCGCGCTGCGGCGATTCGGCAGCAGCGAGGCGAAGAGACTGCCGTATTCCTGGGCGACGTGCGGCCAGGTCATCTGACGACCGAAACGGTAGGCGCGGCGTTCGGTGCTCGCGCGCAGATCGCGATCGTCGAAGAGCGAATTCATCGTGTTCGCGATCGAGACCGCGTCGCGGAACTCGACGAGGAAGCCGCGGCCGTGCGCCAGCAGTTCTTCCGCGTACAAGTAGGGCGTCGACACGACGGCCTTCCCGAGCCCGACGGCATACGCGAGCGTACCGCTCACGATCTGCACCGGGTTGAGGTAGGGCGTGAGGTAGATGTCGGTAGCCTGCAGATACTGCACGAGCTCGTCGAAGCCGAGATAGCGGTCGACCAAACGCACGTTGTTCGCGAGGCCGTATTCTGCGACGAGCTTCTCGAGCGATTCGCGATAGACTTCGCCTTCGTTGCGCCGCACGACCGGGTGCGTTTGCCCGAGAATGAGGTAGAGCGCATCGGGATGGGCGGTCGCAACTTCGCGCATCGCTTCGATGGCGTACTCGAGCCCCTTGCCGCGATTGATCAAACCGAACGTCGACACGACTTGGCGGTTGTGCAAGCCCAGTTTCGTCTTGGCGGCATCGGTGCTGCCGAACGGAACGTCCGGCACGCCGTGATGAATCACGTTGACTTTATGCGGATCGATCCCGTAGCGCTCGATGAGGATATCTTTGCCGGTGGCGGAGAGCACGACGACGGCGGTGGCGGTGGCGCAGATCGTGCGCACGACGCGCAGATGATCGGGCGTCGGATCCGGCAGCACCGTGTGCAGCGAGACCGTGACGGGTTTGCGCACGAGCGCAATCAGATCGACGATCCACTCGCCGTTGTCGCCACCGAAGAGGCCGAACTCGTGCTGCACGTTCAGCGCGTCGCACGGATGGTGGTTCACGATGTCGGCGATCGCGCGATACGAAGCGCGATCGTCCTGGATCAAGTTCGCGACGACGGTCGGCGGGTACTCGCGCTGCGGCGCGCCCGGCTCTTCGATCGCGATGATCTCACTGTGGCCCCCGAAACGCTGGTCGTAACTGTCGACCACATCCTTGGTGAACGTCGCGATCCCGCATTCCCGTGGCGGGTACGAACCGAGGAAGAGCATCCGAGGAGCGTTCACGAGAGGTCCCCCTGTGGCGGCCGGGTGCGACCGGCGAATGTGAAAGAACGCCCTCGTAACGTGATCTATTCGAGGGCTATCGTCCGGACAGATCGCTCAGGGGTGCTGTACCCCGCCCGATAGTGACGCAAACGACCTGTTTAGCGGGTCGTGGGGATGCGGGCGTCTTCGCCGACCGCTGCGTTCGGCGCGATGATCGCGCCGTGACCGATGACCGAGCCCCGGCCAACTACGGCTCCCGCGCCGATACGCGCCCGGCTGGCGACGATCGCCCAGTCGAGGCTGGCGCCGGCTTCGACGACTACGCCATCCCAGAGGAGCGAGTCGGCAACCACGGCACCGGAACCCACCTCGCAACCGTCGCCGAGTACCGTATACGGCCCGATCTTCGCATCCGGGGCAACGCGGACGTTGCGACCGACGAAGACCGGCGGGATGATAGCAGAGGAAGGTACTCCCTTAGCACCCGGGCCGTTCGCCCCCGGTTGCAGTCCGAGCGGCATCGTACCGATGAAGATGTCGCGGTGGGCCGCTAGGTACGCCTCGGGACGGCCCAAATCGACCCAGTAGTCGGCTGTGGTATAGGCGTAGAGGGCCTTGCCGGCGGCGATCAGCTGGGGAAACGTCTCGCGCTCGATCGAGACCGGCCGCCCGGCGGGGATGGCGTCGAGGACCTCGGCTTCGAGGAGGTACGTGCCCGCGTTCACCTCGTCGGTGGGGGCATCTTCGCGCTTGGGCTTCTCGACGAAGGCGGTGATCCGGCCGCTTGCGTCGTGGACCACGCAGCCGAAGGCTGACGGATCCTCGACCCGGATGAGGTGCAGGCTCGCCAGGCCGCCCTTGGCCTCGTGGTTCGCGCGCATGGCGCGCAGGTCGAGGCTCGTGAGAACGTCGCCGTTGAGCACGAAGAACGGGCCCGTGATGTACTGCTGGATGTTCTTGAGGGCGCCGGCGGTACCGAGGGGCGTTTCCTCGATCACGTAGCGGATCTTCAGGCCGAGGCGGCTGCCGTCGCCGAACCAGCTGGTGATCGCTTCGGGCAAATAGCCGGCCGGGAGGATGACGTCGTCGATGCCGGCCTCTTTGAGACGGACGAGGGTGCGTTCGAGGAACGGCACGTTCATGACCGGGACCATGGGCTTGGGGGTCTCCAGCGTGAGCGGCCGTAACCGCGTGCCCTCACCACCGACTAGAACGACTGCCTGCACCGAAAAACGACTCCCTCAACGAAAGACTGTGGCGGGCGGCGTCTTCGGAACGGCCCGGCTCTCTATCTTACCGCGCCGGACTGACTTTACATCACGGCAATATCCCAGCAACAACAATATGCGAACATATGTTCGATGGGAAGCCGGAGAAAGCCCCCACGTAAGCTGTTTGATTGGGCCGCGATGCAGGCGTACATCGACGCCGGAAACGGCTTCTTGCGTTGCCGGAAGCGGTTTGGCATCGCTCATGCCACGTGGAAGAAAGCGCTCGTACTGGGTGACATCCGTATTGACGTGCGCGGCAAGCCCTACTCCGACGCGAATAAGCGATACGATTGGGAAGCGATTCGCGCGGCATACGAGGGCGGTCTATCGTATAGGCGCTGCCGGATGCTCTTTGGGTTCGCGTCCGCAAGCTGGACGAAGGCCGTAAAGGCTGGACGCGTCACTCCGCGCGCAGTCGAGGCTTGGACCGCCGAGGAGGCCCTCGCTAACTCAAAGAGTCGGACGACGATCAAACGCCACTTGCTCCGGGCTGGTATAATCATAAATCGTTGCGACTGGTGCGGCCTGACTGAATGGAGGGGCCGTCCGCTATCCATCCAAATCGACCACGTCAACGGCATTCGGGACGACCATCGCGTGGAGAATCTACGTATGCTCTGCCCAAACTGTCACAGTCAAACAGACACATTCGCAGCACGTAACCAGAAAAAATCTCCGCGTTCCCGAGTAGCTCAGCTGGAAGTAGCGCCTGACTCTGAATCAGGAGGTCGTTAGTTCGAACCTAACCTCGGGAGCCACGGCCCTATCGTCTAGTGGCCTAGGACGTCGCCCTCTCACGGCGGTAACACGGGTTCGACTCCCGTTGGGGCTATATAAAAAACTCATACGCTGTATGGGTTTTTTCTTTGCGTCCGCAAGATTGGCCCACGAATGGCCCACGTCGCTGCAAAAAGT
>PLRU01000039.1 GCA_003164045.1 Candidatus Lustribacter telmatis
ATTCAACCGCTCTGCCACCTCTCCGGTGTTCTTGAAATCGATGGCTTGGGGCCGATCGGCGCCGGGCATTATCGCGCTTTTTGCGGGTCCATGCTGCAACTTTGTTCCCAACTTTTCGCTGGAGCACGCCCGCGCCGACGCCATCGGTGATGCGCACTCTGCGGTGTACACTCCCTTCCATGGCTTCCCGAAAACCACTGGCCGCGGGCAAACGCCCTGGCAAGAAGACCTCCACCCGGCGCGTCCGCGGCAAACTCGCCCCGAACGCCCGTGCACGGGGACTGGAAGCGAGCGACATTCCGATCGCCAGCGACGCCGAGGAGATCTCGGCCCTGTCCGCTCTGGTGCGATCGGTGGGAGGGGCCGTGATCGGCGCCTACCGCGAGCCGTTGGCAGGCCGCCCGCTGTTGCTCGCCTCCCTCCCATTGAACTCGGTGCAGCCCACGCCGTTTCAGCGTGATCTATCGCCCACCCATGTCAAGCGTCTGGCCGAGAAGATCGATGAAGCTCAGGCGTTTCTCGATCCGCTGATCGTCGTGCGCGGTCTGGATGGAAAGCTGTGGACGCCGAATGGTCGTCACAGGCTGGCGGCTGCCAAGGTGCTGGGACTCAGGCAGATAACGGCATTGATCTCTCCCGATGAGAATCTTGCCTATCGGTTACTGGCCCTCAACACCGAGAAGGCGCACAACCTGCGCGATCGGAGCCTGGAAGTCATTCGGATGGCGCGCAGCCTAGCCAAGCGGCGCGGGGGCGCCAAGGAGCTGGAATTCGCGGCCGAATTCGAGGCGCCCGCCCTTCTCACGCTCGGCATCGTCTATGAGCAGGCATCGCGGTTTGCCGGCGGCGCCTACAGCCCGTTCCTGAAGAAGGTCGACCGGTTCAGCGAACGTACGTTGACTGCGAGTCTGCGGGAACGCGAAGGTTACGCGGCGCGGCTGCTCGAGATCGACGCGCAGGTCAAGAAGACCATCGCGGCCTTGACGGCGCGCGGCTTCAAGTCACCGTACCTGCGCAATTACGTGGTGGCGCGCATCAATCCCGTACGCTTCCACGACATGAAGAAGACGGGCGCCAAGCCTCCCATGCCGATCGGGCAGGCGCTCATGCGTATGGCCGCTGCCGCCAAGAGCTTCGACGTTGCGTCGGTTTCCAACAAGGATCTGGCCTGGGTCGCCGTGGGCGCCGGCGACTGAGCACCGCACGCGCCGGTCAGCGCACCTATGGCGCAGCGGCAAATCCAACCGTTGGGTCACCCGATGCGTTCTGGTACTCCCCGGCGATGTGCTTGCCGTTGGAACTGATGCCCTGGATCAGCGTCAGATAGCCCGTGCTGCCCGGCGGGTTCGTGGCGACGTAGCGGCCGTTCGTAAACGTGAATCCGTGATAGCGCGTTCCTTTGTAGTAATACCCGACCACACGGCCGCTGTTGGCCACACCATCCGCGACGGTAAACGTGCTGCCGGGCGGACTGAGCACCGTGTAGCCATTGGTCGACGGATCGTAGAGAAATCCCCGGGTGACGCCGAGCGCATCGGTATAGAAACCCGCGACCTGTCCGCTGGCATTGACGGCAAGCCCCTGGGTATGCACGCTGCTCGCAGGATCGACCGTCAGATAGCTGCCGGCGGTATAGAGGAACCCATGCTGCTGAACGCCGTCGTAATAGCTGCCGGCGACTTGACCGGATGGGTTGATCGCAAAAGCGGTGGTATAGGTGCCGGCTCCCGGAGTCGTCGCGTCGAGCACCGTGTACCCGGCGCTGGCGGAGTAGATGAAGCCATGGCTCACGCCGCCCGAGTCCGTGAACTGCCCGACCACTTGATTGTGGACGTTGAGTCCAAAGGCCAGAGTCGAGGTTGTGCCCGGCGGATCGACGGTCCTAAAGGCCACCTTGCCGGTCGGCATGTACAGCAGCCCATGGTACACCTGCTGGCTATCGGTGTAGAAGCCTGCTACGTGGCCCGCGTCGTTGATCGCGCGGGATTGAGTGCCGGTACTCCCGTCGGGGTCGAAGCTCGCATAGCTGCCTGCCGTGTACACGAACCCATGGGTCACCCCGCTGGAATCTTGATACTCCCCCGCCACGTTCCCGGACGCATTGACTCCCATGGCCTCGGTGTAGGTGCTGCCTGGATACGCGACGGCGGTATAGGTGTATGCAGCCGGCTCGCCTGCTGCATCCCAGGCCAGCAACGTGGCAACGGCCGCAGCAACGCCGGCCCAAGGTCCTCGGCTTCTCAGTATCTCGGCATCGCGCATGGTGAACTCCTGATTGGGCTGCCATCATCTGGGTCGAAGAGTATCCACCCACCCCTCAACTAGACAAGACGCGGCGCAGTCAGAAGTGTCAGGGTTGTGTGCCCCGCGCCCCATGATCGGCGCGCAGGGACTAACTGCCCTCGACGCTCAGCTCCACGGGAACATTGCCGCGTGTCGCATGTGAGTAGGGACAGATCTTCTCGTGCGCCTCGTCGGCAAGCGACGCCAATTCCGCCTGAGGCAAGCTTGCATCTTTGACGTGAAGCTTAACCGCCAGCCCGAAGCCGCCGGCGTCGCGCGGGCCGATGGATACGCTGCACGTGACGGTCGCGCCCTTGGCGTTCTTCTTCTTCTGGCTTGCGACATAATCCAGGGCGCCGCCGAAGCATGCCGCATAGCCCGCGGCAAACAAGTGCTCCGGTGTCGTCGTGGCCGGCTTTCCCGGGCCGCCCATGGCCTTGGGAACCGACAGATCGACCGAGACTGAATGATCCTGCGCCTCGGCATGGCCATTGCGCCCGCCGGTCACGGAAGCGGTTGCGGTGAATACGGGTTTGATGACGTCCATTGATGGCTCCTTTTCGAACGGATTGGTGCACCGTTTGCGCACTGTAGCGCGATCCCCAAGAGTGCTCTAACGGAAAAGAGCCGTCCGGCCAATGGATGGTTTCCATGGGCAGGATTGATGATAGATTGGCCCCAGCGGGGCGCCATGGATTCGAGGTGGCTTGAAATGGGAAGAGCTTCGGGAATGGTGCGCGGGTTGATGCAGCCGTCGCGCAAGGCGCTGGCGGCAGCGGCGCTGACGCTGATCGCCGCGACGAGCATGGCCGCCGCCGGCAAGGTGAACGTCGCCACCTATCATGGCGATACCCTGCGCACCGGGTGGAACGACGCCGAGGCCTCGCTTACGCCGACCGTCGTCAGCGGCACGACCTTCGGGCTCCTGGAACA
This sequence comes from Candidatus Lustribacter telmatis, assembly GCA_003164045.1. Lineage (GTDB taxonomy): Bacteria > Vulcanimicrobiota > Vulcanimicrobiia > Vulcanimicrobiales > Vulcanimicrobiaceae > Lustribacter > Lustribacter telmatis. The sequence continues at coordinate 3,217 of PLRU01000039.1, forward strand.
GGTCACCCTCGATGATCAGGTGGACGCGCAGCCGCTGCTGGTCACCGGGATCACGATAGCCGGCGCCGAGCACGATGTGGCCTACGTCGCCACGGAGAACAACTCGGTGTATGCGGTGGACGCCTCGTCCGGCTCGCTCCTGCTGCACGTGAATCTGGGCACGCCGGTTCCCCAGTCGCAATTGCCCGGTGCCTGCGGCAACAACGGTCCCAATGTCGGGATTACTTCGACGCCCGTCATCGATATTGCATCCCAGACGATCTACGCGATTGCCTATGTCTACACGGGCGCGGCCGAGCAGTTCGTGCTGCATGCTCTCGACCTGAGCACACTCGCCGACAAGGTGGCGCCGGTGGTGGTCACGGCCTCGAACACCCTCGCCGGCGGCAAAACCGTTTACACCTTCGATGCACACGCGAGTCGTCAGCGTCCCGCGCTGCTCGAGGCGGAAGGCAACATCTACGCCGCGTTCGGCAGTTACTGCGACCTGAGCGTGAAGGCGTCGCGGGGCTGGATGCTGGGCTGGAACNNCGCAGCGACGCTTGCGCCGCTCGGGGCGTCGGAACTCACCAATCGCGTGCTGCCCAGCGATTCGCCGGATGATTACTTTCTGACCTCGATCTGGATGTCGGGCGCGGGTCCCGCCTGGGGCGGCTCGGGCAATGTGTTCTTCGTGACCGGCAATTCCGACAAGAGCGGCACGACCTACGACAACAAGGGCGCCGTCAATCTCTCGGAAAGCGTCGTCGAGATCAGGCCCGCCCTGAACAAGATCGTCTCCTACTTCAGCCCCACGGACTCGGGGCACGATGTCGCTACCCTGGATAAGACCGACGGGGATTTTGGCGCCGGAGGCGTGATGCTGCTGCCCAAACAGCCGGGTGCGGTCCCGCTGCTCTCGGTCGCGGCCGGCAAGGCCGGCATGATGTACCTGCTGAACAAGGCGAGTCTCGGCGGCGAGGATTCCAACACCGTATTGGGGGAATACTGGATCGGCGCCTGCTGGTGCGCCCCGTCGTACTACCGGGGCTCGGACGGTGTGGGCCGCGTGGTGTCGAGCGGCGGCAAATCCATCGAGGTATGGGAGGTGCAAACCTCACCCACGACCGCGCTGGTGCCCGAGCCTGGCTTCACGCCCCCGTCGATCAGCACGGGCCAGTTCCCGGGACTGTTCACCGCCGTCTCCTCGAACGGAACGGCGGCGAATTCCGCGGTCATCTGGGCCGTCAATCGCCCTTTCGACAGCAGCAAAGATGTGACGCTCTTCGCCTTCGACGCCGCAACGGGCACTGAGCTGTTCTCCGGGACGGCCGGCACCTGGCCGAACACCGGCGGCGATGCCAACCTCGTGCCCACCGTGGCCAACGGCAAAGTCTATGTGGGCAGCTATCGAAGTCTCGCGATCTTCGGTGTGCAGACCACCGATCAGCCGCTCCTGGCCAAATCTCAATTCACCAGGCCGGAACCGCCGGCTGAAGCGGCGATATCGGCGCACCAAGTTTCGGGCTTCGTGCGAGCCGTGCTGGGAGCGCGCATCGTCATGGAAACCCGGGACGGCAAGCGCATCACGGTCGATCTCAGCGAGGCAATCCAGCGCGAGGCGGCCGTGCATCCGACCGTTGGAGACACGGCGCTCGCACGCGGCGATTTTGTCCACGGGATGCTTCGCGCCGAGAGCTTCCTGCACACCATCCCGCAGCCGGCGCTGTGGCGTCCGGACCGGTGAGCCTGGAGGCTGGGCGCGGCTTGGACGTTTTTCACGTTGATTCTTGAAATATGTATCAAGATATTGTTTTATAAATAAAATATTGACCGATCACCCTGCCGCAGGAATCACGTCCAGCACATTGAATCCGCAGGAATCGCCCCCAATTCCGCTGCCAGCCCGGTGGTTGCGGCAGGGCCGGCTGCCTAAGGGTGGTAGAATTCACCGGCTGAAGTTTTCAGCTCATCGACTCTTTAAGTAGAGAGGACTTGCGACCATGGCGAATTTCCCGAATAACGCTGCACTTCCGCGGGGCGGAATCGACAGCCGCAGCCTGTTCATCACCCGCACTTACACTCACTTGGTGGCCGGGATACTGGGATTCATCCTGGTGGAACTCGGTTTGTTCGAGTCCGGGCTCGCCGCGCAGATCTTCCGGTTCATGATCGGATTCAACTGGATGCTCATTCTGGGGGCCTTCATGCTGACCGGTTGGCTGGCGACCCGAACGGCGCAAACCAGCACCTCCATCGGGATGCAGTACTTTGCGTATGCCATGTACGTCGTCGCCGAGGCGCTCATCTTCGTGCCCCTGCTCTATATGGCCGACGCCAAGGCGCCCGGCACGATCGACAGCGCGGTGCTGATCACGGCCCTCGGAGCCGGTGGCCTGATGTTCGTCGCCCACCAGACCCGCCGGGATTTCTCCTTCCTGCGCGCGATCCTGATGTGGGGCGGCGTGCTCGCCCTGGTGGCCATCATCGGCGGGGCCGTGTTCGGCTTCCAGCTCGGGACCTGGTTCTCCGTGCTGATGATCGGTTTTGCCGGCGCGGCGGTGCTGTACGACACCTCGAACATCATCAACCACTATCCCGAGGACCGGTACGTGTCGGCCGCGATGCAGCTGTTCGCGTCGATCGCGCTGATGTTCTGGTACGTGCTGCGGCTGCTGATGGGCAACCGCAATTAGGGATTCTTGCTAGCCCGCGCGGTGGCCCGGATCCGGACCACTCGCGCGGCGCTGGCGCTACCTCGGCGCCCCCTCAAGGTCCGAGGGTGGACACTCCGGCCATGTAGCGCGCGAGAGCGGACGGCACGGTGACGGAGCCGTCCGCGTTTTGATAATTCTCCAGGATCGCCACGAGCGCCCGGCCGACGGCCACCCCCGACCCGTTCAGCGTATGCACGAGCTCCGGCTTGCCGGTGGCCGGATTGCGCCACCGAGCCTGCATGCGGCGCGCCTGAAAGGACTCGCAATTGCTGCAGGATGAAATCTCCCGGTAACGCTGCTGCGAGGGCAGCCAGACCTCGAGGTCATAGGTCTTCGCGCTGCCGAACCCGACGTCGCCCGCACACAGGGAAATGACGCGATACGGCAATTCCAGGGTCTTGAGCACAGCCTCGGCATGGCCGGTCAATTCCTCGAGCGCCTCGTACGATTGATCGGGGCGCACGATGTGCACCAGCTCCACCTTCTCGAATTGATGCTGGCGGATCATGCCGCGAGTGTCCTTGCCCGACGCTCCGGCCTCGGACCTGAAGCACGGCGAATGCGCCGCATATTTGAGCGGCAGCAGTTCCGCGGCGATGATCTGGTCCCGCACCAGGTTGGTGACCGGGACCTCGGCGGTCGGAATCAGGAAATACCCCGGGTCGCCCCGGACCGCGAACAGGTCCTGCTCGAACTTCGGCAGCTGGCCCGTGCCCTCCAGAGCCGCCGCGTGCACCAGGTAAGGCACGTACGCCTCGCGGTATCCATGCGCCGATGTGTGCAGGTCGAGCATGAACTGGATGAGCGCGCGATGGAGCCTCGCGAGATTCCCGCTCATGACCACGAACCGCGCCCCGGAAATCCGCCCCGCCGCCTCGAAGTCCATTCCCATGTTCTCGCCGATGGCCACATGGTCCCGCGGTTCGAAGTCGAATCGTCGCGGCTCGCCCCAGCGGCGCACCTCGACATTGGCGGACTCGTCGCGCCCATCGGGCACGCTCGGGTGCAGCAGATTGGGCAACCCCAGCTGCAGCGCCGTGAGTTGCGACTGAATCCCCTCGAGCTGCTTCTCGACCTCCTGCAATTCGGCGCCCAGGGCTTCGCCGCGAGCCAGCAGCGGCGCCGCATCCTGCCCCTGGGCCTTCGCGTGGCCGACGGCCTTCGCCCCGGCATTTCGCTCGGCGCGCAGCCGGTCCGCATCGATCTGCAGAAGCTTGCGCCGCTCCTCGAGCGAGGCGAACGCGGCGACATCGAGCACGAAGCCGCGTCGCGCCAGCTGGGCGGCCACTTGAGACAAATCGCTGCGCAGCAGCTTCGGATCGAGCACGGTGATTCCCTTGAAGTTGGCCCGCCCCCATTATGGCCCAGCGCTCGCCGCTCGTCAGGCCGCCGGCGCCGGGACTCCCGCTTGGCGCGGTACGAGCCTCACGAGGCTTTCAGCTCGACCTCCACGAACACGAACTCGGCGGAGCCCGGATTGATCACGTTGTGCTCGACGCCGATGGGCCGCGCGTAGGAAACGCCGGCTTTCAGCTGGCTGGTGACGGCCCCCTCGGGCGTCTCCAGCAGCAAGATTCCGGTGCTCTGCGGAACCACCACGTAGTACATGGAATGCCGGTGCCAGCCGGTTTCGGCGCCCGGCGGGAAGCGCCACTCGGTGACCTTCACCTTCTCGTTGTCGATCTGGACCGTGGGTATGGCGGAGGGACGTGGCATGGTGGTTCCTTAGATGCCGTTGGGTTGAGGATCCTTGGCGGCCTGCGCGCTGCGATCCCGGGCGCGCCGCGCCTCGAGCGCTTCGCCGATCTTGATCTCGAGTCCCCGGGGCGCGGGGACGTAGTATCGGCGGTCCGGCATGCCGTCGGGCAGATAGCGCTCGCCGGCGGGAATACCTTCGAGTTTGCGTCTTGTCGCGCGATGAGGAGGCGACCATAACGCTATGGGAGTCGTCAAAGTACAGGGAATCTCCGGCTCGAGTCCGGAGGTCAGCGCATGGCGAAGAAAGAGTTTTCTCCGGCTGGCCTGTTGCCGCCGGACTGGCAATTACTCGAAACACAGCAGACCTCCGAAAGCTGCTGGGTCGCTTTCTGCGTCCACAACTCCGAAAAGAAATACGGCCTAATCCCATTTTGGGGCATCGGCGAACATAAGAGGCGGGGCGGGACGATTACCTTTACCGAAACCTTTGACAAGGCCGCCGCGTCGGCCCTAAAAAGATTTGCCAATGGTACTTACGATTCGGCTCGTCGAAAACGGACGAAACCGCCAGATCCGACAAGTGCACAGCCGGCGCCGCCGTACGCGCCTACTGTTATGCAAAGGGGCTACCGTTGGAAAGAGAATTTGGAGTTTGATGCCAAGGCGCGGCGAACAAAAACGATTCGGCGTCCGAGGTCAAAGCCGGATTCCGCATAGGGTTGCCCCTCGGCCTAACTTCCTGAGAAGCCACGCTATCAAGTTTTTGTAGGCGGTAGTCCCAATTTTCGAGGTCGATCGACGCGGGTGCCCAGCGCAACGGAGGAGTCGGCATCTCAGCAAACGGGTTGCCGAAATCAGCGCGCGCGCTGCGCCGCGTCCTTCTTGCTGAGGTCGCGAAGGACGGGTCTTTCGAGATTACGAGGTGGTGCTTGGGTTTGCGTAACCAATGCAGGTCTTCCGCAGCGTTCCCCGCCACGCGTCCTCGCAGCACATAACGGTTCTCTTCTTGGTCGTAGTCCAGGACGAGAATCTTATAGTGATTGAGGAGGCGAATGGCATCTTCATTGGATTTGCTGACAGAACGCGACAATGCGACGATGAAGGTCAGGTCCAGAATCTCTCGATAGCGGAATCGGTATTCCAGAGCCTCGCCAATCGCGCCTCGAACGATGTGGTGAAGATTGGCATAGCCCAGGTCGCGCGGGATGAAAACGTATTTCGGCGTCGGGTCCGCGAGATCCGGATTGAAGCCTAACGCCAAGTGTTTGTTTCTCGAAAAATACTCCGAATCACCATGCTGCGAAACCAGACCATTTAAAACGCGGACGGCTCCGGATGTGTATCGCAACCGCGTCTCCTCAAGAACAGCATCATCTATCGAGGATTCTCGCTGCTTCGATGGCTGTAATCCCCAATTTGACCAGCGCTTCGCGGCCGGGTCAATGCCAGCGTCATTCGAATACAAATATCGCTGCTGCAGAACGAATATGGATATCTCTTCGTCGCGCTTCGTGAGTTTCCGGACTGCCCGGTTCGCCCGCTCATAGAGCTTCGTCCGAACGTCGACTGCCTCGATGCGGGTGTCTTCCATGAGGCCGACCGCATCAGTGTCGCCCTTCTCGGCGTGCTGGAGATGGGCAATAGCGACGTTCGCAAACATCGCATATCGCACGGGTGCCACATGCACGGTCGTGCCGCTCACATCGACCATCCATCGCGTGAAGTGCCGTGCTTCGAACAATTTCTTGGAAACTCGGGGGTGCGCTCTGGCGTCGCCTCTGAAGGCCCGTATCTTACGAACCATCTCTTGAGGATCCCGAAGAACATCACCCACAGCGAGCGACTTCCGACTCTGGGCCGCCTGGCCTCGAAAGACGACCCTCGTCATTCATGCTCCTTAGAAACGACTGCTTTAGTAGATGAGTGGCTCACGGCCACTTGCGAGGAGGTCGGCCGCGGATAGGTCGCACGCTCCATGTCTAAGCGCGTCGCGCCGTATGCCCACGACTGCGGACAGCCGGTCACTGCGCAGTAGCGTAATGGACCCGCGGGAAGGGGCTTTTGACGCGATGCTGACCCCGCCCCCGTCCACCGCTATCAGCGCAACTGTTTCGAATTGACGCGATTTATCGCGCCAGGCCCGGGCTTTGCTACGAGCACGTGCCGAGACCTAATCCTCGAGATTAGGTGAGACCGAATGGCACTGCCGCAGCACTATCGACGTGATTCCCCTTAAAATATAATGGAAAAGGAATCTCTGGCCGAGACCTATTTCATATCACGATAGGGGTCTTCATAATGGAACTTCAAAAAGATATCGACGGCTACCGGCTGTCGAGGCACGCAATCGAACGGATGCATCAACGCGTCGTCACGTTCGAGGAGGCATTATTCGTCTTGCTTCATCCCGCCGAGATCGAACAGGCCGACGGATTCGGTTTGATGCGCTACTCCGCCGCGATTGCCGGCCGTCCCATCGGCCTGACCGTCAATGCGCTGACTGGAGTCGTCGTGACCGTCGTCGCTCCCGTTCGGAGACCGGCGACGTCCGCGTTCGGGTGGTTCGCGGTCGGGTCTCTCACGGAGGCGCGTACGTAATGCCTCCGACGAGCGCCTTCATGGCGGAACACATCCGTCGTCGGCTAAAGCGGTATTTTGCTCTTCTCATGCGCGAGCGTTCCGAATCCAAAAATAAAATCGGCAGTCTCGTCGGGGTTAGCGGCAACCGCATTACTCAATGGTCCACTGGCGAGCGCGTCATGTCACCAGAGAAGGCCTTCGATTTGGGAGACGCTCTCCGCACCGAACTTGAATGGCAAACAAGCGGGATCGAGTTCTTATGGGCGTGTGGCTATTGGGCGGAGATACTCTCGGTTTTCAAACATCTTTCAGCTGATCTGGAAGATGGCGGTCCGGGCCTTGCGATTAAGTTATACAGTTGGCTACCCTCACGGATGTTCGACTTCGAACGGGACGAGATTACGGATCGCCTGGCGGAGAAGTTTCACTTTGACCCAGGCGTACTCGGGACGCTAAATGACATTTGGGCAATGGGCATTCCAGATATCGGTGAGCCGGACATAATCTTGGCCCACAACCAGCTCCGTGCGATCGCGGAAGAAGATCATGGCGCAAGCGAGCTTCAACGGTATTTCCTCGATCGTTCAATGTCACGTCAAAGCTGGGCGGGGATGGAGGTCCAAGTAGAGCTTGAGAGTCTCTGCGAAACTAGCGTTTTCCAAGACCACGTAACGCGCGCCTGGCATAGCTTTAACAATGGTGACCTTGCCGACAATCGCGCGTTCGCAGCGAGAGTGGGCACGGCTCATAAGATCGCGACAATGGAAATGCATGTCATTGACGCCATTACAGCGGCGGCTCGCAATCTGAGTGAGGTACTTTTCCCTAGCTTTGCTGTTCCGCGAATTTGGCGGATGGCCGCTGGATGGGTCTATGAGATCGATCGCTCGGGCGACGCGGCACACTGGGCTTCGGCCTTGCCCGATAACTTCGTAAACGTTCCCGATGTCAATCGCCGCAACGATGAAGAGGCTCGCAGTGAATCCTAGCAACTCCGCTAATCAAACGATTCGAGTAACCACGCACAATGTCGGCACGGCTAAGAAGGCTATCGAGTATGGCTGGTTGGACTTCGCAGCTCGGTTCGACAGTGACGTCATCTGTCTACAGAGTCTAAACCTTCGGGCCGGCGATCCGCGTTCTGGCGCCCTCGCAACGGGATATGATTCTTACTTTGCCCTGGGCGATGTACCACCCAGTCCCTACGGCGTGGGAATCCTATCGCGGGGCTCGATCGATGTGAGCTCAGAGCGACCGAAAACCTTTCTCGACCAGTTTGGACAATGGATCATTGTCAAACAGGGCGGCATCTGGTTTGCATCGCTTTACGCCACGCTAACGCACAGCCCTGAACAGCACTCAGCGGTTCTTTCTGAGATCGCCGCGCTTCCGAAACACGAGCCGGTGATTCTGGCCGGCGATTTCAATACAATTCAGGATCTAAAGCTCGACGCCAACCAGCCCGGCAAAGGCGACGGTTACAACATCGCGGAGCGCACGTGGGTCAAGAATGTTCTTGATATGGGCTTCACCGACGCCTACCGAGCCTTACACAATGATCAGCACGGGTACACCTGGTGGCAGAACAGGCGGCTGTTCAGTGAAGATCGTGGAACGCGAATCGACCTTCAGCTCGTTCGGGGCCTCACGCCGGTGGCTGCGACTATCCATCGCGAGTGGTGCGCGCACCGGATCGCGGCCGGCGGTGGCCCAGATCATGTTCCGCTTACCATTGAATATCGGCGATAGAATGCGCGGCTTTGGGAAAAGTAATGCACTAGGTTGGGGTGCTGTGCCCCTGGCCGCGAGGCTTTCACCTCCTCGAACGACGGGCGCTCGGAGGATCGAATGATTGGCCATAGCCGGCACCGGTGTCTCGTCTTTCGGTGCTACGTGCAACAAGCGACCAAGTGGCAACGGCGTCCCACCATCGAGTTGCGTTAGATGGACGCGGTCGACAAGAACCCGTGGATCAACCTCCCAATCGCCGCGCCATTCGTCTTGAACGATGACGCCGAAAAAGTCGAGGTGTTTAACCGAACTGCAAGCGAGAGCCACCGGTATCACATCGAACTGCTTCCCGAGCCATTTCTCGGCGTACCGACCGCTCCGATTGTGCTTCTGAACCTCAACCCCGGCTATGACCAAAAGGAAGAGCGCTTTCATCATCTTGATGACTATTTTCAGCGTGTCTCGCTCGCAAATCTCGCGCATAAAGAGCAAGACTACCCGTTTTATTTCCTCGAACCGGGCAAAGGGTCACCGGGCCACATATGGTGGCAGAAACGTCTTCGCGAGCTCACGGATCTCTACGGCAATCGCGTCGTAGCACGGAACGTGCTTTGCCTTGAATTTTTCCCGTATCATTCGATCAGGTTCGGCAACAAGACGCCGACGGTGCCGTCGCAGCAGTATACGTTTGCTCTTCTGCGAGCCGCCCTGAAACGCAATTCCGTCGTCATCGCTATGCGTGCGCTCGACAAGTGGATTGCCAATGTCCCAGAATTAGGTGATTACGACGTACATCGCTTGAATAGCCAGCAAGCCGTCTATGTTACCGCAACGAACTGCCCTACGGGCTTCGCAGAGGCGTGCGCGCGCTTACGGAAACTGTGAACCTCCGTCGCCTCACAGAGGGTGCTGGTAAGTTTCTCACCAGATGCTGAATTTGACACGCCGCTGAACAGCCTAAAGCAGATCTCTAGGCGCGATCTTAAGAACGCGAGAAATTCTGGCTAGGGTGTCCAGTGTTACATTTTGCTCGCCCGCTTCGATTTGCTGATAGCGCCGTGGCGCCATCGCAAGCTCCGCGGCTGTAGCTTCCTGAGTTAGCCCCAGTTGCCGCCGCCGCCGTCTCATATTTAGAGCGAGCCGCTTGGCTAAGCGGCCAAAATCTCGGGTTCCCATCCTCGCGAGCGTAGCGAGCAGGAGATGACCTAGCCACGCTCTTATAAGAGCGTATCAGGCTTCGAGCCTCAAGCAGTTTTGTTAGGCTGTCGTCTTTGCTAGGGGGAAGTTGGCGATTATGGCGGAGCAACGCCCCGACAACGGCCGAGAACTATTCGATGTCGACGACTTAGGTATCGACGGCTTTCGTTATAGCCCGGACTGGTCTCTCGGGCACATCGCCAATAGGCTCTTTGGCAACAGGACGATCGCGCGAGTCAACGTCGCAGCACCCCTCGGTACAGAGTTCGCGATATATTTGGTTTCGGGGTGGAGCCCTGACGGTGTTCCCCACCTGGACTTGACGTTGAGTGCCGGAATTGCGAGAGGCTTGTCCGAGCAACTGACCGATTCGAAAACGAGCGCGTTATGGAACTCAAGCCTATGGTTACGTGACACAGACTCACGAACCGTCGCTGCGCTAGCTCAATCGCCCGAAAGTGAGTTTGTCGCAGCTCGTGCATTAGCGCATGCGATCGACGAAGCAACGCGGCAAAAGGCGCGGGCAAAGCGGCGGTCTCAAAAATGAGATGAGGGCATTCAGATGCTACGGCGTGCGGTGGAACTTGAGGAGATTGCCCAAACCCAAGCGATCCTCGGCCTGACCCAGGGCGAGCTTGCCGAACTCTTCGGCGTGTCCCAGCACTCGCTCGCGGCGTGGCGCGCCAGCGGCATCCCGGCTAGCCGCCGGCCGACCGTCGAAAGGCTCTATGAACTTGCACTCGTGCTGAAGATCGAACTGAAGCCCTCGCGCATCCCGCAAATCGTCCGAACCCGCGACGCCTGGCTAGGGGATCGTTCGATGCTCGACGTCATCCGCGACGAGGGCGTTGGCCCGATCTACGGGTACCTCGCACACTTGTTTGGTAACGCCGGATAGTCTGCGCCTTGTCGAGCGGGCCGGCCGCTCCGCACAAAGATCCTCGCTTCAATCGTCGGAGCTTTGCCATCGACCAACGGAATTGCATCCGTGCTTCTGCTCTTTCACGCACGCATTGAGTCATTTCAGGTCCGGACAAGCGCGATGAATCGGACAGTCAACGGGGGGATGAAGATGTAGTGATTCATGATATTATAAGGGCGTGACGCTCAGTGGTTCCAAACGAGCAACGGGGTTCGGAATACCCAGTGACGATTGAAGCCCCCGGTGACATTGTAACTGCGCAATGGCGCGACTTGCTGCTTCAAGAACAGCAACTGTTCCGTTGCGTCGCACTTCGAACTATACCAAAGCTGCTGGTCTGCCTTCTGCTATCCGCCTCACTCATTGTCGTCGCGAGGAGCCAAAATGCCCTCGTCTACGAATATATTTTTGCTGCAACGGTCGCCCTGGCAATCCCGCTAACATTACAATCCGGGCGCAGCTTGTATCAGCTATGGCAACAAATGCGCGTAGCAAAGGCAATGATAAGAAATTGCGAAACGGTTGAGGGCTCGTAGGGGTCATGGCTGCACCCGAAGCGTTGTGCATCGTCGCCATTTCTGACACTCACGGCATGCACGAACGGATCGTCATCCCGCCGGGAGACGTCTTCGTTCATGCTGGCGATTTCTCGCGAGAGGGCACCCTCGCAGAGGCCGCCGCATTTGGCGTATGGGTACGAGAACTTCCGCATCGGCATAAACTCATTGTTGCTGGCAATCACGATCTGTGCTTTGAAGACAACCCGGACCGAGCCCGTCTCGCGCTGGGAGATGGCGATGGACTGCACTATCTACAAGACTCTGGGCTCATCATCGAGGGCATTGAATTCTGGGGATCTCCTTGGCAGCCCGAGTTTATGGAATGGGCATTCAATCTGCCACGCGGTCCAAGACTTGCAGAGCGCTGGGCCAGGATTCCCCTCACCACCGACGTCCTCATAACGCACGGTCCTCCGAGTGGCATCCTCGACGTCGCTCGCGGTGAACACGTTGGATGCGTCGACCTACATCATCGTATTCAAGAGTTACAAATCAAGGTCCACATCTTCGGACACATCCACGGCTCGTCAGGCATCAACAAATCCGAGGGGATAACGTTCATCAATGCATCGATCTTAGACGACGACTACATTGTTTCTAACCCGCCTCGCTTTGTAGACGTCGACAGCGTCCAAAGTCTAACCGCACGAGCGGAAGCGCTGATCGGTCACGAAGTGTCTATTCGCTGGCGTGCATCGGCATTCAATGACGCCGCCGAGCTTGGTGAGGGTGGGTTCGATCGAGGTGTCTTCACCCTTCACGCCTTCGCTAATAGCGTGCTAACGCTGGTCTCTGGACCGAGCCACAAAGACATTCGGATCGCGGACGTCGTTGACCTCAGCGAGACGGACCTGATCGTTTGCGAAATCTGCGCCGAATCTACGGGCCCGCTAATGGAGCGCCCGCGCCCCGCAGCGGGTACAGGCACAGTCTTTCGAGACGAAGACCAGAGGTACGCCGAGAGTCGGGAACTTGAGGACGGCTGGGTGCTTCATTGGTACACGACAGGGCCAGATGACTTCCTCGCGTTCTGTCCCTATCATGCCAACGGACTTGAGGTCCCAAGGGCGCAAGGGTCCATTGATATTGGCGACGTCACCGTCGATCTGCAAGAATTCGACTATGTCCTTGACCGTCCTAACATTACGCATTTCAAACACATCAGCACACGACGTTACCTCAACCTACGCCTGGAGAATGACCGTGTGACGGCGGGCGAACTCCTCAATGGGCGCTGGGTCTCATACCCGGTGGCCGAAGGCTTTGCGCGTGCGCGATCGGACGAACTTCGAGGGGCACCGCTTGCAGCCGGCACGCGCGTCTTCACAGCAGATGGGCCCGGGACGATCGTACGGCCGAAGTTGGACCCGCAGTTTTGGGTTGTTGCCTATGACTCGGGCGGCGAAGATGTCGTATCGGAGACGGACATGATCAGTGTCCTGGGCGAACCTTCGTCAACCAAAACGCCCGACGTCGATGGCTAAGGGCGGCAATGTCGCTGATGCAGACGTGGACGTGAAAGGCGACTCAGGCCAGCCGTTCGCGATCGAACTCTTTGGCAAAATTGCAGCTATATGGCAGCTAACGGTGGCCGAACAGAGCGCAATCCTCGGAATATCTGAGGCTGGATATCTGGAGCTGAGAGATCCCAGATACCACGCTCACGCATCAGCAGAAGTGTTGCGCCGTATATCCTACATCGTGAAGGTATTCAAAGCTCTTAATACTCTGCTGAGCTCTCAAGAAGCGGCAGATACCTGGCTTAGGCGGCCAAACGACGCGAAGCTATTTTGCGGAGCGAGCGCATTGACGTTCATACTGAGTGGTTCTGAAGATGCTCTTATCGCGCTTCACGACTATCTTTACGCAAGATTATGGTCGTGTTGATAACTCTACGTGCTACTAAGCCGCCGCCGCCGCGAGCGATGAGGACGTAATAGAGGCCCCTACAGACTTCGTGCTCTGGCAGTTAATCCGGCCATTCAGCTTCGATTCGAGCGAGATCACTATCGGATAGCGAAATGCCGTGCTCCGCCATCGATCTCTCCACCCTCGCTAACTGCAAGCGCAATAGTCTAGCAACGCGAGCGGTCGGTTTTCTAACGTTCTTGCGCGGAGCTTTCTCCGGCACTCCCGTTGGAGTATCATGATTCGATTCCATACCCGCTCCCAACCACTTTGAAAGTCACGCCCCTAAGCCGGATTGAAAAGATTAATGCCACGGCACTAGAGAACTTCCATGTTGCCTTCGGCCCTCTGATTTCCATAAAGTGGTGGTGCCTCATTCTAGCGAGTGGGCAGGCGACTAGGTCGTTATTAGAGCGCTAAAATCGATCCCTTAGGGTTTGGTACGTCCGTGATTGAGGGCAGTAAAGATCGATGGTAATGGCCGGGTGAGACTGCGGTGCGGCATCCTCGTAATCGGGTCACTCTTTTGGGACTCCGATGGTGGTCGCGACCGCTGGCGTCGGTGGCGTCTAAACGAGGCCGATGTCCTCCGCGTTCCTGTACCAATTCGCTATGGACGTAAGTCCGCGAGTCGTGGCAACACCTACACCATGGTATTTGCGCGTCTTTCGCCAGAACGCAGTGGGCAAGGCGTCGTTCTGCCCTGCCGACACGAGATCAGAACGATCGACGACTTGCTAATGGAAGCACGGTGGCTTTGGGCGGCCGAGACGAAGGTCGGTGTTCCCACGGATCCCGATGAGCTTGCGCCGTTGGATCTATCTAGCAGTTGGGGCCGCGTTGCAATCGTTCCTCGGACGGGAGGGACCCTCTCGGACGAGATTTTAGTCCAGTGGCGTGATCGAATTGCTGCGCGCGCTGACGACGAGCTTCTGGTGACCGCCAACGGCATACTAGAGATCCCTTGGCCGAGCGAGGCTGACGCTGGTCGATTTGATGTCTTGCTGGCGACGACGAACCGGCCGGCAGATATCGAGCCGTCCGCACAAGCTGTCGCTGCCGCTTGGAATAGTCGTCCGGAATTTCGTAGCTACTTCGAGGAGAATCAGCGAGCACAAATCTTCACGTTCCAGGATAGTGAAATCAAGAGACACCTGCGGTAGGTCGCGAGAAGGCTCGTTTAGGACGACGCCGCCACAGCGTGCTTTTCGCAGAAGATGCACGGCATGATAGCGGCCCAAAATTCGCTGGGACAGAAATGGTCCAGCAAACCTGGTTCGAATAGATGCGCGGTGGAAGCGAGCGCTGCGCCAGTCCAGCAGGCGGCTCTTGAAGTCGGTGCGCTCGTTCGCGTCCGACAGCGCTATTGGCTTGTCGAGGACGTACAATATGGTCAGGACGAGACCGAGGCTCATCTCGTCCAACTCGCTTGTGTTGATGATGATGCGCAGGGTCAGCAGCTGACCGTTCTATGGCAGGCTGAACTCGACGGCCAGGTCCTCGATGAGAATCCGTGGGAGCGAGTTGGTAGCCGGGGTTTCGACGACTCGGACGTCTTCGCGGCCTATCTCCATACGCGGCGCTGGAATAGCGTCACCGCGACGGACGAGCGGCTCCTCCAGGCACCGTTTCGAGCGGGGATCCGTATCGACGCGTATCAGCTTGAGCCACTCCGCAAAGCCCTCGCATTACCGCAAGTGAACCTCTTCATCGCCGACGACGTCGGGCTCGGAAAGACGATCGAGGCAGGACTCATCGCGCGCGAGCTGCTCCTGCGACGGAAAATTACCTCGATCGTCGTCGTTGCCCCGCCCTCAATGCTACTGCAGTGGCGGGACGAGCTCGAGACACGTTTCGGCCTGAACTTCGTGATCATGGACCGCGAATATCTTGCCGCTATGCGTCGCGAGCGTGGGTACGGCGTGAATCCGTGGAAGACGCACAGCTTCTTTCTCTTCTCGAACCGCCGATTGATTGATCCTACCTACACCGCGGGATTGCGAGATTGGCTCGGACCGCTGCGCTCTCAATCGCTGCTTATTCTCGACGAGGCGCACCATGCGGCCCCGTCCGGTGGATCGCGATACGCGATTGACAGTAAGATCACGCGCGAAGTGCGCGAGATCGCCAAGCGTTTCGAGCATCGACTCTTTCTGTCTGCAACCCCGCACAACGGCCACTCGAACAGCTTCTCGGCTCTCCTCGAGATCCTAGACCCCAACCGATTTGTCCGCGGGGTGCCGCTGAAACCCGGCGATCTCAAGGACATCATGGTGCGCCGTATCAAGGACGACATCCGCGAACTCGAGGGCGGCTTTCCCGTCCGGGTGCCAGAGCAGATCGATATCGATAACCTGCCATCAACGGCTCCCGAACTCGTTCTCTCGGCGAAGTTCGACGCCTATCGCGCGCTTCGTGAGGCGCAACTGGCCAAAGACTCCCGCTCCAAGCAAGCTCAGGCGCATCTCGTGATGGTTTCTCTACAGAAGCGGCTCCTTTCTTCGGTGGAGGCATTTTCGCGCACGATCAGAGTGCACCGTGACGCCATTCGCCGTGCTGCTACGGGAGTAGTCGGACCGGCGGCTCCAGCCGATCTTGAGTTGCTTCTCGGAGCCGTCGTTGCGGATGACGACCGGGCTTCAGCGAACCCAGACGCGCTGGAGCAGCAGGCCGAGGCCGCGCTTGCAGTCGCGAGTGCGGCGACGGTCGGCGATAGCGAGCGCTTAAGCGGCGTTGCGATGGCTTTGGCGGCCCTCGACGAGCTCGTTGACCTCGCAAATCAGCATCGCGATGAGGATGACGCCCGGGTGAAGCGGATCATCGACTGGATCGACGAAGCGCAATGCCCCGGCGTCCGCAGTCACACGCCCGGGGCGCGCTGGAACCGGCGCCGCGTGATCATCTTTACGGAGTGGGAAGACACGCGGCGCTATCTCGAACGGCGTTTGTCCGCAGCCATTGAGCACACAGACCGGGCGGATGAGCGAATCGCGGTTTATTCCGGCGCTACTTCGCAAGAGCGACGCGAGGATCTCAAAGAGGCCTTTAATAGCGACCCTGACGAGAGTGCGATCCGAATCCTCATTGCGACAGACTCGGCGCGCGAGGGGCTCAACCTACAGCGCCAGTGCTACGATCTCTTCCATTTCGATTTG
This sequence comes from Candidatus Lustribacter telmatis, assembly GCA_003164045.1. Taxonomy (GTDB): domain Bacteria; phylum Vulcanimicrobiota; class Vulcanimicrobiia; order Vulcanimicrobiales; family Vulcanimicrobiaceae; genus Lustribacter; species Lustribacter telmatis. Next base: position 19,664 of record PLRU01000039.1, read on the forward strand.
CCCTGGAATCCGAGCCGAATCGAGCAACGCAACGGCCGCATCGATCGCAAACTTCAGCCGAGCCCGATCGTATACTGCCGATATTTCTACTATCACCAGCGCCCCGAAGACGCCGTTCTTCGTGCAATCGTCAGAAAAACTGAGACAATTCGTAACGAACTCGGCGCACTTTCCGAGGTGCTGGAAAGTCGCACCACGGATCTCTTGTCAAAGCGCGGCATCGCGCGCGACGGGGCCGCCGCGCAAGCCGTCGCAATCGAAGCGATCTCGGATAAGTCTCGGTCGAATGTCGCGCGCGAGGATCTCGAAGTCGATCCCGAGCGCGAGCGGCGGCGAAATCGCGTTCGGCGCGAGATCGACGAGCTTCGCACAATCCTTGAGCGCTCCGAACGCGTCGCCGGCGTCGATGCTGCGAAGCTTCGCCAGGCGATCGATGTTGGTTTGCTCCGCGAATGCGGCAAGGCGCTCGTGCCGGACGCACCCAAGGATCGCGAGCATCCGGAGCTTTTTTCGGTCCCGGTTGATTCGAAGGCTCTTGGCTCTGATCCACGCTGGCTCCCGGCGATCGACATGCTTCGAACTCGTCGGAAAGACAAAGAAGATGTTAGCCGCTGGCGCCGCGAGGCCAAGGTTCGTCCGGTGTCGTTCTCGGAACCCGGCCCGATCGGCGATCGAGCAGTCCAGCTGCATCTAGAACATCGATTTGTCAAGCGTGTTCTCAGCCAATTTTCCAGCAGAGGCCTACTCGAGCACGATCTCTCTCGAGCCTGCCTTGCCATCGCGCCCGATGCGGTGCCGCGCGTGATTCTGATCGGGCGGCTATCAATCTACGGGCCAGGTGGCTCACGGCTGCACGAAGAGCTCGTCGAAGTGACTGCGCGTTGGATTGATCCCAAGGATCGGCCGGATACGGGCCTCCAACTTTACGGCCGGACTGCGGAACAAAGAACACTCGATCTCCTCGAGCACGCTCTCCTCATGCCGAAAGTACTCGTCGCGGAACCCGTGCTTAAACGCCTAAACTCCTCAACCGCGCGTGACGTCTACGAGCTAACACCTTTGCTCGAGCAGCGCTGCGAGGTTGCGCTTGACGAAGCTCGCGCGAAGCTGCGCGCTCGGGCCACGATCGAGAGCGACAGCATGGTCAAGCTTCTCGAGGAGCAAGGCCGGCGGATCCGTGAGACACAGAAGAAGAATGAAGACCCACAACAGACGCTTGGGTTTATCGACGTCGAGGCACACCAACTTGCACTTAACAAGCGCTTTTGGAACGAGCGCTTGGAACAGCTCCCCGACTTGATGGTAAGAGAGCCTCAGAGGATTATCGAGGCGTACGATGTCAAGGCGACACGCATCGAGCCGGTGGGTATCGCCTATCTCTGGCCGGCTAGTGGGTAGGGATCACATCGATCCTCTGATCGCGGCTCATCGGGAGTGGATCGGTTACGTCCAACCCACGGGATTGCTCGTTGCACCGGCCGCCCTTGCCCACCGCGGTATCGCGCCGGATGGCAACATCGCCGAGCGACAGAATCAGCTCGACCTTCTCGCGCAAGGAAGCGTGGACGGGCAGATGTCTGAAGCGCAACGCGTCATCGGTGACTTTGCAGCGTTTGTATCATCCTTCCTCGGCTGGGAAACAAACGACATCGCTGGTCTGCCCGAGGGGCGCCCCTTGCCGGACGACATCGGTACGTACCTTGTCGAGTACGGAGAGCGTCTCGTGCCTACATACGCTATCCCGGCATCCGGAAATGGCAATTCTGGTTGGCAGATGCTAATTAAGCTCGAGCGGGTTGACGTCGACTTTGACTCACCCCTCGAGGACGATGGCCGGCGTTGGGCGGCAAGCCCTCACGATCGTTTCGAGCGACTGCTTCGGGATACCAACACTCCAATTGGTCTGCTTACGAACTCGCGGTCGTTTCGGCTCGTGTACGCACCCAAAGGTGAGACCTCGGGCTTCGCGACGTTCGATCTTGCATCGATGCTGGAGGTCGCGGGTCGGCCGATGCTATCCGCTTTCTACATGCTACTCAACGTCAACCGGTTATTTGGGACACCAGACACGAGCCTCGCAGCACTACTAGCGGAAAGCCGTCAGTATCAAGAGGATGTTTCGGAGAAGCTTGCGCAGCAGGTGCTCGTCGCATTGAATGAGCTGCTGCGCGGCTTTTATGCTGCCGACGTACGAACGCAGCGATCTCAAATCGTAAGCCTCGCGAGCCGCGATCCGGAGCATCTTTACAGCGGCCTCTTAACAGCACTGCTAAGGTTGGTCTTCGTCCTCTACGCCGAGGATCGTGGTCTGTTCCCGAGCAACGAGGTCTGGGAGCAAAATTACTCGCTTGGCGGTCTCTTTGAGCGGCTGCGCGGCGACGGCGCCCTGTATCCCGACACGATGGACGACCGCTATGGGGCTTGGGCACAACTCCTTGCGCTTTGGCGGCTCGTATATGCGGGCGGATGGCACGCAGATCTANNGGCTTGGGCGCAACTCCTCGCACTCTGGCGGCTCGTGTATGCGGGCGGCTGGCACGCGGATCTGAGACTTGTGGCGCGGCGCGGCCGGATGTTCGATCCGGACCGCTTTCCTTTTATTGAGGGGAGGGGCGACACCGATGCCCTCGCTGAGGTACCCGCGATCTCAGACGGCGTTGTTTGGCGTATCCTACAAGGACTGATGATGGTTGACGGTGAGCGGCTATCATATCGAACGCTCGACGTGGAACAGATTGGGTCAGTCTACCAGTCAGTGATGGGCTTCACGATCGAACTTACGACTGGTCCTTCGCTGGCGATTCGCCCGAAAAAGTCGGTCGGGGCCTCCGCGACGATAAATCTTGAGATCCTCTTAGCCGAGCCGGCCGCAAAGCGCGTCCGCGCAATTCAGAAACGCACCGACACCAAGGTGACTGTGAAGGTCGGCGCTGCAGTAATGGCTGCGAAGACTGTAGTTGAACTCGAAGCTGCGCTTGCAGCAGTGATCGACACAAAAATTACGCCGAAGATACTGCCGCAGGGTGTTCCGGTCTTGCAACCGACGGAAACGCGACGTCGGTCTGGGTCCCATTACACGCCTCGCGCGCTAACGGCTCCTATCGTCACCGAGACCTTGCGACCAATTCTCGAACGCTTAGGAGATGACGCGTCGGCTGAGGATATCCTCGGCCTCCGCGTTCTGGATCCCGCACTCGGCTCGGGCGCGTTTCTCGTTGAAGTGTGTCGGCAGCTTGCCGAACGAGTGGTGTCCGCCTGGGAGCGCCATGGCTCGACCCCCGTTCTATCATCAGATGAAGACGCCTTGCAGCACGCGCGACGGCTTGTCGCACAGCGCTGCCTTTACGGCGTTGATCGAAACGCGATGGCGGCTGATCTAGCGAGACTCTCGCTCTGGTTGGCGACCCTCGCAAAGGAACATGAGTTTACATTTGTTGATCACGCAATTCGTCACGGTGATGCGTTAGTCGGTCTCACTTGCGATCAAATCGAGACGTTGCATTGGGCGCCATCCGCAGGCGTGCAACTCGCGTTTGTTTCACAGGTTGTTCGTGATGCTCTTAAGAGCGCTCAAGAAGGACGAGAACGCATTCGTACTGCGGCGGAAGGCTCGTCGGACAGTGACTTGCGACTAGTGCTTTCCCAAGTGGACCAGAATGTTGCTGACGCGAGCCTGATCGGTAATGCGCTTTTAGCCGCCTACTTTTCGAGCGAAAAGCAGAAGGTCCGGGAGGCTCTACGCCAGCGTGTCGTATCTATGCTTGGTGAATTACACTGGCGGGATCAGTTACGCGCCTTCATCGACGGCAGAGCCCAAGTGCATACTTTCCATTGGCAGCTTGAATTTCCGGAGGTCTTCGAACGAAATAACGCCGGCTTTGATGCGGTCGTCGGAAATCCGCCGTACGCTGGAAAGAACACAATCAGCTCAGCTAATCCCCCGCATTACATTGATTGGCTTCTGGCTATTCATGACGGTGCGCACGGTAATGCGGATCTCGTTGCTCACTTTTTCCGCCGCGCGTTTAGCATGTTGCGGAACGCTGGCACTATCGGCTTCATAGCGACAAATACAATCCGGCAGGGAGACACACGGAGTACGGGCCTTCGCTGGATTCGAGAGCACCACGGATTTATTTACAATGCAACCAGGCGGTATAAGTGGCCAGGCTCGGCAGCTGTGGTCGTATCGCTGGTCTATCTAACGAAGGGTCAATACGACGGAGTCGTGCAGCTTGATGGTAGATTCGTACCGGTGATTACGGCATATCTCGTCGATCAAGGATCTGATGGTGACCCTGCGCGCCTTACCGCCAATGCAGATCTGAGCTTTCAGGGAAGCATTCCGCTCGGAATGGGCTTTACTTTTGATGACACCGACTCCAAAGGGATTGCGTCACCTCTTCGTCTGATAGACGAGCTAATCGCTAGAGATCCACGAAACGGAGACCTCATCCGGCCCTACATTGGAGGGCAGGAAGTTCTCACTGAACCGGCCCATCGTCACCATCGCTATATCATCGACTTCGGCGGGAGAACGCTGGACGAGGCAGAGGCGTGGCCCGACCTCTTGTCAATCGTGCGAGCAAAGGTTAAGCCTCAGCGAGATACCGACAACGTAGAGGCGCGTCGCAAGTTCTGGTGGCGCTTTACGAGGCGTTGCGATCCTCTTTATTCGGCCATCGCGGGCCATAATCGCGTGTTGGTAAAGCCACAAACAGCCACTCGCTTTGCCCTGGCGTTCCTGGAAAATGACATGGTATACGACCAAACTCTCATCGTGATAGCGTTGGAAAGTTGGGCGGCATTTGCGATTCTTCAATCCCGCGTGCACGAAATATGGGCGCTTTTCTTCGGTCCGACTTTGAAAGATGATCCGCGCTACACGCCAAGCGACGTATTCGAGACCTTCCCCCTTCCCGAGGCATGGCGCGATAGTAGCTCGCTAGAAAACATTGGCCGCGCTTATTATGAGCATCGAAAGACGATGATGATCGCGGCAAATGAGGGATTGACCAAGACCTATAACCGCTTTAACAAGCCATCGGAGCGCTCTGTGCCGGTGCAGAAGTTGCGTGAGCTGCACGGCGATCTAGACCGCATTGTGCTAGACGCTTATGGATGGAACGATGTGTCCGAGGAAGCTGCGTTCGTACCGGAGTGGACTTCCACTGGTGAAGCGGCACCTGTACGCTGCACATGGCCGCACGATCGCCGCGACGAACTGCTCGTGCGGCTGCTCGAGTTGAACCGAAGCCGCGCGGGGGAGGAGACGCGCCTCGGTGTGGCTAGATCGTGGTCGACAGATTTTAGCCAAGACATCGAAGAATTCGAGGAAGACACTGACGTGGATAGCGATGAGGTGAGCATGTAATGAGCACGCGGGACGTAGAACCGAAAGTGAAGACGTCGGCCGACGTGAGGGCCTCGCTTGTTGAGCAGCTTCGACTCGATCTCTACGGTCCAGGGCCTTCTGACACTGGGCTACACGCCGAAGTGCTTGAGCAGGCTCCGTCACGGTGGTACCTGAGCGGCTTCCTCGTCCCACAAGGGGCGCCCGAGGACCAGCGCGCCGGCGACGCCGATACAGAGGGCGACCTCGACAGCGGTGATGACGCCGGCGGGAGCGACGATCAAGCCACGCCCGATAAGGCAAGTGGTCGCCGAGCCTGGCGACCCTCTTCTCTTGGTCTAAGCTTCTTGGTGATGTCTGACACGTCGACACTCGACGCCACCGTGACATGGGGTGATTACGCATTCATTGCGAGCGGTGACGAGGCGAGAGCCGCGGACGATGGGGGTGATGACTCTCGGGGCCAATGGCAGCGAACTCACCGTGTCGAGAAGGCCTCGCTAAGCATCGCGAAGCTGGGCCGTTTCGAAGTGCCGCTGCAACGTAGCGCTGGGCTTGTCCTCTGTGTTCTTGTGCGTGCTGTCAACTTGACGACCGAAAGCGGCACCCAGAACGTCAAGTCCGTGTCGGTGTTCCTCTTGAACAACCGAGGCCCGCGCGAGGACAAGAGACTCGCGGACGAGGCGTTCGTTTTTCAGGCGCACATGGACATATCATCGCCCGAGGGAATTTGTCCGCGATATGCTATGCACGGGGTCGAGTCGGACGATTGGGACGAGAGCGTCGCAGATCTGCACTACCGCGACATCGCAGAATACGCCGTCGGGCATAACACAGCTGCTGAATGGAGCGTTGGGAGCGGCGGTATCTGTCGCGAAGTGTCGTCGTGCTGCACTCCCCTGACACCCGTACCTCGGGTTATACCTAACTCGAACATTGCCAACTTTGAACTCGGAATGGAGACCCTGGGGCAACTCACTGATTCGGCTGATGCGAGCACGAAGCTCTCCGGCGTCGTGACGGAATATCGGCGATGGATCGCAGGGCAAAAGAGCGGTCTGCAATCGCTCGCAGCAAAGCGCCAGGAGATCGCAACGTTACTCCTCGCTGACGCGGAAGCCGCGGCTTCGCGCATTGCCAACGGCATTGCGTGCCTTTCCCAGCCTGATGTACTCGAGGCGTTTGCCCTCGCCAACCGAGCCTTAGCGCGGGCCGGGAGGCGCCGCACTGCCCAATTGCTTGGCAAGCAGCCGGAGGACCTTGAGCCGCCCCGCTGGCGGCCATTTCAACTCGCCTTCGTCTTGCTCAACTTGCAAGGCATCGTCGAGCCGAGTCATCACGAACGCGAGATCGTAGACCTGTTGTTCTTCCCGACTGGTGGCGGCAAGACTGAAGCTTATCTCGGGCTTGCCGCATTCGCGATCGCGTACCGGCGGATTACCAACCCTGGTCTTGGCGGAGCCGGCCTTTCGGTCCTCATGCGTTACACGCTGCGGCTGTTAACGCTCGACCAACTCTCGCGCGCGGCAGCCGTCGTCTGTGCTCTCGAACTCGAGCGCCTAATGGATTCCTCGACTCCGAAGCGACTCGGAGAGTGGCCGGTCGAAATCGGGCTGTGGGTTGGACGCGCTGCGACGCCAAATCGAATGGGTCGGGCAGGAGAGCCTGATCCTCAACACATTACCGCACGGACGAAGGTCCTGGACTACAAGAAAAATTCACGGAGACCGTTGCCGGTTCCGCTACGCGAATGTCCGTGGTGTGGTACTCCATTTACCGCCGACAGCTTCGAGCTCGTCGACGAGAGTGGACACATTAACGCGTCGAATCCAGCGAATCTCAGGTTAACGTGTGTCCTCCGCACCTGCGATTTTTATGGATCGCGCCGAGCGCTGCCAATCTTGACAGTCGATGAGTCGATTTACCGGCGCCTCCCGTCCTTTATAATCGCAACGGTCGACAAGTTCGCCGGGATGCCGTGGACGGGTGAGATTGCCGGCTTCTTCGGTGGCACGACCCGTTACGGGCCGGCGGGCTTTTACGGCGAGACCGAGCCGAACAACGGAGCGGCCCTTCCTGACCCGCTTCCTCCCCCGGACCTTATTATCCAAGACGAGCTGCACCTGATATCGGGACCGCTCGGAACGATGGTCGGCCTCTACGAGACCGCCATCGATCACCTTTCCTGCCGCCAAGTCGACGGAAAACGGATACGTCCCAAAGTCGTTGTGTCGACTGCCACGGTGCGCCGCGCGCGTGATCAAGTGTTGGCACTCTTCGACCGGCGCGAGACCCAAGTCTTTCCACCGCCTGGACCTGATCGTCGCGACTCGTTCTTTGCTCAGAGCCTTCCGTTAGAGGATTCGGGAAGCAGACATTACCTCGGACTTGCGGTTCCTGGCGGCAGCCCGAAGGTACTTTTCCTGCGGGTTGCGGTTAGTCTGTTGGCGATCGCACAAACGCTGTGGGAAGAGGCCAAGCCTGACGATAAAAACCCAGCCGATCCGTACATGACACTCTTGACGTATTTCAACGCATTACGTGAACTTGGTGGCGCGCGGAGGATCGTGGAAGAGGAGATCGTTCCACGAGTTCGGACGTATGACCGCCGTGTACGCGTCGGAACGGCACCGGTGTTCAAGTCGCGCGACATCAAGTCGCAACCGGTTGAGCTCACCTCACGCGTCCCGACCGCGGAGGTTGCCGAGACGAAGCGTCGCCTCGCAAGCGCTTATAGAGGACGCTCAGATAAAGATAGTGTGGATGTTGCGCTTGCTACCAACATGATCTCCGTAGGATTGGACATCACGCGCCTTGGCCTCATGCTGGTCTCTGGGCAACCGAAAACTGCTGCCGAATACATCCAAGCGACGAGCCGCGTCGGCCGTGATCCGGACAAACCCGGACTTGTAGTAGTGCTCCTCAATGTGAACAAACCGCGGGACCGTTCGCATTACGAGCGTTTTATCGGCTTTCACTCGACGTTCTATCGGAACGTTGAGGCGACGAGCGTAACGCCGTTTTCGCCACGGGCGCTGGACCGTGGTCTCGGCGCCGTCGTGGTTGCGCTTGCGCGCCTCGGGCTACCGAATTTTGCGCCGAACAAAGGTGCGGCGCTCGCACAACAGCGCCGTACAGAGATGGACTCCGTTGCAGAGGTTCTGGCGTCACGAGCTGCCTCGCACAAGACGCAGTCTGCTGACGAGCAAGCCGCTATGGCGAACAACACGCGAAAGCATGTCGCACGCATCCTAGATAATTGGGCGTTCATCGCAAAAGATGTTGCGGAGTCTGGCGCCGGCTCTGACTTCGGTTATCAACGAGATAAGGGTGTTGCCCGCCATCTACTGTATGATGTGCTAGATAGCGCCGACCTTGAACCGCACTGGGAGTCGTTTCGAACCCCGCGGTCTCTGCGAGACGTCGAGCCGCCGGTCCTTGTCAAGCTCAAGACGCCGAGCGGCGGCAAGATTACCGAGGATTAGGTCGTGGCAGAGAATCTCTTACGCCAGGGGCAGCTGATCGGAACCTTCGGTCCAGGCTCATTCGTCGACTTGCCGGATCGATCTGTGATTATATCGGGACTTGCGGATTGGGACAAGCGTGCCGAAGACCGAATCACAGAGCCGCGTCTGCTCGCATATCTTCGGCGACGCCTAGAGATCCCTGAACTGCAGCTGTTCTCGCCGCCGGAATTCAATAGCGCTCCCGATGCACCGAAGCTTGGCGTAGCCGGGCTCATTTACCCGACCTGGTTCGTTACCCAAGATCGAGCGGCAAATCCGGGACGGTACGGGCGACGACGCCTCGTTCGCATTCAGGCTACTGAACGACATGGGCTTTCATATCAAGATCCAGAAGATCGTAAGAAAAAGTCGCTCACGCCGATTCGCTTTGTCTGCGCCTGTCGCAAGGGACATACGAGCGACGTCGACTGGAGAGCTTACGTTCATCGCGGTCAGACGGACTGCCAGCGGACCTTGTGGCTCGAAGAACGCGGAACAAGCGGCGAAGTCGCAGACACGTGGGTCGGATGCGATTGCGGCCAGCAGAGGCAGCTCTACGAAGCGCTCGACTCCAGTTCGCAGCCTCTTGGCTGGTGCAACGGCGCGCGGCCTTGGCTCGGTCCCTATCAGAATCAAAACGATTGCAAACAGCCGAATCGGCTTCTGGTTCGATCGGCAAGCAATGCCTATTTTGCCGAGGTGATTTCCACGATCTCGCTTCCGGATGCAAACGATGAATTCGGCAAGAACCTGGGAGAAGGCCTAGATTTAATCAAGAATGTAACGACCGAATTCGAGCTCGAGATGTTGAAGAAGTTGCTCCCGCCTGTCTCAGCATTGCTCACGAATGTCTCGAACGAGCAGGTTCTCGAGTTTCTCCATTCGCGGAATGCAGAGGATGCCTCGACCGCTTCTGTATCGGTAAAGGAAGCTGAGTTCGATGTCCTCGTGTCTGGTATCGTCGGGCGTGATGAGCCCGATAGCAATTACTTTGCCGAGGCGCTGGAACGCAGTGAATGGGACCCGCACTCCCTGGCATATTTGCAGGCGATCGAAAAGGTCGTGCTCGTGCATCGNNCTTGACAGCGGCGTCGAGCGCCAGGATCTAGCCGATCCAATCGCGTGGCTTCCGGCCATCGAACATCGTGGCGAAGGCGTCTTTTTCCAAATCTCAGCCGCGGCGATCACATCCTGGCTTGAGAAAGACGAGGTTCGCAAGCATGTTGACGAACTCGTCGCCGGCTTCCGACTGTGGGCCGCCGAGAAAAAAATCGACCGTCCCTTCGTTGGTGCGCCATACGTGTTGCTACACTCCTTGTCGCATCTTTTAATCGGCGCGATCGCGCTCGAATGCGGCTACCCGGCGACATCGTTACGCGAACGTATCTATGCAATCGACGGCAGCAAATACGGGCTCCTCATCCACACGGGAAGTTCCGGATCTGAAGGGAGCCTTGGTGGCGTGGTTGCAGCTGGGCGTCGCATCGCGGAACATTTGAAGCGAGCGCTTATCGCAGGACGGTTATGTTCCAATGATCCACTTTGCGCTGACCATCAGCCAGACAGTCAGCTTGAACAGCGGTATTTGCATGGAGCGGCATGCCACGGCTGCCTCTTGATCGCCGAACCGAGTTGCGAACACCGTAACGATCTCCTTGATCGCACCCTTGTCGTTGGGACCATACGAACGCAGGGTGCGGCATTCTTCCCATCCGTAACCGGCATATAAACTGTGTTCGGAGGTCTAAGCAGCGGCGATCTCCGCTACCTCGCGACGCAGCTCGAGACCGGAGCGCTGGGACCGCCTTATCGCGAATTCACCCTCAGTAAACTAGGGATGGCGAGACCTAACCTCGCCGCCGATCTTGAAGGCTTGGCGTCGCAAGGTTTCACTCCCGTCTTGCTTGCGCGACTGGTCAGTGCGGTCGCAGCCGAACGTGAACAGCTGGAGCGCCCAAACTCCCAACTCGAGCTTGTAGCGACGGGGCTCGAGGCTCAAGCGGAAGCGCGGGATACGCTCGTTGTAGTCGAGCAACTCTTCACCGAGGCCCAAGAATCAGTTCTCGTCGTTGGCTTTGCCGTCTATCAAGGCAACGAGATTTTCAAGACGTTGGCAAAACGAATGATGGAGTTACCGCAGCTTCAGGTCGTCTGCTGCTTCGACGTAGCTCGTGGTTCCACCGACAATCGGCCCGACAGCGTCATCATCGACGAGTTTGCGCATCGCTTCGTCAAATCCCAATGGCCGGGGACGCGCTTTCCAGAGATCTTCTTCGATCGCCGCAGCCTCAGCGCTGATCGAAAGACCCGTGCCGTCCTTCACGCAAAGACGATTGTCATTGATCACCGCAAGGCGATCTTAACTTCAGCGAACCCAACGCCGGCTGCCTACCTTCGAAACATTGAGCTTGGCGTAGTCCTAACCGGAGGCGAGATTCCACATGAAATAGAGAGCTATTTTCGCAAATTGATCGTTGACGGCCGATTGGAGCAGCTATTTTTGTGACCTCCTGAAACGCCGCTATATCGCCCCGGGCGGGGCCGGCTTTCGGAAGCCGGGGTGCCCGATTCGTCTTGAATTGAAGTGAGGCTGGAGGAGTTGAGTAGATGACCGCAGAGATGTTCACTTAGTGTTCACCGACGATGCCCTCCGCCGGTGAGAGCTAGCCTCCCGGAGCCCTTTGCCGGGACCCTGCCGGGCTCTCCGCTTGCCCTCGTCGCCTGTCAGGTCCGCTTTGCCGATCCGGCGGAGAGGATCACAACTACACGTATAGGCGACCTGCTCGAGGCAATGCGGTCGACCGAATACGGCTATGTGCGCGCCGATCCAGTGCGCGTCCAGACCGTCACGATCGATGCGAGCAGCTTGACCCCAGCGACAGGCGAAGCATCGACTGCCTGGCGATTCACCAGCAACGATGGGCGCTGGATCGCCACTGTCGCGCCTGACTCCTACACACTCGAAACCACAAACTATCGCACGTGGCGGGGTGATTTTCGTGCTCGCATCGAGACGCTAACGAGCACGATTGAGAGCGCTGTGAGACCTTCGATTATCACCCGCGTGGGGTTGCGCTATGTCGATTCGGTGCGTTTGGGAAAAGCGCCGGGTTCGTATCGAACGCTAATATCCGATGCCCTTTTAGGGCCACTGCTTCATCCTCTGTTCGGACCGGGCGTAATCGCGACACAACAGCAGTTTTCTTTTTCTCTTGATGAGTTAGTGCGTGTTACAATCCGACACGGATTATTTACCGACCAATCGCGCGAAGAAGGTTCGACGTATCTCCTTGATACCGACATCTATAGAGAGGATCTAATGCGTCTCGATAGTGCCGGGTTGCTGACCTTAATCGACAGTATGCACGAGGATCATCTGCGCGTCTTTCGAGCATGCCTAACTGATGCAGGTTTGAATTCGCTGCGCGAGGCTACGTCGTGATCGGCTCGGCCCCTGCACTCGCCGAGGCGAAGGACGTAGTCGGCCCGTGGTGGCTTCTTTCATATGATGATAGTCGGACGCCGATTCTTTCATTTGATTCGCCCGTTTCACGCAGGCGCGAAGTTACTGGGCCATCGACCGATGTTCATCTCGAGTACTTTCGAGTTCAGCCGGGCGCGCCGGGAGCGCCGAGCGCACAAAGTTTTTTTCGCTATGCGCTTATGGACTTGCTCGCATTAGCTTCGAGCGCCACACCGGTAGATAACGAATTCTGGTCAGTCGTTTTCCCGTCGCCGCCGGGGCGTCAGTCCTTTGGAGCGCTTAACCTCACGTACGTTACGCAGCGGCGCTGGGGCTTACAGCTACCAGAGCTTTCATCATTTGCTTTGCCCGATGACGCTCCACCGTTGCAGTTGGTATTTTCGGCGCGGCACGCGCTTGTGCCGGCGTCATTGCCCTATTGGGGAAGAGAGGGCCACGATTCGTTACCGGTGCCACTGCCGCGCATCAGCCAGGTAAGCTCCAATGCGTTGGCTATCCCGCGTACTTCCGCTACTCTTCCATTGGCATTGCCTGCGCCCCGGCGAGACTTCACCCACATTGCTGCGTACCAGCGCCTGCGAGACGCGCTTCCGTTAGCTGACGAAGAACTCGCGGAAGTTCTAGGCGTCGGGCGGACGACGCCATACAAGTGGAGCCGTGAAGGGAGTGCGCCCAAGGCGAAGACGCTCCGTATCATACTGCAGCTTGACGCGATCGTGCGCGGGTTAATCGCCTCACGTGGTCGCGCAGACTTCGACGAATGGTTGGTACTGGGCGACCCAACACCAGTTCAGCTACTTCGCGAGCACTCGATCGATTTGTTCGAGCGCCGTGCGCATGCCGCAATCTTTACCCCGATCCCGGGGCGAGCAATCGGCTACGAGACCGAAGCGCCGCCGCTGTCACAGCGACAAGTAGCTGTTCCGGCTCTGGCGCCTCGCCGCGTAAAGGTTTCACTCACCAAGCGTGATCGATGATAATCTGCTGCCATGGCCACAGGCGGTCGATCGGGCCCTAACATCATTCCGTTGCGGAACGGTTATCGAATCGCCGCCGCTAGCATACCATGCCGTCGGCAGGTACGCCTTGTGGTCGGCATCAACGCAAGTTGAAGGCCTGGACGAGCTGGAACTGGTCGATCTTGCCGACCCAGATCGTCCTCCGTTCGGCATCATCACAACGGAAACGTGTGACTTGATCGAGGAGGACCGTGATCACAAGCTGCGACCGTGGTTCCAGGTTTCGCCTGTTATCGATCTGGCGCACCTTGATGATCAGGTCAAGTCCAGTATTGAGAATCTTCGCAGCACGTACTTGTGCCGCCTAACTGGACCCCGGTTCGCAGATGGCTTCTACGTTGCGGATCTGCGGATCAGCATACCACTTGAGAAGAGCGCGCTCGTCGGGCGAGTGGCAATTATTGGCTTTGCGAGCGCTGAAGAAGAGCGCGCATTTGCCATCCAGGTCGGCGAAATGTCGACACGACCAGTGTGGCCCAACTCTGTGCAGCAGATTATCGTTGGCGAGCTAAAGCAATATTTCCGAAAGAAGTCGCGAAGGACGGCCCTCCGTGCCCTCATGCCACTCGAACTGCGGCTGGCAGTGACCGGCTCTGACTCTGCACCGATCGTGGCGCTCCTCGTTTACCTGGATCGCACGGAGGAGGCAGATGCGCGCCTACTCTTTGAGCCATATTGGAAGAGCCTCGAGGTTTCCGCTGTGGCAGCTGGGCTCACGCTTATGCCGATCCGGTACGGAGACGATATGTCATTTTCGTCAGGCGATTTGCGGTCCTCAAGCACGCTGCGGCTTCCGAGCTAGGCTAACGCCTGATTCCCCTGTGGACGCTATTGGACTCAGACCCGTCGCACGAGCAGTCATGAACGGCTGCGATCTTTTCGAAATCCTTGCCCAAGCCGCCGAGCGCCGCACCAAGAGCCTTCTTCGTTTGTCAAGGAGCAACAAGTAGCAGCTCTCAATGACCTGGGATGTCGAAACCGCCGCGTGTTGACCTTGCTATCGCATCGAGACGCGTCTTGCTGGAATACCTCAAAGACGACACCCGATGCCCAATCGACTGGAAGACTCGACCCTTTGAATTAGACTTCGTCCAGCTTATGCTTGAGAAGTGGTCACGGACGATCGCGGAACATGTTGCCGATTGGCACGTCAACCTTATGATGGATAGCTCGCTGATCGGAGACTTCGTCGAAGAGCCTGAGACGGAATCCGGTTCTTGGGAGCTGTAAGACCATGACGAGCTCCGGGCGCTCGCCGTCGACACCGCGGAAAAGCGGGCAATATTTTGCGCGAGTTATGAAGCCCAATGCGGTCGGCTTTATCGGCTTCGGGCACGTCCCGCAAAGAAACGCAAAAAACATAACGTGTACCGCTCTGTGCCTTTGGACGAACTGCGGCGTTTGTCCCAGGCATCGCCACGAGAAGGTATGCTGATGCCATATCTCGGTCCCGCCGTCCAGGAACGCTTACTTTGGAAAGGCTTCGAAATTATCTTCGACTCATTGCGTCGGTCGATGGCCGTTGAGGAAGGTCAGAACGGATCGTTCGAGGCTGCGTGGGAGGCCCTGTTCGGGCAGTCGCACCTAAGATTGTCGTTCGATACGTTTGACGTAACGGGCATGTGTGCAGGCGACGAGGTGCGGTGGCTAATCTACGACGTCTCGCTCGACGCTTCGGAGTTCCACTGCTTTCCCTCGCGGACTGAGCTTGATGCGCGCCTTACCGCGGAACTCGATGATCTGCAGGGCGCCAGAGATGCGTTCGTTGAGGGTCGATCAATGGAGTGGCTCGAGCAAATTTAGCGAAGTCAATCGAGCATACGGTCAAAGTAGTCGTTCTGAATCGGTGAGCGAGCCTGTTCCTGGATCATGCCGCGAGATGACGCGCACGACCCGGCCAAGGTGTTCATATTAACGGACGCTGGAAAATGGCAGGTGCTTAAATAAGCGAGGGGTCCTTCCGTATTCGAGGATCGCCAAATGTCTTGTGATATAGGTGCCCCAAAGCCAGCTCTTGAACCTCGAGTTGCTTAAAGTTGCCGTTCTTTTTATTGCATCTGGCCGCCGGGGTGGGCTGATCTAGTGAAAATTAAGAATGCGGGTCGCGGAATTCATCTCCGTGAAATTCCGGGGATCGACCGCCTCAGAGATCTGCCGGGCGATTGGTATGCCTACTCTAATCTAGAGCTCTATCTGGGTCCAGGCCGCACGCGTGAAAACGACGTGTTCTTAGTCATTGATGATCGAATTCTGTTGGTCGATCTAAAAGACTGGCACGGCAAAATTGAAACAGAAAACGGACATTGGTTTCTCAATAATCGCGACTTAGGAAAATCTCCGGTTGAGAAGGTTCGCGAAAATGCTCGCAAGCTGGCCGAAGTGATGAGGTCCTACCTCGAAGCTGAAGAGAAAAAGGCGGGGATAAGGACTCCCCGGGTGTTC
Source organism: Candidatus Lustribacter telmatis (assembly GCA_003164045.1). Taxonomy (GTDB): domain Bacteria; phylum Vulcanimicrobiota; class Vulcanimicrobiia; order Vulcanimicrobiales; family Vulcanimicrobiaceae; genus Lustribacter; species Lustribacter telmatis. Next base: position 35,468 of record PLRU01000039.1, read on the forward strand.
GTTCCGTTCATTCAAGGCTGTGTCGTGATGACGGGCACTGCATCTCTCGCCAGAATATCAGCGAATGAGCGTCCCTCAGTCGTCCTACTTGACGACTTTATGAAGAAGTTACCCACGACAAAGTTACGTGCCGAGCTACTGGGTCATCCGGAAGCAATCGACCGCAATAGGTCGTTGACAGAGGCTAACGGGTACTGGCGTAAAGCACTTGGGACATTCTTCAATGTTCAGACGGGGCCGTTTCGACCGCGACAACGCCTATATGGGAATTATCACGCACAGTCGGATGACGCGACATACGAGCATGGTCAGAGCGCTGCGGATGACGGCATATATCGCGAATACGATGCTGAAGAAGATGCTCCGGGCCGCGCGCCAGGCCTTCTCAGGATCTGGGATTTTTCGCGAGCCGCAACGCGGTTTCAAACTGAAGAAGGCCGACGTGAGGTAGCGGGCCGCGAGCGAGATGTAATTGCTTTTCTGAAAGACCGAAATCCCGATTTCGATAGTGCGGTTCTGCAGCCGAAAGATGCGGACAATAATTATTCCGTGAATTACTGGGAAGTTTTTGAACGACGGCGACAACTTCGCCGACTTCGCGATGTAAATTTATCGGTACCGGAAGCTCTAAGCGACGAAAGCCGAATCGATCTAGCAAAGGGACTGCTTTCAAAGGTAAAAGCGATGCATGAACTCGATGCGAGCCATCTTGATATTGGCGCACATTCAGTTTGGATCGAAGCTCCTTCGACCGTCAAGCTCTCCCATCTGCTTGCGGCATCGTACCCAACTCTCAAGTCACTTGGCGAACATCGATACCAATTTTTAGCGGCCGGCTGGAAGTTTCCGGAAGACCACCTAGGCGATGTCAGCGACAATAAACGCCGCGATGTGTTTCTGCTAGGAGCAGCAGTTCACTGTCTTCTGTTTGGAGAGATGCCCAAGCCCTCGGGCCAAAATAACCCACCCGATTGGAACGCGGGCATCGACGCCTCAGATCGCTTTAACAACTTGCATAGCTGGTTCGCTAAGGCACTTTCGTGGGATGTGAATATTCGCTTTGCTGATGCTGGATCGGCTCTGGAAGCCCTTAACGCCGCAACCAGGCGTGCTCACGACGGTGCGCAAGTTTTGGAAAGGCTCGATCGCTTCCGAGTTTGGAAAGATCAGCTGGACCTGTTTGAGAGCTTTCCTCAGAGCGAAGTACTGAAGCGCTCGGAGCGCGTTGTAATTTGGCGCAGCGTGTTAAATGACGAATCTGTTGTTGTCAAGGTTTGGAAGAGAAGCTCGTGGGGTGACGATCGACTTGAGTCCCCGCGAATCCTGAGCTTCCTGGAGCAAGCCGAAAACCTTAAGGCTGCACAACCCGTTGGTCTGGTAGAAATCCACCAGGTTGGCTTTCTTGGTGACTCCATAGCCTTGGTTAGTCGCTACGCAGCTGGCTTCACGTTGGAGAAGGATCAGGCCGAAAACCCGGGTGACTGGCAGGATCCTGTACTGGTCATATCATTCTTACGCGATCTCGTTATGATTGTGACGAATCTGCATGAAGCCGGCTTCGCGCACGGCGATCTTAAACCAGCGAATATCGTGGTCAATTGGCAAGTTGATGGCACGGTAAAAGCGATATTAATCGACACCCTCGAGTTTGCTTCTCTGAATGATGGAGAAGTAGTCACGACCGCCTACTCGCCTCCTACGAATGGCGGTCGCTTTGAACGAGACCGTTATGCGACTACCAAGATCGTCGAAGAAATCATAGCGAAGGCTCCTTTAGAGGCCGAAGTTTTGATGCGCCTCGCGAGCGCTATTCAAACTTGTAGAACCGGGCCGCCTGAAAATGGCACTCTACTGCCCTTGCTGGATGCAATCAACAGCGAGTTACTGCCGACACCTTTGAGCGCGCCGATATATGATATTATGTTGCCGTCCGGTCAAGCAGGCACACTATTAGCGGACGAAGGGTCATACGCGGTTCGCATGCGGAATGATCAGGTGATTCTCCGCGGGGCTTCCGAAGAACTTGAACTTGATCATCAAAATGGTCGCTTTATTTCAGCCCGGCGCCGAATGGTTGAGCAAGGCCATATTGCAAGAATTTCAAAGTTTGAACAATTCGATATTCCCGGTGAGCTAGATATCAAAATCGGTCCGACTTTTGATCTACGCTCTTTGGAGTTCGTATTAGAGAGGGTTCAGGAACTTAGCACTTCGGCCGCAAGCATTATTGCTGAACCCCCTAATGGCGCGGACGAACTCGAAGCTTTAGATGACGACCAAGGCAGCGACGATGTCGCAGAGGCCGTCCTCATCGAGCCAGCGGCGGAAAACGTGAATATTCCGCGCTTGTGGCGATCCCTGATTGACACCGAGCGAGAACTACTTACGGAAGGAGTAGCCGCTGGGGATAGTGTCTATCGGGCGGCTCAAAGAAGACACATACTTCCGTTTGAACTTGAGCGTGGCTCCTTCGAGTTTTCGCGACTTGATCGTGTCCTTGTAGAGAGGCCGCGTCCCAATGGTGCCGGCTGGATAGACGTCGGAATATTGGATACCGCGGCTTCTTCCCAGGGGGCGCTTTTCGTTGACACATCTTCGAGAACCATGTACCCCGGGCAGGGCCCGATTATTCGCGACGGCGATCGCTTACGATTCCGGAGTCTGCTGGAGACTGAGAGCCAAACAAGACGCGAATCGGCGACAACTAGAATTCTATCTAGACACTCAATCGTGCCTAACCTCATAGATTACTTTGATCCGTCGGCCTCTACAATGAAATCAGTCGAGACTCGCGACGATTTCTTTGATGCCGCTTTAACTGCGGAGCAATACGGTCTTAACTCGGACCAGGTGAACGCTTTTAGTGCGATTCTCAAGTCGGCTCCGCTTGGGCTGTTGCAGGGTCCGCCCGGGACTGGGAAGACGAAGTTTATTGCGAGCTTCGTGCACAGGATGCTCACATCCGGAAGGATTCGCAACGTACTCCTTGCTAGCCAATCGCATGAAGCCGTTTACAATGCCACTGAGGAGGTAATGGCGCTTTACCGAGCATCCAACCAGGAACTTAGCTTGGTGCGTGTCGGGCAGGAGGGGCAAGTATCTCAGGAACTTTGGCCGTTCCATGTGGATCGAGTTGAGGGTCAATTTAAGGATCGATTTCGCAACGAGCTGCGCGAGCGTCTACTAATTCTAGGAGTAAAGCTAGGTTTAGAGCGTGCCCTAATTTCCGATCTTACACATCTTGAAACAGTCGTTCGGCCGGTCTTTGAAACGATCCGAAATCTTAGAAGCGACCCTGAACTGCCATCGGAACGAATTGCTGCGCTGTTGGAGACGGCGGGCGCGCTTCTTCAAAAGATCGACCTGAGCGTTGTACTTCCTGATAGTTGGGCCGATGACGAGCCGTATCAGAATCTCATTACTCTGGTTGGGAAACGACACTCCGCCAGCCCTGACAAAGTTCGACGCTTTCTTAATCTGACGAAGCTATCGCGGGACTGGCTTGGGAGCGTTAGTACGAGACAACGCAGTTTTGAAACGTTTCTAGCGGGGACTAGAAGTATTGTCGCAGGAACGTGCGTTGGACTTGGCCGCTCTGCACTTGGTTTAACACAAACCCGCTTTGATTTAGTTGTTATCGACGAGGCCGCTCGTTGCACGGCGAGTGAATTAGCCGTTCCCATGCAATCGGGGCGATGGATCGTTTTGGTCGGTGATCAAAAACAGCTCGAGCCGCATCATCGCCCAGATGTCGTTAACGAAGTTGCACGGCAGACGGGCACTTCGCGAAGCGAAATTCTCAAAAGTGATTTTGAGAGGGTTTTTTCTTCCGGCTACGGTGCCCTTGCGGGTATCACTTTAACTCAGCAATATAGAATGCTGCCGCCTATTGGTCGCGTGGTTTCCAAGAGCTTTTATGACGGACTGTTGCAGCATGCAAGGGATGAGCCACGAATCCCACTTGGAGTTCTTCCACGAAGCTTGCAGTTTCCACTGACTTGGGTTTCGACGGATGCTCTCGCAAGTGACGGCTATCAGAAGCGTTCAGGGAATGGTCGCAGTCTAATTAATGAAAGCGAAGTCGACGCTATTCTTACCATCTTGCGCAGCTGTGACGAACACGAGTTATTCCGGGACTGGCTTAGTTCTCAGAGCGAACTGGAAAAGCCGATCGGAATTATTTGTAGTTATGCGGCGCAACGTGATGCGATTCGACGACGCCTGCCAGCGGCTGGCCTATCCTCTCTCTTGAGAGAGTCGTGTAAAGTCGAGACGGTCGACAGTTACCAGGGAAAGCAAAATCCAATTGTCATCCTCTCTCTGGTTCGCAATAACGCCGAAGGGTTCATAGAAAACGGGCGACCAACTATTAAAGCCGGATTCATGGGCAGGCCCAATCGAATAAACGTTGCGCTCTCTAGATCTATGGATCGTATCGTGTTGGTCGGGGCTCTCGATGCTTGGCAGAGAGAAAGTCCGATGCAGCGTGTGGCTTCGGCCTTTCGCGAAGAACTCGTCTCGGGTAATGCCGAGATTGTTGAAGCGGAAGGCCGTCGGAGCGGAAAAGTCGGGAGAGCTAGGCGATGAATCCAATGGATTTTCGTTCTGAATCGTTGGACGACGAAGCCGTCGCATACAGCGAGAAGGAAATTGAAATCGATGTTATCGACGTGCTAGTGCCCTGTCGTAAGTATGCGATATCTTATAAAGTCGCGGAACTTGGCAAGGTGTCGTTGACATCGGAATTTTTGCTGCGGCTCGTATATACGGTCGAGGGTGTATCTGAGGCAGACGTAGCGGCGTACTTTGGCTTTAATGACGCAGAAGTCGCATTTATTGTTAACGAGATGGACAGCCTTGGCTTCCTAGACCGCCGTCAAGGTGAACTCTGGTTGTCACTTGCCGGACGTGAGCTTTTTAAGTACGGTTCTGATGAACCGGAGATATATTCTATAGAAGCCAGGAGTGAGCAGTATTGCTTTGATCTAATTTCGTTCGCGCCGGCCGAAGCCGATAGATTATCGTCGTTTGAAGCAGCTCTACCTGAGTTGAAAGGCACACCCGAAAAGATAGCAGTCGGTTCGAAAAACGTTATTGCCGCCTTTAAGCGATATTTCGACTCCGTTGTACGGAGAACACTTCTACCGGCAAGTCGTCAAACGCTCTGTACAGTTGATTTGGTCACGCCGCTGAAGCGTTACGCCGATGCAACAACAATGCTGGTGCGCGCGAAGGCTGATTCGCCAGGCATTGTTGAACCCGACTTCTCCGACCGCTGGTCGGGCTTCGATCTTGACGATCGAGCAGATATAGTCAATTCGGCCGCGATGTTATTAAAGACGGGCCGCGTTTTCCCCAACTTGCTTGACGCGAAGGCTTTCAATCAGTTGGCCATGCTGGCTCCTGAGATCATGGCCGACTTCACTAAAGCCGGTGATGTGCGACCAGATGCGCTTTTGCGCGAAACAACGCGACGAAAGGGGCAACTCCGCATCGATCGTCCGACCACTTTGATTGTCGGCACCTTATTCACCGACGGTAATGCTCGCCGTCTATGGCAAGCCTTGGAGTATTCGGCCCGTCGAGTTCCGCATTCGCTACTGCCTGAGGCATTTTTATGGCAGGTGCCCATAATTCCATATTGGGGTACTACCCGTCGCTTGCTGAAGGTTTCAGAAGCAATCTCCCAGAGCGCCGCGGATGATGAGACGCAGGAGCCGATGTTTCCAATTGGCGTCGTCGCTGGTTCACCGCCGAGGCATCTAGGTGTCGCATTTGACGACGTCATCTCTTCGCGAGGACGCACGCTGGGACTCGGATCGCTCGAGCTACTTCTCGTGCCGGGTCGAATAGCGGCAGTGCTCATTCACGCAGCGTTCGGGGAGGGGGAGTCCTACCCGGTGCCGCTCGGCATTCTGAGCTTCGATCCCAACGTGGTTGAGAGAGCGACGGGCCTAATGCGAGATTTGGCGCTGCCGGCAAAAACATCGAAGTCGAGCCGGTCAAGCCAAGAGCTTGAGGCAATCGTCGACCGACTTCTGAGTGCAACCCCGGAGAGTGATGCCCCCGAGAGTGATGGTTGAAGAGCTCAGCACCTAGCCCTAGGTATTTCCATCCCGTCGGATCCACGTCCCCGATACTGCTTGGTTGGTTTCTTGAGCGGGCGCTTTTCGGAATCCACCGAGGTCCGGCGGTCGTTCACGCGTGACGATCGGTGGGGCGACCATCAACCTGGCCTGCGAACCGACATCTGGAAAATGATTGCCCCGTGCTTTCACAGCAGTCCGCGAGGACCTGAGGAGGCTGGAGTAGTGGTAAGTGCTGATTGTAGGGTAAAAACGCGCATTAGCGGGATTGCCGTTGCCGAGCTAGACTTATCGTGATAAGTCTAGATAGCGTGATAGACTAAATTATGTTTCGCGCGCTCACACGTTCGCGCTGCCGGGAGAACACCGATGAAGAAGCTCATCGCAGGCCTGCTTTTGGGCGTGCTGTCGATCGCACCGGTCTGCGCGCAAGCGGCCGAGCCGTACGACATCAACGTGATCCTCTCGCTGACCGGCTACGCCGCGTTCATCGGCACGCAAGAGGCGGCGTCGCTGGGAGCGCTCGAAGCCGTCGAAAACAAAGCGGGCGGCATCAACGGGCGCCCGATCAAGTTCGTCATCACCGACGACGCGTCGAATCCGGTGAACGCGGTGCAGCTCGCTAACGGCATCATCGCGAAGGGTGCGCCGCTGATGCTCGGCCCGACGCTGACGTCGAACTGCGATGCCGTCTACGCGATCGTCAAGACCAACGGTCCGGTCGAATACTGTTTCTCGCCGGCGCTGCATCCGGCTCCGAATACGTACGGATTCTCCGCCGGCGCATCGACGGCCGATCTAGCGATCGCCACCATGCGATACTTCCGCGAACGCGGCTGGAAGCGCATGGCGTTGATCTCTTCCACCGACGCGTCCGGCCAAGATGGCGAGAACGTCGTGCGGAACGCGCTGACGCTGCCTGAAAACAAGTCGGTCACGCTGGTCGCGAACGAACATTTCGCGATTGCCGACGTTAGCGTCGGCGCGCAAATCGCGCGTATCAAGGCGGCCGACCCGCAGGTGATCATCGCCTGGACCACCGGCACGCCGAGCGGAACGGTGCTCCGTGCGCTGCACGATGCCGGCCTCGATGTTCCCGTGCTGCTGAATGCCGGTAACATCGTGCGCGCGCAACTGCGCACCTATGCGACGTTTGCCCCGACGCAATTGTATCTGCCCGGATTGCGTTTTCTCGCGCCGAATCTCGTTCGCTCGGGTCCGCTCAAAGAAGCACAGCAGGCGTTCTTCGACGGGCTCGCCGCCGCTAAGATTCCCACGCCCGAAGTCAACATGGCCTTCGCGTGGGATCCGGGCCGCGTCGTCATCAACGTTCTACGCCATCTGGGACCGGCGCCGACCGCGGCGCAAGTGAAGGATGCGATCGAAGCGACGCACGGCATCTCCGGCATCAACAGCCTGCTCGATTATCGCGATATGAGCCAACGCGGCGTGCCGATCGGCGCGGTCGTCGTCATTCGCTGGAACGGTGCGCAGGATCGCTTCGACCCCGTCAGCCAACCCGGCGGCTTGCCGCTGAAGTAATGAAGGTTCTCATCACGGGCGGCATGGGCGTCATCGGCGCCGAGGCCACCCGGAAGTTCGTCCTCGAAGGGCATCGTCCGGTCATTTACGCGCGCCGTCGCGACGAGCGGCTCATCGCCGACGTGCTCGACCGCGTCGAGATCGAACTCGGCGATATTACCGACGCCGAACGCCTCACCGATGTGCTGAAGAAGCACGCGATCACGCATATCGTGCATGCGGCCGGTTACGTAAGCGCGCCGTCGGCGGCGAACGTTCCGCAGGGCATCTTCGTCAACGTGATGGGCACGACCAACGTGCTCGAAGCCGCGCGTCAACTCGGCATCGAGCGCGTCGTCTATACGAGCGCGAAGGGTGTTTACGGACCGTTCCTTGGTGAAGACGGTTCGCCCACCTATAAGCCGATCTCTGAAGACCATCCGAAAAACCCGGCGCGGATCTACGATTGCGCTAAACTGATGGCCGAGCAAACGTGTTTGTATTACAACTCGACGTTCGGCGTGGACGTCGTGCTGCTGCGCTTCGCCACAACGTTCGGTCCGGGCAAAACGGAACGCCACGGCATGATGGGCGTGACGAGCCAGATCATCGAGGCGCCGGCCAAGGGCCTGCCGTTCCATCACAAGCAGGGCGGTGACGAGAAAGACGACTTCGTCTACAACAAAGATTCCGCTCTCGGCATCTACCTGGCTACGGTTGCGGGCAAGCTCGAGCATCGCGTTTTCAACATCGGCTCGGGCATCGGGCAGACGCTCAACGACTTCGCCGCCGTCTTGCGCCGGAAAATACCCGGCGCCGACATCACGATCGGTCCCGGCCTGAATTTTCTCGGCTTGCCCTGGCCGCTGGCGGGAATTTACGACATCAGCCGCGCGCGTAACGAACTCGGCTACGAACCGCACTACGATCTCGAGCGCGCGATCGGCGACTATCTCGAGACCCTCAAACACCTCGCCGCATAATCGATAACGAGGAACCGACCGTGAGCGAACGCCCCGACTATCCGCGCATCCGGCGCGTCGTTACCGGACACGATGCGAACCAAACGGCCAAGGTCATCATCGACGGCGCCGCCACGAACGAGAAGTATCCCGACGTCGCGATGATCTCGACGTTGATGTGGGCCACCGATTCGATGCCCTCCGATATCGCCGTCGGCGAATCGATTGAAGATATGGGAAGCCGCACGCTCGGCTCCGCGCCGCCGGTGAACGGCACGCGTTTCGCGATCCTCGATTTNNGTGCTCGAAGGCGAAATCGAGATGGACATGGACGATTCGACCGTGAAGCTCAAGGCCGGCGACGTGCTCATCCAGCGCGGCACGAACCACACCTGGATGAACCGCTCCGCGAAGCGCGCCCGCATCGCCGTCGTCCTCGTGGATGCAAAGCCGCTCGGCATCGGCAAAGCCCTAGCCCGCGACACGACCGCCGCCGCCCACTAGGATTCACGTGCCGTGAATCCGTTGCGTTCGGCCTTCGGCCGAGCCGCCTACTTCGGCGTACGTAACCCTAGCTTTTCTAAGCGCGGGAGCACTTCTTGCGCGAAGTATGGAAATTCGGCCAGGTAGTTGACGAACGACGTGCAGATGCCGGTGTAGCCGGCTGCGCTGAGCATGGCGAGTTCACCGGCCACGTCGTCGGGGCTGCCGACGATCGGATAGCTGCCGTTGCCGCCGATGAAGCGGCGCTTGATCGCTTCGAACCCCATTTGGGTCGCGCGATGTTCGGGATTCGGAAACGCGAGTTCCATCAGGTGATCGAGCGCTTCCCAGTCGCCGCACTCCTCGACGTAGTAGTGATGGTAGGCCTCGGCTTCGGCACGCGTCGGCCGGCAGACGCAGTACGTCGAGGTGTACACATCGACGTGACGACCCGCGGCGGCGGCTTGCGCGCGCACCTCCGCGACCGTCTTGGCGCCTTGTTCGATGGAAACGAGCAGCGTGAAGAGCAAGTCGGAGGTCTGGATCGCGAACGCGCGGCCGGCCGGCGAGGCGCCGGCGTTCATGATGGCCGGCCGGCTGCCGCCGTACGGTTTCGGTTCGGCGTAGAGCTTCTCGAGATCGAAGAACGCGCCGTGGTAATCGAACTCGCCCTCACGCGTCCAGAGTTCACGGATGATCTCGACCCACTCGCGCGCGTACTCGTAGCGCGTGTCGTGCTCGAGTTGCTTTGTGCCGAACATGGAAAATTCGTCGCTGTTCCAGCCGGCCACCATGTTCAGACCGAAACGCCCCTCCGAAATCAAATCGACCGTCGCGCACTGCTTCGCGGCGACGATCGGATGGATCAGCGGCGCGTGCACCGTTCCGAACACGTGGATGCGGTTCGTTTTAGCCAGCAACCCGCCGGCCCACGTGATCGTCTCGAGCACAGCGCCCATGAAGTTCGTCGTGCCGCGGTAGCCCTTCCAACGCGCGATCGGCAGCATGAAGTCGATGCCGGCCCCGTCGCACATCTTTGCCAGTGCGAGATTATCCGGCCAGTTACCCGACCAGCGCTCCGGTACGTTCGTCGCGGCGCGGCCCGACGAACAGTTCGAGCCGAAGATGCCGAGTTTCAGTTTGTTTTGGGTGGACATGCCGAGACGCTCGGCCATCGAGATCACGCGATGGGCAGTTCCTGAAGCTTCATGTCGTAGGAATGCATCCGCCGCGCGCCCGTTTCCGTGATGAGGATCGTTTCGGCAAAGACGGTGCCCGTCTCGCCGTTGTTCCAATTCGGATCGAAGAGATCGATGTTGAACGCAAACACCATGCCGGGCACGAACGCGTCGCCGATCGTCTTGATCGCCGTCTGATCGGCTTTGAGCGCGTGCAGGCGGAAGCGCGGATGCTCGAGCGAGCCGAGCCCGTGCCCGTGAATGCCGAGTTCGCACAACTTGAGCCCGCGGTCCTCGACCGATTTTCCGGCCGCATAGACGGCCTCGGAGATACATTTGCCGGGACCCATCAGCGCCAAGCCGGTTTCGTAGGCGTTGATGCAGCCGTCGTAGATCGCCTGGCGTTTCGGGTCGGGTTTGCCGAGCGAGAACGTGCGCTCGATGTGCGTTGTGTAGCCGGCATACTTCGGGTGGATCTCGCAGATGATCGTGTCGCCCGCTTCGAGCGCGCGGTGCTGCGGCACGACGAAGGGATGCTGCGGCGGCATCGCTCCCGCGGCCCAGAGGAAGAGTGTCGGCTCTTCACCGCCGTTGGCGATCATCGTCTCGATCATCGAGGCATAGACGGCGCTCTCCGTCACGCCGACGCGCGCGTTGTCACGGCACGCGGCCATCATGCGGTCGCCGAGTGCTGCGGCGCGTTCGAGAATGCCGAGTTCTTCATCGCTCTTGACGCCGCGCATCGCTTCGAGCATGTCTTCGATGTTGACGAGTTCGCAGTGCGGCAGCAGTTCGCGCAGCCGCGTGTAGACGCTGTGCGGCAGCCAGCCGTCGGGATCGAGCGGACCGGCGAGCCCGTCGAGCCCGATGCGGCCGCGTTCCAGGCCCAGTTCCGTGATGCGTCCGGCGATCGAATCGGCCCACGATCCCTTGCGCGGACGCACGTCGGCGACCCAGTTCTGCGCGCGCTTCCAGCCCTCGAGAAACGTCGGCATCGACACGAACGACGTCGGCTCGCCCGCGAGCGGAAAGACCATCAGGTTGAACTCGGCATTACCGCCGATCGTCGAGAGAAAACGCGCGTTGGCGACCTTGAAGTCCCACATCAGCGGCCAGCCGCAGAGAAACAGCGCGTCGAGCTTGCGCTCGCGCATCGCATCGCGTACGGCGCTCCACCGGCGATCGCGCTCGGCGAGCGAGATTTGCGGAAGCGCGAGCGGCGCCCGGGGCTCTTTGATCATGCCAGAGGACTACCGCACCTGCGCCGAACGTTCCCGCATGACGACGCCGCAGTGGCAGGCCGATATCGAGATCGACGCAGCGCTGGCGACGCAACTCGTTCGGCGCCAGTTTCCGCAGTTTGCCGCGGCCGAAATCGCCACGTTCGGCGCCGGCTGGGACAACGAAGCGTTTCTGGTCGCGGGCAGCGTCGTGTTTCGTTTTCCGCGCCGGCAAGTTTCGGCCGAGCTGATCGAGCGCGAGGTCGCGGTGCTCCCGCATATCGCGGATGCGTTGCCGCTTGCGATATCGCACCCGCTCTACGTCGGTGCAGCGGTGCCGGAATATCCATATGTGTTCGCGGGTTACGCTCAGATTACCGGAGCGACCGCGTGCTCGTTTCCGTTCACCGATGCGTTGCGCGCCGAAATCGCCGAACCGCTAGGAACGTTCGTGCGCGCGCTGCATGCGATCGATCCGCAACCGTTCGTCGAGCGCGGTCTGCCGCCCGATACGCTGGCGCGGCTCGATCATACCCGGCGCCATGTGCAGACGCTCGAGCGGATCGCATTTCTGGCGGCAAACGGCGTCGGCGATCTCGAGCCGTTCGTCGCATGGCTCGAAGCACATCCGCCGATTGCCGGTGCGGCGAGCGAACGCTGCATCGTTCACGGCGATCTGTACGCGCGTCACGTCATCGTCGATGACGGCGGGCGTGCGGTGGGCGTGATCGATTGGGGCGACGTGCATTACGGCGACCGCGCGCTCGATCTTGCCGTTGCGCACTTGCTGTTGCCGGTAACTGCGCACGGTACGTTTCGTGCAGCGTACGGTGCGATCGACGAGCGCACGTGGAGCGCGGCCCGGTATCGCGCGATCTATCATGCGATCCTCGAACTCGATTTCGGCGTGCGCGTGGGCGATGCGGGGATGCGCGCGGCCGGCACCGCTGCGCTCGGATTCATGCGCTCGCTCGCTTGAGCGCGCGCGCGGCACGGAGAAAGATAGCGCCTTTGCACCGGTAATGCGGAAGAAAAATGTTCGTACGCGCTGGGCGCAAGCGAGATGGTAATGCGCAGCAAAACCTTTACGCGAACGGAGCTTTCACCACGTCCACAGCACAAGAGTAACGCGCCGGAACGCTGAACCTTTAAAGCAGTGAGCACTGCGGTATTGCCTTCTCCCGTCGCCATCGCCGAACCGGTTGCGCCGCAACGCGCCGCGACGCGCGGTCTCGTCGTCGAATCGATCGATGCGTGGCGCGGCTTCGCCGCCCTGTGGGTCGTGCTCGTGCATGCCGTGGTGCCGACGATGCTCACGCGCTTTCCCGAAATCGCGCATTCGCTGCTGTACCGTTTTCCGTTGTACGGCGCGCTCGGCGTGCCGATCTTTTTCGTCATCAGCGGCTTCTGCATCACGAATGCTGCCGTCGTGCTCGTCGGCGCGGAGGGGAGTGCGCGCCGCTTTGTCCGCGCCCGGTTCCGCCGTCTGTACCCGCCGTATGCCGTGATGACCGTTATCGCGTTCCTGGCCGCAATTGCTGCTGGTTTCGCCGTGCGCGCGCACGTGCTAACGTCGAGCGCGCTCGCTCTGGAAAACCCGCTCAAGCAGGGTTGGCTGTACTATTTTTCCGCGGTAACGATGACGCAGATTCCGCTCAACCAGACGCCGATCTTGGCGCCGTTCTGGTCGCTTTCATATGAAGCGTCCTTCTATGCGATCGTGCTGGCGGGCTTGTTTGCCGCGTCGCGCTGGCGCCGGGTCGACCTCATTCCGCTGCTCCATGGCGTAACGGCGCTCTCGCTCGTCCTCTTCATCGTCAACCCGGCCTGGGCGTTCTTTCCGCTCGATCGCTGGACGCAATTCGGCATCGGCGTACTGCTCTACGATCTACTGCGCCATCGGGGCGAACGCCGGCCCCGCATCGTCGCACTCGTCTTTACGATCGGCATCTTGGCAGGCTGCGCGCTGCATCCCCAGCTCGGCTGGGGCGGCATCGACAAACCGGCTTTCTCGATCCAACTGCTCACGTGCCTCGCCACCGGCCTCGCGATTTGGTTAACGGCCGGGATGGACAAGCAACTCTTGCGTATCCTGCCGGTGCGCTGGCTAGCGAAGGTCGGCACGTTTTCCTACAGCTTGTATCTCTCGCACTTCCTCGTGCTCGGCATCGTGTTGCAAGCGTTCAAACGCCTGCATTACACCGAGCACACGTTCTTCATCGTCTTCCTGGCCGAAGTGGCGCTCGCCGTTGCCGCCGGTTACGGCTTCTATCGCGTGTGCGAAGTGCACTTCACCTCAAACAAAGCCAAGCGCATCCATGAGGTAGCGACGTTGGCGCCACAGCACGAATCAGTTGCGCTCGCTTAACGCGCTGCTCGCTGCGCTGCTGGCGGCAGCGTGCGTAGGCTGCGCATCGACCGGAAATGCGAACGCGCCGATTTCGGCAACGGCCGACGCGCAAGGCTCACCCACGGCCCCGATCGTGCGGCGCGGATTCCTCGGAGCGTTCTTCCGCCCGGTCGGACCGCCGCCGTTCGGCGTGTTCTCCGTCTATTCGAAAAATACGGCGCCCGAACCGTATCCGCACGAACGCACGGTGCTTTTCGGCAGCGGCGGCTATTGCGATGTGGTCGCCGCTAACGGCGTCTCGATTTCCAGCGGTAACCGCGTCGATGACGCGAAGGTGAAGAACCTGACCGATCTCGGCGTCAAGTGGACCCGGACGCCCGTTTCAGCCGATTACGACGATCAGTCGCACATCTTCGGCGCCGGAAAATATTCGTTTGCAGACTTCGACTCCGCACAATGCGCGCTGCTCCGCCATCATATCCTCCCGATCGTCAACCTCGAGGACGGTCCGGTTCACTACAACGCCGTCGAGGGAGGCTACGCGCCCAAAGAAGTGCCGGGTTACAAAACGGCGGCCGATTTCGGGACGTGGTGCGGCGCCGTCGGCGCGCACGAACGCAAGACGTTCGGCATCACGCGCTATTCGCTGCCGGGCAACGAAGTGAACAGCGATCCGAAAACGTATCCCGGCGGCGACGCCCAGATCGCCGCGTATTCGATCGCCTGCTATCACGCCCTCAAGGCAGCGGTCCCGAACGCGTTCGTGTACGGGTTCGAATTGAACATGGAAGGCAAGCTCGATGCGCCGGGTTTCGTGCAGCGCATGTATGCGCTGGGCTGCAAACGCGGAACGTGCTACGACGCGATCTCGATGCATCTCTACACGCGCTATCCGATCGCGCCGGCGAGCACCCCGTGCTATCCGAACCCCGGCGGCGACTACAGCCTGCAGTGCGTTGCCGACGTCCGCAAAGCGACGCACGTGCCGCAGATCCATATCCTCATCGGTGAGACGGCGTTTCTCGTTCCGGCAACCGTTCCGGATGAAGGCACCAAGGCGCGAGCGGTCGTCGATCTCATGCAGCGCTTTGCCGCCGACCCCTTGATCGACGGCGTGAATTATGCCAACGTCGATGAGTGCGACCTCTACCCCACGGGTTTCTTCGTCGGCGGCTGTCTCGTCGACTCGATCGGCACGAAGCTGCCCGCCTTTACCGCGCTGCAGAAGCTGGCGCGCGACGCATACTGAGCGCGCGGCGACCGGCATGATCTCGATCTGCATCCCGACCTACAATCGTCCCGGCTTGTTGCGCGAAGCGCTCGAGTCGTGTTTTGCCCAAACGTATACGGACTATGAAATCATCATCGGCGACGACTCGAAGAACGAGGCGTCGGCGGAGCTCGTCGCGGAGTACGTCGAGCACCATGCGGACCGGATCCGCTACCAGCACAACGTTCCATCGCTCGGTCAGGCTGCGAACGTGAACGATCTCTTCGCGCGGGCGCGGGGCGAGCGTCTGGTGCTGCTGCACGACGACGACGCGCTGCTGCCCGTCGCGCTCGAGCGGCTCGCCGCGTGCTGGGATGCGCAACCGGGCCTGGTCGCGGCGTTCGGTAAGCAGATCATCATCGACCACGCGGGCACGCCGCGCACCGATTCCGATGCGGTTAACGCGACGTATCACCGCGTTTCGGCCAATGCCGGCCGGCAGGCGGTTCCCGCCGTCGCCGGCCTGTTGCGGATGTTTCCCAACGACGGCTACATGGTGCTCACCGAGGCAGCCCGGGCGGCCGGTTATCGTTCGCGCGCCGAGGTCGGTGACGCGTGCGATACGGATTTTGGCTTGCGTCTTTGTGCCGCCGCGGCCGAGGTCTGGTTCGTCGATGAGTTTTTGGCGAAGTACCGCAACTCCGATGATTCGATCACGAGCCAAAATTTTCTCGAGCCTTTCGCCTATGACGTCATCCGCACCACGCCCGTACCCGCTGCGGCGCTGCCGGCGCGCCGCCGCGCCCTCGAAGACCTAGCACCCAATGCAACGTCGGGGTTCGCGCAGCTCGGCCGGCCCGGAGAAGCCTTGGCCGTCTTTACCTCGCCCTATTACACGCTGCGCGACAAATTGCGGCCGCGCGCGGCCTATCACGCCGGACTCATCGCCGCCGCGTACGTGCGCAACCTCGTGCGCCGGTAGGCGCTAGCGATGTGTGAGCGCACTGCGCAGGCGCACGAAATCCTCGCGCTGCGGAATGAGCGTAGGGAGCGCCGTTTTTAGAATCAACGGATAGGCGCCGGCGATGAGCGCGAACCGGCAGCTCGTCGAGATCAGCAGTGCTAGGGCGGCGCCGAGCAAACCGAAATGCGGTAAGAGCACGAACATCAGCGGCAGCACCAGTGCTAGACCCAGGCCTTGCAGCATCGTCACGATGCCGGGCCGGTCGAGCGCCATGAACGCTTGCGCGAGGACCGACACGAGTCCGCCCACCACGGCCTCGAGCGTTAGGAGCTGCGCCACCGGAACCGCGCGCGCGAACGCACCGCCGTAAAAGAGCGGCAGCAGGAACGGTATAACGAGCACGAGGGCGAGGCCGCCGGCAAACGCGATCCCCGTGCTAATTCGCGCCGAGCGGCCCACCATGCCGACCACGAGGTCTTTGCTCAAACCGGACGCGGTTGGGAAGACGACGGTGACGACGGCGCTATGCAAGATGTTGATCACGCGCGACGCGTTCAAGGCCACGACGTAGATGCCGACGTCGGCAGCGCTGAGGAACCCGATGACGAGAACCTGGTCGACTTGCGTTGCGATCACGTTGAGAACGTCGATGCCGTACGAGCGAAAGCCATACGACGCCAACAGGCGCATCGCCGGGCGCGGATCGAAGAAGCGCAGCGCGAAGTGCGTGCGCAGCCGCCAGGCGATCCAGAACGCGACCGCAACCGGTGCGCCGGTGTACGCGAGGGAGCCGGTGAAGGGCGTCATCTGGTGCGAGAGGGCCAGCGCGCCTAGCGCGAACAACGTGAGCAGTACCGTCACATAGCGGCTGAAATTTGCCGTGTTGAATTCGCCGAGCGTTTCGAGCATGGCCGTGAAAATGAGTCCGAGCATGACTTCGGGCGAAAAGATCATGAGGATTTGCGCGCCGTGCACGACATCGGCCGAATAGTTGCGCAGCCACAGCGGGATGAAAAACAGGCCGATCGCAATCGCGATCAGGCTCGCGACGCCCGCGCCGATGACCGAGACGGTAAAGAACTCCGAGCGCCGCTCCGGCTCGCGCCGTATCCAGTAGCGAATTGCCGACGGCAGACCGAGCGTCAACAAGTAGGCCAGCAGACCCGGCCATACCAGCATCGCCGACATCTCGCCGCGGCCGCTCGTGCCGAGAACCCGCGCGGAGATGATACCGGTGCACACGTTGACGCCGGCGATCAACAGCCGGGCGAAGATCGTTTGCGCGATCGCTCCGGCTCCGCGCGTCTTTCCAAACAAGATACGGCTCCGCTCGCGGAGTTGCTGCCAAGCCATCAGCGAACCGTTTCGGGCCGCATGACAAAGCACCATGCCTGCGAAACGTTTAGGGCGCGAGTACGATGCCAAGCGAACGAACGACATGGGCGATCATCACCGGCGAATACCCACCGCAGCCGGGCGGAGTAAGCGGATATAGCTGGGTCGTTGCGCATGCCTTGGCGGCCGCCGGCGACGACGTTCATGTGTTCGCACCGGGAACGGGTCTGGTGGAAATCGCGAGCCCGGTGCACGTCCATCGCTTGAGCGATCGTTTCGGCCGCAAGGGACGCCGCGAACTCTACGCAGGCTTGCAGGCGCTGCCGCAACCGCGCCGCGCCGTATTGCAGTTCGTGCTGCAATCGTTCGGCCGGCGGGCGCTCAACTTGCCGTTCGTGCGCTCGCTGCAACGGTTGCACGGCTTTCCGCTGTGGATCTACTTTCACGAATTTGCGCTCGAAGATACGCCGAGCGAGTCGCCGTTGCGGCGCGCGCACGCGTTTGCGACGCGCGTTTTGGCGCGCATGGCGGCCCGCGCCGCGGACCTCGCCTTCGTGTCGACGCCGGCATGGACGCCGCTCGTTGCCGCCGCGGCACCCGCGTGCCCGATTCGCTGGGTCCCGATTCCGAGCAACATCGCGACGGAGTGCGAACCCGCGGAAGTCGCGCGGCTCGCTGCAAAGTACCGCAGCCCTGCGGGCGGCGAAATCGTCGGCCACTTCGGTACGTACCGGATGCGCGATTCGCGCGCGTTCTTGGAGGAGGCACTGCCCGCACTCGTGCACGGGGCCGCCGACCGGCGCGCCTTGCTGCTCGGACGCGGAAGCGATGCGTTCGCAGCGCGCTTGATCGAACGCGAACCCGCGCTGGCCGGCCGGGTGATCGGCACCGGCGATCTCGACGCGCAAACGTTGGCCAACCACCTCGCCGTCTGCGACGTGCTGATCCAGCCGTATGCCGAAGGTGCAACGACGCGCCGCGGAAGCTTGTTCGCCGGACTCGCGCTCGGTGTGCCGACGGTTACCACGCTCGGACCGTTGAGCGAAGACCTCTGGGCGGCATCCGACGCCGCGTTGTTCGCGCCGCCGAACGACGTTGCGGCGATGGTTGCGCTAGCCGAAACGGCGCTAGCCGATCCGCAGTTGCGCGCAGATCTCGGTGCGCGTGCGCGCGCACTCTACCAGAGCCGGTTTGACGTTGCGCGCACGGTCGAGGCGCTCCGGCAAAACTAGCTTGCGGGCTGCAGTGCAGCATCATACGCCGTTCGCAGCGCGCGGCGTGTTTCATCGACGGAGAAGGCGGCGTTCACGAACGCGCGTCCGCGATTCGCAACTCCGGCCGCGAAGGCCGGGTCGCCGAGCAGCCTTGCGGCCAGCACCGCGGCGCCGGCGAGATCGTTCGGCGTAAAGAGCTGCTCCGCAACGTCCGACTTCACGATGTCGACGGTGCCGGTGATCGCCGATGCGACGACAGGACGTTCCATCGCTAGCGCTTCCGCCGTTACGTAGCCGAACGATTCGTAGCGGGCGACGCTCACGAACAAATTTGCCGCCGCAACATGCGGGCGGACGTCGTCGAGCCAGCCGGTGATCGAGACGCTCGAGCCTAGGCCAAGGTCCGCGATGCGTTGCTCGACGGCCGGCCGCATCTCGCCATCACCGACCCAAACGGCGCGCAGCCCGGGAACGAGCGCGCGCAGCGCCGCAGCCAGCTCCACAAACGCGAGCGGGTTCTTTTGCGCGGTGAGGCGTCCGATGCCGATCATGAGCGGACCGTCGGCGAGGCCAAGTTCCCAGCGCGCCAATTCGCGGCTGCGCGGAGCGAAGCCGTCGCTTGGGATCGTCGGTACGACGACGTGGATGCGCGCGAGCGGCAGCAGCCCGAGGCGAAACAACTCGTCGCGTTCGCTTTGCGTCACGGCGGCGATGATGTCGAGCCGCAGCGCCAGCACGCGCTCGATCAGGCCGTACACCCACGAAACGTTGGAGGCAATCGAGTTCGGCGTGTACACGATGCCGGGCCGATGCTTCATGCCGATCGTGGCAAGGCGGGCTAACGCACCGGCTTTTGAGCTGTGCGCGTGCACGACGTCGGGTTTGAACGAGCGGTAGATGTTCTGCAACGCCAGCGTGCATTTAAAATCGTGTCCGGGCCGGATCTCGCGCCGCATATCGAGTTCGAAAAGCTGCCAGCCGGCGCGGCGCAGTTTCTCGAGCAAGAGCATGAACGCGCCGTCGGCGCGATGCAGCGAGTACACGATGCCGTAACAATCGCCCGCGCCGAGCGCTTCCGAGACGTCTTCGAGGTAGCGCCGCGTTCCGCCGAGCGTCGCTTCCATGACTTGTAAGACGCGCATGTGCCCTACGACCGTACCCTTTGCAGCAGCGTGCCACGCACCGGGGCGGGAGCGCGCGTAGCGCTCGGTTGCAGCGCGAGCGATCCGAGTCCCAGGGCGATCCAGAAGAAGAAGCCGTCGAAGCCGAGGTGCGCGTCGTTCGCGGCGTCGCCCCAGGCCAAGGCCGCGCACATCGCGACGGCCGTCGCGCCCGCGACGCGGGCATCGATGCCGAGCGCGCTGCCGCGCTGTAGCAGTGCGATCGCGAGTGCGATCGGGCCGCCCAAGACGACGGCGAGGTAGCCGATCGTGCCGAGCCACCCGAGTTCGAGCAGGCGTGAGAGGTAGCCGCTATCGAGCACGTTGCCGACGACGGATGAAAGTGGATTGGAACCCAGTTTCGCCGCGGTGCCGACCGTGCCGAGACCGGCGCCGATCGGATTGGCGAGTCCGGCCGTCAACGCGTCGTTGATCTCGTTTTGCCGCGTGACGGCGGACTCGTCGTGCGCCACGTCGCCGAAGGTCGAGATGCGCGAGACGATCACGTCGGCGTTCGGTCCCGAGCCGAGCAGCGCGGGCAAACTGGAGACGAAAAATCCGAGCAGGATCGCGTATGCGGCCAGCGCCGGCAGCGCGGCAAAACGCCGCGGGCTCATCAGCAAATACACCAGTGTGCCGACCAGCAAACCCACCCAGGCCTCGCGAATGAGGGTCAGCAGCAGCGCGGCGCCGAGAGCGGCGAAGAGCGGCCACGTCCAAATGTTGCGCAGGCGCAAGAGCGGCAACGTGAGCAGCATCGTCAGCGCGAAGAAATCCGCTGCCGGCCCGGGTGAATTCAACGTCGAGAATACGCGCATCGCGAACGGCAGCGGCATGCCGACGACGGGGGCGAATCCCGAGCCCTCGACCCACATCGCGTCCCAAGGCGAGGGCTGGATCCACTGGATGAGCCCGTATACAGCGACGACCGCGGCGCATGGCAGCACGATCGCCGTCAACCGCCGTGCGGCTCCTTCGAGCGGCAGCTCCTGTTGCGCGAGCCAAATTCCACCGAGCATCGGGACGAGATATTGCACGAGCTCGAACACCGCCGCGTTGATGCTCCCAACGGCCGCGGCGATCGCAAACCCGTAGGCGAACGTCGCGAGCCAGACGTATGCGAGCACGCGCAAGAGCGGCGTTAAGCGCGCCAGCCGCTCTTTGCGAAAGCAAAGCAGTGCGAGTGGAACGAGCATGAGAAATGGGATAAGGCTGGTGATTTGGACGGCACTGAAGCCGCCGCTGCGGTAGTCGATCAAGCGGCGCAGCAGCGGGGTGAAGCACCACGCGGCCATGACGAACGAAAAATAGATCCATTCGCGCGACCAGCGCGGTGCGGTCGCGGCAGCGGCGGCGTCGACGGCGCGGATAGCCTTCATTGACCGGTCACGGCGCGCGCGGGCAGTTTCAGGGGTCGCGGTTCGAGTTTGCCGCTAAAGTATTTGAGCAGCGGCCGCTCGACGAGATTGTAGAGCAGGATGCTCGCTCCGAGAACGAGAGCGGTGAGGAGCACGAGCCATGCCGCGTGCGCGACGGGATTGCGGAGCAGCGCCGGATGTCCGGTCAAGCGCCCAAAGAAGACGCCGAGCGGCAGATGCCAGAGATAGAGCGAGTACGACGCGTTGCCGATCACGATGAGCCAACCCGGGAAGGTTCGGGCGTACTGCGTTTCGAGGCCGACGACGCCGGCGAAGAACAACGTCATCGGTCCGCCGATGCACAGGAAGCGCAGCGTGCCGCCCAGTCCGTGCGCGGCGTTGAACGGAACGTACCAGAGATCGGCCGCGACGAGACCTGCGATGCCGAGCACGAGACACGGCAGCACGAGCGGAATGCGCCGCGTGGCGACGACGTAGCCGATGCCCACGCCGAAGATGAACTCGAGCATTATCGAATCGGTGTACGTAGCGAAATAGAGGTTGTGCATCGGCCGCACGATCGCACCGGCGATGAGCGTCAGCACGCCCCAGAGAGCCATCAAGGGGAGACAGAACCGGCGGTTCGCTGCGAGCACGAGCGCAAAGACGACGTAGAAGAACATCTCGTACACGAGCGTCCAGCCGACCACGAGCAGTCCGAAGCCGGCCTGGGGCAGCATCAAGAAGGACGCGATCACGTTTGGTTTGATCGCTTGCGCGTCGTTGACCATCGTCGGCGCGACGATGTAGAGCAACGCGATCGGGAAGAGGATCACGAGATACGGCGGATAGATGCGCGTCAACCGGCGCAAGAAGAAACGCCACGAGATGGCCGGCGTTCCGAAGTCATTCCACGTCGATGTGATCATCACGAACCCGCTGATGACGAAGAACAGGTCGACGCCCCAATTGCCGATCGGCGAGAACGCGTTCAAGAACGGGTTGCCGGTGAAGCGAATTTCCAGGACGTTGACGTGCAGGCCCAGCACGAGCAACGCCGCGAGGGCGCGCAAGCCTTGCACGTTTACGAAGCGCTGTTTCATGATTCCACCGCGATGGCCGGCCGCGGTGCGGCCGCGGCGAAGATCGGACGTTGGACGGCGCTCAGCAGCTTGGTTGCAATCGTCGCGACGGCGAGAAATACGAACCAGCCGATGAAGACGGCGTATTGGTGAAAGAGCAGCTCGGCGCCAAACGCAATTGGATACGCAAAGGGCTGGTGGACGAGATAGAGATCGTAGGCATCGATGCCGGTGAGGTGGCGCGCGAACGGCCGGCGCTCGAGCAGCTTCGCGATGAAGACCAGCATAACGACCAGGCTCGGACCGTAGAGCATGCTCGCGACCGGCCGGAACTGCGGCGACCAATTGGCAACGTTGCCGATGACGAACAGCGCGAACGCGGCGCAAAACACGCGCGGATCGCCAACGAGGCGTTCGATGAGCGGGCGTCCGCCGGCGAGCCAAGCGTGAGCGAGTACGATGCCTAAGCTGAAATTGAACAGCTCTTGGAGCACGATGTAGTACCAGGTCTCGTTGGTGATGATGCCGGCGTTGCTAGCGGCATACGCGCCGATCGTGACGAGCGCGCTGCCCGCCAGCAGCGGCATCCCATGCGCGAAGCGGCTCGCGTAGCGCAACGCCGGGTAGGCGGCATATGCCAGGAGGATGGCCGGGACGAACCACCACGCCGGCGCAACGAAGTCCGCGCCCCATTGGAACGCATACGGATCGAGCAGAACGACGTGACTGAGTAAGACGCCGAGCGGCGGGGTGTGGAATTGCGAGAGTAGTTTCGCATCGAGCACGGCGGCGAGCGGTTCGTGCAGGTGCGGCAAGATCGCCACGGCTACGGCACAGAACGCAAGAAATGGGATCGCGACCAAATAGAACGGCACGAGAATTCGCCGCGCGCGTTTTCCGTACCACGCGAACCAGCCGGCCGTATCGAGCGTCTTTCCGCGTTGCGATAACGCCAGCGAAAAACCGCTTACGAGCACGAGCGCGCTGACCGCTTCCCAGCCGAAGCCGCCGAGCAGTCCGATCGCGTTCGTGAGCCAACCGGCAAACGAGGCGCCCGGTCCGGCGAGGAGCACGTAGTGGAACAACCGGAAACCGCCCGATTGCTGCTGATAGTTCATCACCAGATTGACCGGATCGCCGGCGCCGAACAGGCCGACTTTGTAGGTCGCGCGCAGCCAATGGATGCCGAGAATCATGACCGCGCACAGCATGCGGGTGAGGTCGAGCCACTGCATGCGCTCCGTTGCCGGACGCGGTGCTCCGCTCGCGGTCCGCGCATCGGCATCGGCGCGCGTCCGTTCGTGAACGATGGGCCGGCCGGCCCAGCTAACTCTTTGCACGGAACCACATCGCGCGGCTGCGGGAAACGGCGGCGCCGCCCGGCGTGCCGAGCGCCAGCGAGGCAACGCCCAGCGCGAGCCAAAACAGGAGTCCATCGAGCCCGAGATGCGCGTCGTTCGCGGCGTCGCTCCAGGCTAGTGCGGCGCAGATCGCAAGGGCCATTGCGCCGGCGACTTTGGCGTCCAATGCGTCGCTGCGGTCGCGCGGGATGCGCGCCAATCCGTATGCGACGAGCAACGGAACGCCGGCGACGACGGTGAGGTAGCCGATGAATCCGATCCAGCCGAGCTCGACCAAACGTGCGAGGTATCCGCTATCGAGAACGTTGCCCAGTTCGGATCCCGAGTTCGATCCAAGCCGCGCGGCGGCTCCGATGTTCCCCAATCCCGCCCCGAGCGGATTGACGAGCGATTGACTCAGCGCGTCGCTGATCTCGCCCTGACGCGCGAGCGCCGACGAATCGTGGCCGACGTCGCCGAAGGTGGAGATGCGGGAGACGATCACGTCGGAGCCCGATCCCGAACCGAGCAGCGCGGGCAAGGCAAAGGCGCTCGCGCCGATGAGGCCCGTGAGGATCAGCAGCGTCGGTATGGCGCTCAGCCGCTTCGGGCTGGCGATGAGGTAGACTGCCGTGCCGACGACGAGCGCGACCCAGGCCTCGCGAATGAGCGTCAGCAAGAGTGCCGCGCCGATGGCGCCGAGCAACGGCCACACCCAAACGCGGCTCAAGCGCACCAGCGGAAGCGCAAAGATCATCGTCACCGCAAAGAAGTCGGCGGCCGGTCCGGGTGAATTCAACGTTGAAAAAACGCGCATCCCGAACGGCACCGGACTGTCGGCCGCGACGAAGCGCGAACCTTCGACCCACAAGACGTCCCACGGCGGCGGCTGGACCCACTGGATGATGCCGTAGACCGCGACGATTCCGGCGCAGGGAAGCACGATCTGCGCCAGCCGGCGCAATGCCGGCCCTACGGTGAGTTCCTGACCGGCGAGCCAGATGCCGGCGAGCATCGGCGCAAGATATTGAACGAGCTCGAAGGCAGCCGCACTGACGCTGCCGACCGCGGCGGCGAGCAGAAATCCGTACGCGAACGTTATGGTCCACGCGCACGCGGCAAAGCGCATCACGGGCGCGAGCCGCATGAAGCGTTCTTTCTTGAAAACGAACAGCGCGAGCGGCAACAGCACGAGAAACGGAATCAAGCTCGCGATCTGCAGCGGGTTGAACGCGCCGTTGCGATAGTCGATCAGGCGCCGTAACAGCGGCGAGAACGACCACGCGACCATGACGAACGAAAAATAGATCCATTCGCGCGACCAGCGCGTCGAGGTCGCGGCGACCGGTGCGGTTTTCGCGAGGCGCGGCGCGGCACGCAGCGCCGCAAGCGGCTGCGCGCGCATCATGACGCGCGCGCGATGCGCGCGCCCGGCGCAACCGTTCCGAGGACGCCGGCGTAGGTGCTCAGCAGTTCGTCGACGTGCGCGGCCATCGTCGGCGGCTTGGACCAGAACGCATCGTAGGCGTTGCGGCTGAGACGCTCGGTGAGGCTCGCGTCGGCAAGCGCGCGCAGTTGGGCAGCGAGGTCGAGCGCGTTGCCGCGTTCGAATGCGAGCCCCGTTTTTCCGGGAACGACCAGGTCGCGCGCGGCGGTGCCGTTCGGAACGATCGCGGGCACGCCGAGGGCGGCGGCTTCCAGCACGACCAGGCCCAGCGTTTCGTACCACAGCGACGGCACCACGACGCAGCGCGCCGCGCGCAGGTGCGCGGTGACGCCGGCGCGATCGAGCCAGCCGGTGAATTGCGCTTGCGGATTGACCGCTAAAACGGCTTCGCGCTCTGCGCCGTCGCCGATGAAGACGACGCGCACGCCGGCGAGGCGCGCGGCTTCGGCTAGCAGAAGCCCGCCCTTTTCCGCCGAGAGGCGGCCGACGAACACGAACGTGTCGCTCGCTTCGGCGTGCGCGCGCGGTTCGCGCACGGCATCGACGGGATTGTCGACGGCATGCATGCGCCGGCGCGCGGGAAGTAGCGGCTCGAGAATGCGGCGGCTAAATCGTGAGACGGTGATGTATTCGGCGATTCCGCTCGGAATGCAGCCGAAGCTGCGTGCGATCATTTGCCGCACGACGCGGTAGAGTTTGAATGCATAGCTGCGCGAATCGCAATCCTTCGTCACGCACGCGAGCGACATCGGGGCTATCGTGCACACGGCGCGATCGCGATGCAGGTAGAGACAGCCGGTTGGGCACGCAGTGAAGTATTCGTGCAGCGTCAGCACGACCGGAAATTTGGCCCGGACGGCGCTCGCGACGACGCTCGCCGAGAGGGCCTTCGTCCAGCTGTGGACGTGAACGACCGTGCGCGCCGGATCGAGGGTAGCCAGCAGCGCCGTCATGCGCGAGCGGGCGCGCCGGTTCCACAAACCGCGTACGGCACCGGCCAAGCGGTTACGCGAGCTCAATGCATCGCCTTGTTCGGTGCACACGATGCGCAGGTTTGCGCACGCGGCAAGTTCCGGGCTCGCCTGCCCTGCGGCGGCGAACACGGTTACTTGCAAGCCGCTCTCGGCTAGCGCAATCGCGCTAGAGAGAGCGACCTTGGCACTTCCGCCGTCGACGGTTAAACTGTCCGTCACGACGACCACGTGTTCGAGCACTACGCTGATATCGACTCAAACCAGTGTTCGACGAGATCGCACGAGTCGACGAAGCCGCCGAGGCGCAGATCTACGGCGGGAATGCGTCCCCAATCGATGCCGTAGCGCGTGAAGCGTTCGCTTTGCAGGCTGGCCGATTCGAGCGATTCGAGCGACGGCCGCTCCGTCATCGTTCCGTCGATGACGACGACGCCGGAGAGAACGGCGGATGCCGACCACGTTTGCCGGTGACCCGCCGCCTGCGGATCGACGGCGTAAAACGAGATGCCTTGCGGGGTTACGTACCAGGGCGAGGCTTCGACGGCGCGGCGGTAGTTCGCCGGGAACTGCGCGACGGCCGAGGAGTTGACGTAGAGTGATTTTTGGACGGAAATGACGTCGAGCGTGAGCGGATCGAGCAGCGCGTTGTCGCTGCCGACGTAGCTCCAGCCGCGGCCATGCAGATGTGCTGCCAGCGTGATCGTCGATTCCCAGTCGTCGCCGATCATGGCCAGCGCGCGGTCGCCTTTGGCGATGACGGTAGCGCGCATTGCCTTGAAGTTGCGGATGACCGCGACGTCGCGCATGATGCTTGTCACGACGGCGCCGCCGACTTGCGGCAACGCGCTTTGTGCTGCCATCACCTTGAGCGAACCGGTCAGACCGCGGATTTCCCAGACGTCATCCTTCGGCAGAACCGAGATCGTGATGTCCGGTGCTGCTCCGGGCAGGCAACGCGGAACCACCGACATCGTCGCCTCGAGGACGGCCAGGACGTTGTCCGGCGCTTCGATCCGGACGTTGAGCTCCGCCACGCGAAGATCGAGTGTCAGAAGTGTGCCGGTAGGGGCGAGATCAGGCGAATGCAAGACGTTCCTCCGAAAACCACCGCCAAGTGATGCGCAAGCCTTCCTCGAGCGGCGTCGAGGGGGCCCAGCCGTAGCCGCGTGCGAGCGTGAGATCGGGTTTGCGGCGCTGCGGATCGCCTTCGCGCGCCGATTCATACGCCGGATTGAATTCGGTGCTGGTGACCGCTGCGAGCGTGCGCGCGATGTCTTCGACCGAGCGTTCGTCGTCGTTGCCGATGTTGATCGGCTGCAACGACGATTGCGGGCGTTCCATCACCATGCGCAGCAGTTCGATCGCATCGTCGACGAACGTCATCGAGCGCGTCTGCTTGCCGGTGCCTTGGATCGGCATCGGCTTGCCGTTGAGCATCGCGTCGATCAACGCGGGGATGAGCCGGCCGTCGCCTTGTTCCATCATGGGACCGTAGCAATTGAAGAAGCGGACGAGCCGGCCGTCGAGTCCACGGGCGCGCACGCCGGTGGCGACGGCGGCTTCGCCGAAGCGTTTGCCTTCGTCGTAGCAGCTGCGCGGACCGATCGGGTCGACGTTGCCGAAGTACGATTCCGGTTGCGGGTGAACGAGCGGATCGCCGTAGATTTCCGACGTCGACGTATAGAGAAAACGGGCCTTGTGCTGCAAGGCGAAATCGATGAGCGACATCGTCGCCATGCCGTTCACCAGCAGCGTCTCCCAGGGATGCGCGCCGTAGGCGTCCGGGCTCGCCGGGGAGGCGAGATGCCAGATACGATCGACGGAGCGTCCGGCTAAGGCGTCGCGCAAGAGCACGCCGAGTTCCGCGGCGGAGACGGCGACGTCGCCGTAGATGAACGTGGCGTGCCCGGATGACACGGCGTGTTCGAGATTGCGCACGTGGCCCGAGGAGAGGTTGTCGACGATAATGACGTCTTCGCCGGCATCGACCAAGGCGTTCGAGAGGTGGCTTCCGAGAAAGCCGGCGCCGCCCGTAACGAGGTTCAGCATCAGAATGATTTCCCTATGCGTTGGAGTGCGACTTCGAGCCGCTGCCCGAGTGCCATGGGTGGCTTTTCGGTCACGGTGATGCGCTCGACGCCGGGTTCTTTTTTCGGCACCGTGTCGTTGAAGTGGTCGATTACGAGTTGCTCGTTCATCACGACGCCGAGCATCTTCGCTTCGGATTTCTCCAGTGTGTCGAGCATCGTGCGGTCCGCCGGCAGCAACTGCCGGCCGGCCAGGAACGATACCAAAACGGCGTCGGCCGATGCGAGTAGCAGCAGCCCGAACGTATTGTCCGGCAGCCCGCCGCCGTCGATCACGACGTAGTCGTGTTCGCTGCGCAGTCCTTGGACGAGCGTTGCGATGCTGCTGCGCGAGATCGTCGCCAAACGCTCGTGCGATACCGAGACGACCGA
Source organism: Candidatus Lustribacter telmatis (assembly GCA_003164045.1). Taxonomy (GTDB): domain Bacteria; phylum Vulcanimicrobiota; class Vulcanimicrobiia; order Vulcanimicrobiales; family Vulcanimicrobiaceae; genus Lustribacter; species Lustribacter telmatis. The sequence continues at coordinate 63,811 of PLRU01000039.1, forward strand.
GAGGCCGCCCTCAACGAGGATCTTGCCGGCGTCAAGCCGATCGCTCGCCCGGCGGCGGAGCGTCGGCGTGGCGGGGGTGGACCAGTCGGGAGCGTTGAGTACCGTTGCCGACGTCGTGAGCAGTGCCGTGCGCTGGTGGGTTTTGCTCAGCGACTCGGCAAGGCCGTAGGCGGTCAGCCCCGCGCCGTCGCGTTCGGTCGCCGAGGTGACGAGCAACACGGCCGGGGCGTGAATCTCCGCTTCGATACGGTTGCGCAGCAAACGGAACTCGCGCGCCATTGAATCCGTGGCTATCCGATGTTTCATGCTTTCGATCCAAACGTCGCGACGACGGGAATGCCGTAGAGTTCTTCGATTTCTTCCGGCCGGCGAATGCGCGGGTCGAGCGATTCGACCAGGAACGCGGTGCCGACGGCAAGTGCGAGGACGAGGATGAAGGCGACGACCGCCGCACGCGTGCGGCCGCCGGCGAGCTGCGTGTCCGCTTTAATGGCGCGGTCGAGGACGACCACGCTGCCGAGCGACGACGCTTCGGCGCGGTTGGCGAGGGCGTTGGCGCGCCGGGTGGCGAGCGCTGCGTACTCGGTCTCCATCGCGGTGCGCTCGGCGCTCAGCTGCGAATACTTAGCACCGATCGTCGGCACGGCGCCGAGCGTGGACTTGGCGTTCGCAACCAACTCGTCGAGCTGGTTGAGCCGGGCGACGTCGCCGGCCACGATGGCCAGCTGGCGCGTGTGCTGGGCGAGCGTGCCCGCGGCCGAAGGGCTGTAGGCGTTGGGATCGCTGAGCGCGCGCGTCGCCTCGCGCTTGAGTGCATCGGACTCGCTCTGCACCTTCGCGAGCTCGCCGGGCAGACCCGGGAACGATTGCGTGTAGGTGGCGCGGTCGCTGACGAGCTGCGCGCTATCGCGGGCCGCGGCGGTGCGTGCCGCAACGTAGGCCGGATCGCCGGCGAGAATCTCGTGCTGCGCGGTTTGCGAGCGCAGCGGACCGCCGGCCGAGGTTGCCGCCAGCGCTTGGTCACCCTGCAGTTGTGCGAGGGCCACGGCGCGCTGTTCGTCGAGGGTCGAGATTTCGGTCGTGATGTTGTCGATCGACTTGTCCGAAACGACGAATGGGTTCGCCGCAACGACGCTGCTCATCGCCGTGTCGATCGCCCGCATCTTGTTCGCTTCGCCCGCTAGTTCGGTCGAGAGGCGATTGACGTTGACGTCGTAGCGTTGCGTCGAGATCTCGTCGTAATAGCGCGAGAGTTCGTCGGCGACGGCGTTGGAAACGTCGATGGCGCGTTCGGCCGACTGGTCGTGGAACCCGACGGCCATGATCGACGAGCGTCCGAGGACGCTGGCCGAAACGTTTTGCTTGAGGTTGATCAAGGAGATCGGCAGCTTGAGCGAGTTGCGAACGCGCTGCAGCACGACCGTGCTGGTCGCAATCGACGGCAGATCGACGATGCTCACCGAAGGATCGCGCGCGCCGCTTTCCGCGACGAGCACGACATGGGCGACGCCGGCGAAGCTGCTCGGCACGAGTCCGCGGAACGAATACATCAGCGCGAGGCCGACGGCGAGCACCGACCAGACGAAGATCGAGCGCCGCTTGAGAGTGTTGAAAAAGCGTTGTGGTGTCATAGTATGTCGTTCCTAGAGGGCGGAAGCCAGCAGCAGGGGCTCGGCATTGCTCGTGATCGGGCGTCCGACGCCGCGGTAGGTGAGGCCGGCGCAAATCACGCGCTCGGCGTCGAGCACGTTGCGACCGTCGATCACCATACGCCGCCGAATCAGCGAGGCGTACGTCTGCGGCGGGATCGCCTGGAATTCGGGCCATTCGGTGAGAACGAGCAACACGTCGGCGTTGGCGGCTTCGAGTGCCGTCTGCACGAGGCGGCTGCCCTTGGGCAAGGTCGTGACGTGCACGGCCGGGTCGTACGCAACGATGGTTGCGCCTCGCTCGGCGAGCATGTCGATGATGCGTAGCGCAAGCGAGTCGCGAACGTCGTCGGTGCCGGCCTTAAAGGCCAGGCCCCACACGCCCACGGTCAGCCCTTCGAGCGAACCGACGGCATCCTCGACGAGGTCGGCGATGCGCTTCTGCTGCGCTTCGTTGACGCGCAGCGTCGCGGAAAAGAGCTCGCGCCCCATGTTGTGCGTTGCGGCGACGTGCTCGATGCTCTTGACGTCTTTTTCAAAGCACGGTCCGCCGAAGCCGATCCCGGGGTTGAGGAATTGGGAACCGATACGGCGGTCGTAACCGATGCCGCGCAGCACATCGTCCGACGTGGCGCCGAGAACGTCGCACAGGTTGGCGATTTCGTTTGCAAAGCTGATCTTGAGCGCGAGAAACGCGTTCGAGCCGCACTTGATCAATTCGGCATTGCTGCGCGAGGTGAACAGCACGGGTTTCTGTAGCGATTCGAACAGCTTGACGTAGGGAACGGCCGCGCCCGCGCTTTCCGATCCGACCACGATGCGATCGGGGTGCAGGAAGTCGTACACGGCCGATCCTTCGCGCAAGAACTCCGGTGCGTAGACCAGTTCGCCCCAGCCTTCGACCAATTTCGCGAGTTTGTCACTCGTACCGGGCGGCACGGTCGAACGGATGACGACCGTCGGCCAGCTGGCGAACTTGAGCTTTGCGAGTTCTTCCACCGCAATGTAGAGCGCCGAGAGATCGGCCGAACCGTCGTCGCGCGCCGGCGTGCCGACGGCCACAATGATGAGGTCCGTACCGCGCGTGGCTTCTTCGAGCGATTCGAAGAAGGCCAGGCGCCCGTTGCCGAGGTGCTTGTGGAGCGCATCCTCGATGCCGGCTTCGCGATAGGGCGCGACGCCGTTTTGCAGCTTACGAATGCGTTCCGGCATGATGTCGTAGCCGTTGACGGCCCAGCCAAGCTCGGCAAGCCCAACCATCGACGCCATGCCGACGTAACCGGTACCGATGGTGCAGATCGAACGATTCACGGCTTAGTACGCTCCTTTGAAGCGAAGTACCGATACGACGGTCTGCGCGAGCAGGGCGCCGTCGAGTTTCGGTGATGCGTTGCGGATGTAGTCGAGGTCTAAAGCGGTGGCTTCGGGACGGTGCAAGGGAATGTCGGAACGGCTAGTGGTCTGCCAGATGCAGGTGAGACCCGGCGTGACGAGATGCCGCATATGCTGCCAGCTCTCGTAGCGCTCGATCATGAGCGGCATTTCGGGACGCGGACCGACCAGCGTCATGTCGCCGCGGATCACGTTGATCAGCTGCGGCAACTCGTCGATCGACGTCTTGCGCAAGATGCGGCCGATGCGCGTGACGCGCGGATCGCCCGCCGTGCTCGGGGACGAGCGGTCGACGCAATCCGCCGTGCGCATCGTGCGCAGTTTGTAGATCGTGAAGAGACGCTCGAAGCGGCCGGCGCGCTGCTGCTTGAAAAAGATCGGGCCGCCGTCTTCGATCAGGATTCCGGCGCAGGCTAGAGCGAGAACCGGCGCTGCGGCGAGCAGTGCGATGGTCGCCACAGCGGCGTCGAAGATGCGGCGGGCGCGCCGGCGTCCGTGACTGTGCTTGTACGTCAGGGCGGCTATCGGTTGAGCGATCACAACGGCACGCGGCTCGCAAGTCCGGCGGCGACGCCACCGAGGATTCCGAAGATCCCGGACCAGTCGATGCTGTGATTTTGCGGTACGACGACCGTGTCGCCGTCTTGCAGCGCCGGATTCTGCGAGATGTCGCCGTGGGTCAACGCCGTGACGTTGTACGACGTCTTGGTGCTGCCGCGAACGATCTGTACGTTCTTGAGATCGGCCCATTTCGTCGGGCCGCCGGCCGTGTACATCGCACTGAGGAGCGACGGATCCGTCTTCAATGAGACGAGGCCCGGATTGACGACCGTGCCGACGACGTTGACGCGCGTAGCGCCGGGAACGGTGACGATATCGCCGGATTGGGCCGGCGCGCTAAAGGCGGGATCGCCGAGTGCGAGCGAGCGGGTGGTGCCGTCGCGCTGCAGCAGTACGTGGTTCGAAGCCGCCGTCGGGAGGAGACCGCCGGCTTGCGAGATCGCCTCGGAGAGCGACTGCGTCTTTGAAAGATAGGTCGCACCGGGTTGAGCCACGTCGCCGTTAACGCGAACTTCGATCGGCTTATACGAGAAGACGATGGTGTCGCCGGGCTGGAGCACGGGTCCGGTATCGCCGTTCTCGCTAAAAGCTACGGTGTCGAAGAGGCCGACTTGGCGGCCGTCGCGCTGCAGTTTGACGTTCCGCAAATCGATGCGCGTACGGATCGCTGCGTTCGCGCCGTTCACCTTCGTGAGGCTCTGGCCGGCTTCGTTGAGCGACTGCGTCGTCTCGTTGCCGGTTTGCATCACGTCGGCGATCGCCGCGGCGAGCGTTTCGCCGGGCGAATACTTGAGCGTGCCGCCCGGGCCGCCGGAGACGAAGAGCATCTTGCCCTGTTCGATCGTCTGAACGTCGACTGCGGGGTAGACGACGTAGGGCCGCAACGCGTCGGTCAGCTTCTTCGCCGCGGCTGCCTCGTCGAGGCCGCCGACGGCGACGACGCCCGAGAGCGGAACTCGAACGCTGCCGCTCGAGTCCACCGTTACTTGCATGGAAAGTTCCGGATGGTTCCACACGCGGACGAAAAGCGTATCCCCCGAACTGATCGCGGCAAATGCCGGTGCGACCGCGGCGAGCGTGAATGTCAGGGCGAATAGCGATGCTAGCGCCGTGCGGTGGGCGCGTCCAATGAACACGTCGAGCGACCTCTTCTTTGTATGCGTATGGTGCGAACGGGAGATAAGCGCGATGCGCGCCGCCACGTTCGCGGGTTAGCGACACTCGTTACGTTACTGTGTCGCGGAGCGCCCGACTAGACACCAAAGTGGGGGTATTTCGCGCAAGTATCTTTCGCGACGTGTCGTAACGTGCGTTGGATTCTTCAGTTCACTCGTAACGCGTGCACGGAATTTGGGAAATGTTTTGGTTACGTTAACGTTGTTAAGTTTGTGTCGTGGCAAAAACGGATCGGATATCGTTGTATACGACATCCCAATCGAAACGATCGACGGCATACGCGCGACACGCATCGTGATCGGGCAGCGACAACGTTCCGCGCAGCACGGCGTCCATGCGTTCTGCAATATCCGCCGCTGAAGCGGAAGCTGTAATCAGATCTTCACTAAGTGGTGCGACCGCTTCGGGCATGCCGCCGACCGGCGTAACGATTACCGGCGTTCCGCAGGCAAGCGACTCGCTGATGATGGTGCCGAATCCCTCGAGCGACTGCGTCGGAAGTACGGTGACGTCTGCCGCTTGGTAGCAGCTCACTAATGCGCCTTCATCTACGAAGCCCAGCAATTCGACGACATCCGTCAAACCGAACTCTGCGATCGCGCGCTCCAACTCAGGACGAAGCGGCCCCTTGCCCGCGATCTTGATCGAGAAATTCGGATGCGTGTCGCGCAAGCGGCTCGCAGCTTCGATGAATTCGAGCAAACCGACGCGATTAATCAGGCGGCGCGCAGTGAAGAAAATCGTTGCATCCATTGGCCAATTCAGAGCTTCGCGCACGGCGCGGCGATCGTTCGCCGGTTGAAAAAAGTCGCAATCGATCCCCATCGGGATTACGTTGATGCGGGCCGGATCCACGCCGTATCCGGCAAGCAGGTGCTTAAATGCAGTGCTCAGCACGATGAAGCTGTCGGCGCGCTGGTATACGAAACGCTCCAGTGCTGCTTTGACGGCTGCCGAGCGAGCGCTGCCACCTTCGGCGCGGCTTTCCGCCGCCCACGGACCGTGAAAGTGGACGACGCGTGGCGTGCGATGACGGATGAACGGGATCAAAGGTAAAGCGTTCATGGCAAAGTGCAGGTTTATCACGTCGTATGGTTCGCGAAAGGAAGTACTGAATGTTCGGCGTGCGTCGAACATGCGCTTCAACAACGAATCACCGGGCGTGCCGATCGAAAAGGCGCGTGCGCGCTCGCCATCGAGATGGGGTTGCCCCGTCACGAACAGATCCACCGCATCGCCGGCGCGCAGTAGCGCGTGCGTCATGCCGTAAACGTACTTCTCGAGACCGCCCGGTTGTTGCGGATACCAACCCGTGGCTACGCACGCAATCTTCATCTGAATATAGCCTTCGTGCCCACACACGGATCGCTTTTATCGGCGCGCAGGCGGCGGGACGAAACTTCTGTCCGTGCGACGGCCCTGAGAAATGCGATTTCCTGTGCCCGGTCTGGCATTTGTAAGTAACGTGTAATCGGCCATTGTAACAAAAGCCTCACAGCCCCAAATGGCCAATACGTCGACAACCGAGAGTCTTTCTCAGTATACTTTGATGAGAAGAAGCAACACGCAAGCTCTTTCCAGACGGGATGTCATGAGCACCCACGCCTCCGCACCGGCCGGAATCGAACACCAGCGACACGTCGAAGTAGCTTCGAAGCGCCAGCGCATGAAACTGATCATCGTCGACGGGGATCGCCGCGTGCTGCTCGATTCGATCGATCCGACCGAACACGAACTGCGCTTGCTGCTGAGCGACGACCGTATGCGGCTGCGCGTCGATGTCGACGCCGTCGTCGAAACGCTGGTCGAACATTGCGTGCGCGAAAACGTTCGTCACTCGCGCATTGCATTTCTCGATGCGCAGCGGTTCGTGCGCGTCACGCGCCTCGACGGGCCCGACCACAGTTTGTTTGCGGTCAGCGTCGAGTATTTTCGCGGCGGCGATTCCCTCTCGCGTGCCACCCGGAAGTATCAGCTCACGCCGCGCGAGATCGACGTGCTGGCGATGATCCTCGAAGGGGCCAGCGCGGCGGAGACCGCGCACGCGCTCAAGATCGCCGAGACCACGGTGCAAGGTTACTACAAACGGCTCCTGAGCAAGACCGGCTCGCGCAACCGGCCGGCAATGGTGGCCAACGTGCTCGACTGGGGCGGCTCGGGCCGCCAGAAGTCTAGAAGCGCGGAACGGTAACGAGCCGGAGCCGCGTGTCGAGCACCGCGTCGAAGGGCGCGGTCGCCAGCGTCAGCATCGACGCCGCACACGTGGAGCAATGCCGATCGTCGTCGCTGCCGAAGCAGTGATCCGCGCAACGCGCGGTGCCGCAGCCGGTGCAGAGTGCGTCGGGCCGCGCGCCGCAAGCGGCATCCGCAGCGAGCGCTTCGCAGCGGTCGAATGCGATGGCGATCACCTCGCCGACGAGTTGTCCGTCGGTTGAATTTCGGCGACCGCGGGACTTAGATGGGACGCGCGCTGGGCGTTGGTTGGTGTCTTCATCGACACGCAGCGCGGTTTTCCGCGACATTGAAAGAGAACATGCGGCGCCGCCGCGTGCAGCACCTCTAATTGGCGCTTGGTTGCGGTTAGCGTGCCGAGTCGCGCGGGTAGAGTAACGCCTCTGCATTCTGAAGGTCGCCGCACATGATCGACTCGCGTAAGCCCACCCGGCGGAGATTTCTGGTGCGTGCGGCCGGCAGCGCCGCCGTCATCGCAGGATTGCACGGCGCCCGGCTCTTTCCGGCCGCCGCCGCGGCAAGCGTCACGATTGCGGCACGCGGCCCGCAACCGGTGACCATGACGCTGAACATCAATGGCCGGCCGCATACGCTGGCGCTCGAACCGCGCGTGACGCTGCTCGATGCGTTGCGCGAGCGGCTGAATCTGACCGGCACCAAAAAGGGCTGCGACCAGGGCACCTGCGGCGCATGCACCGTGCTGGTGGACGGCAAGCGTGTCAACGCGTGCTTTACCCTGGCGATCATGACGCAAGGCCGCGCCGTCACGACGATCGAGGGACTCGCGAACGGCGATCAGCTACACCCGATGCAGGCGGCGTTTATCGCGCACGACGGGTTCCAGTGCGGCTACTGCACGCCCGGACAAATCATGTCGGCGGTGGCGCTGGTGAACGAAAAGCGTCCGACCGGCGACGCCAGCGTACGCGAGTGGATGAGCGGCAATATTTGCCGCTGCGGTGCGTATCCGAACATCATCGCCGCCGTGCAATCCGTGGCCGGAGGGCAGGCGTGAACCCGTTTCGCTACGCGCAGGCGGCGGACGCCGGCTCGGCCGTGACGGCGCTGCTGGGCGATCGCGGGATGCGGTATATCGCCGGCGGCACGAACATCCTCGATCTGATGAAAGACGACGTCGAGCAGCCGACGCTGCTGCTCGACATCACGCACTTGCCGCTACGGACCATTGATGCCGGTCCGCACGGCGTGCGCCTCGGCGCCCTCGCCACGATGGCCGACGTCGCCGATGCGGCGCCGGTCAAGAGCGGTTTTCCGGCGGTCTCGCAGGCGCTGCTCGCCGGTGCGTCGCCGCAACTGCGCAACATGGCCACGATCGGCGGAAACATCATGCAGCGCACGCGCTGCGCGTATTTCCGCGATGTCTCGCAAGCCTGCAACAAGCGCACTCCGGGTAACGGCTGCGCGGCAATCGCGGGTCAGAATCGCAACCACGCCGTGATCGGCACGAGCGAGAACTGCATCTGCACGCATCCCTCGGATTTCGCCGTGGCGCTGCTGGCCGTCGATACGCTGGTGCACGTGCGCGGCGCCGGCGGGTTGCGCACGATCCCGATCGGCGACTTTCACGTGCTGCCCGGCGCCACGCCCAATCGAGAGACGGTCCTCGAACACGGCGACTTGATCGAAGCGATCGAGTTACCGGCTAGCGCCTTGGCGCGCAATTCGGTGTACGTAAAGGTCCGCGACCGCGCGTCGTATGAGTTCGCGCTGGTGTCGGTCGCCGCGTCGCTGCACGTGACGGACGGCGTGATCCGCGACGCGCGCATCGGCATCGGCGGCGTCGCCCCGAAGCCGTGGCGCTCGCACGCCGCCGAAGCGGCGCTGACCGGCCGCCCGCCCACGCCCGAAACCTTCGCCGCGGCCGGCGTCGCGGCGGCTTCGGGTATGCGCGGCTATGGCAAGAACGACTTCAAACTCACGCTGACGCGGCGCACGGTCGTCCGCGCCCTCGAACACGCCGGAGGTCTGGCATGACCGCGAATATCGGAGCGCCGCTCGACCGGGTCGACGGGCACTTGAAAGTCACCGGCGCGGCGAAGTATTCGGCCGAGTGGCCGATGCCGGGCGTTGCCTATGGCTTCATGGTCCTCAGCACGGTCGCGAGCGGCCGCATCCGCGACATCGACACGTCGCGGGCGATGCGCGAGCCGGGCGTCCTCGCCGTGATGACCCACCGGAATGCGCCCCACGTCGTCACCGCCGACGACAAGGCGGGCGTCGACAAGGGCCCGATGGTGCTGCAAAGCGACATCATCGCCTACGATCGCCAACCGGTAGCGGTGGTGCTCGCCGACACGTTCGAACGCGCGCAGCACGCGGCTTCGCTCGTCATCGTGCACTACGACCGCGAGCGCCCGCAAACCACGTTTGCGATGGGCACGCCCTACAAACCGAAGGCGGTGCACGGCAAGGATGCCGACACGGTACGCGGCGACGCGGCCGCTGCGCTCGCGGCGGCGGCCGTGCGCGTCGACCACGTCTATACGACGCCGGCCGAACACCACAACCCGATGGAGCCGCACGCGACGATCGCGCGTTGGGACGGCGACTCGCTCACGGTGTACGATGCCTCGCAAGGCGTCTTCGGTGTGCGCACGCGTTTGGCCGGCATGTTCGGTATTCCGCCCGAGAACGTCCGTGTGATCGCGAAGTTCATCGGCGGCGGCTTCGGCGGCAAAGGTTCGGCCTGGCCGCACACCATCCTGACCGCCATGGCTGCGAAGATGATCGGCCGGGCGGTGAAGATCGCGATTTGGCGTCCGCAGATGTGGGGTTCCGTCGGTTACCGCTCGCCCACGATCCAGCGCGTCGCGCTCGGCGCGGGCGCCGACGGCCGGCTGGTCAGTACGATCCACGAAGTCCAAGGTCAGACCTCGCAGATTGACGAGTTCGTTGAATCGTCGGGGATCCTCACGACGATGCTCTATACTTCGCCGGCGCTGCTGGTGACGCACCGCGTGACCAAGCTGAACGTGGGCACGCCGACGTACATGCGCGCGCCGGGTGAATCGACCGGTTCGTTTGCGCTGGAATCGGCGATGGACGAACTCGCGATAGCGACGAACCTCGATCCGATCGAATTGCGCCTGCGCAACTACGCCGACATGGATCAAGACGCGAAGCTGCCGTTCTCGAGCAAGTCGCTGCGCGAGTGCTATCGCGCCGGCGCCGACGCGTTCGGCTGGAGCCGCCGCACCCCCGCGCCGGGTTCGATGCGCGACGGCCGCATGTTCGTGGGCCTGGGCATGGCGAGCGCCACGTATCCGACCAATCGCAGCGCGGCATCGGCGCTCGCGCTCATCGACGCCTTCGGGAACGCGATCGTGCAGAGCGGCGGCGTCGATATCGGTACGGGTTCCTACACTGCGTTCAGTCAAGTCGCGGCGGAGGCGCTCGGCATTCCGGTCGAACGCATCACGTTCGGTCTCGGCGATACGCGCATGCCGAACGCGCCGAATGCCGGCGGCTCGCAGCTCACGGCCAGCGTTGGGTCGGCGGTGAAACTCGCCGCGCTCGATGCGCGCAATAAGGTTGCTGCGCTGGCCATCGCCGACCCGCGTTCGCCGCTTGCCGGCGCCGCGCCAGAAGCGCTCGATGCAAAAGATGGACGGCTGTTCCTCAAGGCCGATCCGAGTCGCGGCGAAACGTATGCCGCGATCGTCGAGCGCAGCGGTAACGTGATGGTTGAAGGCCGCGCCGACGCGAAACCGGGCGATGAGAAGAAGCAATACGCGATGCACGCGTTCGGCGCGCAGTTCGCCGAGGTGCGCGTCGATCCGGATCTCGGCACCGTGCGCGTGGTGCGGCAACTCGGTGCGTTCGCCGCGGGCCGGATTCTCAACGCGAAGCTCGCGCACAGCCAGTACATCGGCGGGATGACGTTTGGCCTCGGCATGGCACTCCTCGAAGAGACGCGCCGCGACGATCGCACGGGCCGGGTGATGAATGCCAACCTCTCGGAGTATCTGCTGCCCGTGCACGCCGACGTGCCGGCGACCGAAGCGATTCTGGTCGAAGAAGTCGATCCGCACGTCAACGAGATCGGCGTCAAGGGGATCGGCGAGATCGGTATCGTCGGCGCGGCCGCGGCCATTGCCAACGCCGTCTATCACGCGACCGGCAAGCGCATCCGCGACTTGCCCATCACGCCGGATAAGCTGCTGGTGTAAGCAGTATGGAACCGAGTAACTTCGCGCCTGCGCGCTCACGGCGCACGCCCCTTGACAGATGGTTCCAGCTATTCGCGCATGTTGACGAGATCGACGACGCCGGCGATGCGCCGGCCGTNNCCAGCGGAACTGGATGTATTTCCGGATGTGGGCGTTGCTGATGATGCGCGGTCGGAACGCGGCCATACGCTGACGGCTTCGGGAAGGGCCGCGTACCGACCGCGGCTGGCCTGTTCGAAGGTTGAAAGGCGCTCACTGATACCCTGGAGGCGCAACCCCCCGCCTCTGACGCAATCTTCTAGGTAGTATGAGAACCACGACGCCTCGCCAAAAGACGGCGATTGGGGTTGGAAGCTACTCGCTGCGAGATGCGGCGATGCTTCTGCACGTTCCATATGGTAAGCTCCGTCGCTGGGCCGCGGGGTATTGGTATTCCGCAGCGGACGAGGAGCGCTTTTCGGCGGCAGTCGTACCCGGCGAGATTGATGAGCTTGAGGAACGCGTACTGTCGTTCCACGAACTTATGGAACTTTTCGTGATCGCATTCTTTCGGCGTGAGGGCGTTTCTATGCCCGTCATTCGCGAGGCGCGAGGACGAGCGCAGGTCTTATTTAAGACCGAATATCCCTTCGCAACTGAACGACTCAACACAGATGGGCGCGGCGTTTTTGCGGACCTGCCAATGCCCGAGGTTCCGGCGAATCGCCTAAAGTTGGAATTATCTAAGAGTCAGATCGCTTTTAAGGATCTCGTGGAGCCGTTCTTTTGTAAGAATGTCGATTACGAGAATGGCTTTGCGGCCACGTACTGGCCCTTGGGGCGCGAGCGACCCGTGCTTCTTGATGCTCGTCGCGCATTTGGTCGACCAATCGTAGTCCGAACGGGAACACCGACATTCGCCCTATATGCGATGCATAAGGCGGGGGAAGATCCTGACCGAATTGCAGCCTGGTATGACGTCACGCGGAACGAGTTTGATACGGCGATCGAATATGAGGAGACCCTCCGCGACGCGGCGTAACGTTCTTTTTCGACAACACGTTCCCGCCCCAACTCCAGGACGATTTCGCCCCAGAAACACCTGATGTGGATTGGCCTCCCGAAGTCGGACGGAAGGGCTGGATCGTCGTTACTGGTGATAGACGGATCTCGAAGAAGCCGCCCGAACGTAAGGCGCTCGAGGAAGCAAACGTCATCGTGGTGTTCATGGCAAAGGGCTTCGCTTCGAAACTGATATTCGATCATGCGCGGCCGGAACGCCGCCAAAGTCACGTTAGTCTATAACGAGAGCGCGAAGCGCGAGCTCCAATGCGGCCCGCAGCCGGGCGATGCCGGCGGCGAGCTCCGGCCGTTCCTCCGCTAGCCACGCGCGGTTCTCGCTGAGATAGATGTCCAGGATGACGCGGGCTACGAGTTCCGCATCGTCGCCCCGGGCCAGCCGGCCCGCGGCTTGATTTGTGCCCACGAGCGCGGCCAGCTGTGCGCGCAAAAACTGATCGGGCGGCGCTTGGGCCCCGGCGGGCGATGGTCCGGCGGCGGGGTAGATCGCTGCGAACGTTTCGCGTACGGCATGTCGCGCCAGCGCCGGATCGGCGCTCCAGTAGATGTAGCGCGGTTCGAGCACGTGGAGCAACTGGGTGAGGAACGGCGCTCCGGCCGGCACCCGGGCGAAGGTCGCTGCGGTGAGCTCGTGCAGCTCGTCGCGATAGACCATCGTTAGCAGGTCGCGCTTGTCGGCGGCGTAGGCAAAGAGCGTCCCGATGCTCACCTCGGCGCGCTCGGCGATCTCGCGGGTCGTGGCCGCGTCGTAGCCCTTCTCGCGGAACACCGCCCGGGCGGCGACCTCGATCCGGCGCCGGCGCTCGGTCTTTTGCCGCTCGCGAAGTCCGGCGGTCACGCGGAGAAGGACAATCTTATAAAGTCGAGCACGTTATAATTATATATCACAGTCGAATTGAGGGCAGCCGTGTATCCGTTCAAAACGACCCAGAGCTACCCGCGGAACCAGTGGTATATCGCTGCTTTCAGCCACGAGGTCAGCCGCACCCCGATGGAGCGGACCCTGCTCGACGAGCCGGTGGTCTTGTACCGCACCGGGGCGGGCGCTGCGGTCGCCGTCGCCGGGCGCTGCCCGCACCGCCGCTTTCCGATGGTGCGCGCCGCGGTCGTCGGCGATGCGCTGCAGTGCGGGTATCACGGCTGGACGTTCGACTGCAGCGGTGCCTGCACGCGCATTCCCTCGCAAGAACAGTACGTGCCGGCGGGGTTCAAGCTGCGCACGTATCCGCTGGTGGAGAAGTGGCAATGGCTGTGGATCTGGATGGGCGATCCGACGCTGGCCGATACCTCGCTCATCCCCGACCACGCCGCGCTGCATCTCGAGAACTCTGCCTGGCAGGCATCGATCGGCGGCGTCGAGCCGCTGGCCGGCCGCTTCCAACTGATGAACGAAAACGTTCTCGATCTCACCCACGTCACGTTCGTGCATGCGGCAACCATCGGCACGAGCGGCATCGCCGCGGCGCCGATCGAGGTTGAAGATCGCGGCCGCTATCTGCACTCGCAACGCACCGTCGCCGAACCGAACCCGACGCCGTTTCACACCCGCGTGCTCGGTCTCGACGGTCCGGTCGAACGCGTGCTGAGCACCGATTTCTACCCGCCCGCGTTTCTCTCATCGGGTTCGAGCTTCTACGAAGCCGGAGCGAGCGGCCAACCCGGCGGGCGGCTGTTCGGCGAGTTTCGCGTCTTCCACATCGCGACGCCGGAAACGCCGGTCACGTCGCACTATTTCTGGGGCTTCACGCGTTCGTTCGGTCAAGGCGATGAGGAACTCACGGAGCAGTTGCGCGCCGGCTGGCGGCTCGGCGTGCTCGAAGATATCGATGCGATCGAAGCCAACGAGCGCATGATCGACCGCGGTCCGCTGCAACACGATCTCTCCGCGCAAGCCGACGCCGGTCCCCTGCGCGGCCGCCGGATGGTCGAGGACATGATCCTCGCCGAGCGGGGAACGGAACTTCTTTCCAGCGCGTTGCGCTAGGAACGAAGGCACTCTGCCGCCGCGCGCAAAACTGCGCTCTATGAAATTGCGTCGTTTGACTGCCGGCGCGTTGGCCGCATTTTCCGCTGCGGCGATGCTGCTCGGATCGGTCGCGAACGCCGCCGATGCGCCGCCCGTAACGATTCCGGTCATCCTGCCGTTGACCGGTCCCGGCGCGTTCATCGGCCAGACGCACCAGAAGACGATGCAGATTCTGGCGGACGTCGTGAACAAGGAAGGCGGCATCAAAGGCCGCCCGGTGAAGTTCGACTACCTCGACGACCAGACGAGCCCGGCCGTGGCAAAGCAACTCGGCACGCAGGCGCAAACGCAGTCGCCGATCGTTCTGGGATCGTCGCTCTCGGCGATGTGCCAGGCGCTCGCGCCCGTGTTCGAATCGGGTCCGGTCAACTGGTGTTTCTCGCCCGCCATTTTCCCGCCCAAGGGTTCGTACGTGTTCTCGACCAGCGCGAGCACCAAAGATCTGCTGATCGCGACCGTCCGTTTCTTCCGTGAAAAGGGCTGGAAGAAGTTTGCGTTGCTGGCATCGCAAGATGCCTCCGGCCAAGACGGCGTGAACGATACGGCCGAAGCGTTGAAGCTGCCGGAGAACAGCGGCATGTCGCTCGTCGCAACGGAGCGCTACAACGGCAGCGACGTCACCGCGACGGCGCAGGTAACGCGCATCAAGGCCGCCGGGCCGCAAGCCTTGATCATTTGGGCGCCGGGCACGCCGTTCGCCACCGGCTTGCGCGCCGTGCAAGACATCGGGCTGGACGTCCCGGTGCTCTCGACGAGCGCGAACATGGTGGCAAAACAACTCGAACAGTACGGCGCCTTCATGCCCAAGACGTTGTACTTCGCCGGCGTCACCTACGCCGCGGGCATCGCACAGAATCCGCGCGTCAAGCATGCGCAAGACGTGTATTACGCAGCGATGAAAGCCGCGGGCGTCACGCCCGATTTGCAGACCGGGCTGCCGTGGGACACCGGCATGATGGCGGTGGAAGCGCTGCGCAAACTCGGCCCCACCGCCACCGGCGCACAGGTTCGCGATTACATCGCCGGATTGAAAGACTATCCGGGCATCCTCGGCATGTACGACTTCACCAAAGTGCCGCAACGCGGCGTTGGTCTCGATGCCGTCGTCATGATGCAGTGGACCGGCAGCGGCTGGGCTACCTCGAGCTCGTTCGGCGGAGCGCTGAAGTAGCGCGCGTGCCCGGCAAGATCGCCGTTCGCGGCATTACCAAGACGTTCGCCGGCGTTCACGGCGACATCCGCGCGCTCGACCCCGTCTATTTGACGATTCCGGAGGGGCAGTTTCTCTGCATCGTCGGGCCGAGCGGTTGCGGGAAGACGACCTTGCTGCGCATCATCGCCGGGCTTGAGCAGCCGACCGACGGCGAGGTCGATTTCTCGATCGCGCACGACGGGAAGCCGCTGCGCAGCGTGGTGTTTCAAGAACAAGGCATCTTCCCGTGGATGAGCGTGCTCCAAAACACGGGCTTCGGGCTCAAAGTACGCGGCGTCGGCCGCCGCGAACGCGATGCGGAAGCGCGCCGCTACCTCGACATGCTGGGGCTCACGCCTTTTGCCGATGCCTATCCGCGCCAGCTCTCCGGCGGCATGCGCCAGCGCGTGAACATCGCGCGCGCGTTCGCCAACGATCCCGCGATCTTGCTGATGGACGAACCGCTGGCCAGCTTGGACGAACAGACCAAACTGCTGGTGCAAGAAGATCTGCTGCGCCTGTGGGACGGCTCGCACAAAACCGTCGTGTACATCACGCACAGCCTCGATGAGGCGATCGTGCTCGGCGACCGCGTGATCGTGATGACCAACCGCCCGGGCACGATCAAAACGGTGGTCGACATCGACCTGCCGCGGCCGCGCAACGTGCTCGACATGCAGTCGAACGAAGCGTTCTTCGATATCCGCAGCCGTATTTGGACGGCCTTGCGCGAAGAAGTCCTCACGCTGCGCGAACGGGAGACCGCCAGTGACGTCAGCGCGTAAATCTGTGCCCAAGAAAAAGATGACCGCGCAGCAGCGCGATCGCTTGATGGTGATCGTCAGTCCGCTGGTGGTCTTGATCGTGTGGGAAATCTGCTCGCGCACCAATATCGTGGACCGGCGTATTCTCGCGCCGCCGACCGTGATTGCGGCGACGATCGTGCAGCTGATTCAGAGCGGCGTCTTGCTGCCGCAGGCCGGTACCACGCTCGCGCGCTTTTTCGTCGGCTTCTTTGTCGGGTTGATTCCGGGCACGCTGATCGGGCTTGCGATGGGCGTCTCGCCGTGGACTCGCTCGATCGTGCAGCCGCTGGTGGCGGCGTTCTACCCGTTGCCGCGCATCGCGCTCTTCCCGATCATTCTGATCCTCGTCGGGCTCAACGAAACCTCGAACGTGATTCTGATTTCGCTCGGGCCGTTCTTCACTATGATCATCACCACGATGGCCGCCGTGCTCAACGTCGAGCCGATCTACAAAGAAGTGGCCAAAAGTTTCGGCGCGCGCCCGCGCGACTTGTACTTCGACGTGATGTTTCCGGCGGCGTTGCCGGTGATCATGGGCGGTGTGAAACTCTCGGTCGGCCTCGCGCTGCTCAATACGGTCGCGGTTGAATTTCTCGTTGCCGACAACGGTATCGGGCACCTGATCTGGAATTCGTGGACCACGCTTTCGATCAGCCAGTCCGTAGCCGGCCTCGTTACCGCGGGCATCATCGGCTCGACCCTCTACACGATCGCAAGCGCGATCGAGAAACGCGTGATCCCGTGGGTGCCGGAGCAGCGCTAGTGAGCGTCGCGCTCGAGACGCGCGATGCGATCGCGACGATCACGCTCGATCGGCCGCAGAAGCGCAACGCGCTCTCGCTCGCCGTGATGCGCGAATTGCGCGCAGTGCTCGAGACGATCGGCGCCGATCGCACGACGCGGGCGGTGATCCTGCGCGCTCACGGACCGGCATTCAGCGCCGGTCACGATTTGCGCGAGCTGCTCGCGCGCAGTGCGGCCGAGTACGACGAGATCTTCAGCGAATGCGTTGCGCTCATGGACACGATCCAAGCGATCCCGCAACCCGTGATTGCTGAGGTAGCCGGCATCGCGACGGCCGCCGGTTGCCAGCTCGTCGCAACGTGCGACCTCGCCGTAGCGGCGGAAGAAGCAACCTTCGCCACCCCGGGCGTGAAGATCGGTTTGTTCTGCACGACGCCGATGGTCGCGCTTACACGCTCCATCGGGCGCAAGCGAGCGATGGAGATGCTGCTCACGGGCGAGCCGATCGATGCCCGTACGGCGGCGGACTGGGGCTTGATCAATCGTGTCGTGCCCAGCGGAGAACTTGCCGCCGCCGCCCGTGCGCTCGCGGTACGCATCGCTGCAGCGGCGGAGCCGACGGTGGCGCTCGGCAAGGCGGCCTTTTACCGGCAGATCGATGGGGACCAAGCATCGGCTTATGCAATCGCCAAGGAGTTCATGTGCGAAAATGCGCTCGCGAGCGACGCTCAAGAAGGTATGAACGCGTTCATTGAGCGACGGCCGCCACAGTGGAAGAAGTGAGCGCGGTTCTAGCACACATGAACTTGACGTAGCGGCAAAGGATTGATATTCTGCTGCAGCACAAAGACGATAGACCGCGACCGTGGGCGCGCGGCAAATGTATAAACGTCGCCCACACCCGGTAGTAGGGCAACCTACTACGCGACGGCAACAAGGCTCGCTCTGCGGGCCTTGTTGTTTTTCCTAGCGAAACCGCGGCGACGTGACTTCTCGGAGAATCGTCCTACTCGTGCTGGCCATCGGTTTGCTGGCGGCACTCTTCGTCGCGGCCCGCCGCGAGCGGCACGAGGCGAATGCCCGGAACGTCGAGATCGTGATGGACGACTCCGACTTCAGTGCGCTGGCGAAGGCCTACAATTACAACGAGGCGGCGTTCCTCGCCGAATTGCGCCGGGCCGGGCTCACGTCGCTCGCGGTGAGTGAGGAACTTGGGGCCAACGTGCCCGCGGCCCCGAACGCCGCTGCGTACGCCGGGAGTGCGCTGCTCGATCAAGCGCGGGTCGCGCCGCTCGGCGATCCGCTCTTCGTTGCGCTGGCGCATGCGAACGCGCTGCGGGCCGATACGATGTACCTGATCGCCTACGACGCGGCGACTGCACGGCGCTACGCCGAACAACTGCCGCTGCGCTTCGAGCCGCGGGCGATCCGCGTGCTGCGCCCGGTATTGCCGGTGGTGTGGGCGATTCGCACGACCAGCGACTACTTCGACGCCGAGACGTTCGGCTTGCCGCTCGACCGCGTCGCGCTCGCGCAGCGCGCCGGGCTGCTGCTCGTGCCGCGCTTGCAGAACGATGAGGGCTTTTCACCCGCGCACATCCGCGCGCTCGTCGACGATTCGACGCGCGGAGCGCGCGCGCGCACGGTCATTTTTTTCGGTCTGCGCAACGAAGTGCTCGGCTATCCCGACCAAATCCCCGCCGCCGCCGCCGCGCTCACCGCGGATCACCTGAACTTCGGATCGGTCGAGACCTACGACCCCAAGCAAGAACAGCTCGGCAACGCCGATCTCGCGCGCCGGTTGCCTGAGCGGCTCGTGCGCGTGCAAGCGATTGCCAAGCCCGAAGCCGACAAACTCACCCCCGAAGAAGTGATCGCGCGGTACCTGCTCGGCGTGAACGAGCGGAACATCCGCGTCGTCTACTTGCGTCCGTACTACCATCAGTGGAACGGCCGCTCGATCGAAGCGACGAACGTCGAGATCGTGCGTCGCGTGGCGCAGGGCATCCTGGCCGACCACAAGCGCATCGCGTCGGCATCGCCCTTCGCGCTCTTCGCGATCAGCCCGTTCTTGATCGCGCTCGTCTCGCTGGCGGTGCCGGCGAGCCTGCTCTTGGTGCTCGAGGCGTTCGGCGTCACGAGCATGCGCTGGATCGCGGCCCTCGTGCTGGCGGACCTGCTGTTCCTCGGGGCGGGCTATGCGAGTCATCACGACATCCTCGTGCGCAAAGTGCTCGCGCTCGCAGCGGGCCTGGCGTTCCCCGCGCTTGGGATCCTCGCCGTCAGCGCCGCGTTTCGCGGCGAGCCCGGCCGCTGGCCCAAGAGCGACAACGTCTACGTGCGCGGTCTCGTCGCGCTCGTTACCGGCATCGCCGTCACGCTGTGCGGCGCCGTCGTCGTCGTGGGTCTGATCAGTACACCGCTCACGATGACGGAGATCGATCGCTTCCTCGGGGTGAAGTACGTGCTCGCGCTGCCGCCGCTGATCGCGCTCGGGCTGTATTTCTTCACCGATCGTTTCGGGGCGAAGCTCGAACCGCGCGCGGCCGCCGACGAGCCGGTGCGCGTCATTCAACTGCTCGTCGGCGTGGTGCTCGTTGCCGGTGCGTATCTCGTACTCGAACGCAGCGGGAACCAAAGCGACATCGCGCCGTCGTCGTTCGAACTCGCGCTGCGCTCGCACCTGACGTCGATTCTGCAAGTCCGGCCGCGCTTCAAAGAGTTCGTCGTCGCCTGGCCCGCCTTGATGCTCGTTCCGGCGCTGATCCCGGCCGATCGCCGGCGCTGGGGCTGGCTGCTGGTGCTCGCCGTGGGCGTTGGCCTGGGCGATCTCATCGATACGTTTTCTCACCTGCACACGCCGCTGCTCGTCGGCGCGGAGCGCGTGATCAACGGCGGCGTGCTGGGCGCGGCGATCGGCCTCGCCGTCATCTACGTGTACCGCCGTCTGCGTCGACTTGAGTGAACGGCCCGCGGGTGCTGATCTCCGGGTACTACGGCTTCGGCAATTTAGGTGACGAAGCGCTGCTCGACGTGATCGTGTCGCGCTTGCGCGCCGCCTATCCGGGCGGTTCGATCGACGTGCTCAGCGCCGACCCCGCCGCGACGGCCGCGCGCCTGGGCGTCGAGTCGACGCCGCGTGCGGATCTCGGGGCCGTGCGCCGCGCCATCGACCGCGCCGACGTCGTCCTCTCGGGCGGCGGCGGCTTGCTCCAAAATGTCACCAGCCTGCGCAGCCTGCTCTATTATGCGGGGATCGTGCGGACTGCAACGCGCGCCCACAAACGCACGATGATCTTCGCCCAGTCGATCGGGCCGCTGGACGTCTTCGGCCGGGCGGTCGTGCGCGCGTGCTGCGGCGGCGTCACGGCGGCGACGGTTCGCGACGAGTCCTCGCGCCGGCTTCTCGCATCGCTCTTGCCCAAAGTGCGCGTCGAGCGCACCGCAGATCCGGTGTTTCTCTTCCGGCCCGATGAGGCGCCCCTGGACCTCGCGGCCGAGGGCCTCGCCGGCAGCGGGCCGCTGGTCGTCGTCTCGGCGCGCCGCTGGCAGCACAATGAAGCGACGATCTCTCTGTTGGCGGCGGCGGTCGACCGCTTAGCAAACGAGCATGGCGCGCAGGTGGCGTTCATACCGCTCGGCGGAGCGCCGGACGCCGACGTTTCGACCAGCGTGATCCGGCGCGCCAAGTCGGCGCCGCTGCTCCTACCTGAGATGACGCTCGGCCAAGCGGCGCAAATCATCGGCCGCGCGTCGCTCGTGATCGGCATGCGCTTGCACGCGCTGATCATCGCGGCGCGGCTCGGCGTGCCGTTTTGCGCCGTGCCGTACGACCCTAAAGTGAGCGCGCTGCTCGCCGATCTGCGTTATCCGTTGCCGCCGTTGTTCGTCCCCGGCGACAAGGCGCCGGCGAAGGACGTCATCGCGCGCGTCGATGACGCTTGGCGGCGGCGCGCAGAACTGGCCGCGCATTTGCAGTCGGTGATGGCCGAGACCGAGCAATTAGCGCAGCGTAACTTCGACGTTTTGGACGAAGTCGTTACGCACGACACACCATAAGTTGCAGGCCGCATAGCGCCGGTCGCGCGAACGTGACGCGGACGATGTTCCGCGCGTATCCGATCGGCCGGCTTTGTGGCATCCGTCTCGACGTTCATGCGTCGTGGTTTCCGATCTATGCGCTGATCGCTGCGACCATCGCCAACGCCGAGCCGGTGCGGGTGCTCGGATGGATCGACGCCTATGCCGTCGGCGCCGTTGCCGCGCTCGTGCTCTTCGCGAGCGTGGTGGTCCACGAACTCGCGCACGCACTGACCGCTCGCCGGTTCGGGGTACAGACGAGTTCGATCTCGCTCTTTCTGTTCGGCGGCGTGGCGACGCTCGAAGCCGAGCCGCCGGGACCGCTCGCCGACGCGCTCGTGGCGCTCGCCGGTCCGGCGATGAGCGCTGCGATCGCGCTCGCGGCCTACGGGGCGATGCTCGCCGTCGACCCGGTCGTCCCGGTGCGCTATGCCGACAGCGCGGCCGCGATCCTCGCCTACGTGACGTTCGCCAATGCCGTCCTTGCCACGTTCAACCTGATCCCCGCCTATCCGATGGATGGCGGCCGCGTGCTCCGGGCCCTGCTCTGGCGCCTGCGCGGAGACCGCGACCGCGCGACCGCGACGGCGGCGCTCGTAGGCATCGCCTTCGGGCTGAGCTTTGCGGCCGCGGGCGTGGTGGCCGTGGTCGCGACGCGGACGTGGCAGTTTGCCTGGTACGTCGTCGTCGCCGGATTTCTCGTGCGCACCAGCTGGGTGCAGTATCGCGCCTTGCGGCGGCCGCCCGTCCTGGTTAGTGTGCGCCCGTCGCGGCCGTCTGCTTCTGAAGTCGTTTCGGTAGGAGCTCGAACAGCAGATCGATGGTCTGTATGAGTTCGGAGAAGTAGCGGCGAGGATTCTCCTCAACCCGGTCGAGGTCGGTCGCGCGCACGTTGAGCACGGCGCCTTCGATCGTCTCGAGCTGCGTCGTCGCGCGGAGCGTCGCGTCGGTGATCGAGCGGCTGGCGCCGTCGGTCTCGTTGCAGCGATCGATGTGCTTGCGGAATTCCGCGTAGGCTTCCATCTTTTTGTCGAACTCGGCGCGGAGTTCCGGAATCTGAGCGCGGAACGCCGTCACTTCGACGCGGTACGCATCGACGAGACGCTTATTGCGCGCGGCCACGACCTTGTCGGCCTCGCCCTGGTTATTTTTCGCGCGCGCCAGCGCCTTCGCTTCTTCGTCGGTATAGCCGCCGCCGGTCACGCGATCGCGGATCTCTTTGTCGGCCTTCTCCATCTCGACCCGGAAGGGCGTCGGCGGGAGCACGAACACGATGTTGCGCCGGTCGATTTCGATCTGCCGCCGCACGGCGATCTCGCCTTCGCGGATCACGTGCAAACAACTCTTGAGACGATCGATCCAGCCCGATTCCACGTGGTCGTCGTCGAAGCGGATTTGCAAACCGCAGCCGAGGACCGAGAGCGTTTTGACGCTCCAATGCGCCGACGTTCCGTAGAGCGGCTGCAGCCGGACCTTGGCTCCCATCGGCGGGCTCTCGAGGTCGTCGACCAAGCCGACGAGCTGCTCGCCGTCGTCGATGCACACCATCGTGCGACGCGCCGAGAACGGCTGCGAGAGAACGCAGTAGCCTTCGATTTTGACGTCGGGCACCGGAATGGGAACGACAACGTCTTGATACCCGCGCGCCCAGGCAACTTGCCACAGACGTTCGCGGATATCACCGGCCGTTTCGCCGGCGGCAAGGAGCCCGTCGATCATAAGATCGACGCCGTTAGTCTGAAACCGCGGGTTCGCCATCTTGGCGATGTTCCTCGTCAATCGTGGAGCTGGGAGAAGTGTGATTTTGCTCCTGATCCGGTCGAGTGCCTGCTGCCGGGCTAGACCGGTTCGTCCAGATTTTGCAACATTGCCAGCAGTCCGCGGCGCAGCGTTGCCACCTCCCCGGGCGCGACGCCCTGCAAGGCTGCGGCGACGACCTCGGTGGCCAGCGCCATGAGCGGCGCCTCGAGCGATTGGCCGCGGGACGTCAGGAAAAGATTGTTCCGCCGGCGGTCGGCCGGATCTTGGCGCCGTTCGATGAGGCCCTCACGTTCGAGCGCGTCGATGATCGGCGTGAGCGTGGCTTTATCGATGTCGACGAGCTTCGGCAATTCCGACTGCGTCACGCCGCTGCCGTGCCAGAGCACGAAAAGTACGTTGAAGCCGGCGACCGACACGTTGTAGGCGGCGAAGCGGGCGTTGAGCACGCGAGCAAGCGAGCGGTGGGCGCGGCGCAGCAAAAGGCCGGTGCCGATCGGCGGATGATGCTCGGTCATAATGCGGCGTTTGGCCCAATAGTATGTAACACGTACGGTATTGACGGCTTACGATTTGCATGGTAGTTTCCTGCTAGTGCCGCGCCCCGAATGGGCAATGGTTACCGGAGGTATTTTGCATGTCGATTGCCGCTCCGCGCCGTTCTCTGACGGTGANNTCAGAAGCTCACCACGCAGGAGCATCTCGCGTTTAGCGAACGCTTCGGGCCGTTTCAGTTTCTGCCGCAGATTCGCATCGACGACACGTATCCCGATCTGCAAATCGTGAAGCGCGAATCGACCGCGCAAGAACTCTACGTGACCGGCGAAAATTGGCACGCCGACAGCACGTTCATGGAAACGCCGCCGCTGGGCGTCGTGATGCGCGCGATCGCGGTTCCGGATTTCGGCGGCGACACGCTCTTCGCGAATATGTATCAGGCATTCGAAACGCTCTCGCCAAAAATGCAAGAAGTGTGCGAGAGCTTGAGCGCCGTGCATACCGGCTCGCACATCTTCGGCAGCAAGGCGCCGCGCGTCGACCGTTACGACGTGCCCAAAGACGTCGATATGGAAGCCGCCGATAAAGAAACCGTGCACCCGGTCGTGCGCACGCATCCCGACACCGGACGCAAGTGCCTGTTCGTGCAGAAGACCTACATCCGCCGTTTCGATGGGATGACCGAAGCCGAAAGCAAGCCGCTGCTGGATTTCCTGATCGACCACGCCACGCAGCCGCGCTTTCAGTGCCGCGTGCGCTGGCACGACGGTCAAGTGCTGATCTGGGACAACCGCTGCACGCTGCATCGGGCGCTCATGGATTATTACGGTAAGTCGCGCTTTCTCGTGCGCACGACGATCGCCGGAGACCGGCCGCGATGAATACCGTCGACGTCACGCGCGTCATCGAGCAGCAGAAGTTCGGACCGCTGCTCTTCGCGATCGTCGCCTGGTCGTTTGCGATCATGCTGACCGATGGGTTCGACCTCACCGGCATTTCGTTTGCCGCGCCGTCGCTCGTGCATTTGTGGGGCGTGCCGAAGGGCGCGTTCGGGCCGGTGTTCAGCATGGGCCTCTTCGGCATCATGATCGGATCGATCGGTTTCGGGTATCTGGGCGACCGCATCGGACGCAAGAACGCGATGATCTTCGGCGCGTTTCTCTTCGGCGCGTTTACGCTCGCGTCGGTACTCGCGACCGACCTGCAGGCGCTGACCTGGATCCGCTTCATCGCCGGCATCGGCATCGGCGGCGCGGTTCCCGTCGCAATGGCGCTCAACACGGAATTTGCGCCGAAGGCGTGGCGCGCGACGATCGTCATCGTGATGTTCACCGGCTATACGACCGGTGCGGCGATCGGCGGCTTCGTTGCGGCCTGGCTCATCCCCGCGTACGGCTGGCAAAGCGTGTTTTACGTCGGCGGCATCGCCCCGCTGCTGGTTGCCGTAGCGCTGATCTTCGTGCTGCCGGAGTCGATCCGGTTCCTCGCCGTTACCGGTGCCAACCGCGCCGAACTCGTGCGGCTCGCCGGTCTGCTCGCTCCGGATACAACGATCACGCCGGAAACGACGTTCGTGATCAGCGATGAAGAGCGCAAGCCGCGGTTCGCGCTGCCGATGCTCTTCAAGAACGGCCGGCAATGGGTGACGCCGCTCCTGTGGCTGACGTACATCTTCAATTCGATGGCGCTGTTCTTCTTACAGAGCTGGTTGCCGCTGGTGCTGCAAGGCAACGGCGTGACGCAAAGCCAGGCCGCCGTTGCGACCGGCATGTTCGCGCTCGGCGGAACGGTGGCGGCGCTGGCCATCAGCCGCTTCGTCGATCGGTACGGCGTGCTGTTCGTCGCGATCTTGCCGCTGATCGGNNCTGCTCGGTGGGATGCTCATTACGCGCAACCTGCCGTTGCACGATCTCTTTACCTATGCCGCGATTCCGGTCGTCGCTGCGCTGATCGGCATCATCGCGCTCGGCATCGCTCAGCGCCGGTTCGTTCACGTACCAGACGCCCCGATCGTCGTTGCGCAAGGAGTACCCGTATGACCACCGCTACCAACGATCCCGCCGCTTGGACGCGCAGCTCGTTCGCCGATGAGAACGCCTACCTCGTTCACCTCACCGCCGAAGACCGGCAAACCATCGTCGATGCGGTGCACAAACTGCGCGAGCGCGGACGCCTCGACGTCCCCGTCGAAACGCTGACCAAAGACGAGTTCGCATTCGGCAGTCTCTCGGCGAAACTGGATGCGGCGTATGAAGACGTCCGCTCCGGCCGCGGCTTTACGATCATGCGCCGCCTGCCGCTCGACGATCAGCTGACGCTCGATGAATTTCGCGCTGCCGTGTGGGGCATCGGCCTGCACTTCGGCGGGCGGATGCTCTCGCAGAACGCATCGGGCGAACTGATCACCGAAGTCGTCGATGCGACGGCCAACGATCCGACGCCGCGCATGTATCGCAGCAACGTCGAACTGCGGCTGCATACCGACATCACCGACATGCTTTCGCTAGCGTGCTGGCACAAGGCGGAGAGCGGCGGACGTTCGACGATCGGCAGCGGGATCGGCATTCACGACGAGATCGCGCGGCGCGATCCGCACGCGCTCGCGCTACTCTACGGTGGATATCAGTACCATTTGCTCGGCGAAGAAGCCGACGGCGCGTCGCCCTTCACGCCGTATCGGGTGCCCATTTTTGCCGAAGTCGATGGAGCGGTGAGCGTACACTACCAGCGCACGGGCATCGCGGCCGGACATCGCGCCAGCGGCGTGCCGCTCAGCGACGAAGACATTCACGCGCTCGATCTTTTCGACGAGGTCGCGCGCATGCCCGAGTTTCGCCTGGAGTTCGATCTCGAACGCGGCGACATGCTCGTGATCAACAACTATACGGTGATGCACGCGCGGGGCGGCTTCAAGAACCATCCGGAGCCCGAACGCATCCGGCGCTTCATCCGTCTGTGGCCGTCGGGCGAGCATTTCCGTAAGGTGCCGAAGGAATTCGAACACTTCGATGGACCCGGCGTACCGCCGCAACCCGGCAAGACGTGTACGTTCGACTTCAAGGACCTCGCCGCAAGCGATCCGCGCGCAGTCGGCCGAGCGAGCTAGCCAAACGTAGCAGCTTTGCACATTTGTCATCCAGAGCGCAGCGCCGAAGGACAGCCGGAAGACTTACCTCTCGATGGGAAGTCCGACGTATTGTTCTGCTAACATCTCTGCTCCGGCGTGCGATCGGGTGACGTAGTCGAGTTCCGAGAGCTGAACCTCATTATCGAAAGGCAGCCGGTCGTTGAACGTATGCGTCAGCGACGTCATCCACCAGGAGAAGCGCGCCGCAGCCCAAGACCGGCGAAGCGCCGTGTCGGAATAGCCGCGCAATTTCTCGTCAGAACCACTCTTGTAGAATGTCTCAAACGCGCGGGCCAGCACCGCCACGTCTGCGAGCGCGAGGTTCATGCCTTTTGCACCCGTCGGCGGAACGATATGCGCCGCGTCACCGGCGAGGAAGAGTCGCTCGAAGCGCATCGGGGCGGTCATGAAGCTGCGCATCGGTAAGATCGTCTTTTGAAGAATGGGACCTTCGATGAGCGGCGGCGTTTCGTCGCCTTCGAGGCGATGATGGAATTCGCTCCAAATGCGATCGTCCGACCACTTCGCGATGTCTTCGTCGACTTCAACCTGAAGATAGAGCCGCGACATCGTATTCGAGCGCATGGTAAAGAGCGCAAAGCCGTCGGGATGATGCACGTAGATCAGTTCCGGGTCGATCGGCGGCGACTCGCTGAGAATGCCGAGCCACGCAAACGGATATTCGCGGTCGTAGGTTTGAATCGCATTGACTGGAATCGACGGACGGCTGATGCCGTGGAAGCCGTCGCAGCCGGCAACGAAGTCGCACGTGATACGGACGCCGTTCCCGGCGGAATCGACGTAGCGGATCGCCGGCGTATCCGTATCGAGTGCTTCAAGTGCCACGCCGCTGCAGTCAAATCGAATTTCGCCGCCCGCGGCAAGCTGCAAGGCGATGAGATCTTTTACGATCTCCTGTTGACCGTAAATGAACATCGAACGGCTGGTGAGGCCCTTGATGTCGATGTGATGGCTGCGTCCGTCGAAGCGGATGTAGATGCCGCCGTGGACGAGCGCCTCGCGATGCAGTCGCTCGGCCGCGCCGATCTCATCCATCAGGTCGACGCTACCCTGCTCCATGAGCCCGGCCCGAATGCGGGTTTCGCAGTACTCTCTCGACCGGGCCTCCAGGATGATCGTCTCGATGCCGGCCAACCGCAGCAGATGCGCGAGCATCAAGCCCGCGGGCCCGGCGCCAACAATTCCGACTGCCGTTCGCGTGCTCTCCATAATCCAGGCTGATCTTCCGAGCATGGTGCCGTACGCCTTTTCGCGAACCTCATTCGTTCCATGTCCGAGACGCAAACGCCGCGGCGCGACTACCGCACCACCCTCAATCTGCCGCGGACCGACTTCCCGATGCGCGCCGAGCTGCCCAAGCGGGAGCCCGACCGCGTCCGTTGGTGGGCCGAGCACGACACCTATCGCAAGCGCTTAGCGAAGAACGCCGGCAACGCGCCGTTCATCCTGCACGACGGACCGCCGTATGCCAACGGCGATCTGCACATGGGGCACTTCCTCAACCGCGTCCTCAAAGACGCCTTCGTCAAGATCAACTTGCTCGACGGAAAAGTCGCAGATTTCGTTCCCGGCTGGGACATGCACGGTTTGCCGATCGAACTCGAGACGCTCAAGCATCTCAAACTCGATTTCCACCACGTCGATCCGCTCGAACTGCGCGAAAAGTGCCGCGAGCGCGCGCTCTACTGGCTCGAGCGGCAGCGCGATGCGATCTTGCGCATGGGCGTGCTCGGACATTACGACGATCCCTACATGACGATCAAGCCGCGTTTCGAAGGCGCGATCGTCGATGTGCTGGCCGAACTGGCCGAGGAGAAGCAGCTCTACAAAGGCTTGCGCGCAACGCTGTGGTGCGTGCACGATGAAACGGCGCTCGCTGAAGCGGAGATCGAATACAAGGACCATACCTCGCAGTCGATCTACGTGCGCTTCCCGGCGAACGCCGCGCAGCGGGCCGACATTGCGAAGCGTTTCGGCGTCGCCGACGACGGCACGCCGCTCTCGATCGTGATCTGGACGACGACGCCGTGGACGCTGCCTGCGAACGTTGCGATCGCGATCAAGCCCGAGGCCGAATATGCGCTCTACCGCGTCGGCGGCGAAGACATCGTGGTGGCCGAGGCGCTCGCCGCGCCGCTCATCGAGCGCATCAGCGGCGAACGCAACGGCGTCCTGCGCGCGATGGCGCTCGGCGATGCGGTGGCGGGCGCGAGCGTGCGTCATCCGTTCCTCGATCGCGATTCGGTGGTGGTGCTGGCCGATTACGTGGAACTCGAAACGGGAACCGGTGCCGTACACACGGCGCCGGGTCACGGTACGGACGACTTCGCGACCGGCGTGAAGTACGGTTTGCCGATCCTCAATCCGGTCGACGGCGCGGGTAAATTCACGGCCGAAGCCGGTCCGTACGCGGGCCAGCATATCTTCAAAGCGCAGCAGCAGATCATCGACGATCTGCGCGCTTCGGGATTGCTCGTTGCGGCGGAATCGTACGTGCATTCCTACCCGCATTGCTGGCGCTGCAAGAATCCCGTCGTATTCCGCGCCACGGCGCAGTGGTTCATCGCAATGGACGCCAACAATTTGCGCCGGCGCATCGTCGGGCAGCTGCCGGAAGTCACCTGGACACCCGGCTGGGGCGAAGAACGCATGACGCAGATGATCGAGAACCATCCGGAATGGTGTCTCTCGCGTCAACGCACCTGGGGTACGCCGATTCCGGCGATGGTGTGCAACGCGTGCCAGGAATCGATCCTCGATCCCGGCATCGCGCGCATCGTCGCCGACCGGTTTCGCGCGGATAGCGCGAGCGTCTGGTGGACGGAGCCGGCGGAAGCGTTTTTGCCTGCGGGCTTCACGTGTCCGAGGTGCGCGGGAACGACGTTCACCAAAGAGATGAACATCGTCGACATCTGGTTTGAGTCGGGCGTGACGCATCGCGCCGTGCTTGAGGATCGCGGCATGCCGTGGCCGGCCGACGTCTATCTCGAAGGCGGCGATCAATATCGCGGCTGGTTCCGCTCGAGCCTCGTTACCGCCGTCGCGACCAAAGGGCGCCCGCCGTATAAGGAAGTCGTAGCAACGGGCTGGGTGGTCGATCAGGACGGCCGCGCGATGCACAAGTCGACCGGCAACTACATCGGTGCGGTCGACGGCATGGAGAAGTACGGCGCCGACGTGCTGCGCTTATGGGTCGCATCGGTGGAATACACGGCCGACGTGCGCCTGGGCGCGAAGCTGCTCGAGAACGTCGCCAACGTCTATCGCAATTTGCGCAACCGCTTCCGTTGGTATCTCGGCTCGGTCGACGACCTGACGCCGGAGTCCGTCGTGCCGCGCGCGCAGATGGAGCCGATCGACCGCCTCGTGCTGACGAAGCTCGACGCCGTTACGCGCGATATCGTCGTCGCGTATCGCGAGTTCCGCCTGCACGACGCCTACCTCGCGCTGCAAAAGTTCGATAGCGACGATCTCTCCGCATTTTACGTCGATGCGCTCAAGGACCGGCTCTACACGAGCGCTCCGGGTTCGGCGCGGCGCCGCAGCGCGCAGTCGGCGGTGCTCGAGATCTTCCGCACGGTCGCCGTGCTTACGGCGCCGATCCTCTCGTTCACCGCCGAAGAAGCCTGGCAGGCGCTGCCCGCCGGGCTGCGCGGTGACGACGAGAGCATCTTCGACCTCGCCTTCCCGAAGATCGGCGCGATCGACGTCCCCGGATTGGAACTCTGGGATACGCTCAAGGCGTTACGTGCGCAAGTTGCGTCCGCCGAAGGCGAACGCGATTTTCAGCTCGATGCCGACGTTACCGTATCGGCGGCCCAACTCGATGCGGTCCGCGCACTCGGCGACGGCCTGCGTGAAAGTCTCGTCGTCTCGTCGCTGCGCGGCCTTACGGCATCGCCCGACGGCACGGCCCAAGTGAAGGTTATAAACGCGGCTGGTGACAAGTGCGAGCGCTGCTGGAAGTACCTTCCGCTCGGCACCGACGCCGAACATCCGACCCTCTGTGCTCCCTGCTCGACGATCGTCAGAGACCTTTAAGGAGTTACCGTGATCAAACGTTTCGCGCTCGCCGGCATCCTGGCTGCGGCGATGATCGCCCCGGCCGCCGCAACGGATGCCACGCTGGATGTTCCGCACACGCAGGCCGAGTTCACGGTCACGCACTTGGCGGTGAGCAAAGTGCACGGAGAAATCCCGCTCATTGCGGGCACCGCTACGTTTAACGACGCCGGACTGCCGACCGCCAGCAGCGCTTCGTTCGACATGACCAACGTCGACTCGCGCGATCCCAATCGCGACAAGAGCCTCAAGACCGACTACTTCGAGACGGACAAATATCCGACGATGACGTTCGTTGAGAAGAAGATCGAAGGTACGCCGGCCGCGTTCAAGATGACGGGCGACCTCACGCTGCACGGCGTAACCAAATCGATCGTGCTCAGCGGCAAGGTCGACAACAGCGTCGTGATCCGCGGCAAGCGCCACGTCGGCTACACCGCGACGGCCACGATCGACCGCCGCGACTTCGGCATCGTCTTCGCAAAGATGCTCGACAACCAGCTCTTCGCCGGCTACGACGTCCAAATCGATGTCGAAACGGACGCCACCGAAAAATAAGACTACGCGGTCGAGGGCGGCAGAAGGCCGGCCGCGCGTTGCGCGGCGCGGACGCGCTTTTCGGAGAGACCCTGCGTTCGCGCACGGAATTGTGCGACGAGGTGGGGCGGCGCGACGTCGGGGGAGCCGGCGTTGAACGGCGGCGCGGGGTTGTATTCGCTGCCGAGTTGGATGAGTTGTGCGCGGTCGTCGCCCCAGAGCCGCGCGACGACCGTGAGCGCGAAGTCGATGCCGGCGGTGACGCCGCCGCCGGTAATGCGGTTGCGGTCGATCACGACGCGCTCGTTGACCGGATGCGCGCCGAAGATCGGAAGCAGGTCCATCGCGTTCCAATGGGTCGTCGCGCGATAGCCGCGTAGCAGGCCGGCTGCGCCGAGGACGAGCGCGCCGGTGCAGACCGACGTAATCCATTGCGCATGCGGTGCGCGTTCACGCAAGAAGTCGAGGACTTCGGCGTCTTCCATCAGTCCGAGCGTGCCGGGGCCGCCGCCGACGAAGAGGAGATCGAGTTCCGGTGCATCGCGTAAGGCCACGGCGGGCAGCACGCGGCCGCCCGAATCGGTGCGTACCGGATCGGTTGTTTTTGCGAGGACGACCGTCGTCGCGTCCGCGACGCGCGCGAACACGTCTGCTGGGCCGGCAAAATCGAGATTGGTCATGTTCTCGAAAATCAACATCCCGATGGTAAAAGCCATTGCTATAGCGGCCGTCCGCCCGGGCGGCTCACGCCGACCCAGGTATCTTTCGCTGCATCCCAACGCACCATCACGACGCCGCTGGGGCCGAGTCCGCGCTGCGGAATCGCGCGGAAATTGTAGCTGCCGTTGATGCCGATCCAATTGCGCTGCGCGTCAAAGTACGCGCGCAGTTGCGCGGCCGTAGCGCCCGTACCTAACTTGCGCAGTGCGCCGACGAGCAGTTGCGCGGGATCCCAGGCGAGGCTCTGACCGTTGTCGGGCCGGATGCCTTTGGCGTTGAACTGCGCGAGATAGGCGGTCACGGCGTCGCGCGTCGGCCGGTCGCCGATCTCGCCGGGCGCATAACTCGGTGCGGCCGGAAAGAGCAACTCCGCGGGCAGAAAGCCGGCGTATTGCTTCATCTGGTTGTAGGTGAGGTTGCCGTTGCTCGTGAGGATCGGCATCGCGATGCCGGCATCGTTGGCCGAGCGCAGCAGCGTTCCGGCCGGCGTGCCCGTGCTCCATGCGATCGTCGCTTGCGCGCCCGAACTCTTGATGCGCGTCATCTGGGCGACGGTGCTGAGGTCGGCCGGGTTGAAGTGCTCGCGCGTCACGATCTGCACGCCGCTGTTTTCGGGCAATGCGATCGCTTCGTCGATCGAGCGTTCCGCTTCTTGTCCGGTCGTGTCGGTCGACGTGATCACGGCGAGTTTGCGCAAACCGCGCAGCCGCAGATAGCGCACCGACACCAGGATCAGATCGCGCGTCGAGAAGCTCGATGAATACACATAACTGTTCTCGGCGGGGCGTATGCCCGGCGAGAAACAGTAGAGGACGGGTCCGTCTTTGACCATCGGAACGATCGCGCTGCACAGCGCGCTCAGCGACGAGCCGAGAATGATCGGTACGTGCTTGGCCACGAGGTCGGCCGCGAGCTGCACCGCCGTGCGCGGATTGGATTGGTCGTCGGCCACGACGAAGTGAATGGGCCGCCCGTCGATTCCACCGCCGGCGTTCACGCGCGTCTCGACGGTGCCGAGCGCATCTTGCTCTTCCTTACCGAGAAACGCGCCGCTGCCGGTAACCGGCAATATCGCGTTGATCTCATACGGATCGGCGGCGCCCACGGGCGCGCCCGCATTCACGATCGCGCCGAATAGCACGGCAGCAGCAATGGTGCGCCTTATTGTGAGCAGCATGGCCCGATGTTCGTTACGGGCAAACGATCCTACCTGGGCGCGTTCGCAGGTCCGGACATTGGCGTGACAGTACGACGCCAAATGGTGTTACGACTCATGGCGGCAATCGCCGCCTTGCTGCTGGTTAGCCCGTCGGTCGCGAGTGCGCAGGCGGCCGTCAAGGCGCCGCTGACGATTCATGTCGGTGCGCTGCCCTCTGAAGTGGCCGGCGAACTCTTTTACGGTGTCGACATGGGCTTCTTCAAGAAGGCCGGCTTGGACGTCGACATCCAGTATTTCAACAACGGCGGCGCGATCGCGGCGGCCGTCGCCTCCGGCGCGCTCGATCTGGGGCTCTCCGATCTGATGTCGGTCATCAACGCGCATTCGCGCGGCTTGCCGTTCGTGTATGCGGCGCCCGGTCTGCTCACGACGCTCAAGGCGCCCACGTTCGGCATCCTCGTACCGCCGAACTCGACCATTCACGACGCCAAAGATTTCAGCGGTAAGAGCATGGCCGTGAGCGGGTTGAAAAACATCGCGCAGATTACGGCTTCGGCGTGGATCGATGCGAATGGCGGCGATTCGAAAACCGTCCGCTTTATCGAAGTCCCGTTTCCGTCGCTCGTACCCGCGCTCGCGCAGGGTACGATCGATTCGTCCGTTGCCAACGAGCCGTGGATGACGCTCGCGACCGACAAGGGCAATCGCCTGATCTTCATGGAGAAGGGCGCGCTCGCGCCGGCTTTTCTGCTGAGCGGCTGGGTAACGACCCGTGAGTGGACGCAGAAAAACCCGGATGCGCTTGCGCGCTTTACCGGTGCGATCCATGAGATCGCGGTCTGGGCCAACAAGAACCCGCAACTGACGGCGCCGATTCTCGCGAAGTACACGAAGATCGACGTCGGCGTTATCGGACGCATGCACCGCGGGCAGTTCGCCGAACGTTTCGAGCCCGGCTACGTGCAGCCGGTAATCGACGCTGCGGCGAAGTACGGCGTGATCGCCGCAGGGTTCCCGGCTTCCGCGATCATCGAAGGCAGCAAGTAACGGTGGCCGTATCGATCCCGAAGCCGGCGCTTCCGAGCGAGTTTCTCGTCGACAATCGAGTCTATACCGATCCGAGCGTGTTCGAGCTGGAACAAGAGCGGCTGTTTCTGCGGGTGTGGAACTTCGTTTGCCACGCGAGTGAGGTGCGAGAGCCGGGCGACTTCATCACGACGACCGTCGCGGGACAGCCGATCGTCGTGTGCCGCACGAAGAGCGGCGAGGTGCGCGCGTTTTTCAACACCTGCCGGCATCGGGCGGCGCAAGTCGTGCGCGAAGAGCGCGGTCACGCGGCAGCATTCACGTGTTTCTATCACCTCTGGACCTACGATCTCGAGGGTACGCTCACGGGCGTGCCCGAGGCGAACACGTATGAGACCAGTTATTGCCCCGGCGGGATCGATAAGGCGGCGACGTCGCTCGTGCGCATCCGCGCGGAGTCGATGCACGGCCTCGTGTTCGTCTGTTTCGACGAAAGGATGCCGGGCCTAGCTGAATTTCTCGGCGATGCGTTTGCCGCGGAGCTGGCGCTGCCGCTCGGCGCGGCGGATGTGCGCGTGGCGCGCGATTGGGCGAACGAGCTGCACGCAAACTGGAAGATGGAGCCCGAAAACTCGCGTGACGGCTACCACGCGACGCTCTTGCACACGCGCTTGCGCGGCGTGAGCCCGCCACGGCCGTTTCGCGTGTATCCGAACGGCCACGCCGTCCAACTGCTCGGTCTCGACTATCATGCGGGCAAGAACGCCGGCACGCTCGACGGTATTCTCGCCGAGCAGCCCGATCTCGTCGCGCGCTTCATGGCGGACCCTTTGCCGGGCATGACGCTCGAGGAACCCTCGCGCATCATTACGATCTTCCCCGACGTGCTGATCGCGATTCGCTACAGCACGCTGCTGATCGTCAAGCAGATACCCGTTTCGGCCGGCGAGACCTGGTTTGAGACGCGCTATGCGTATCTTGCCGGCGATTCGGCGGAACAAGTGGATATTCGCCGTAAACACTGGCGCATGTACTGGGCTGAGGATGGTGGGAACTTGCCTGAAGATTGGGCCGCGTGGGAAGCGCAGCAAAAGGGTGCGCGGAGCATCGGCGTCCGCTACAGTTTACTCTCGCGCGGCGAGGTTGCCGATGAGGGGATGCGCGGCGACGACAACCGCGTGCGCAGTTTCTGGGCCCAGTGGCGTACGTATATGGGCACCTCCGAAAACGCGCCGCCGGCGGAGAACGCGTGATGCGCCGCGTCGACATTCACGCTCACATCGTCGACCGCGCATACACGGCGGAGCTTGCAGCGCTGCTCGAGCTCACGCCGGAGCCGACCGACGACGGCAAGATCCTCTACCGCCATAACGGGACGACCGTGGCCTGGACGCGCGAAGACATGTTCGATATTCCGTTTCGCATCAGCGAGATGGATCGCAAAGGCATCGACGTGCGCGCACTCTCGCTGAGCACCCCGAACGTCTACAACTGGAGCGGTGCGGCGCAAGTCGACGTGACGCGCCGGATCAACGATACGCTCGCCGCGCTGTGCCGCGCGCATCCTGATCGTTACGTGGGCCTCGCGAGCTTGCCCCTCGACGACGTCGATGCATCCCTCGCCGAACTCGAACGCGCGGTCGGGGATCTCGGCATGAAGGGCCTGATCATCGGTTCGAACATCGACGGCGTCGCGCTGAACGATGCGCGCTTCGAACCGTTGTGGGCGCGCATCGATGCGCTGCGCCTGCCCGTCTTCGAACACCCGATGTTTCCGAAAAATACCGCGGACCTCGCGGAGTTCGAACTGCCGCTTCGGGTCGGTTTGATTTTCGAGACCACCCTCGTCGCGACGCGATTGATCTACAGTGGTATCTTCGAGCGCTATCCGAACTTCCCGTACATTATGGCCCACACGGGCGGCGCGCTCCTGATGCTCTTGGAGCGGCTCGACAACGGCTACAAGCTCTTTCCCGATTGCCGCAAGTACATCTCGCAGCTGCCCAGCATCTATGCCAAGCGGCTCTACTACGATACTGCGGCTTTCGGGGAATCCGCGCTACGGCTAGCGATCGATACGGTCGGCGCGGACCACCTCTTACTCGGCACCGACGATCCGATGATCGACTCCGATCTCAGCCACGTCCAGCGGCTGAAGCTCGCGCGCGCCGACGAGGACGCTATCCTCGGCGGCAACGCAGCGCGGCTCCTGCGAATCTAGCTAGTCGACGACGGAGGGCGCGGGAACGTGTCGCCGCAATGCTTCCCGAGACCACAACCACAAGGAGTTCGCACCGCATCATGGCTGACTACAGCGCTTACAAGAGCATCAAGGTCGAAATTCGCGACGGCATCGGTTGGGCGATGCTCAACCGGCCGGAAAAACGAAACGCAATGAGCCCGGAACTGCATGCAGAGATGGACGACGCGCTCGCTCGCATGGAATTCGATGACGACGTGCGCTGCCTCGTCGTCTGCGGAGCCGGGGGCAACTTCAGCGCCGGTCAGGATCTCAAGAAGTTTTTTCGCGAACTGGAAAACAAGCCGTTCGAACAGCGCAAGGCGCGCGACCTCGCGAACAGCTGGCGTTGGGGACGCCTGTGGGGCTACGACAAGCCGACGATCGCGATGGTCGAAGGCTTCTGCGTGGGCGGCGCGTTCATGCAGTTGATCGGCTGCGACTTCGCCATCGCCGCCGAAGATGCGACGTTCTCGCTCTCCGAAGTAAACTGGGGCATTTTGCCGGGCGCACTCGTTGCCAAAGCCGTGGCCGACGCGCTGCTGCCGCGCCACGCGATGTACTACGCCTCGGTCGGCGAGTCGTTCGACGGCAAAGAAGCCGAGCGCATCGGCCTGATCAACTTCGCGGTACCCAAAGACCAAGTGCGCGCGAAAACGATCGAACTCGCCGGTAAACTGATGTCGAAGAGCCCCAAGGTGCTGCGCGCGACGAAGCAAGCCGTGCGCAACGTCAAGACGATGGACGTCGTGCAATCCTACGACTATCTCGCCGAAAAGGGCAAAGCGATCAAGGTCGGCGATCCGGAAGACTCCTACAACACGGGGCTGCGGCAATTTCTCGATGAGAAGAGTTACAAGCCGGTCGAAGGAGCGTTCAAACTCGGCACGATGCTCAAACCATAGGGCGAGCGCGTGACCATCGGAGACGTCATCCGGCGCAATGCCGAGCTCTATCCTGCTCGGGTTGCGTTCGTCTGCGGCGCGCGTAAGACGACGTTCGGCCTGTTCAACGAACGGGTCAACCGGCTGGCCAACGCGCTGACCGCGCAAGGCTTGCGCGCCGGCGAGCGCCTCGCGCTGATCCTGCCGTCGGATCTCGAGTTGCTCGAAGCCTACGGCGCGTGCGAGAAACTCGGCCTCATCGCGTTGCCGATGAACACGCGCTTGCACGCGCGCGAGGTCGCGGACATTCTCGCCGACGGCGAACCGGCGGGATTGATCTACGATGCCGGCGCGGCGCACACGCTTCCCGACACGGCTGCGCTCGCCGCGCTGCGCTTTGTGAGCGTCGTCGGCGGTGAGCCCGGCGCAACGTCGCCGGTCGCCTACGAAGCGCTCATCGAGCGCGGTGCCTCCGCCGAGCCGGACGGAGCGCCGAAACCGGACGACGTTGCCTATCTCTATTATACGAGCGGCACGACCGGCAAGCCTAAGGGCGTCATGCAGACGCACCAGTCGGCGTTAAATAACGCTCGCCGCGTTATGATCGATTTGGAAATTCGCAGCGACGACGTGAGCATCGGCACGTCGCCGTTCTTTCACATCGGCGGCCGCTCGATGAGCTTCAACTACTTCTACCGCGGCTGCACCGCCCACATCATGCCGAAGTTTGACGCCGATGAATATTTGCACATTGCCGCGCGGGAATCCGCAACGATGCTGCTGGCCGTGCCGACGACGCTCAAGATGCTGCTCGATAGTCCCGAACGCAAGCGCGCGGATTTGCGCGCCGTCCGGTCGGTCTTTTATTCGGGCGCGCCGGCGGCGGCGCCGATCCTGCGCGAGGTGACGG
This sequence comes from Candidatus Lustribacter telmatis, assembly GCA_003164045.1. GTDB lineage: Bacteria > Vulcanimicrobiota > Vulcanimicrobiia > Vulcanimicrobiales > Vulcanimicrobiaceae > Lustribacter > Lustribacter telmatis. The sequence goes on from PLRU01000039.1 coordinate 101,859, forward strand.
CGTGGCTCGGCAACGTGCTCCAACAAGTGTACGGGATGTCGGAAACCGGTCCGGCCATTACGATTTTGCGCCGCGAAGACCACGCCGCAGCGATCGCCGCCGGCAACGACGAGCGATTGTTGTCGTGCGGCCGGCCGTGTCTCGACGTCAACGTGCGTGCCGTCGATGACGACGGCGCCGACGTCCGGCCGGGCGATGTCGGCGAGGTGCTCATCCAGAGCGATTCGCTCATGGCCGGCTACTGGCGGCTGCCGGAACTGACGGCCGAGGCGATGCGCGGCGGCTGGCTGCATAGCGGCGACCTCGGCATCTGGGACGATGACGGCTTTCTCTACCTCGTCGATCGTAAGAAAGAGATGATCGTCAGCGGTTCGGAAAACGTGTACCCGCGGGAAGTCGAAAACGTACTCTACGCGCACCCGGGTGTTGCCGAGGTCGCGGTGATCGGCGTGCCCGACGAACGCTGGGGCGAGACCGTGCTCGCGATCATCGTCTCCAAGCCCGGCGCCCACGTGAGCAGCGAAGACATCACCGCCTTTTGTGCCGATCGCATCGCCGGCTATAAGAAGCCGCGCCGGATCGAATTCGTTACCGAACTGCCGCAAAACTCGATCGGCAAGATCGACAAGAAGAAACTGCGCGAAAAGTACTGGTCGAACGAAACTCGCAACATCCGCTAAGGAGCCTACGGTATGAGACTCTCTGTTATCCCGCTGATCGCGGCGTTCGCCCTCGTGGCCGGCAACGTGCATCCGCTGCCCTTGCAGGCGCAGACCGGCCCGAAAACGTTTACCTTCGGCGCGATGTTTCCGCTCAGCGGCCCGGCCGCGGAGATCGGCGAGGAGTTCAAACGCGGGCTCGACATGGCGATCGACGACGTCAATTCCAAGGGCGGTATCGACGGCTGGCAATTGAAGTCGGTTGTCGTCGATCACAAAGGAACGGCGCTCGGCGGCGCGCAGGCGATGAACCAGCTGGTCAATCTCGACAAGGTGCCGTTCGTGCTCACGACCTTCACCGGCGTCGCGTTGACCGCACAGCCGATCGCGGCGCAGAACAGCGTGCTTCTCATGAACGTGGGCGGCACGTCCAACAACTTGCTCGGCAAGCCGTGGCTCTATAACGACCAAGTCATGGGCGATCCGCTGAACCAGCCGCTCGCGCAATACAGCTACGACAATCGCGCGCGTACGGCGGCGCTGCTCACCTCGGAGGATGCGTACGGCAAGGACGACGGCATCGCGTTCACGACGGCGTTCACCAAACTCGGCGGAAAAATCGTGGCGAGCGAGACGTTTCCGCTCACGACCACCGATTTCACCGCGCAGCTAACGAAGATCCGTGCATCGAATCCGGACGTACTCTATATCGTCGCCGTCGGTGATACGCAGGGTCTGCTCGTGAAACAAGCGCGTGCGCTCGATGTGAAAGCGAACATCGTCGGGCCGCTGCCGACGACCGGGCTGATCACTGTCGGCGGACGCGCGGCGGAAGGCTTCGTCGGTTCGGGCATCGCCGTCGATCCCACAACCAAAGATCCGGCTGCCAAGGCGTTCCTAGCGGCGTTCAAAGCGAAATACAATACCGTCCCGGAATGGGATGCCGGCACGCCCTACGAGGCCGTGCATTTCCTCGCGTCGCTCATCCATGAGACCGTGCGTTCCGGCGGCGACCCGCGCAGCGGCGCGGCGCTCCTCAAAGCGCTCGAAGCGCATCCGGTGTTTCAAAATTACCTCTCCGGCGGCCAAGTGCATCTGCTGAGCGATCACGGTTCGGTGCGCGCGCTTCAGCTGCAACAGGTGAAAGACGGGAAGTACGTTACGATCAAAGTGGTGCAGCCGCCGAAATAGCGCGCGACCATGACGATTCTGCTGACGCTGTTGCTGCTCGGCCTAACGGTGGGGAGTATGTATGCGCTCTTCGCCGTTAGCTTCGGTCTGATCTATAACGTCACGCATATCTTCCACTTCGCACACGGCGCCGTGATTAGTGCGGGCGGCTATTTGGTTTACGTGCTGGTGCAGTTGCTCGGCTGGCCGGTATGGCTCGGTATCGCAGCGGCGATTCCATTTGCGGCGCTCCTCGGCGCCGCGATCGAGTTGTTCTTCTATCGTCCGCTGCGGCGCCGCAACGCGCCGCACGTCGCGTTTTTCCTCACCTCGGTCGGGATTCTCACGGTGGCCGAAGGGCTGTTCGGCGTGATCTTCGGGCCGGGCGTGCTCTCGCTCAAGTTTCTGCCGTTAGCCGCAATTCACATCGGCGACGTCAGCGTGACCACGGCCAACCTCTCGATGCTCTCGGCCTGGGTATTCATCGCGCTCGTCGTCGTGTTTCTGCTCGCGACGCGGTCGGGCCGCTTCATGCGCGCGGTTGCCGATACGCCGGAGGTCGCCAAATCGACCGGCATCGATCTCGAAGGCACGTACATCTGGAGTTTCTTGCTGGGTTCGGCACTGACGGTGCCCGCGATGCTGATGTATGCCTGGTATCAAGGTCTCACGCCAGCCGCCGGCCTCAGCACGATTCTGATTTCATCCGCCGCGGTGATCATCGGCGGTCGCACCGGCGTGCTCGCCGGCGCCATCGCCGCCTTGGGTCTGGGTATCTTGCAGGCGGTCGCGATCGTGTTCTTGCCGAGCGGCTGGCAAGATGCGGTCGTGTTCAGCGTGCTCTTTTTCGTGATCGCGCTAAGGCCGAACGGCGTCTTCGGGCTCGCGTTCCGGTGGTGAGCGCGTGATCAACTACCTCTCGCAGATCCTCGTCTTCGTGGCGATCTTTCTGCTGCTCGCAACGTCGCTGAATCTCGTGCTGGGATTCGGCGGCGTGTTCTCGATCATGCAGGCCGTGTTCTACGGCGTCGGTGCATATGCGGCCGCGAATCTCGTCGTCAACCTGCACGCCCCATTCCCGCTCGATCTCCTCGGCGCAATGCTGGTTACGATGGCGTTGGGGGCGTTCGTTGCGGCGCTGCTCTTGCGGCTGCGCGGCGAGCTCGTGATCATCGGCACGCTCGCGCTGCAGCTTGTTTTCTCGACGATCTTTCGCAATTGGAATGCCGTCACCGGCGGCAGCTACGGGATTTTCGGCATCGCGCGGCCCGCGCTCTTCGGCGTGCCGGTGTCGTCCCTCACCGGCTTCGCCGCGTTTGCTGCCGTCATTGCTGCGATCTTTTTCGGCTTGTCGCTGTTCGTCGCGCGCTCGCCGTTCGGGCTGGCTGTGCGCGCGCAGCGCGAAGATGCAGTGCTCGCCGGGACACTCGGACACGATACGGTGCGCGAGCGCGCGGCGATCTTCATCATCGGGGCCGCGCTGGCGGGCGTCGCCGGGGCGCTGTACGCGCAATTCATCGGCTACGTAGATCCGTCGTCGTTCGACGTCAACCAGTCGCTCGGGATCATTACGATCGTGGTCGTCGGCGGGTTGGGTAACCTGTGGGGCACGTTGGGCGCCGCCGTCATCCTTACGTTCTTGCCGCAACTGCTGATCTTGTTACCGGCGACGTCAGCCGCAGCCGCGCAGTTCCAACTGTTGCTGTATGGTGTGATTCTCGTTGCGGTCGTGCGCTTCTGGCCGAACGGCATTCTGCCGGAGCAGCCGTCGATTCGCTCGGCGCCCGCGCGTGGCGTTCGGCCGGCGCTCCTCGGCGGAATGGAAGACGGCAAGGCGCTGCTGGAGCGGCTCGCCGCGGTCACGGTCCGCACGTTGCCGACGACGGCGCCGATCGTACGGGTGGAGGGCGTGAGCAAGGCGTTCGGTGGTTTGCGCGCGGTCGACGACGTGTCCCTCGCGATCGAACCGGGTCGCGTGACGGCGCTGATCGGACCGAACGGCGCCGGTAAGACGACCTTGTTCAACTTGATCTGCGGCTTGCTGCGCAGCGATAGCGGCCGCGTCTTTTTCGGTTCGCAAGAGACGACGCGTCTGCAGCCGTTCGAGATCGCGCGGCTCGGCGTCACGCGGACGTTCCAGGACGTGCGCATCTTTCCGAAACTCACCGCGCTGGAAAACGTGGTGTTCGCGCTATCGAGCGCCGGCGCGCACGTTGCCGAGCGCGCCGGCGCCGTGCTGGCCGACGTGGGATTGCAACCGCACGCCGATCGTCTGGCCGGCAGTTTGTCGTACGCCGAGCAGAAAATTCTCATGATGGGGCTCGTGCTCGCGCGCGAAGACCCGGTCGTGTTTCTCGACGAAATCGCGGCCGGCCTCGATCACGCGAGCGTGCGCGCACTCGGCGTGCTCGTGCGCCGCATCGCGGCCTCGGGTCGCGCGGTGTGCGTCGTCGAGCACAACCTCTCGTTCGTGTGGGACGTGGCCGACATCGTCTACGTGCTTGACGACGGACGGTTGATTGCGAACGGCGTTCCAGCCGACATCCAAGCGAATACCAACGTGATCGAGATCTACTTCGGCCGCGGTGGAGCGCCCGGTCATGCTTGAATTGCGCGGCGTCGAAGCCGGCTATGGCCGCGGCAAGACGGTGCTCTTCGGTATCGATTTGAGCGTAGCAGCGGGCGAACTGGCGCTCTTGATGGGGCACAACGGCGCGGGCAAGACGACGCTGCTGCGCACCGTGTTCGGCGAGATCATTCCGACGGCGGGCACGATCGCGTTCCGCGGAGAGCCGCTGCGCGGCAACTCTTCCGAGCGCGTGCGGGCGGGGATTTCTTATACCGCAGGCGGGCGCGCCGTATTCGCGGGCCTCACCGTGAACGAGAACCTTGCCGTTGCCGCGTCGGTCGTAGAAACCAACAAGCAGAAAATCGCCGATCGCCGTGCGTTCGTGCTCGACGCGTTTCCTGGCTTGCAGAGATGTCTCGATCAAGTCGCGGGGAGCATGAGCGGCGGCCAGCAGCGGATGCTCGCCGTTTCCATGGCCGTGATGCAAGAGCCGCAGCTGCTGCTGCTCGACGAACCCTCGCTCGGGCTCTCACCGCTCTACGTGGAGCGGCTGTATCAAAGTATTGCCGATATCCGTGGGCGGCTCGGGTTGGCGGTGCTCGTCGTCGAGCAAACGATCAACCCCTCGATGCTGGCAGCCGATCACGTGGCGATTTTGCGGATGGGTGAGGTCGTCGTCCGCGGCGGGCCCGAAATGCTGGCCGATAGCGAGCGACTGTGGAGCATGCTGTGAGCGGCGGATTCGACGCCGAACGTTCGCAGCGTGCCGTTGAGGCGCTGTTGGCGCCGCGCAACATCGTGATCGTCGGGGCGAACGACCGGCCGGGCAGCTGGCCCGCGCGCACCTGGCAGAATCTCAAAGAGTACGGATTTCCGGGCGCCGTGTATCCCGTCAACCCGCGGCGTACGGAGATCTGGGATGTGCCGTGCTATGCGGATCTTGCGGCGTTGCCTGAGCCTCCCGATCATCTCGCGATCCTCGTACCAGCCGGTGCGGTGATCGGCGTGCTGCAAGAGGGCGCGCGCGCCGGTGCGCGCAGCGCGACGATTTTTACCTCGGGCATCGGCGACGCGACCGCGAGTGACGGCATGGCGTTGGGTGAAGAGGTCATGCGCGTCATTCACGATTCCGGACTCGCTGTGTCGGGTCCGAACTGCATGGGAAATTTTTGCGCGCGCACGCACATGGCGACGCTCAACGATCCCGGTGCGCTCCCGGCCGAACCCGGACCCGTGGCGATGGTGGGGCAAAGCGGCGGCGTCATGCTGTTCGTCGCGCACGCGCTGCGAGACCGCGGCATCGGTGTCGGCTACATCGTGACGTCGGGCAACGAGATCGGCCTGACGTCGGCCGATTACATCGCCGCCTATGCTGCCGACCCGGTGGTGAAGGTCATCGTTGTTTACGTTGAAGGCATTCGCGATGTACGCGCGTTCCTGGATGCGTGCGCGCTCGCGCAGTCCGCCGGGAAGCGCGTCGTCGTGCTCAAGATGGGCCGCTTTGCCGCCGGTCGTGAAGCGGCGCTCGCGCACACCGGCGGAATCGCGGGCCGTGCCGATGTGTTCGACGCCGTCGCCGGTGAGGTCGGCGTGATTCGGGTGAACACGGCTGACGACGTCGTCGAAACGGTGGAGTTGCTCTTACACGCGCCTGCACTGCGGGGGCGTCGCTTGGCCGCGCTGACGTTATCGGGAGCCTTCCGCGGCATGCTGCTCGATGCTGCAGAAGAGCACGGTTTGATCTTTCCGGCACTCGCACAGGCGACGATCGATCGCTTGAACGCGTTGCTCTCGGCCGGTGCGATGGTCGCAAACCCCGTCGATGGCGGCTTCGGCATTTTGACGAGTGCCGAGACGTACCGCTCGTGCATCGAAGCCTTGGCCGAGGATCCCAATGTCGACATCGTGATCGTTCAAGAAGAACTCGCGCGCGAACCAGGTCCCGGCCGTTCGGAGCGCTGGATGATGATCGCCGAAGAATTCGCTGCAACGCGCGCGACCAAACCGATCGCGTACGCGTCGTTTGTCTCCTACGGACTCACCGCGCACAGCCTCGACTTGCGCGCCCGGCTGCCGCACATCGCGATCTTGCAAGAATCGAACCGCGCCTTGCGCGCGATTGCGAAAACGGCGCGTGCCCTCGAGATGGCGGCGATGGCTTCGGGTGCGGCGACCGAACCCGCTTCGCCGGATGACGTGCTCACCGAGACCAGGCGCGTCTTCACGCTTGCCGGCAGCAATCCGCCGGCGCTGCGCATGTATCGCGATCCGGAGATGGGAGTCGTCGTCATGGCGGAGTCGGGGAGCGGCACGGCATTCGTGGCGCCGCCCGTCTCGCGCGAAAAGGCGCTCGACGTCATCGAACGCTTGCGGCGCGCGAGTAACGGATGAGCGCGCCGTTCAGCGACCGCTGGGACGGGAAGACGCTCTTCGCCGCGCTCGACGATGCCGTCGCCGAATACGGCGATCGTGAAGCGTACGTCTTCGAGGATGCGCGGCTCACCTACCGCGACGTCGCGGCAGGCGCCACAGCCGTAACGCGCGCGCTCATTGCGTCGGGCGTGAAGCGAGGCGATCGCGTTGCCATCCTGCTGGCGGGGTATTCGTATTGGCCGGCGCTGTATTTTGGTGCCGCTCGCGCCGGCGCGGTCATCGTGCCGGTCAACAGCCGCTTCAAGCCGGAAGAAGTGGCGTACGTGCTCGGCGCATCGGGTGCGACGACGCTCTTTCTCTTCCGTGCCGACGCGCGCGATACGTCGTACGTGCCGGATGTTCGCACCGTCGTCGACCTTTCTGCGGCGGCCGGCGAAGCGGACTCCTTCGCCGCATTTCTCCGGCGCGGCGCTGCGATCGGTGATGCGGCCGTCGCCGCGGCGAGCGCGGCCGTTTCGCCTGATGACGTGGTCCTCATACAGTTCACCTCGGGAACGACCGCCCTCCCGAAGGGAGCGCAACTGGTTCACACGGGCATTCTGCGCGGCGCACAGTACAACGGCGACCGGCTGCACCTCTCGCCGGCGGACCGGTTCTTCAGTGCGCAGCCGTTCTATCACTCGGGTGGTTCGGTGCAAGTCATGCTGACGCCGTTGACCGCCGGCGCGACCGTGGTGGTGCAACGCTACTTCGATGCGGGTGCGGCGCTGGAGATCATGGAGCGCGAACGCTGCACGTGCTTGCTCGGGCACCAGCCGCATTGGATCGAATACCTCAATCATCCCACGCGGCCGGCGCGCGTGCTGAGGCTGACCAAGGCCTACATTCTCGCGACGACGGAAGTCATTCGGCAAGTCAGTGTGGCCTTTGGTATCCCGCTGATTTCGCCGTACGGCCTGACCGAAACGAGCCTCGGCGGTACCGGCTGCGAAATCGATGCTCCGGAAGAACTGCGTATGACGACCGTGGGCCGGCCGCACCCAGGCATGGAGCTGCAAATTCGCGATGCCGAACGGGATGCGGTCGTCGGGGTCGATGAGCCGGGCGAGATCCTCTTTCGCGGCTGGGGCATCATGAAAGGCTACTTGAACGACCCGGCGCGCACGGCCGAGGTCATCGATGCCGCCGGCTGGTTTCGCACCGGCGATGCAGGCAGCGTCGACGCGCAGGGCAATCTCCAACTGCGCAGCCGCATCAAGGACATGATTCGCGTCGGCGGCGAGAACGTCGCTGCGGTCGAGATCGAAGATCTGTTGCTGCGTCATCCGGCAGTGAAGCAAGCCGTGCTCGTCGGCAAGCGCGACAGGCGTCTCGGCGAAGTCGGCGTTGCGTTCGTCGAGCGTAAAGACGGCGTCGCGGTTGAGGCTGACGAGCTGATTGCCTTTTGCCGCGAACGCGTGGCCAGTTTTAAGGTCCCGCGCGAAGTCCGCTTCGTCGATGCATGGCCGATTTTGGGTTCGGGAAAAATTCATAAAGCCGCGCTGCGAGCGCAAGTCGAGGTTCCTTCATGACCAGCGTGGAGTTTGCGACGGATCTGGAATCGCGCGTCGGCGAAGAGCTCGGCGTGAGTTCGTGGCGCAGCCTGACGTTCGAGGATTTCGTCGCCTTCGGCGACCTCAGCGGCGACAAGTACTGGATTCACACCGATCGCGAACGCGCGCGCCGCGAAACGCCATACGGTGACGCGATCGCGCAGGGTCTGCTGACGCTCTCGCTCGTCATCGGGCTAGCGGGCGAATGTTTCGAGATCCGGCAAAAGGACCGTTCGCTCAACTACGGCCTCGAACACGTGCGCTTCACGAGCCCGGTCAAGCCCGACGAACGCGTGCGATTGCGCATGAAACTCGGCGGCTTCGTTGCGGTGGAGCCGCGCGTCACCCGATTGACGCTCTCGTGTCTGCTGGAAATCGACGGCAAGCCGAAGCCCGCACTCGTGGCCGACTGGATCTCAATCGTCTACGATCGCAAGCCGGACGCTCCGAGCTAACCCTTACGGGCGTCGGCCGTATGGTTATAGGCGTCGGAAATGGCTTGGAGTTCGCTCCGGTCGATCACGTCGTCGATATTTGCAAAGCGTTGGCCGCCCGTGAGGCGTTCGACGGTGTCGATAATGAGGTCGGGCGGCGCCGTGCGGTTCATCATGACGATCTTGCTCGTCGCAGGCAGGCGGTTCGCCTCATAGGCCGCGAACGCCGCGGCGGGTTCCGCATGTGCGAGTAACGCAGTGGCGATAGCGCGCGCATCGACGATGGCTTGGGCAGCGCCGTTGCCGCCGCGCGGGTACATCGGATGCGCTGCGTCACCGAGCAGCGTTACGCGGCCGAACGACCAGCGCTCGACGGGATCGCGATCGACCATCGGATAGCTGAGCGTGAAGTCGGCGTCGCGGATGAGCGCCGCAACGTCGAGCCAATCGAACGTCCAATCCGCGTAGAAGTGGTAGAAGTCGGCGAGGTTTCCCGCTTTGCTCCAATCGACCGGCTCGTGGATGTTCGTCACCGCTTCGGCCACCCAGTTGATTAGCGCGTTGCCGTCATTGTCGATGTCGTTGCGGATCGGATAGACGACAATTTTGTTCGTGGTTTGCAAACCGCCGATGCGGGTGGCGCTCGCGCCGCCCAGAAACGGCTTCGCGCGCGTGACGCCGCGCCACATGTTGATGCCGTGATAGACCGGCGATCCTTCGAGCGGATAGAACTGCTGCCGGATCGTGGAGTTGATGCCGTCGCACGCGACGGCCACGTCCGCCGTAACGGGTTCGCGCGCAACGCCGGCGGGACCTGAGAAATGCAACGTGACGTTCGTCTCGTTCGGATCCACTCGTACAACCCGGTGACCGGTCAGGATGGCGTCGGGCCCGAGCCGCTCGCGCACGGCTGCGAGCAAAATCAAGTGCAGTTCGCCGCGGTGGATCGAAAAGTGCGGTGAGGCAAAGCCTGCCGTAAGCCCGATCGGTTCGCGGAAAATGAACTGACCGTGATGCGAGAAGAACAGCTGCTCGACGGGCTCGACGGAGACCGCCCGCAACGCCGGTTCGAGACCGAGCGCGGATAGCTCGCGCGTCGCGTGCGACTGCAGGTTGATGCCGACGCCGAGCGCCTTGATCTCCGGCACCGCCTCATAGATGCGCACGCGGCACGGTAGGCCGCTGGCGTGCAGCATCAGCGCCAGCGTGAGGCCGCCGATGCCGCCGCCGGCGATTGCGACGTCGAGCGTTATGTTTTTCCGTTCGCCGGATCGTACCCGGCGAACGGTCCGGCGGCGTAGACGGTGCGTCCGCCGACCACCGTCAGCAGCGAGACCGTTTTGCCGATGCTGGAAACCGGTGCGGTCATGTAGTCTTGCGAGAGCACCGCGAAATCGGCCGCTTTGCCAGCGGCGAGCGTTCCGCGCCAGCTCTCGTCGCTCGAAAACCACGCACTGCCGCTGGTGTAGAGGCGCAGGGCCGTTTGCCGGTTTGGCGTTTCTTCGGGGCCGCGCAGTTTCAAGCCGGCGACGGTCGTGCCGTCGAGCAGCCATTGCAGACAGACGAATGGGTTGTACGACATCACGCGGTGCGCGTCGGTGCCCGCGCCGATGTGCACGCCGATTTTCAGGCCTGTCTCAACCGGCGGCGCCCGCCGCGCGAGCGCGATGCCTTCATCTTTGATGAACTGCTCGCCCTGGAAATACATCGCGTCCTGCACGGCCCAGCCGACGCCGAGCCTCTGCATACGCCGCAGGTTCACGTCGCCCGCATCGTTGAGGTGGTCGACGATCCAGTGCAGGTTGCCGATCGGAATCTCGGCGTTCACGCGTTCGAAGATCGTCAGCAGCGTGCCGACAGCCGCATCGTGATTCCAGTGCACGCGCAGCGCGAAGCCGCGGCTCGCTGCCCACCGGGCCACTTGGAAGAACTGCTCCTGCTGCGCCGGCGTCGAGTTATCGTTGTTGTACAGCCCGGCCGTGACGATCTCGCCGATGCCGTTGAAGTGCAGCATGCGATCGCCGAAGCCCATCGGCAAGAATTGCGTCGCCGCCTGGAAGTCGGCGAGCTCCGTGCCGGCGTGAAACGCCGAAAGGCTGTAGGCGACGCGCATGGTGAGCTGGTGGTCGTGCCAGAGCGCAAAGAGCGGCGCGTAGCTGGCAGCGGAAACGTTGAAGCCGCCGGGATCGATCACGCCGGTCATCCCGAGCCGGTTGAGTTCGCGGAAGAACGCGCGCGTGCCGGTGACTTGCTGATCGTAGCTCGGCACCGGCAGTTTCGAGAAGACACCGCTGATGCCCAGAATGTCACCGTGAATGATGCCGGTGAGGTTCCCGGCCGCATCGCGATCGAGTTTTGCACCGGCCGGCATGTCGCCATCGCCGGTGATCTTCAGCGCCGCCATTGCCATCGGCGTCATGATGATCTGCGAGTAAAACAGCTGAACGTAGACCGGATTCGCGGGTGCGGCGGCGACGAGTTCCGCCACCGTCGGCGAGCGCTTCTCGCTGAATTGCGACTCGGTCCAACCGCCTGCGACGATGATCCAGCCGCCGGGCTTCGCGAGCGCCGCAGCCTTGATGCGCCCGAGCGCTTCGGCGAGTGACGTTGTGCCGATCCAGTTGACTTCGGTGGTAAAACTCAGGCCCGCGCGCAATGCGTGCATGTGCGAGTCGATCAGGCCCGGGATCACCGTGCGTCCGTGAAGGTCGATGACCGCAGTCTTCGGACCGCGCAGCGTGAGGAGATCCGCCGCCCGTCCGACACCCACGATCGTACCGCCGCGCACGGCGAGCGCGTCACGAATCGAAAACTGCGCGTCTGCGGTGAGAATCTTGCCGTTCACCAGAATCATGTCGGCGCTCAGCGGTGCCGCCGCCGGCGCCGCGATGGGCGTCAGCGCGAACGCAAGTACGGCGCTGCAGAAGAGAAGAGCAAGACGGCGCATGGGCGACCTCCGGAGGACGGGTCTTGCTTTGTTGCCCCGATCTGCTCTGCCTCTGCCGAAGGAGATGCGCACGGGCATGATCGATGGAGCCGCATGACCGGTATCGAACGAATGCTGCGCCCGCGATCGATTGCGATCGTGGGTATCTCACCACAGCCGATGTCGCCGGGTGCGGCAATCCTCGGCAACATCGAGCGGCTCGGGTATGTGGCGGACGTCCACCTGGTGAGCCGTAACCGGACCGAAGTGATCGGGCGGCCGTGCGTTCCGACGATCGACGACTTGCCGCTCGACCTCGATCTCGCGCTGCTGCTCCTGCCGCGCGCCGGTGTCGTCGATGCGATGCACGCCTGCGTGCGCCGCAAGGTCGCAGCGGTCATCGTGTATGCATCGGGCTTTGCCGAACTCGACGAGTTGGGTCGCGCCACGCAGACGGAAATCGCGGAGATCGCGCGGGCCGCCGGTATCGCGCTGCTCGGTCCGAATTGCTTGGGTTTCGTCAACTATCTCGACCGTCTCGCCGTCTCGTTTTCGCCTTCGCAGCCCGAGAGCGATCCGCCGCCGGCGAAGGTCGCGTTCATCAGTCAGAGCGGCGGAACGCCGACCGTCACGCGGTTCTCGCTCGCAGCTAAGAACATCGGCGTGACCTACCAAATTTCCACCGGCAACGAAGCGCTGCTCGGCGTCGAGGATTTCCTCGTTCCGATGATCGACGACGAACGCAATGCGGTGATCGCGCTGTTCTGCGAGCAGATCCGTAATCCGCAGCGTTTTCTGGCCGGGGCGGCGCACGCGCGCGAGCGGGGGAAACCGATCGTGATGCTGCAGCCGGGCGCGAGCGAAGCGGCGCGCGCTTCCGCGCTCTCGCATACGGGTTCGCTCGTCGGCGATCACGCGCTGATTCGCACGATCCTCGAAGACGCCGGTGTGCTCGTCGTCGGAAACATCGAAGAACTGATCGACGTCACCGAATTGCTCGTACGGTTCCCGCTGGCGCCCACCCGCGGGCCGGCGCTGATTACGGATTCGGGTGCGCTCAAGGGTGTCGAGCTCGATTTTTGCGAGAGCGTGGGGTTGCCCGTTCCCCAGTTTAGCGCGGCAACGGTCGCAGCGATCCGGGCAGTCGTGCCCGATTTCGTTGCGGTGGAGAACCCGCTCGATCTCACCGCGCAGGCGCTGGTCGATCCGCAGCTGTACGCGAAGGCGATCGCGGCGCTGGCAAACGATGAGAACACCGGTTGCACCATGGTCTCACCGATCTACGGGCAACCAAAATTGGGCATCGAGAAGCTGCGCTCGACGTGGCCGGCGTTCGCCGCGACGCAGGCAAACCGGCCGGGCATTTTGGCGCCTATGGTCTACGATCTTCAGATGCCTGATGAAGCATTTCGCGGGGCTGCCGACGCTGGCGTGGCGTTCTTCCGCTCGCCCGAACGCGCGTTGCGAGCGTTGGCGCATGTCACGCGCTACGGCGCGCGGCGTGCGCGACCGCAATCGCCGCCGCGCAGGCTGCCGGCACCGTTGCCGGTCGCCGGCGCAGGCATCGTGCCGGAGTATCGTGCGAAAGCGATGCTCGCTGCAGCCGGCCTCACGTTTCCGCCCGGCACATTCGTCGCCGATCGCGCCGCAGCGCAACGCGCCGCCGCAGAGATCGGCTTTCCGGTGGTGCTCAAACTGCAATCAGCCGGACTCGCGCACAAGACGGATGCGGGCGCGCTGGCCCTCGGTCTTGCGGATGCTGCGGCGCTTGACGCCGCGTGGACGCGCTTGCACGAAAACGTTGCTGCTTCGGCGCCGAACGCCGTCATCGACGGCGCGCTGATCGAAGCGATGGCAAAGCCGGGCGTGGAGTTCATCGTCGGCGCACGTCGCGACCCGTTCTGGGGAACGACGCTCGTCGCCGGCCTAGGCGGGATTTGGGCCGAGGCGCTGCGCGATACCGTCGTGATCCCGGCGGCTGCCGATGAAAGCGCGATCGTCGCCGCGCTGCAACATTTGAAAGCCGCGCCGGTCCTCGCCGGCATGCGCGGCGCGCCGCCGCTCGACGTGCACGCGCTTGCCAAGGTGCTGGCGCTGCTCGGCGGGTTGATCGATGCGACGCCGGCCATCGCCGAGATCGAGTTGAACCCTCTCACCGTCTATCCCAGCGGAGTCGTCGCGCTCGATGCGCTGATCGTCGTTAAGGAGCTAGCATGATCGATCGAAGCACGTTCATCGGCGTTACGGCCGCGGCGCTGGCGGCGGGAAACCCCACCGCCGCCGAAGCGCAAACCGTCGCGGACGTGCCCGGCACGGATCCGCTGCTGCCCAAGGATGTCTACGCGAGCTCGCGCAACCGCGCGCCGCTGATTACCCGCGATATGATCGCGAGCGATGAGAACAAGAAAGCCTACGACGGCATCATGAACGGATCGACGATCGCCGGCATGCAAGGCCCAGCCGGGATCAGTCTGTATAGTTCGAAGATCAACCGGATCGCCTCACAACTCAATGTCGCGCTGCGCCTGCAAAACGGCTTGGACCCGCGGCTGTCCGAACTCGCGATGATGGTCGCGTCGCGCGAAGCCGACTCGGCCTTCGAATGGAACGCTCACGAAAGCGCCGGCCGCAAACTCGGCATCGATCAGAACCTCATCGACGTCGTCCGTTTCCGTAAGCCGACGACCGGCCTCGGCGAAAAGGAAGCGGCGATCATCAACCTCGGCCGCGAGACGTACGGCAAGCACAAGGTTTCGCCGCAGACGTTCGCAACCGCGCAGCGCCTCTTCGGCACGGAAACGCTCGTGAACGTATGTCTGCTGATGGGCAACTACGTGATGACCGCCGGCCTCTTGCACGCCTTCGATCTGCAACTTCCGCCGGGCGTGGTATCGTCGCTGCCCGCTTCGAACTAATGCCGGCGCGCGATTAACGTCTGGCCGGCCGCGGCCATTCTTTCTCGACGGCGTCGATCAACTCGCGCGCTCGGATCGGCTTCGAGACATAGCCGTCCATGCCGGCGGCCAAACAGCGTTCGCGATCGCCGGTCATGGCGTATGCCGTCATCGCAACGATCGGTAAGTACGAGCCGCTCGTGCGCTCGCTGGCCCGTATCGCCGCGGACGCCTCGAAGCCGTCCATTTCCGGCATCTGCACGTCCATGAGCACGACGTCGAACCGCTCGCGCGCGAGCGCAGCGAGGGCTTCGACGCCGTTGTTCGCGACGACGATCGTGTGACCGGCTTTCTCGAGGATACGTTGTGCCAGCATCTGGTTCACCGGCACGTCTTCGACGAGGAGCACGTGCCTAGGAGACGCTGAGACGGTTCGCGCTCGGGCGCCGATCACGACGGTGCGATCGGGTTGGGCGCGCATCGCCTGGATGATCGCCGCGCGCAGTTCGGTGCGCCGCGCGGGCTTCGTGAGGTGCGCGCCGACGCCCATGGCGCGCGAGCGTTCGATGTCGCCGTGTGTCTCACCCGACGTGAGCATCACGATCGCGACGGCGGAAAAAGCCGGCGCGGCTTTGATCCGCTCGGCGAGCCGGAAACCATCCATCTCCGGCATGTGGATGTCGGTGACGACCACTCGTATCGCTTGGCCGGCGTCGACGCCGCGGCGGAGCATCGCCAACGCTTCGGGGGCGCTTGACGCCGTGACCGGTAGCATTTCCCACGACCGCAACATCGCGGTGAGGATGCGGAGGTTCGTTTTGTTGTCGTCCACGATGAGCACCGGTACGCCGGCGAGCGACGGCTCGGGCGTGGCTGCAATCTTCGGTTCGCCGCTTAGCGGCAGCGCGACGGTGAAATGGAATTCGCTCCCGCGTCCGGGCTCGCTTTCGACCCAGATGCGGCCGTGCATCGCTTGCGCCAAGCGCTGCGAAATCGTGAGCCCGAGCCCGGTGCCGCCGAAGCGGCGTGTGGTCGAGCCATCGGCCTGCGAGAACGCCTCGAAGATCGCTTGCTGCTTGTCGGCCGGAATGCCGATGCCGGTGTCGCGAACGATGAAGTGCAAACCGATCGCAGCCGAGTCGGTCGGCTCGCGTTTGAGCCGCAGCTCCACTTCGCCCGCCGCGGTGAACTTGATCGCGTTGTTCACGAGGTTCAGTAAAATCTGGCGAATGCGCACCGGATCGCCGATGAGTCCGTCGGGCACGTCCGGATCGATGTCGCAGGCGAGTTCGAGGCCTTTTTCGTGCGCGCGGAAGGCGAGCGAGCGCAGCGACTCTTCGACCGTCTCCGGTAAGTTGAAGGGAATCGGATCGAGATCGAACTTGCCCGCTTCGATCTTCGAGAAGTCGAGGATGTCGTTGATGACGGTGAGGAGCGCCTCGCCCGATACCTTGACCGTGTTGACGTATTCGCGTTGTTCCGCGTCGAGGTTCGTTTCGAGCAGGAGTTCGGTCATGCCGATGACGCCGTTCATCGGCGTGCGGATCTCGTGGCTCATCGACGCGAGAAACTCGCTTTTGGCGCGACTCGCATCTTCGGCGGCTTGTTGCGCGCGCATGCGATCGCGTAAGTCGGTCATGACGCCGACCATCTCGCTTTCGCCGTTGGTCGACGTAACGACGCGGACCGCGGTTCCGAACCAAAACAGGCTGCCGTCGGCGGCGTACATGCGGTGTGGCAGGCGCTGCGCCTCGCCCGTAGCCAGTGCGGCCGCGCAAGCTTGCATGGCCGCTTCGCGATCGCCCGGCGGAAGATGATCGAACCAAAACGTGGGCTCATTCAGCCAGCGTTCGATCGGAAAACCGAGCAGCGCTTCGGCTTCGCGGTTCACGAAATTGCATCGCGTGCCGTCGACTGCGGATCGCCACAGCACGACCTGTGCCGATTCGACGAGTTGCCGGAGGCGCTGCTCGCTCCGATCGAGCGCGAGGTTCTGCACGGAAAAGCGGCGATCGATCAGCGACGTGATAATGGCGATAGAGAGGAGCAACGTAGTGAAGCCGACGATCCCGGCGAGGCCCAACGACGAGATCTCGAGCGAGTGGCTGAAGTCGGGCACGGTCGCCATGGGAACGAACGTGACGGCCGCCATCCCGCAGTAGTGCATGATCGGGATCGCGATGCCCATCAGCACGGCGCTGCCGAATTTGCGCCAGCCGCCGGACGTCGTTTCACCGCGGAATCGAAATGCGAGCGACAACGCGACCATGGAGATCACGATCGCCAACACTACGGAGAGCACGACCAGCGCCGGCGAATACTCGCACATCGCCGCTAGGCGCATGGCGCTCATCCCGATGTAGTGCATCGAGCAGATGCCCACACCCATGAGGACGCCGCCGACGGCGATTGCACGCTTGCCGACGCGCTCGCGGCTGACGATGAACAGTGCCACCGCCGAGGCGGCAATTGCCGCCAACAGCGAAACTAAAACGGTTGGCCAATCATACCGCACGTCGATCGGCAAGCTATAGGCGAGCATTCCGACGTAGTGCATCGACCATATGCCCGTGCCCATCGCGATGGAACCGCACGCGAGCCAGACCAGGCGCACGATGCCGCGTGCAGCCGTAACGCGGCCGGCCACATCGAGTGCGGCGTAGGACGCCGCGATGGCAATGACCACGGAAAGCGCGATGAGGCGCGGGTCGTAGAAGCCTTGAAGGTAGCCGGCTGGCGGCATGCTTCTATTCTACGCGCAAAACGCTGGTAAGGATAACTGCAAGCTGATTTCACGCGGGTCATCGTACCGACCGACCGGCGCTTGCTTACTCTGAGCGGTTCCCGCCGGTGTCCGCTTCGAACCAAGCCTGGGCGATGATCACCATCGACCATCTGCGCGGGATGAAGCTTTTCGAGCATGTCCCGCTGCACGAGTTGAAGTCGATCGCCGATTGCGCGGCCGACATCGATCTGGCCGAAAGCGATTGGCTCATTTCCGAGGGCGAGATCCCCTCGTTCTTCGGGTGCGTCAGCGGCCGGCTCGAAGTGCTCAAGGGCATCGGCGTCGATCAGCACCGGATTACCGTGTACGAACCCGGTGACACGTTCGGTCAAACGCCGTTACTGCTCGATTCGGCAGCGATTGCTAGCGTACGAGCGCTCGAGCGGTCGCGTGTGTTTCGGCTGGACGCGGGAGATTTTCGCGCGCTGATCCTCACGTGCCCCATCCTCAACGGTAAGATCATCGCGATGATGACGGCGCAGATTAGCGATCTTCAGCGCGACGCCATCGAGACGACGCGTTCCGTCGTGACGATCGTGGGACCGCGCTGGGATTCCGACTGTCACGATATCCGCGACTTTCTCTTCCGCAATCACGTCGGGTTTGTGTGGCTCGACCCATCGGATGACGACGCGAGCGCGCGCATCCCCGCCGATCTGCGGGACGCGCCGCTGTATCCGATCCTGTTGCTGCACGACGGCAAACGCCTCACGGCTCCGGCGTTGCGTGCCGTTGCGGAGGCGGTTGGTCTCAAGACGGAACCTACGACGGATTGTTTCGATCTAGCCGTTGTCGGTGCGGGCCCGGCGGGACTCGCGGCTGCGGTATACGGCGCCTCCGAAGGCTTGCGCACCGTGATCTTCGAGCGCGAAGCGCCCGGCGGGCAAGCCGGCACGTCGTCACGGATCGAAAACTATCTCGGGTTTCCAACCGGCGTTTCGGGCGACGAATTGGGCAAACGCGCGTTGTATCAAGCGAAGCGGTTCGGCGCCGAAGTGATCGTTGCGCGCGATGTGGTGCGCGTCGATCCGGGCCGCGCCGGCGAACCGCATAGCGTCGTCCTCGATGACGGCACCGTGGTGTGCGCCCGGGCGATCGTCGTCGCGACCGGCGTGGCCTGGCGCAAGCACGATGCGCCCGGCATTGCGGAGCTCAACGGACGCGGAGTGTATTACGGAGCCGCGCGGACGGAAGCGCTCGCGACGCGGGGGAAACGCATCCACCTCGTCGGCGGCGGCAACTCGGCTGGCCAGGCGGCGATGTTCTTCGCGAATTATGCCGAAGCCGTTACGATTCTCGTGCGCGGTCCCGGCCTCGCCGCGACGATGTCGCAGTATCTGATCGACGAACTCGCGACCAAAGCCAACGTGACGATCGAAGCGTTCAGCGAAATCGTTGCAGCGCAAGGTCCCGATCATCTCAGCGCGCTCGATATTCGCGATTCGCGCACAGAAACGTCGCGAACCGTCGCGTCGGATGGGCTGTTCATCTTCATCGGAGCGGATGCGCAGACGGCCTGGCTGCCCGACGCGGTCGTGCGCGACGGCGGCGGCTACGTATGCACCGGCCGCGACGTCATCGATCTCTTAAACGAGCGGAAGATCGCCTATCCGTGGCCCGACGGCCGCGACCCATTTCTCTTGGAGACGAGCGTTCCCGGCATCTTCGCCGCCGGCGACGTGCGCCACGGCTCGATCAAGCGCGTCGCATCCGGCGTCGGCGAAGGCAGCATGACCGTCGCCTTCGTCCACCAATACCTCCTGGGCGTGCCGGCCCCCGTCCCAACCTAAACACCTCGCGCCGAAGCCTGCACCGAGCGAAGTCGAAGTGCGCTCGGCCGAACACCTCGCGCCTTCGCGCTCGCTACGCGTGCCGCGATCTCCCTCATTTGTCATGCCGAGCGCAGGTTCGCGAAGCGAACGTAGTCGAGGGACAGTCGGCATCTTGTTATTTGCGTTTGTGGGCCCAGAGCGTGCGTCCTCAACCGCCTCGCATCCGGCAGATGCTCGTGAGGCGTGCCTTACGCTTGACATCGCGGTTGTCCCTCGACTACGGTTCGCTCCGCGAACCTGCGCTCGGCATGACTAATGGGCTTAGCGACGTGCCTCGAGTAGCGAGCGCGCAGGCGCGAGGTGAGTCAGTATGCGTCAAGTGCTGTTGCGATCCCGTAGAAATCGGTGAACGGTTCGTAATCAACGTGGCGGCTGTCGAGATATCGCGCCAAACCGTCGCGTGCGAAGATACGTTTGGCGGCAAGGGCAGCGCAGCGATCGGAATAGCCGTCGCCGACGTAGATGAACGGCGGGTTCGGCAAACCTGAGCGTTTGCACGGCTCGCCGCAGATGGCGCAATCAACTGCCGAGATCCAGCGCATGCGCCAGCCTTGCGGATCGGGTTCGGCATGACTCGCCACCACACGTGCGGTCACGCCTTCGCGCGCTAAGACCGGTTCGATTGTCTCTTGAAAGCTCGTCGAAAGAATCAGCGGATCGTAACGCGCAACAAATTCGGCAAAACCCGGCCGCACCTGGGCGTGCTCCACGATGAAGGCGACAACCAAATCGAGCGGTGCCGTCAGTGCGGCGAACTCAGCCATCATGACGTCGCGCAGCGACATGCTCCCCGCGGCGAGTGCCGCGTCGACGCGAAGCGTTAGCGGTTCGAGAACCGCAGGTGAAACGAAGTGGACTAGCGCGAGTGCGAGGGTGTCTTGCTCCGTGACGGTTCCGTCCCAGTCGACGACAACCTTCGGCGTCGGCATTGCCGGTTAGAGCGCGAAGTCGTAGCGGATGAAGCCCGTGTTTTTCGCTAAGCTGTCGTAGAGCAGGCGCGCCGTTGTGTTCGTTTCGTGCGTGATCCAATAGAGACTGCAGCAGTTGCGTAGCCGCGCGGCTGCGGCGACGCCGTTGATCAGCGCGCGTGCGTAGCCTTGACCGCGGACCGCCTCGTCGACAAAGAGATCTTGCAGGTAGCACGACTCTGAGCGCGACCAGGCGTGCGAGTGGGTCAAGAAGTGGGTGATGCCGACGAGGCGTCCGTCGTTATCACGCACGCCGAGCGCGTGAATTGCGCCGTTGGGGTCGATGATGCGCGACCAGGTCGCCTCGTAGGTGTCGTCGGGAAGTTCGGTTTGGTAGAACGTGAGGTACGCGCGCCAGAGCTCGGTCCAGCGCTCGCGGTCGCCGGGCTCAAGCGTGGTCGTGGGGAACTTTGCGGTCGGCATCAGTTGCAGCGTTCGCGAAGCGGAGGTTCCGCCCCGGCCATCCTGGTAGCATCGGTGCATGAGAGCTTCGAGTCACCTTTCCCGCGCACGGCTGCTCGCGCTCGGCGGAGCCGCGCTCGCGCTCCCAGCGGTGCCGGCCTTTGCGGCCGATGCGCCGGCTCTCATGACGCTGCGCGCGGCATCGTCATCCAACGACGAGGTGACGCCGTTTCTCTACGCGATGGAAGCGGGGTTGTTCAAACGCGCCGGCATCGACGCTCACATCGACCGGCTGCCGAGCGGCTCGACTATTGTTGCCGGCGTGTTGGGCGGAGCGTTCGATGTCGGCAAGTCGAGCATGCCGTCGCTCCTGGCCGCGCGCGGCAAGGGCCTGCCGCTGACGTGCCTGGCGCCGGGCGGCGAATATAGCGCCGAACATCCGTCGTTCGGTTTGGTGGTGAAAGCGGATAGCCCGATCAAGAGCGGCGCCGACCTCAACGGTTTGACGGCCGCCGTTTCGGCAATCGACGATCTCTACACAATTGCGATGAAGACGTGGATCGACGCGCACGGCGGCGACTCGTCGACCGTCAAGCTAGTCGAAGTGCCGATCAGCACGGTCGCCGCAACCGTGGCGAGCGGTCGCGTCGCGGTCGGCACGCTCACGCAGCCGTTTCTCAAGAACGGCCTCGACGGCGGCCAGATCAAACTCCTCGGCTACTCGGCGACCGCGATCGCTCCGCGCTTCACGATGACCGCGTGGTTCGCTCAGAGCGACTTCGCCGCGAAGAACCCCGCACTCGCCGCGGCGTTCGTGCGCGTGATGCACGAAGCGGCCGTTTACACCAACGCGCACCACGCGGAAACGGTGCCGATGCTTGCGCGCTTCCTCTCCGTGCAGCCGCAGGACGTCGCCTCGCTCGGCGACCGCGTCACGGCGGGAACCGTCCTTACGCCACAGTTGATGAAACCGCTGCTTGACGCCGCAACGCGCTATCACGTCGTCCCCAATGCCATCGATCCGCGCGATCTGATCAGTCCCGTCGCGTACCACTGAATTCGGAGAGACCATGAAAGCATCGTCATCGATCACGCGCCGCACGGCGCTGGCCCTCGCGGGCGGCGCCTCGGCGGCCGCGGCGTTCGGCATACCCGCGGACGCGCAAGAGCCGACGGAGGTGACGATCGGGATCGTCAATAGCTCGAGCGACGTCTCGTTCTTCATCGCCGAGCATCAGGGCTATTTTAAGGCCGCCGGCATCGTTCCGAAGTACGTCGTGTTCGACTCGGGCGCGAAGATGAACGCACCGCTCGGGGCCGGGCAACTCGATGTGGGCGGCGGCGGCCCATCGGCCGGCCTCTACAATGCGATCGCGCGCGGCATCGATATCAAGATCGTCGGCGACAAAGGATCGCAGGCGAAGGGTTTCGGCTATCAGCCGATGCTCGTTCGGAAAGCGCTCATCGATAGCGGTCAGTATAAGAGCCCGCGGGATCTCAAGGGGAAGAAGTTCGCGGAATC
>PLRU01000011.1 GCA_003164045.1 Candidatus Lustribacter telmatis
CCCATGCCGCCGCGCACGAAGCCCCACGCGCCTTGCACGCCGAGCGCGCGCCCGGCGTAGTGGTGCGCGAGAACGTACGCCGTACCGGCGTCGCGCGGACCGGCGCCGGTGCCGATGAGGCCGTCCGTTGCGAGCGTCGCTTGCAGCACCGGCGTGTGCACGTAGTGCTCTACGAGTTCCGCGACCGGGCCTACCAGCGTTGCGCGCGTAGCGGCATCGAACCGCGCGAACGACGGTTCTTCATCGGCGAACGAATCGAAGAGCGCCGCGCCGAGACGCAGCGCCGCGGCGTCGAACGCCGCGAATCCGGCCACGTCGCGCGGGTCGAAGGCGGCGATTTCGCGCGCGTTCGCGGCATCGTCCGAGCCGAGTAAGAGCGAGCGCCCGTCGGCCAGCGGCGTGAACGACGCCGGCTCTTTGCGGTACGCGTGATAGCCATGCGCGGTGAGATCGAGATCGGCCACGACTTGCGGATCGAGTAAGCTGCACACGTACGAGGCGAGCGACACTTGGTAGCCCGGCCACACGGGTTCGGTGACGGCCGCGCCGCCCAGGACGTCGCGCCGTTCCAGTACGATCGTCCGCAAACCGGCGCGCGCGCAATAGGCGGCGGCGATCAGCCCGTTATGGCCGCCGCCGACGATTGCAACATCGACGTCTATCGCTTGGGTCTCCGTTTCGGCTTGAACGGATCGCCGACCACGTACTTCCCGCGTTTCGGCAGATCGGCATCGACGTCGTCGCAGCCGATCGGCGTGAACGCACCGCAGTCGTGCGGCCGCGCTTTGTAAATGCCGCAGTAGAAGTGCCCCGAACCGTTCCCCTTGAGGAACACGCACTTGTCTTCGATCTTCTCGGTGACTTTGCGCAGATATCCGACATTGAATCCGTCGGCGGATTCGCGCGGGACGATGTATTCTTTCATCACTTCGTCGTACGTCCAGCCGAAGTGATCGGCGATCCGCTGCACGTCGGCTTTGTTGACGAACGGTTCGTACCCGCCGCAGCATTCCGCGCATCCCGGCGGACACGCGACGTTTTCCGGCAGATCGGTGAGGTGTTTGCGCGCGAGTTCGATTACCGCGCGAATGGCCAGTACCATCTCGGGATCGTCGTTGTACTTGTACACCCACTCGCGATGCGTGTGCGTGTTCGAATTGTAGTAACGCTCGATCTTTTCGTTGTACTTGATCGTGATGTGTTCTTCGTCGACTTCGATGTTTTGCACCATCGTCATCGGTTCGAGATCGAGTTGGTCTAGCGAGGTCGGTTGCCCGGTGTCGCGCGTATACCGGCGAAGGTTGCGCAGTTCACGGTGGGCGATCAGATCGATCGTCTCTTGCATGGAGCGTCCTTTCGCGAACTACGGCGGATCGACCCGGCCGCTGGGCGAAGGCCGCGGCATGGGGCAAGCAATCGGCGTAGATCTGGGCGGCTCGCACGTGATGGCGACCGTCGTCGATGAGACGGGCGAGACCAAGGCCAAGCACGAGCGCGACATCACCGATCACTCACCCGCGGCGGTATTCGCGGCGGTCGAAAAAGTGGTCGGCGAAGCCCTGGCCGACGCCAAGGAAAAGAACGTCGTCGGGATCGGCATCGGCGCTCCCGGCAACATCGACCTCGAGACCGGCACGATCCGCTACTCGCCGAACTTCGGCTGGAAGGACGTCGCGCTCGGCGATCACATCCGGGGGACGTTCAAGTTTCCGGTCTTCGTCGGCAACGACGCGCGCTGCGCGACGCTCGGCGAGCATACCTACGGCGCCGGCAAGGGCGTACCGGATTTCGTGCTGCTCACCCTGGGCACCGGGATCGGCGGCGGGATCGTTTCCGGCGGCCGGCTACTCGTCGGCGGCCGGGCCAGTGCCGGCGAGATCGGCCACCATCAGATTCGACCGCACGACGGCTTCGTCTGCGGCTGCACGAAGATCGGCTGCTTTGAGGCGCAGTGTTCGGGAACCGGTTTGATCCGGCACGCGCTGGCGCTCGCGCCGTCGTTTCCGCGCAGCACGCTGCTCGACGTGCCCAAAGACAAACTCGGCTCGAAAGCGATTCGCCGCGCCGCGCAAGCCGGCGACGGCCACGGCCTCGCGGCCTGGCGCAACTGGATCGATGACCTCGGCTACGGCCTGGCCAACATCGTGGCGTTCGTGAACCCGAGCATGATCGCACTCGGCGGCGGCGTCGCCAGTGCCGGTGCGTTCATCACCGATCAAGTCGGCCCGCTGGTGGAAGCACGCTCGACGATGGTGCCGCCCGGTTCGACGCAAATCGTCACCGCAGCGCTCGGCAACGATGCCGGCGCAATCGGCGCCGCTACGATGGCGCTGCGCGGCGGCATGACCGCCTGATCTAGGAGTTCTGCATGAAACTCGCTATTGTTGGAGCCGGCGGTAACGTGGGCAGCCGCATCGTTGCGGAGGCCGTGCGCCGCGGCCATACCGTGACCAGCCTCGGTCGCAAGGACGCCGATGCACTTGCCGACCGGCTCGTAGGCCACGATGCCGTCGTCAGCTCGGTCCGGTTTGTGGACAGCGACCCGCACGTCTTGATCGACGCGGTGCGCCGCTCCGGCGTGAAGCGCTACCTCGTCGTCGGCGGTGCCGGCAGTCTCCAAGCCGGGGACACATTGCTCGTCGAGTCGCCACACTTTCCGGCGGTCGCGCTGGCGGAAGCCACGCGCGGCTTGGCCTTTCTCGAGGCGCTCAAGAGCACGGCAGGCGATCTCGAGTGGACGATGCTCAGCCCCTCGGCGCTCTTCATCGCCGGCGAACGCACCGGGAAATTCCGCCTGGGCGGTGACTCGCTGCTGACGGGCGCCGACGGCAAGAGCTGGATTTCATATGAAGACTTCGCCGTCGCATTGCTCGATGAAATCGAAACGCCGGCGCACGTGCGCGGCCGCTTCACCGTCGGTTATTAGCCGGCGCTATTCGTCGATCGGCATTCCGTCGAGCGGCGCGGCGTAGATCGTGTCGATGTCGACCAGCGGAATCCGCTCCTCCTCGATTTGCAAACCCAGGCGCGTCACTTTCATGCCCGGCTTCGAGAACGGCAGTTTCGGTGAGAGGCTGAACGGCTGCAAGTACAAGTAGGTATCATCGACGCGCAGCACGCGGCCGCCGCTGTTCGTCGGCCCCTTCGGTTCGCCGGCGATCGGCGCGACGTTCCAATCGAGCACGACGAACGTTCCGACCCAGCGCAGCGCTTCGTCCGGAAAGATCACGGCTTACGGGGCGTTTTCGGGTGCGTCGAATGCGAGGGCGGCCATCATGCGCACGCCCGTTTCGAGCGCGCGTTCGTCGATGTCGAACTTCGCGTGGTGGTGCGGAAATGCGGATGCCGGTCCGCCGTTGCAGCCGACCGAATAAAAACACGCCGGCACGCGTTCGGCGAAGAACGAGAAGTCCTCCGCCCCCATCAGTCGCGGCGCTTCCATCACGCGCCGCTCGCCGATCTCGCGTTCGGCGAGCGCGCGCACGTAGCGCGTTTGCTCGGCATCGTTCGAGGTGACCGGATAGCGCCGCAGATATTCGAACGCGTACGTGGCACCGGAGCTCTCGCAGACGCCGCGCAGCACGCGCTCGATCCGCTCCGCCATCTTCGCGCGCACGTCGGCATCGAACGCGCGCACGGTGCCGAGGAGCGTAGCACGCGACGGGATCACGTTGTGGATCGTGCCCGCGTGCACGGCACCGATCGTTACCACCGCCGGCGCGAGCGGATCGATCTGTCGCGAAACGACTTGCTGCACCGCGACGATGAACGCGCCCGCGACATAGATCGGGTCGACCGACAGATGCGGCGCTGCGCCATGTCCACCCATGCCTTCGATCGTGATCTCGATCGAATCGCTCGATGCATAGAAGGGGCCTTCGCGCAGACCGACGATCCCGGTCGGAAACGCCGATGCGAGGTGCAGTCCGTACGCGCGCTCGACGCCGAAGCGTTCGAGCACGCCGGCGTCGACCATCGCCTTCGCGCCGCCGCGGCCTTCTTCGGCCGGCTGAAAACATAACACGACCGTGCCGGCGAGTTCGTCGCGGCGGCGCGCGATCAGCGCTGCGGCGCCGAGCAGCATCGCAACGTGTCCGTCGTGTCCGCATGCGTGCATCGTGCCGCGCGTTTGCGATGCATACGCGACGGCGTTCTCTTCTTCGATCGGCAGCGCGTCCATGTCCGCGCGCAACATGATCGTCTTGCCGGGCCGCGCGCCGCGCATCACGCCGACGACGCCGGTGACGCCGATTTCTTCCGTTACCTCGAAGCCGAGTGCGCGCAACCGTCCGGCGACGAATGCCGCCGTGCGACGCTCCTCGAATCCGAGTTCGGGATGCTGGTGCAGATCGCGCCGGATGGCGATGACGTCGGCAACGACGTCAGCCGGAACCTCGGCGAGCGCGGTCAAACGGCGGCGGAAACGGGGACGCGCGGCGTGGGCTTGCGGCCATCCTGCGCGACCTGGACGATCAATTCGGCGATGCGGCGCGACGAACCGCGCGGAGCGATGCCGGTGAGCTGCGCCCGCATCGTCGCGAGACGTTCGCTGTTCTCAACGATGCGTTTCACCGATTGCACGACTTCGGCCGTGGTCAACGCAACGACCCCGATGCCGGTGGTGCGAACCCAATCGAGGTTGCCGCGTTCTTGGCCCGGCACGTAGTCGTAGACGACGACCGGCACTTCGGCAACGCTGGCTTCGGCAAGCGTTCCCGGTCCGGCTTTGGTGACGAGCAGATCCGCAGCGCGCATCAACTCGGGCACGTCGTTGCGGAATCCGAGCACGGTCATCGGCGTCGGCAGCGTCGGCGCGAGTTCTTCGAGCTTCGCTTTGAGTGCGGCGTTGCGGCCCGTCACGATGACGAGGTGGAAGGGCAAGTGCGTCTTCGCGAGCGCCAGCGTCGTCGGTAAGAGTTTGCCGCCGCCTTCGCCGCCGGCCATCAGCAGCGCGATCGTCGCGTCTTGCGGCAAACCGAGTTTGCTGCGGATCTCGCTCTTGGTCGCGGAGACGTCTTCGAACTTCGGATGGATCGGGTGACCGATCAGGCGCAGGCGGCTCGGCGGCACGCCGCGTTCGATCGCGCGGTTGTAGACTTCGCGCGCCGGAACGATCGTGAGATCGGCTTCGGGCAACAGCCAGCCTTCGTGTACGCGGCCGAGGTCGGTGATCACCGTAACGATCGGCACGTGATCCATGCCGGCATCGGCCCGGGCGCGGAGCGCCGCGTGGTTGAGCAGCGGGTGGACCGACACGATGACGTCGGGATTGTATTGCGTGAAGACGTCTTTGAGGCGTTCGCGATAGAGCGGCTCGCAAAAGCGCACGATCGTGCGGTAGCGGCGACGGCCGTTGGTCGCGTGGTAGAGCGCGCCGTAAATCGGTGGAGCAAAGCGGAGGGCCGCGCTGTAGGCCGGCCCCAGTTTGGATAACGGAAACGTGCAGTGAGCGGCAATGTCGTCGATGCGCCACTCGAGCCGCGTCCCCTTATCGATCTCGTCGAGCGCGGCGCCGATGGCCATCGCTCCGGCGCGATGCCCGCCGCCGGTGTCCGAGATGAGGAAGAGGACGCGTTTGGTCATCCGGTGGGGGACTTTCGTTGCTTCAAGGCACGTAGGGCAGCGGCGCCACGGCGATTGCGGATACGCATCACGCGCAGGGCCACAGCGCGACGGCGCCGAGGCGAGATCGCGCGAAGCCACGCGATCGTGTTGCGAGCCGGTGCATCGTAGAAGCGGAAGATGTCGCCGAACTCAATTTCAGGGTTTATGTGGTGACCGTTATGGTCCTCCGGCAGCACGAGGCCGGTCATGCGAGCAACGCGGACGAGCCACGCCGGGCTTTTCCAGCCGAGTTCCGTGGTGTGCCGCCACCAAACGTGCATCTGGCCGAGGAACAGACCGAGGATCGCGCCGGGAACCGAGATGACCGTACAGGCGACGGCAATCGCGATATAGGGAACCGCACCGAGCAATCCGTCGAGCAGCACTTCGGGGCTGCGCGAAAGAACGGCGTGATCCCAGTACGAGCGCCGGCGGTCGTGATGCGTCCGCAGGTGCAGTTTGCCCCACATATGCTGCGGAACGTGATAGAAGAAGGTGGAAGCAAAATCTCCAACCACGAGGACGATGAGCATCGCCACGACACCTGAAATCAGCGGCGAGCCCAGCACGATCGAATTCACGCGTTTCCTTCGTTTGACGTACGGCTAACTGAGCGTTGGTTTTGCAGGCCCGAAAACCTCTCCAGGCAACCTTGTTGGCTGTCTCTCTGGCCTTCAATCCGGCTTGGGTCCGGATCGACGTCCTGCGTGACGCCGCGCTGTCGTGGCATATACCCGCCGCGGCGCCGCTCACCCGGGGCGCCCGGATGTATATGGATGCTCCGCTTCATAGCGGTCAGCTGAGCGCGACGGTGCGGAGCATCATGCGTACGAACCCCCGGCTGTCGGGATTCGATGCGCTCGTGCTGGCCGAACGGACGCTGCACGCCGCCCGCGAGCGCGGCATCGATCCGGGCTTCCTCGCCGCGACGCTGCTACAAGAGTCGGCCTACGATCCCGGGATCGTCTCGTGGGCCGGCGCGGCCGGCATCGGACAATTCATGGTCGGGACGGCCGATGGGTACGGCATCGACCCCTTCGAGCCCGGTCCGGCGATCGACGCGACGGCGCAGCTGCTCGCCGGCTACTTGGAACGTTACCGCTCCTGGCCTAGCGCCGATCCCTACGCGCTGGCCTCCGCCGCCTATAATGCCGGCCCGGGCGCGGTGGCGAAATACGGCGGCGTCCCGCCGTACGCGGAGACGCTAGGCTACATTAGTGACATCCGCGAGCGGTGGTCCCGGATCGTCCGCGACCGCTGAAAAACGTTCAGTGTTTGACGGCTACCGCTCGGCGGGTATGCGGGGCCTGCGATGCTTGAAAACATTCCTCGCCGCCGCGTGGTTCGGGGCGACATGAGCTCCGTCAAACCCGTTGCCGGCGCGGGGCGTTTTGCGCTCTACCGCGATCCGCAGCCGGCCCGGGTAGCGTCGTTTGCCGACGACGTCCGGACGGGCCTCGGCATGCGGCCATACACGCTGATGCCGAAGTATTTTTACGACGACTTGGGTTCGGCGTTGTTCGAAGCGATCACGCACCTGCCGGAATATTATCTGACGCGCATCGAGCGCGATCTGCTCGCGACGTATGCACCCGATATCGTCGCGGCGTTCGGCGAACCGCTCGAACTGCTCGAACTCGGCAGCGGCAGCGCGACCAAGACGCGCTTGATTATCGATGCGATCCTGGCCGGTCAAGATACGCTGACGTTTCATCCGATCGACATTTCGCCCGACGCGCTGATCGAATCGTCGGAAGCGCTCGTGGCGTCGAACGACGCGCTGCACGTGCGCGCCTATGCCGGCGATTACTTCGGTCTCTTGCGTGCGAAACGCATCGAAACGCGCGACCGCGTGCTGGCGCTCTATCTCGGTTCGAATGTCGGAAATTTCGAACCGGTGCAAGCGCGTGAGCTCTTCGGATTGCTCGGCGCTACGCTAAAAACGGGCGATGGATTGCTGATCGGCTACGATCTCAAGAAAGACGCCTCGGTGCTCGAGCTCGCGTACGACGATCCGACCGGCGTGACCGCGGCGTTCAACAAGAACCTGCTCGCGCGCATCAACCGCGAACTCGGCGGCGACTTCGACTTGCGCGACTTCTCGTTCTTCGCGAAGTACGACGAACGCGACGGCGTGGTGCGTTCGCATTTGCGTGCCGGCCGCGCGCTTACCGCGCACATTCCGGGCGCCGGCATCGACGTTTCGTTCGAAGCCGGCGAAACGATCCACATGGAGTCGTCCTATAAGTTCACCCGCGAAGACATGCTCGCGGTGGTGGCGCCGTTCGGTTTTGCCGAACGGCGGACGTTCAGCGACGCGGCGGGGCGCTACGCGCTCTCGCTCTTCATTCGCAGCTAAGCCGGCAGCTGCGGATCTGCGCGAGCACTAGCGTGCGTTCGTGCCGCGCGAGCATGCCGGCCGGCGCGCGGTCGCGCGACGCCGTGGGCCGAACGTAGAGCCAGCACGGGACGGGCTCGCCGTCCGCCGGGCGCGCTTCGGCGCGGATGCGCTCGTAGAGCGGAACCTCTTCCCACGCGTCGGCGCGGGCGAGCGCGGCATCGTCAAGGTCGACGAGATCGCCGGCGAGCGTTTCGCCGGGCGCCCGCACGACCGTGAGATAGCCGCCCTCCGCGATTACCGCAGCCCAGCCGGCCAGCGTCGCCGGGCGCATCGGCAGCGCGCGGCCGAACAGTGCGTGCTGATATTCGGCATCGCGCAGCGTTCCGTAGGCAAACAGTTCGCTCACGCGCGCGCCGTCCAGCGCTCGGCGACCCGAAGCAAACCGTCGGCGGCGAGCGCGAGGACCACGGCCGCGAGGCTTCCGGCGATGATCTTGTCCGGATCGTCCTGGTGCAATCCCTCGAAGACCAGCGTGCCGAGGCCGCCGGCATCGATCCACGCGGCCACGGTCGCGATGCCGATCAGCGACACGGTGGCGATGCGGATGCCGCCGACGATCGCCGGCAACGCGAGCGGAATCTCGATCTGCACGAGCCGCGCGAAACGCGTGAAGCCGAGCCCGTCGGCGGCGTCGAGGACGGCCGGTGAGATGCCGCGCAGTCCCTCGGCGACGTTGCGCACCAGGATCATCTGCGCATAGGCGACGAGCGCGACCACGGCGGTCGGCATGCCGAGGCCGAAAATCGCGACCAGAATTGCGAGCAGGGCGAGGCTCGGAATCGTATAGATCACGTTGAGGATGCCGAGCGTAATCGTGCCGGCGCGGGGCCGGCGCGCGGCGAGCACGCCGAGCGGAAAGGCGATGACGAGCGCGATCGCGAGCGAAACGAACGTGAGCAGCAGATGTTCGCCGAAGCGCGTCGCGACGATGTCGGGATGGCGCAGGATGTAGTTCACGGCGTCTCGCGTTCGAGCAGCGGGCGCTCGAGGGCGAAGCTGCGGCTCTCCGCATCGATGCCGACCAGCGAACGCACCGTTGCGTTTGCCGGTGCTTCGAGCACGCGCTGCGGCGTATCGGCTTGCGCGATGCCGCCGCCGGCGATCACGATGACGCGATCCGCAAGCCGGAGCGCTTCATCGACGTCGTGCGTTACGAAGACGATCGTCGTGCCGAGTTCGCGCTGAATGCGCCGGATCTCGTCCTGCAGCGAAGCGCGCACGATCGCATCGACCGCGCCGAACGGTTCGTCCATCAAGAGTACGCGCGGCTCGGCGGCCAGCGCCCGCGCGACGCCGGCGCGCTGCTGTTCGCCGCCCGAGAGCTGGCGCGGGTAGCGATCGCGGTACGTCGCCGGCTCGAGGTCCACGAGCGCAAGCAGTTCGTCAACGCGGCGGGCGATGCGCGCGCGATCCCAGCCGAGCAGCGCGGGCACCACACCGATGTTGGCGCCGATCGTGAGGTGCGGAAAAAGACCGACGGCTTGGATCACGTAGCCGATACCGCGGCGCAGCACCACCGGATCGAGCGTGCGCACATCGACGCCGTCGATGAACACCGTGCCGCTCGTCGGTTCGATCAGCCGGTTGATCGTACGCAGGAGCGTGCTCTTGCCGGAGCCCGACGGCCCGAGGAACACGGCGAACTCGCCGCCGGCAATCGTGAGATCGACGTCGCGTACGGCAACGGATCCGCCGGCGTACGTGACGCCGACCCCGCGCAATTCGATGTGCGCGCCCTTACGGGTTGTTGATGAGTCCATGGGCCTTGATGAAATCGCGGGCGACGTCGGCCGGCTCGCGTTTCTGCGTGCCGTCGATCTCGTTGTTGAGCGTACGCATCACCGTGTCGGTCAACAGCGGCGCGACGCGATTGAGGATGGCGGCGAGTTCCGGGCGCGCCTTGAGCGCATCCAAGCGGATCACCGGCGCCACTTGATAGGGCGGAAAGAGGTGCTTGTCGTCTTGCATCACGACCAGGTTGTCGGCCACGATCGCGCCGTCGGTGCCGAACGCAACGACGATATCGACGTCGCCGTCGAGCAGCGCCTTGTACTTCAAACCGTTATCGACCAGGCTGATCGTCTTGAAATTGAAGCCGCCGTAGACGCGTTGCAGTCCGGGCAAACCGTCGGCGCGCTTGGCAAATTCCGGCACCGCGCCGAGCCGCAGCTGCGGCGCCTTTTTCGCAACGTCGCTCAGGGTGCGCAGGCCGAAGTGTGCGCTGAGTTCGCGCGTCGTGGCGAGCGCCTGCGTGTTGTTCATCGGCGCCGGATCGAGCCACGTGAGGTTGTAGAGCCGCTCGTATTCGCTCTTGACGAAATCGAACGTCTGCACCGCGTCGCCGCGGGGCTGCGCTTTCAGCACGTCCAGCAGTGCCGTGCCGGTGTATTCGGGATACAGATCGATCTCGCCGCGCTGCAGCGCCGCCATCGCGATGTCGGTGCCGCCGAGATCGAGCCGCCGGCGCACCGGATGTCCGTTGTCCTCGATCACCTGAGCGTAGAGTTCGCCCAGCAGCAGCGCTTCGGTGAAGTTCTTCGAACCGATGCCGACGGCGTTGCGATGCGTGCTGCACGCGGGCAGCGTGAGACCGGCGGCGAGCAGTCCGAGCGCGTGGGCGCGAGTGGTCACTTAGGCGAGTCCTTTCGGGCGAATGCGGCGGCCGAGCGTTCCGAGCGCGGCGTCGATCGCGAGGGCGAGGAGCGCAACCGAGATCGCGCCGAGAAAGAGTTCGCCCACGTCGTCGGTGGCCAAACCATCCACGATGAAATCGCCGAGACCGCCGGCGCCGATGAACGAGGCGAGGGTCGCGCTCGCGACGACCTCGATCGCGGCGGTGCGGAACCCGGCAAAGACGAGCGGCACGGCGAGCGGCCACTCCACCCGGTTGCGAATCTGGCGCGCGGTCATCCCCATGCCGCGGGCGGCGTCGAGCGCCGCCGGCGCCGCCGCGCGCAAGCCCAGCTCCGTATTGATCACGATCGGCGGCAATCCCAAGGCGATCAGCGCGAGCAGCGCCGGACGGAAGCCGAGGCCGAGATACGGCAACGTTAAGGTAAGGACGGCAATACTGGGAACGACGCGGAGCGCACCGGCTCCAAAAAGCGTCAGTCCGCGCGCGAGCGGCCGTCCGGCAGCATATCCGGCCACGGGGAGGCCGATGGCTACGGCGGCGGCGATCGCCGCCAGCGAGAGGCCGATGTGCGTACCGAGATGAGCGAAGAAGGTTGGGATCATCCGCCGAACTCAGGCACGATGATCACCGATTCGGAGACGGGCGAACAGGTCCGCCCCGAAGCGCCCGGCCCGTCGCTCGAAGACCCGGCCCTCTACATCAACCGCGAGCTCTCGTGGATTGCGTTCAACGACCGGGTCCTCGAAGAGGCCCTCGACGAGCGCAACCCGCTGCTCGAGCGGCTCAAGTTCATCGCGATCTACGGCACCAACCTCGACGAGTTCTTCATGATCCGCATCGCGGGTCTCAAGCAGCAGATCGAGGCCGAAGTCCACAAGCGTTCCGACGACGGCTTGCTCCCCGAAGAACAGCTGGCCGCGGTCGCTGCACGCCTGCGTCCGTCGCTGGCGGTCATGACCAGCTGCCTCGACGACGAGCTGTTGCCGGCCCTCGGCCGCCACGGGATCAAGATCATCGACTACGAGCGGCTCGAGTCGGACACGCGCCTCGCGATGAAGCAATATTTTCACGAACGCGTCTTTCCGGTGCTCACGCCGCTGGCGATTGATGCCGGCCATCCGTTTCCGTACATCTCGACGCTCTCGCTCTCGCTCGCCGTCGAACTGCGCGAAGCGCGCGCCGGCGGCAACATCGACTACGTCGCGCGCGTCAAGGTACCGCCGAGCCTGCCCCGCTTCGTACCCGTCGAGGCGCCGGCGGGTCAGCGCTGGTTCGTGCTGCTGGAAGACCTGATCGCGCACAACTTGCAGTCGCTCTTTCCCGGCATGGCGATCGTGGGCTCGTATGCGTTCCGCGTCACGCGCGACGCCGACCTCGATTTGCAGGAAGATGAAGCCGACGATCTGCTGCGGGCGATCGAATCGGAATTGCGCAAACGCCGCTTCGGCGAACCGGTGCGCCTCGAATGCGAGAGCGGCATGCCCGCCGGCTTGCGCGCGATGCTGCGCGACGCGCTCTCGCTTACCGACTTCGACGTCTACGACATCGACGGCATGATGGCGACCTCGGCGCTGTGGACGCTGGTCGGCATCGACGAGCCGACGCTTCACGATCCGCCGTTCACGCCCTCGATTCCCAAACGGTTGCGCGGCGCGACCGATCTCTTCGCGGTGATCCGCGAAGGCGATTTGATGCTGCACCACCCCTATCAATCGTTCGATCCGGTCGTGCAGTTCGTGCGCCAGGCCGCCGCCGATCCCGACGTGCTCGCGATCAAACAAACGCTGTACCGCACGTCGGGCAACTCGCCCGTGGTCGGTGCGCTGATCGACGCGGCCGAAGCCGGCAAACAAGTCGCGACGCTGATCGAGCTCAAAGCGCGCTTCGATGAAGAGAACAACATCCTGTGGGCGCGCAATCTGGAACGCGTCGGGGCACACGTCGTCTACGGGCTTGCGGGGCTCAAGACGCACGCCAAGGTCACGCTCATCGTGCGCAACGAGCCCGAGGGCATCCGGCGCTACATGCATTTCGGCACCGGCAACTACAACGACAAGACGGCCAAGCTCTACACCGATTTGAGCCTCTTCACGTGCCGGGCCGACCTCGGCTCCGACGTGACGCAGCTGTTCAATTCGCTGACCGGTTTTTCCAAAGCCGAAACCTACGAGCGGCTGCTGGTCGCGCCGACCGGCCTGCGCACCGGTTTCATGAACCTGATCGAACGCGAAACGGAACACGCGCGGGCCGGCCGCCCGAGCGGCATCACGGCGAAACTCAACGCCGTCAACGATCAGCGCATCGCAGCGGCGCTCTATCGGGCCTCGCAAGCCGGCGTGCCGATCGAACTGATCGTGCGCGGCATGTGCGTGCTGCGCCCGGGATTACCGGGTGTGAGCGAAACGATTCGCGTGAGCAGCATCGTGAGCAGCTTCCTCGAACACTCGCGCATCTTCGTGTTCGCCAACGCGGGCGAGCGCGAGGTGTACATCGGCAGCGCCGATTGGATGGGCCGCAACCTCGACCGCCGGGTGGAGACCGTGGTGCCCGTGCTCGACCCCGTGCTCCAGGACGTGATCTGCGACGACATTCTCGACGTCTACGTGCGCGACAACGTCAAAGCGCGCGTCCTCCACGAAGACGGAACCTACGAGCTGCGCGTCCCCCGCGGCGGCGAACCGCGCATCGACGCCCAGCAGATCTTCCTCAGCCGCTACCGCGCGGTCTAAACGCGCTCGATGCGCGAAGGCGCGAGGTGTGTGGTTAGTCGGGCGGATCGGTGGGCGCTAGAGCCGGGCGGCGTTGATCGCTTTCCAGTAGCGCTCTTCGACCGGCTGGACGCTGAGGCGGCCTTTGCCGACGAGGGTCATGCCGGTGAGTTCGGGGCGTGACTTCAGGTCTTCGAGCGTGATGATCTGCGGAAATTTCTCGACGAACCCCACGTCGACCATCTTCCACTTCGGCTTTTCCGGATTCGACGTCGGATCGTAGTAGTCGCTCTTGGGATCGAATTGGGTGAAGTCGGGATAGGCCTCGCGCAAGACCTTGCAGATCCCGACGATGCCGGCCGGCTTCGTGCTCGAATGGTAAAAAAATCCAAGATCGCCGGTCTTCATTGCAACCATGTTGTTTCGCGCCTGGAAGTTGCGCACGCCCGACCACTCGGTGCGGCCTTCGCGCTCGAGCCGGTCGATGCCGTACGCGTCCGGTTCACTTTTGAAGAGCCAGTACTGCATACGCGCTCCCTTCGCGATAGTAACCCGGGATGGCCCGCTTAGTTTAACGTTGGTTTAACTCCAACGTCTTGCGTCGCAAGAAGTCTTAAAAATACTGAACAAATGCTGAAAGCGAGCGGCAGGCTCTTTCAGAGTTCTTTGATAAGTGGGTCGGCAGCGGTACGACTCAGTCGTACCGCCTGGATCGCTTTTATGGCAGTCCACTTTTTTGCCACATCCTCTTCAATTTAGGAGAAAAACGTGCGCACACTCATTCGTGCGGCGCTCGCCTCTCTCGTGTCAGTGGTTATGCTCGTCGGACCCGTTAGCGCGGCGACGAGCCAAGCCGTGACCGTAGCACAGGCGACCCAAACGGGCACCATCACGGGCCAAGTGGTCGGCGACGGCGGCAACGGCATTGCCAGCGCCACCGTCTTGCTCGACGGCCCGCAGCGCCAAACTGTAACCACCGACGCTTCCGGTAATTTCACCGCGACGGCGGCGGCCGGTTTCTACAGCATCACGGTGACCAAGGCCGGTTATCAATCCGGTTCGAACCAGGTAACGGTCGCGCCCGATACCTCCGTCACCGTGGACGTCTCGCTCACGCAGGCGTCACTGAGCAACCTCAACGTCATCGGCCGCACGACGTCGAACAACAGCGGAAACGCTGCGAAGTTCAACATCTCGTCGACGCCGACGCAAACGCTCTCGCAGCAGCAGCTCATCGTGCGTAATACGCCCGACCTGACGAGCGTTCTGCAAGAGCTTCCGGGCGTCACGATTCCGCACGCGACGTCGAACCCCAACCAAAGCTTCATCATCCACGGGCTTCGTTACGAGACGAAGACCGAAATCGACGGTCACCCGATCTCGTCGGGCACCGGCGGTACCTTCTTGACGAACTACACGCCGGCCGCCATCTTCGGCAGCGTCACCACCGCCTGGGGCGGCAGCGTCTACGGTCCGGAGTCGGGTGAGTCCGGCGCCGGTATCGTCAGCCTCAATACGCCGGATTTCAGCACGAAGGACTCGGCGTTCCTACAGGGCGGCCTCGACAGCTACGGCGGTTCGATCTACACGCTGAAGGCAAACGTCAACGTCGGTAAGGCGCAGTTCGTTTTCGGCCGCGTGTTCTCGGGCTATCGCGGACCGACGTTCGGCACCAATCAAGCCGACTACACCGGCGCGACGCCGCCATACGGGACCGGGGCTCCGGCGAATCTCGCCAATGGCGTCGTTCAGTACGTCGCGGATTTCAGCGACACGTACGGCCTCAACGGCGAACTCGCGAAGATGCGCTACAATTTCTCGGACGCGACCTCGTTCTCGGCCGAGTTCCTCGGCCTGCAAGGCACGTTCAACCCGCAGGGCGGCGCGTACGGCCAGTATGTCGGCCAACTAGCCGTGCCCCAGTGTATCAACGCCAACCACGCCGGCAGCGGCGCGACGTGTACGTTCACGTCCGAATACAACACGCCGGCGGCGCAGGGCCTCATCGGTCAGACGATTCCGGCGTACGCGTTCTACCCCGGTTCGTTCGTGAAACAGAACCAGCCAAACTTCAACGCTGAATTCAAGACGACGATCGGCAACGACACGCTGCTGCTTCGCCCCTACACCGCGGCGATCAACCGCTTGATCGACGGCACGCAAGAGAATACCATCCCCGGCGATAACGGCGGCGGCTGGTACCAGGTCACGAACGTGGCCAACTGCCAAGCGAACTTCTCCGGCGCAGTCGCCGGCGTCGGCGCCAAGGGCCCGTGTTTTGCGGCCGGCACCCCGCCGATCGCCGCGTACATCGGCGGCGCACCGGCGAACGTCGTATACGCAACCACCGGCACCGCGCCGGTTTGTACGACGACGACGCCGTGCTACACGACGAGCACCGGCCTGAACAACTCGGGTCAAACCGGTTTCGGTTCGCCGTACACGACGCTCGAACTCGACAAACTGGCCGGCTATACGTTCAGCTACATTCACCCGTTCGGGGCGAATACGTTCAACTTGACGTTCGACCACAATTACGACGACACCACCGACTACATCAACGACGCCTCGCCGTTGTTGTCCGGATGTTCGTTCGTTCTGGGCAGCGGCGTTGCGAATACGCCCGGTTCGCCGAGCTATCAAGCGACCTGCCCTCTCGCGACGTTGCGGCCTTCGCCGGTCAGCGTTCCCGAGACGTTCTCGTCAACGAGTTCGCTCGGCGCGTCCGTTCATTTACAACTGAACTCGAAGCTCGAGGCCGACGCCGGTCTCTACTTCACGCACTACCTGATCAACGCGCAGCAACTCAACCCGGCCGCATACGCTGCGTACTTGGCCGCGCTGACGCCGGCGACGGCCAGCTTCGCGGGCGGCTTCCCCGTTCAACTCAGCGGCGTGCAGAACTCCGCCTCGCACATGGATCCGCGCTTCGGTCTGACGTTCCGGCCCACGCGCGACTGGTCGCTGCGGTTCAGCGCCGGTTCCTCGATGTCGATCCCGTACGCGGGTCTCGTCTCCGGCTTCACGACCTATGCGCAAGGCGCGACGAGCATCACGCAAACCACGCCGAATCCGAACCTGCTGCCGGAAGAACTCGTGACGATGGACCTCGGTTCGTCGTTCCGTACGCCCGACGGCACGGTGCTCTCGGGTGACATCTACAACACGGTCGTCCACAACCCGTGGATCAACCCGAAAGTGCAGATCTGCAGCAGCAATATCACCTGCGCAGCGGTCTTCCCCGGCCTCGAACCGACGACGCTCGGCTATACGTCGCTCACCGTCAACGGTGCGCAACAGTATGCGCAAGGCATCGAGTTCACAATTGCTAACGAGCCGAAGATCGGCTTCGGCTACAGCGTGAACTCGTCGTTCGAACGCCTCTACTACCTCGGCACGTCGCCGGCGTATTTGCCGGGTCCCTCGCCGGGTTCGGCGCTCGGCGCCCCGCAGGTGTACTTCAACGGCAACCAGTTCGTCAGCACCGGTTCGGGCAACACGTCCGTGCCGTATGCGAAGGCGTATGCCGAAGTCCAGTACGCCGGTCCGAAGCAATCCCTGATTCGTCTCGGCGCGGACTACGAAGGCAACAACAACGAGTACAACGCTCCGGCATTCTTCATCTTCGATGCCGGTGCGCGGATCAACACCGGCTTCCACGATGTGATGCTGGGCGGTTCGGTTGAGAATCTCTTCAACACGAACTTCAACTCGCTGTTGGGACGCGGCGTCGAATACGCGGGCCTCGAACCGGTTGCGGCCACGGCAGCACCGGGCGGCTACGCGTACTCGCAGGGCACGTATAACACCGCTCTCGTCTCGCCGGGACCGATCACGTTCCGGTTCACCTTGACGAAGCAGTTCTAAGACCCACTCCAAACCAGGCATAAAGCCCGCCGTCATCGCGACGGCGGGCTTTTTCTTATGCTTTTTTTATACCTTCGCTATATGGTTGCGGCGGGACGCGTTGAGTAATTTCTGCGCGTTCCGGAAAACGAGATTCACGTAACGAGGACTTCGACAGTACTTACTTACCGTCGGGTCTTTCCAACATTCACTCGACACCAACCGAGGAGCACACGTGCGCACATTCATACGTGCGGCGCTCGCCTCACTGCTGTCGGTGGTCGTACTCGCCGGACCCGTTAGCGCGGCGACGAGTCAAGCCATCACCGTAGCCCAGGCGACCCAAAGCGGAACCATCTCTGGTCATGTTGTCAGCGACACCGGCGCCGCCATAAGCGCCGCGCAAGTCGTCATCGACGGCTCGGGCCAGCATCAAACGACCACCACCGACGACTCCGGAAATTTCTCGGCGTCGTTGCCGCCCGGCCTCTACACCCTCACCGTCGTCAAAGGCGGCTATCAAACCGGTTCGAGCGACGTCACCGTCGCGGCCGGCACGCCGGTCACCGTCAACGTTGGGTTGACGCAGGCGTCGCTCAACAACCTCAACGTCATCGGCCGCACGACATCGACCGGTGGCGGCGCGGCGAAGTTCGACATTTCATCGACGCCCAGCTCCCAACTCTCGCAGGCGCAGATCCTGGCGCGCAACACGCCCGATCTGACGTCGGTTCTGCAAGAACTGCCGGGCATCACGATCCCGCGCGCTACCTCCAACCCCAACCAAAGCTTCATCGTCCGCGGCATGCGGTTCGAAACGAAGACCACTCTGGACGGTCACCCGGTATCGTCGGGTACCCTCGGTATGTTCCTTACGAACTACGCGTCCTCCGCGATCTTCGGCAACGTCGATGTCGAAAAGGGCGCCGGCCTCAACGGTCCGCTCGCCGGCGAATCGGGCGTCGGTACCGTCAACTTGCTGACGCCCGACTTCGGCAAGACCGGCGCGTTCACGCAGGTCGGCGCCGATAACTACGGCGGCACGCTCTACAACGCGATCGTCAAACTGAACTTCCTCAAAGACGACCGCCTCTCGTTCGTCCTCGGGCGCACGTTCAGCGGTTACCGCGGACCGACGTACGGTTTGAACGAGCTGAACTTCACCGGCGCCACGCCGCCGATCGGCACGTTCTCGGCGCCGCAGAATCTCACCAACGATATTGCGACGATCCTCACCGACTTCAGCGACACGTACAGCCTCAACGCGGAACTCGCGAAGATGCGCTACAAGTTCTCGGACGCAACCTCGCTCTCGCTCGAGTTCCTCGGCCTGCAAGGACGTTTCGATCCGCAGGGCGGCGCGTACGGGCAGTTCGCCGGCTACGCGACGATCCCGCAGTGTCTCAACGGTTCGACCGGCGGCTTCGGTGCCGCGTGTACGGCCACGTCGGAATTCAACACGCCGGCTGCGTCGGCGTTCATCGGCCAGGGCGGCACGCCGCTCTACGCGTTCTTCCCCGGTTCGGACGTTCGTCAAAACTCGCCGAACTTCAACGCCGACTTCCGCACGACGTTCAAGAACGATACGATCTTGCTGCGTCCGTATACGGCGGCGATCAACCGTCTCATCGACGGCACGCAAGAAAACAACGTGCCCGGCGACGCGGGGGGCTGGTATCAAGTGACCAACTCCGCCAACTGCGTCGTTCAATCGAACGTCCCGTCTACGCCCGGCGGCGCCTTACCGGTGGGCGGCGTAGCGGGTCCGTGTTTCGCGGCGAATACACCGCCGGGCGCGGCCTACGTGACGAACCCTAACGTCCCGCACGTGTTCACGACCACGGCCGCGCCGCTGGTCTGCACGGTGGCGACGCCCTGCTTCACGACGGCGACCGCGCAGAACAACGGCGGTCAGTTCGGATACGGCGCGCCGTTCACCACGCTGGAAATCGACAAACTCGCAGGGTATACGTTCCAGTATATCCATCCAGTCGGGGCAAATACATTTAGCGTCAGTTTCGATCATTATCTCGACGATACGATCGACTTCACGAACGATGCCTCACCGCTCGCGCCGGGCTGTTCGTTCGTGCTCGGCAGCGGCGTACCGAACACCCTGGGCGCACCCGGCAGCCAACCCGGGTGTCCGCTCATCAACCTGCGTCCCTCACCGATTGCGGTTCCCGAAACGCTCTCGTCGGTGAGTTCGCTCGCGTTGACCGCGCAGTTCGCGCTGACGTCGAAATTGGAATTTGATTTCGGCGGCTACTTCACGCACTACACGATCAACGGTCAACAAGAGAACCCGGCCTTCGCCGCCGCGCAAACCGCGCTGTTGGCGCCGTCCGGCCGTACCGGCGCAACGCCGGTTGCGCTCTCGGCAATCTTCAACACCGCGTCGCACTTCGACCCGCACTTCGGCTTGCTGTTCCGTCCGACGCGCGATCTCGCGATCCGCTTCACCGGCGGCTCGTCGCTCTCGATTCCGTACGCCTCACTCGTCTCGGGCTTCCAAACGTACTCGCAAGGTGCGACGAGCACCACGGTGTCGACGCCGAACTTCGCGTTGCTGCCGGAAGAAGTCGTCAACCTCGATCTCGGCGGTGACTTGCGCACGCCCGACGGCACGGTGATTTCGGCCGACATCTACAACACGGTCATTCACAACCCGTGGGTCCAACCGAAGGTCATCATTTGTCCGGGCGGCCCGGGTTGCACGGGCGGTACCATAACCGGTCTCGAGCCGGTCCCCGTGACCTTTAGCTCGCAGACGCTCAACGGCGCGCAGCAATACGCGCAAGGCATCGAGTTCTCGATCACGCACGAACCCACGGTCGGCCTCGGCTACCGCGTGAACGCGGCGTTCGAGCGCAACTACTACCTCGACATGCCGGCCTCGTTCTTCCCGGCCGGCTCCCCGGCGATCCCCGCCTCTCCCGGCGTGCCGGCAGTTGCGGCAGTGCCGCCCGCGCCGCAGGTGTTCTTCAACGGCAACCAATTCGTTAGCACGGGTTCCGGTCAAACGTCGGTTCCCTACGCCAAGGGCTACGCCGAGGTGCAGTATGCATCGGCCAACCAAGGGCTGCTGCGCATCGGCATGGACTACGAAGGCAACAACAACGAGTACAACGCTCCGGCGTTCTTCGTATTCGATGCGGGCGGTCGCATCAACACGGGCTTCCACGACGTGCTCCTCGGAGCTGCCGTAGAGAACTTGTTCAACCTGAACTTCAACTCGCTGCTCGGCCGCGGCGTGGAGTTCCAAGGCCTGGCCCCGATCGCGGCGGTCGCTGCGCCGAACGGCTACACGTATAGCAGAGGTACGTTCAATACGGCCTTGGTCTCGCCCGGGCCGACCACGTACCGGATCACCCTGACCAAGCGATTTTAACCGTTTTGATCCAGCGGACGCTGGACTGGAGAGCCCGTCGTCAGCGGACGGCGGGCTCTTTTTCGTTGCTCCCAGACACTCTTTGCAGAGGTTGGCCATCGGTTGGCAGGCGGAGAAGCGTCCCGGAAAAAAGGGCGATGATCCCACCGCTGGACCTATAGTTACGGCAGCGGCGGACGTTCCTTAAGCCGTCATTCACCTTTCTTCAGCATCATTGCGAATGTTCCGATTCACATCGGCGCATTTTCATTACTTTTCCGAGGACTCTCGATGCGCTTACCTTTCGCGGCTTCGGCCGCCGCCGTCATCGTGGTCGCTATTGCTGCTTGCAGCGGCGGTCAGCCGAGCACGTACGTTGCCCCGCCCACCGGAGCCGCCGCTACCGGTACGGCCGGTCCGCTGACGCTATCGCAGACGGCCCAGGTACAGAGCGCGGGCACGGCCGGCGGGGTTGCCGGCACGCTTACCTATGTTGGTGGAACCGGGACAGTGACTGCCGCGTCGAGCGCGGCGGCTCCGGCCGGGACGACGACCGTGGCGCCCGTTAGCCGGCTTCGCGTCACCGCGACGAGTCCGACCAGCCCCAACGTCTACTATGTGACGATTTCGAGCACGGCGGGCGCGACGCTGAGCGGGCTGCCTGGCGTCTCGCTGGCGCTCTCGACGCCGGCGATCGGGACCTACCAGGAGGCGCAATTCGCGAAGGGCACCTGGACCAACGTTCCGGGTGCGACGTCGGCCACGAATACCGCCGGTACGGCGGTCCAGTTTCCGTCGACCAGCACAGCGCTGACCATTCCCGCGGGCGGATCGGTGTTTCTCGCCTTCTATCAGGGCAACTTCCCGCAGCCGACGCCGGCAGGGCAGCTGGCGAATAACGTTCTCTCCGACCCCGGCTTCGAAAATACGGCAGCTCCGCTGGGCTCACCGGTGACGTCTGCCGGATGGACCGTTTGCACGATCACGGCGGGCTCGAACGGTGCGGTGCCTCCGGCAAGCCGTCCGTTCTCGTCGTTCACGCCGATTCCGGGGACGACGCCCGGCGCCGCCATCGAGGCTGCGGGAACGTCGGTAGCTCAAGGCACGGGAACGCCGCTGCCGACGCAAACGACCGTTCCGGTACACAGCGGTAACAGTGCGGCCGTGTTCGGCGGCGTGTTCTCGACGTACGCTATGGCGAACTATGCGTACAACGGCCTTTGCCAACAGGTGACGATCCCGGCGAATCCGGCCGCGCAGCTCTACGTTTTTGCGAACGGTACGGAAAATTCACTGGCCTATCTCGGCTTCGATGTCGACGTGTTGGACACGACCGGAAAATACGTCGCCAACCTCGTTGACGAAAACCAAATCGCCGTATCGCCGCCCGGCGACACCGCGTACCGCCTGATTTCGATT
The DNA here is from genome assembly GCA_003164045.1 of Candidatus Lustribacter telmatis. Taxonomy (GTDB): domain Bacteria; phylum Vulcanimicrobiota; class Vulcanimicrobiia; order Vulcanimicrobiales; family Vulcanimicrobiaceae; genus Lustribacter; species Lustribacter telmatis. The sequence continues at coordinate 21,984 of PLRU01000011.1, forward strand.
CCGACCAGTTCGCTGTCACCGTACATCGGGCAAACCGTCCAACTGTTCGTCGGCATCTGGACGAAGGCCGGCAGCTCGTCGAACTCGACGACGTACAGCGGTCTGTATTTCGTCGATGACTTCAACCTCACGGGGAGCCAATAGTGGCTACCAACGCACTTCGCCCCCAAGGAAAGCTCGTGCATACACTGTCTCGCCTCCTCGGCATCGTGATGCTCGCCGTGATGATTGGCCAGCCGCTCGGCGCGGTACCGGCCTCCGCTCAAGAGACCGGAACGCTCTCGGGTACCGTGCTCGATCCGGCAGCTGCGCCGGTCTCGGGTGCTACCGTTACGATTACCGGGCCCGCCACTGCTACGACGAAGACCGACGCTGAAGGACGCTACTCGCTTAGCGCTCCGCAAGGCATCTATCGCATCCTCGTGCACGCCGGCGGTTTTTCCGACTCGACCGACGACGCCGTCACGCTGACGACCGGCGGTGTTACACTCGACGTACGCATGACGCGTCCGACGCTTTCGAGCTTACAGACGATCGGTACCGTGCGCAGCACCGGCGGCGGTGCCGGGGGGCCGCAGTTCAACACCACGGCGGCGTCGCAATCGACCATCGGAGCGCCGACGTTTGAGAATCAAGGCGATGTCGGCGTGCGTAACATTCTCGACGAAACGCCCGGCATCGTCGACTCGTCGTCCAACGGCTCGGCCAACGGCGGCGTCCGCGGTTCGATCACCTATCCGACGATTCGCGGCGGACTGTCCTACGAAACCGCGTCGCTGATCGACGGTCATCCGGTATCGGTCGGAAAGTTCGGCGACTACGTCACGACCTTCCTCAACCGGTACATGTTCCAAACGATCGAAGTGCAGAAGGGGCCGGGCTCGATGCCCAACCAGATCACGCGTTCGGTCAACGGTACCGTCAACTTCCGGACGTGGGATCCCACGTCAACCCTAACCGGGAACGCCGAGTTCGGCGTTGACGGTTTCGGCGGTAAATATTCGAACTTGCGCCTCTCCGACACGGTACTCAATGGGAAGCTCGGCTTCGTCGTCGACTTCGCGACCGAAGGCACGCCCGGCGCGGCCGGCATCAACAACCCGAGCACGTTCATCGCGGGGCTGAGCAACGTCAGCTATACGAACTCCGCGGGCGTTCCGGTGATTCCCGGCGGTGCCACAGCCTCGCATCCGGCGGGTGCGGCGAACACCAACGCGACGCTCGAGACGACCAGCACCCTCGGTTGCTGTATCTCGATGCCGACCTGGTACAACAACCGCAGCGAACTGGCGAAGCTGCGCTTCAACTTCTCGGACGTCACGTCGTTGACCGCGACGATGATCGCGAGCCAAACGTACGCCTCGCAAAACGGCAACGTCCAGAACCTCAGCAACGTCAACTTCGACCCATCGGTGCCGAATTCGACGATCGCGAGCGGTCACCAGTACGCGTTCTTCCCGTTCAATGACAACTTTGCGCAGGACTACGAGTTCAACAGCGAGCCGATTTTCGAAGCAGAGCTCCACACGCAACTGAAGAACGACAACGTTCTCGCGCGCTTTTACAGCGCATCGATCGCCCGGCTTCAGACCAACGGCGATCCCAGTAACACACCGTTCACCGTGCCGGTCAACCTGTACGGAACGACGTCGACCGGTACGCCGCTCAACGGCGTCGACGCTTTCGGTAACCCATACCTAGCGACGATCACGAGTCCGTTGTTCCAATCGCAAGAACAAGACAACTTGCTCGGTTATACGTTCGAGTACGACCACTCGCTCGGCAACAGCGGGAACCTCATCTCGTTCACGGTCGACCAGAACTACTCTTGGACGCATGTGTACACGCCCGGCTCGCCCGATACGTCGAGCACGAGCAACATTCCGGCAGGCTCCGCGGTGAATACCGGTACCTACTCGGTGCACGGCGATTTCCAGATCGGGTCGCGCCTCAACGCAACCGCAACGTACTATCTCACGCGATTCGACACGCACTACCCGATTTTCAGCGGCGCCGCGAACACGATCTCGTTCAACGACAACATCCTCTGGCATGGCGACGAGCGGCTCGGGCTCGCATACCGCATCGACCACGATAAGAGCTTGCGCTTCTCGCTCGGCTCCGCGCTCGTGCCGCCGTTCTTGGGCATCCTCTCCGGCGCCGCGACGGTGCCTGCGGCGTGTACCGCCTCGACCTGCCCGTCCGGTATCCAGCCGGGACTCGCCGCCGTCAACAGCGTCGGCGGCGTCAACGTCAGGCCGGAAACCTCGTTCGGCTACGATCTTGGAACGGACATCCGTTTCGGCAATCGCTGGCCCGACACGGTGCTCAGCGGCGACGTTTACCTCACCAATCTGAACAATCAATTCTTGAAGACGGTCTTTTTGAACGGCACCGCGGTCGTCGGTGGCGGCACGTTGCCGCTCTATACGACGGCGTACAGCAACCTCGGGGACGCGCGCTACGAAGGCATCGAGGCGAAACTCGACCACTCGCCGCAAGCGGGCTTCGGCTATGCGGTACAGGGCGCGCTGCTGCGCGGTTTTGCCTACAACGTTCCGGCCAGCATCTATCAGTTCAACGCCGCCGGTCAGGCGACGACGAACCAATCGATCGTCGCCGGCGCGAACTTCGGTCCGACGTCGCTGCTCTCATCGGGCGGTTCGGCAATTCCGTACGCGCAAGGCTATACGGAGGTCAACTACCATTCGCGCGGCGGCTGGTACGGCAATATCGGCATGATCTACTACGGTCCGAACAACACGTTCAATGAACCGGCGTTCGAAATCACCCGCGCCACGGTGCGCGTTCCGATTCACGACCGGAACAGCTACGTGCAACTCGCGGTCGACAACCTCTTCAACATCAATCCGGAGATCTTCGACATCGCCGGTTCCGGCATCGGCAACCAGGCGATCAACGGGCAGTTCGTCACGACGAACCTCAAGGGCTACGGCCCCCGCAACATCCACCTCGTGCTGGTGCACAACTTCAAGTAGATAAAAAAGAGCGGTGCCCTTGACAGATGAAGATGACAGACAAAAAAAGAGACGATCGCAAGACCGTCTCCTTTTTTTGTTGCCGTTACGGTTTAGTGAAGCTGGATTGTGGGCTTGACGTTGGTGTCGACGAAGGCTTGCTCGAGGACGGTTTGCAGTTCGCCGTTTTGCGCCATCGGTCCGAGGATGTCGGTGTCGCCGAAGAACTGGCCCTTGATGAACACCTTCGGCAGCGTCGGCCAATCGGTCATCTCGGCGAGGGCGGCGCGCTTGGGCATGTTCTCGAGTACGTTCACGACTTCGAACGGGTAGCCGAAATGGTTGAAGAACTGGATCGTTTCCATCGTGAAGCCGCACAGGGGCGCGTCTTTGGTGCCCTTGCCGTAGACGAGAATGGTGTTGTCGGCGATCTCACGTTCGATCTCGCTGCGGATCGGGTCGGACATTTAGGTCTCCAGAAGGTCGGTGCGAATGGCTAAGGCGTGGATACGCCCGTCGTCGCGTGCCGGTTTGAGCGTTTTCTCGACCAGGCGGTGCCGGTCGAGGAGTGACTTCCCCGCGAACGCGTTCGAGCGTATCAACACGTCGAAGTGGTCCATGGTGCCGGTCCGATCCCAGATCTGGACTTGGGCGTCCGGCAGGGTCTCCCGGATCAGTGCGACCATCGTCGCTTCGTCGATCATCGGTCAGGCTTTCAGCGTGCGGGTATCGCGGCCCGCGTCGATCAGGGTTTTCAGCTCGCGCAGGGTCTCGGGCAGCATCGGGGCGATCGTGCCCATGGAGCGCGAGAAGCCGGCCGCTAGGATGATCCCGGCAACGCCGATCAGGATCGAAGGAACGCCCATCGCGCGGACGGGGCCGATGCGCAGGCGGGAGGCGCGCAGCACGCGAGCGGGATCGAATTCCATAGCGGCGGGTGCGTCGGGGCGGTCTGCGAATCCTCGCGCATGACGCAAACGGATGCCTTCCGGTGGAGCGTTCCGCCGGACTTCAATTTCGCCCGCGATGTGATCGACGAACTCGCCAAGAGCGACCGGCGCGGCTTACTCTTCGTGGATGCGGCGGGCCAGCGGCACGAGTACACGTTTGCCCAGATTGCCGAGCATTCACAGCGCTGGGCCGGCGCGCTGCGCGACCTCGGCGTCGGCCACGGCGACCACGTCATCGTCGTGTTGCCCAAAACCCCGCAATGGCTGTTCGCGATGAGCGCCCTGCTGCGCTTGGGCGCGGTGGCGATTCCGGGTGCCGAACAGTTGCGCGCAAAGGATCTGCTCTACCGTGCTACGCACGGCGATGCGACGACCGTGATCGCGCCGCTCGCCAATGCGGCCGAAGTCGATGCGATCCGCGCCGATGCGCCGAAGGTCACGCGCTATCTCCTCGTCGGCGGCGAGCGTGACGGCTGGACGGCGATGGATGCGCTCGTGGCGAGCGCCGCGCCGTTCGCCGGCTTCCCCACCAAGCCCACGGACGATGCGTATCTGATTTACACCAGCGGCACGACCAAAGATCCCAAGGGCGTCGTGCATCGCGTTGCCTACACGTACGCGAAGCGCTCGCAAGCCGCAATCTGGTTCGATTGCAAGCCTGACGATCTCGTGTGGTCCACGGCCGGCACCGGCTGGGCGAAATCGCTCTGGAACGTGCTGCTCGGACCGTGGTCGTGCGGTTCGTGCATCGTCGTTCACGAGGGCGGCTTCGTGCCCGAAGAGCGGATGAACCTGATTCGCGATCTCGGGGTGACGGTGCTGTGCCAAGCGCCGACCGAGTATCGTCTCGAAGCAAAATTGCCCGATCTCGGCACGCGCTGGCAATTTCCGAAGCTGCGTCATTGCGTGTCGGCGGGCGAACCGCTCAACCCCGAGGTGCTCGTGCGCTGGCGCGAGGCGTTCGGTTTGACGATTCTGGATGGTTACGGTCAAACCGAGAACTCGCTGCTGGTGGCAAACGTTCGCGGCATGGACGTGCGCCCCGGCTCGATGGGCAAACCGACGCCGGGTCACGACGTCGCGGTGATCGACGCGGATGGGAACGTCTGCGAGCCGGGTGCCGTCGGCGACATCGCGCTGCGCGGCGCGCCGCCGACGCTCTTCGCCGGCTACTACAAGAACGATGCCGAGACCAGCGCGTCGCGCCGCGGCGAGTGGTATCTCACCGGCGATCGCGCGCAACTCGACGACGACGGCTACTTCTGGTTCGTCGGCCGCTCGGACGACGTCATATCGTCGGGCGCCTACCGGATCGGTCCGTTCGAAGTGGAGAGCGCACTGCTGGAGCATCCGGCCGTAGCGGAATCGGCGGTGGTCGGCTCACCCGACGCCGATCGCGGCAACATCGTGAAAGCGTTCGTCGTCTTGCGGCCGGGTCAAACCGGCAACGCCGCGCTGGTGCGCGAACTGCAAGAGCATTGCAAACGCGTGACGGCGCCGTACAAATATCCGCGCGAGATCGAGTTCATCGACGAGTTGCCGAAGACGCGCTCGGGCAAGATACGCCGGGTCGAACTGCGGGCGGCCGAACTGTTCAAAAAAGGCGCCTCCGCGGCTAGTGGATTCGTTTAGGAGTAGTATGAAAGCGATTGTTCTCCACGAGGTCGGCGGGCCGCAAAACCTGCACCTCGAGGAATGTGAAACACCGGTGGCCGGGCCCGGCGAAATACTGGTCAAGGTGCGGCGCGCGGCCTTCAACCGGCGCGACGTGTTCATTACCCAAGGGCTTTATCCGGGGATCGTGTTTCCGGTGATCCCCGGCTCCGATGGGTGCGGCGTCGTTGCCGCGCACGGCGACGGTGCGAGTGGCCCGGCCGTCGGCGCGAGCGTCGTGATCAATCCGATGTTCGGCTGGGGCGAGGATCCGCGCATATGGCGTCCGGATAGCAATCTGCTCGGGATGCCGTCGCACGGCACGTTTGCCGAATACGTGAAGGTGCCGGCGGAAAACGTGCATCCGAAACCGGCGCGCTTGAGCGACGACCAGGCCGCCGCGATCCCGCTCGCCGGTTTGACGGCGTACCGCGCGGTCTTCACGCGCGGGCAGTGCACGAAAGACGACGTCGTGCTCATTCCCGGCGTCGGCGGCGGCGTGCAAACGTTCGCCCTCTTGTTCGTGAAATCGATCGGCGCGCGCGCGATCGTTACGTCGTCGAGTGATGCGAAATTGGAACGGGCGAAGGCGCTCGGCGCCGACGTTGCGATCAACTACAAGACGAGCGAGAACTGGTCGAAAGAGGTACGCGCGCAGAGCGGCGGCGGCCCGACGCTCGTGATCGATTCCGTGGGCGGCGAGACGTTTGCCAAGGCGCTCGACATCGCGCGTCCCGGCGCCCGCGTCGTGACGTATGGCGGGACGACCGGCGATGCGAAGATCCGGCCGTTTTCGATCTTCTGGAAACAGCTCGACGTGCTCGGCACCTCGATGGGCAGCCCGGCTGATTTCAGCGCGATGCTCGAGCTCTTTGCCGATGGAACGCTGGAACCCGCCATCGATGAAGTCGTTGCATTGGCCGATGTGCCGGCGGCCGCGCAGCGCATCCTCGCGGGCGAACAGTTCGGTAAGGTCGTCGTGCGCGTTTCGGACTAACGCGTTAGCGCGTAGTCGACCAGCCGCGGCGGCTCGGCCCCGAAGCCGAGTTCGGCGCGCACGATCGCGGCGTGGCGCTCGCTGACGATCACGCTCAAGTCGGGATCGAGCAGCGCGCGTTCCTCCGGCGTGAGCGCATCGTTTCGCGGAGTTGCGGTGACGCGGCCTTCGCGTTCGAGCGCGATCAGATACGCCAGGATCTGCCGCGCCGCAGCGGGCCATAGGCGCCGGTCGATGTCGCGGTAGATCGTTTCGACCATTGCCGGGATCGTCGCCGGTCCGTGCGCGAGCGCGGCGACGATCTCCGCTTCGCGTTTTTCCCGATGCGCGATGTACTCATCGATCTTCGCGCGCGCGTCGTGAATCTCGGGGCCGTGGCCGCCGTAGATCACGGATGCGTCGCCGTAGCCGTCGCGCAAGCGGTGCAGCGTTCGCTGGTATGCGCGCATGTCGCCGTTCGGCGGCGCGATCACAACCGTGCCGATGCCGATGATCACATCGCCCGTAAAAAGCGCGCGTTCGCCTTCGAGTACGTACACTAGGTGATCGCGCGCATGTCCGGGCGTATCGAGGGCGATGAGCGCTACGGCGCCCGCCGTGACGCGTTCGCCGTCGGCGAGCGTGCGATCGTGCGGAAACGTTGCCGCGGTGTGCGCGTACACCGGCGCGCCCGTCGCCTCCGCGAGCGGTGCGGCGCCGGGATAGTGGTCCGGATGTCCGTGTGTGACGAGGATTGCCTCGAAGCGCGCGCCGGCGTCGTGCGCGGCCGTGACGAAGGCGGCGATGTGCGCGGGATCGTCGGGGCCCGGATCGATGGCGATCCAAGCGCCGCCGCCGCCGTCGACGATGTAGCCGTTGGTGCCGTCGAGCGTCATCGGCGAAGGGTTGGGTGCGCGCAGCCGGGAGACGCGCGGGCCCACTGCTACCACGTGTTCTCGAATTGCGGCGGCAAGTGCATGGTTGGTCCGGGCCGCACTTCGGGCGTCACCGGAATCGTCTTTTTCGTTTCGGTATACGCCATCAGATCGTAGACGTTCGCGAAACCGCCGACGCGTTCGAGATGCTTGATCGTTGGAAAGATCATCTGGATTTCTTTGTTCTCAGCTTGCGCGAGGGCGTCGGCCGGACGCACCCAGCGGCCATCGTAGGTCTCGAGCGCGTCGGCTTCGGCGGTCTGGTTTAGCGGCGCGCGCGCGACGAAGAAGCGCGCATCGAAGCGATGCGGGTTGACCGACGGCGTGATCCAGCGTGAGAAGTAACGCACGGCGCGCGCGTCCAGCCGCGCGTTCAGATCGATCAGGGTTTCACTAAACGAGCGCCGGCCGGCCAGCATCTCCGTGCGCGCGGCGCGCAGCGCATCGTGCTCGACCGGTTCGACGGAGAAGAGCAAGCCGCACTCTTCGTAGGTCTCGCGGATCGCAGCGTAGGTGAAGGCGGGTTCGGCCGGGCGCCACTCGCCGGTGAGGCGCATGCGGGCTTGCGGCGAGTAGTCGGTCTTGTCGAGCGTGCCGCCCGGAAAAACGTAGGCGTCGGGAAAGCCCGGCGAGTTCGAACCGCGCCGTAGCAAGTAGACTTCGATGCCGGCATCCGTATCGCGGCAAACGATGACGGTGGAGGCATCGCGCGGGACGATCACACGGCGTTCTTCTGCAAAAAAGGAATGGACCCCGTGGAGCGGGATCCATTCTCAAATCTTGGGTCGGTGCGTTCTCGCAGCCTCCGGGGCTACGAGGTTACGTCCTTCGGGGGATCTTGCGGTTCCAAAGTTGGAAACGCCCTCCTTCCGCTGTCTCTAGAGTGTAGAGGTTGTTGGACCTCACCAAATCGGCGAGCAAATCAGCCGATTCGGTGCTTACTACCCAGGTGGATCTTGCGACGTCAAGCCGCCCTCCTTGGGTCTGATGTGCGGTGTGTTTACCTCGAGGTGAACGGATCGTACACCCCAGTTGAGGCGGCCGCAATAGGGCATATTCGCACCTATTTTCTCCACCGGGCGGCCGCTTAGTGCAAAGGCCTCACCGGCGTACCCGCAAAGAAGCTGCGAGTGAAGGCCGGTCTTGCGGTTTTTTTCCGCCGTCTTGAGGCAGCGCTGATTTTCGGCGCTTCCTTTGCTTTGGCGGCCTTCGTTGTGGCAAAAAAATCCGAAGTCGAGCATCTGCTGGGCGTGCTGGGCCCCAGCCGCTATCTCTTAGCGATCGCGGTCTTTGCGGTCGTCGCATCGGCCCCGTTTTCCGTCACCGATGCGCTGGCAATTATGAACGGCGTGATCTTCGGGCCGTGGATCGGTTCGCTGGTCAATGCGGCCGGCATCGTGGTTGCCGCGGTCATCGGGTACGTCGTGGCGTTGCGGACTTCGAAGTTGCTCGACATCGAGTCGACCGTGCAGCGCCTGCCCAGCTGGGTACGCCACTTCAAGATCGGCTCGCCGATGTTCCTCATCGTCGTGCGCATCATTCCGGGTCTGGGCGGAACGATCGCAACCCAAACTGCGGCCGCACTGCGCGTGCCGATCTGGCGCCAGATTTACACGATGTCGGCGATTGCGATTCCGATCTGCACCGCCCTCGCCTTCGGCGGCGACGTGCTCTCAAATTATATCGACGCGCACTTCGTCGAACCGGCCAACGCTTTTGCAGAACGGCACCACATGCACTTCCCCCACCGTCATCACGCCGTACCGACCCCGCTGCCGGTGGCGACACCGTGAAGGTCGACGTCGTCGCCGACCCGCAAGCGCTCGCGGCGTTGTGCGAACGCATCGTTGGGGCGCCGCGCATCGGGCTCGATACGGAGTTCCATACCGAGAAACATTTCACGCCGAAGCTGATGGTCGTGCAGGTTGCCTTCGACGACGCCGTTGCGATCGTCGATCCGCTGGCCATTGCCGATCTGCAACCGCTCGCCGAAGCGCTGACAAAAGCGACGGTGGTCGGACACGCGCTTTCCAGCGACTTGCGCATCCTCGAAGACGCCTTCGGCCTGCTGCCGCGCGATGCATACGATACGCAGGTAGCGGCGGCTTTTTGCGGCTACGGCATGTCGATTTCGCTGCTCGATCTCGTGCGCGACGTCGCCGGCGTGACGTTGCTGAAATCGCAGACCGTCAGCGACTGGAGTACGCGTCCGTTCACGCCGCGCCAGGTCGATTACCTCGTCGACGACGTGCGGTATCTCTTCGGCATCGCCGATCGCCTGACCGAAAAACTGACCGCGCGCGGACGCGATTCGTGGGCCCGCGAAGAGATGCGCACGCTGGTCGATCCGCGCACGTACCGCTCGGACAAGCGGCGGCTCTACCTGCGCGTTGCCGGCAACGCGCGCATGAGCCGCCGCGAACTCGGCGTGCTCAACGAACTGGCACTCCTGCGCGAGGCGATCGCGCGCGAGCGCAACATTCCGCTGAAATACGTGCTGCCGGACGACGTGCTGGTGGGGCTCGTCGGACTGCGGCCGACGTCCGTCGACGAACTGGGCCAACTGCGGCGGCTCGATGCCGGGATGCGCAAACACATCGGCGCGCGGATCATCGAAGCGGTTGCGGCCGGCGAAGCGATTCCCGAAGACGCGCTGCCGCCGCGCGCGCCGCGGCCGCTCGGCGCGCAGCGCGATGCGCTGGTGGCGGCGATCGCCCTCCTGATCAACGCGGTCGCCGCGGGTAACGAACTGCCGGCGACACTGCTCGTCTCGCGGACGGAGATCGAACGGATCGCGCGGGATTCGCCGGAGTCCCCCGAGGCGCTGGCGGCGCTGCTCGACCTCACCCCCTGGCGACGGGAGCTGGTGGTCGGCCCGCTCTGGCAGTTCCTCACCGGGGAGCGGGTCCTGCGGATTGCGGGCTATCGCGAGGGCGCCCCCCGGACGACCTGGGAGACCGCCCTCGAGGAGAGCCTGGCGTCGGAGTAGGCACCGCTTCGGGCGGCGAAACGCGGTCAATGTGAACACGCCAGCCCATCCCAATTCGTTCGATGCCCGTGACACCTTACGTGTCGGCAACCGCAGCTACACCTACTTCCGGCTCGAGGCCCTGGCCGCTAAGGGCTACGATCTCGCGACTTTGCCGTTTTCGCTCAAGGTTTTGCTCGAAAACCTGCTCCGGTACGAGGACGGCCGCTCGGTCGTGGCGGCCGATGTGGCGGCGCTCGCGGGCTGGAAGCCCGGCTCGACCGAGGACAAAGAGATCGCCTTCCGGCCGGCCCGCGTGCTGCTGCAAGATTTTACGGGCGTCCCGTGCGTCGTCGATTTGGCCGCCATGCGCGATGCCATCGTCGACATGGGCGGCAAGCCCTCGAAAGTGAACCCGCTGCAGCCGGTGGAGATCGTGATCGATCACTCGGTGCAGGTCGACGCATTCGGTTCGGCCGACGCGTTCGAACACAACGCAAAACTCGAATTCGAGCGCAACGGCGAGCGATACGGCTTCCTCAAATGGGGTCAGATTGCGCTCGACGGTTACCGCGCCGTTCCGCCCGATACCGGCATCGTGCACCAAGTGAACATCGAGTATCTCGCGCGGATCGTTTTCGGCGCCGGCGGTGCGGGTGAGGGGCATCCCACCGAAGCCGCCCCGATGGCGTATCCCGATTCGACCGTGGGCACCGACTCGCACACCACGATGGTCAACGGCGTCGGCGTACTCGCCTGGGGCGTCGGCGGCATCGAAGCGGAAGCGGCGATGCTCGGTCAGCCCGTCACGATGCTCATTCCGGAAGTGATCGGCTTCAAGCTCAGCGGTAAGCTGAGCGAAGGTGTGACGGCGACCGATTTGGTTCTGCAGATCACGCAGATGCTGCGCAAGAAAAACGTCGTCGCGAAGTTCGTCGAATTTTACGGCGCGGGCTTGAGCAATTTGCCGGTGGCCGACCGCACGACGATCGGCAACATGTCGCCGGAATACGGTTCGACGATCGCGATCTTCCCGATCGACGCGCAAACGCTCACGTACCTGCGTCTCACCGGACGCAGCGACGAACAGGTCGCGCTGGTGGAAGCGTACGCGAAGGCGCAGGGCATGTTCCGCACCGATGCATCACCGGAACCGCGCTTCACCGACACGCTCGAACTCGACATGTCGATCGTCGAACCGAACCTTGCCGGACCGCGGCGTCCGCAGGATCGCGTGCCGTTGAAGGGCGCGCGCGCCGCGTTCGAAGTTGCGCTCGATGAGTGGCGCGGCGCGCGCAGCGTGTCGTCGCCCGCAATCGCACGGCTCGAAGGTGAAGGCGGCGGCGGCACGGCCGTTGCGGCGGTCATCGCCGTCGAAGAAGGCTCGCCCGCGACGCGGCACGCCGACGAACTCCGCGACGGCTCCGTGGTGATCGCCGCGATCACGTCGTGCACGAACACCTCGAACCCCGCCGTGCTGATCGGCGCCGGCCTGCTGGCGAAAAAGGCCGTCGAAAAAGGCCTCCAGCGCAAACCGTGGGTGAAAACCTCGCTCGCGCCGGGTTCGAAAGTCGTCACCGACTATCTGCTCAAAGCCGGCCTCACGCAATACCTCGACGCACTCGGCTTCAACCTCGTCGGCTACGGCTGCACCACGTGCATCGGCAACAGCGGACCGCTGCCCGACGATGTCGCGGCCAAGGTCGACGCCGAAAAGATGATCGTAGCGGCGGTGCTCTCGGGCAATCGGAACTTTGAAGGCCGCATTCATCCGCAAGTGCAGGCGAACTATCTCGCCTCGCCGCCGCTGGTCGTGGCCTACGCGCTTGCGGGCTGCATGGATATCGATCTCACCACCGAGCCGCTCGGCAAAGACAAGACCGGCGCCGACGTGTTCTTGAAAGATCTGTGGCCGACCAACGCCGAGATCGACGTCGCCATGGCCGCGTCGGTGACGGGATCGCTGTTCCGCGAACGGTATGCCGATGTCTTCGCCGGCGATGCACGCTGGCAGGCGATGCCGGTGCCGACGGGCGAGCGCTTCACCTGGGATCCGAAGAGCGAATACATCAAGAAGCCGCCGTACTTCGACGGCATGCCCAAAGAGCCGAAGCCGCTCCAGGACATCAGTGGTGCGCGCGCGCTTGCGGTGCTCGGCGACTCGGTCACGACCGATCACATCTCGCCCGCCGGAAACATCTCCCGTACGTCGCCGGCTGCGAAGTATCTGCTCGCACACGGCATTGCGATCGACGATTTCAACTCCTACGGCGCGCGCCGCGGCAATCACGAAGTGATGGTGCGGGGTACGTTTGCCAACGTACGCTTGCGCAATCTGCTCGTTCCCGGGGTCGAAGGCGGCATGACGCGCTACCTTCCCACCGGCGAGCAGATGTCGATCTTCGATGCCTCGGAGAAGTACCGCGCCGCGGGCACGCCGCTCATCGTGCTGGCCGGCAAAGAATACGGTTCGGGTTCGTCGCGCGACTGGGCCGCCAAAGGCCCGATGCTGCTTGGCGTACGCGCCGCAATCGCCGAATCGTTCGAACGCATCCATCGTTCGAACCTCATCGGCATGGGGATTCTGCCGCTCGAATACGCCGACGGTGAAACGCGCGCGTCGCTCGGGCTCACCGGCGAAGAAACGTTTGCCATCAGCGGAATCGCGGCCGGCCTGCGGCCGCGCATGTCGGTCGTCGTAACGGCCGATGCGGGCGGCGGCAAAGTGACGTCGTTCACCGCCGTCGTGCGAATCGACACGCCGGATGAAGCCGACTACTACCGCCATGGCGGCATCCTGCAGTTCGTGTTACGTCAATTGGCAAAATGAAGAAGAAAAAAGCAGCGGCGCTTGCCGCTGCTGCGGAAAGTAGGGTGCCGCCCGTGGAGCTACCGCATCGCGTCGCGATCCTCTCGTTCGAAGGCCCCGATCGTTACGCGTCGATCGGCGGTCTCGGAACGCGCGTGACGCAGCTCGCGCACGCGCTCGGGGACATCGGATGCGTCGTCGATGTGATCTTCGTCGGCGATCCGGCGTCGGCCGCGGTCGAGACCAAGGGCAACGTGACGTTGCGGCGCTGGTCGCAGTGGATTTCCGCCCACCACCCGCGCAACGCGTACGACGGCGAGAGCGAAAAGATCGCCGATTGGGAATCGAGTCTGCCCAGCTTCGTGGTCGATCAGATCGTCGCGCCGACGGCCGCCTCGAACGAACGCACGCTCGTGCTGTGCGAAGAGTGGCAGACGGCCGGCGTCGCGGTCGCGATCGATCGGCTGGCCCGGCTGCGCGGCTTGCGTGAAAACTTCACCCTGATCTGGAACGCCAACAACACCTACGGCTGGGAGCACGTCGACTTCGCCGCACTGCGGTCGGCGGCGGCGATTACCGCCGTGAGCAAATATATGAAGTTCGAGCTGGCGCGCCACGGCGTGCCGTCGCTCGTGATCCCGAACGGCATCGACAGCCGGCTGCTGAGCGGCGCCGATCCGAAACTGCTCGCCGAAATGAAACAGGCGCTGGCGGGCCGGCCCACGCTGGTCAAAGTCGGCCGCTTCGATCCGGACAAGAATTGGATGCAGGCCGTCGATGCGTTAGCCGAATTGCACGAGGCCGGGATCAACGCCCGCATGATCGTGCGCGGCGGACGCGAGCCGTATGGCGACCTGGTGTTCGCGCGCGCACACGAACGCGGACTCAACGTCGAACGGATCGGCTACGAGGGCTCGGACGGTCACAAGGTGATCGACGGCATCGCCCTCGCCGACGGCCCGATCGTTCATTTGCGCGCGTTTCTCGACGATGCCACGCTCTATGCGCTCTATGCCGCGGCCGACGCCGTGCTGGCCAACAGCGGTAAAGAGCCGTTCGGTTTGGTCGGGCTCGAAGTGATGGCGGCGGGCGGAATCGCCGTGTGCGGCGCGACCGGCGAAGAGTACGCCGAGCCGTTCGTAAACGCGATCGTCTGCGACACCTCCGACGGCCGCGAACTCGCAACGTATCTCAAAGCGCTCTTCGCGAACCCGGCGATCGGCGATGAAATGCGCAGCGCGGGCGCCGAAACGGTGGGCCGCTACACCTGGGCGCATGCCCTTGCCGCGCTCGAACGGAAGATCGGCTACATCGACGCGGTGATGAGCTGACCGCCGCGAAGCCGGTGATTGGGATGATCGTGCCGCCGCTCGCGGGCGGCGTGCCGCCCGAGGCACTGGAACTCTACGGCGACGCGTTCACGTTTCTCGCCGCCGGCGTCGGCGTCGGCGCCTTTCGCCGGCAGAATTATCTCGATGCGTTGGCGCGCGTACCGGCTGCGGTCGACCAACTCGTTGCCGGCGGTGCGACGGCGATCGGCGTCATGGGGACCTCACTCACGTTTGCGCTGGGGCGCGCGTATGACGATCGTCTGCAAGCCGAATTGCGCGAACGGACCGGCCTGCCGGTCACGACGATGGCGAGCACCATCGTCGACGCGCTGCACGGTTTCGGTGCGCGCCGGGTCGCCGTCGCAGCGGCCTACGACGCTACGGTCACGGCGGAGCTCTGCACGTTTCTCGAAGAGCACCGCTTTGACGTCGCCGGGTCCGCGTCGCTCGGCATCGTCGATGGTCGCGAGCTTGCGGCGTTGACGACGGACGATATCGTCGCGCTCGCGCGGCGAGCCGTGCCCGATCCCCGTGACGTCGATGCACTGGTTATTTCGTGCGGCGGCCTACGCACGATTGCGGCGACGCGCGTACTCGAAGCCGAACTGCTGCTGCCCGTGGTTTCGAGCGCGATTGCCGGACCGTGGGGCGCGGTCCGCCTCCTCGGCCATAGCGGGGCCGCAATCGGCGGCGGCATACTTACGGGTTCCCCCGCACTCGTTCCGCACGCTGGAGTACCCCTTGCCTAAAGTGAAGATTCTTTCCGACGAGCTGGTCGAGGACTTGCTGTTGGGAAATAAGATCCTGTTCAAGTACGGCATCGTCGATGCGTTCGGACACATCAGCGTGCGCAGCGATAGCGATCCGCAGAAGTACGTGATGTCGCGCCACCTCGCGCCGGGGCTCGTAACGGAAAAAGACTTGCTGACATACGATCTCGACAGTGTGCCGGTGCCCGCAACGAAGCACCGCCTCTATAGCGAGCGCTACATCCACGGCGAGATCTACAAGCTGCGCCCCGACGTGATGTCGGTCGTCCACTGTCACGCGCCGTCGCTGATTCCGTTCGGCATCACCAAGGCGGAACTCGAGCCGGTCTATCACATGAGCGCGTTCTTGGGCCTGGGCGTGCCGAAGTTCGAGATTCGCGAAGCAGCCGGCATGACCGACATGCTGATCCGCACCGCCCCGATCGGCAAGGCGCTGGCGGAGAAACTCGGCGACAAACCGATGGTACTCATGCGTGGGCACGGTGCGACGATGGTCGGTAAGACGATCAAACACGCCGTCTATCGTGCGGTGTACGCCGCTCAAAACGCGCAGATTCAATCGGAAGCCCTGCGTTTGGGTGAGCCGACCTACCTGGCACCGGAAGAATCGGCGAATTACGAGCGGTACATCGACGAAGTGATCCATCGCCCGTGGAACATGTGGATTCGCGAGGTCAAAGAGTAGGTCGATGGATTCCAACGGGCTCGAGCTGCCGGCACTGACGCCGCCCGCACCGGTGGCGGCGATCGCGCCGCAGGAAGCCGCCAACCGCGTTCCGCTTCCGGCGGAAGAAACGACGCGGCTCGACGGACAGGTCGGCCAATTCATCGGCGATCTGACCACGCTCGACCCGCACGGCAGCGAGTTCAAGACGCGCGTCGACGCGATCCTCGCGCTCGGCGACGGCGACGTGCGCGCGTCGGCGAGCGTAGCAAACCGCATGCTCGAGCGTCCGATGAAGGCGATGAAGAACGGCGTGTACGACGCTGCCTCGCCGGTTTCGAAGGCGCTCGGCGATCTACGCAACCAAGTCGAAGCGCTCGATCCCTCGAAGCAAGGCGACTTACTCTCACCGCGCAAGCTGCTCGGGATGATCCCGTTCGGTAACAAGCTCACCGCGTATTTCGACGGCTATCGCTCGGCGCAAAATCATCTCAACGCCATCATCGAAACGCTCTACCGCTCCAAGGACGAGCTGCAGCGCGACAACGCCGCGATCGAGCAAGAGAAGGCCACGATGTGGGCGCTCATGCAGAAGCTCGAAGGGTTCGCCTACCTAGCGAAAAAGCTCGACGGTGAAATCGACTCGCGCCTCGCGATGCTCGATACGAGCGATCCGCAACGCGCCAAGATCTTGCGCGAAGACGTGCAGTTCTACGCGCGCCAGAAGATCCAAGATCTGCTCACCCAAATGGCGGTCAACGTGCAGGGCTATCTAGCCCTCGATCTGATCAAGAAGAACAACGTCGAACTGATCAAGGGCGTCGAGCGCGCTACGACCACCACGGTCTCCGCGCTACGCACCGCGGTTGTGGTCGCGCAGGCGCTGGCGAACGAGAAGCTGGTGCTCAACCAAATCGGCGCGCTCAACACGACGACCGGCAACATGATCGAGTCGACTTCCGCGATGCTCAAGCAGCAAAGCGCCGGTGTCTACGAACAAGCCGCCTCCGCCACGATCGACGTCGACAAACTCAAAGCGGCGTTCAAGAACGTCTACGACGCGATGGATTCGGTGAGCATCTACAAAGCCGCCGCCCTCACCTCGATGCAGCAAACCGTCACCGCCCTAGAAGGCGAAGTCCAAACCGCTACCGCGTACTTGGAGCGAACGAAGACCTGACAGGGGGCGCCGCGCCGCTCTACTTTCGCGGTCGCGCTAACCCGTTGCGATCAGGTGCATGATGTGGTTGGCCATGTGGGCGGCGGTGCCCTCAGCGCCTTCGTCGCTCGTGCTTTCGGCGATCACGTTGACGGCGGCTTCGGAGGCGTCGGGGAGGACGAGGACCCAGCCGCCGTTTTCTGAGATGCGGATGCCGTCGATCATTTGCACGTTGTTGCCGTTGCGCGATTCGTCGTGCAGCGCGCGCATGACGAGGCCCTTGCGATCCCACGGACACGGAACGCTGCGGCTGGCCATGTGCCAATCCGGCAATTGGTCGACGAGTTCGCTGGCGGGCTGGTGCTCGGCGGCGAGCAGTTCCATCACCTTTGCCGCGCCGTAGAGGCCGTCGAAGGCCGGTTGAAATTCCGGGAAGATCAACTCGTAGTCGGCGCCGCCGGCAAAGGCGAGGCTCTTGCCGTCCTTTTCGGCCAGCGCCATCAGCGAGCGGCGGTCGCTGCGCGTACGGACGATCTCGGCGCCGTTTTGCTCGGCGATCCGTTCGACGGCATCGGGAACCGTAACCGGCATCGCGATGCGCGCACCCGGCGTCGCGCGGGCGATCAGCAGCGTTATCAGCGCGAAGAGGCGATTGCGGCCGACGATGCGGCCCTTGTCGTCGACCAGCGTGAACGTTTCGCCGTCGGCGTCGATCAAGAGGCCGAGGTCGGCTTCGAGCGAGGTCACGACGGTGGCGAGCTGTTCGAGGTGGCGCTCGCGGTCGTCGCGGAAATTACGCGCCCGCTGCGCGTCGAAATACGCGTTGAGCGAGATCTGGTCGACGCCCAGGCCCCCGAGCAGCTGCGGCAGCACGATCGAGGCGTTGCCCCATGCGTAGTCGATCACGACCTTGAAGCCGGCTTCTTTGAGCGTATGCGAGGCGAGTGCTTCGAGAAACGCGCCGGTGTAGCGCTCGAGCATGCGCGAGGGGAAGTCGAGCGTGCCGACGTCGTCCATGCCGGTGCGGCGGAAGTCTTCGCGGAAGAAGAGGTTCTCGATCTTGCGTTCGGTGTTCTTATCGGTCGTGATCCCTTGCTGATCGAAGAACTCCATGATCAGGGCGTTGGGATCGTTCGGCGCCACGCGCACGTGGACGCCGCCGTCACCGCCGATGCGCACGGCGTAGCGCGCGAGCGGCAGCGGGTACGAGCGCAGATCGAGCACGTGAATGCCGACGCTCAGGAGCCCTGAGATCACGCAGCGGTTCATCACGCGCGTGGCCGGATGCGTGTCGCGGCTCGTCATCACCGATTGACCCGGCTTCAGATACGAGCCGAATGCCTGGCCGAGCTTGAGCGCAAATTCGGGCGTGAACTCGAGGTTCGCAAGTCCGCTGATGCCGACCGAACCGAACAGCGATCCGGGCCATTTCTGCCCGTAGATCAGCGACATCGAAACGACCGAACCCGACGTTACCCACTTGTCGGGCCACAGCTTGAGGTTCGCGTTGACCACGGCGCCGGAGCCGATCGTGCAGCCGCGGCCGATGACGGTCGATTCGCTGACCGTGGCGTTACGTTCGATCGTGTTGCGGTCGGCGACCGTGCAATCGTTGATGACGGCGTCTTCACCGATATAGCAGTCTTCCCACAGCACGGAGCGCGTGATACGGGCGCCGTGTTCGACGATGCAGCCGTTGCCGAGCGTTGCGGGTCCGACGATCTCGACGCCCGCCGCGATCCGCACGCCGTCGCCCAAGACGACCGGGCGGTGCAGCTGCGCGGAGGGATCGATGCGGCAGCCCTCACCCGCCAGTATGCCCGGTGCGATCTCGGTGCCGAGCGAGTCGAGCCGCACTTTGCCTTCGAGCGCGTCGTAGTTTGCCTGCTGGTACTGCTCGAGGTTGCCGATGTCGGTCCAGTACGCGTCGATGATGTAGCCGCCGAGTTTCGCGCCGTCGCGCAGCATCTCGGGAAACAAATCTTTCGAGAAATCGTAGTTGCGGCCGCGGGTCATTCGCTCGAGGATCGCGGGCTCGAGCACGTAGATGCCGGTGTTGATCGTATCGGAGAACACCTCGCCCCACGACGGCTTCTCGAGGAAGCGCGTGATGCGGCCGGCTTCGTCGGTGACGACGACGCCGAACTCCAAGGGGTTCGTGACGCGCTGCAGCGCGATCGTAACGGCGTTCCCTTCGCGCTTGTGATGTTCGATGAGCGCGGTGAGATCGATGTCGGTGAGCGCATCGCCCGAGATGACGAGGAACGTTTCGCCGGCCAGCAGCTTGTCGGCCATCTTGACGGCGCCGGCGGTGCCGAGGGGCGTATCTTCGACCACGTACTCCATCGATACGCCGAAGTCGGCGCCGCTATCGAAATACGATTCCACCTCGTCGGCGAGGTAGTGCAGCGTGGCGACGATCTCGGTGATCCCGTGCCGCCGCAACAGTGCGATGATGTGCTCCATCACCGGCTTGCCGGCAACGGGAGCGAGCGGCTTCGGACGGCGTGAGGTCAAGGGCCGCAATCGCGACCCCTCTCCACCGGCCATCAGAACGCCTTTCATGCTGCCTCCACCTTCATGCGCGCGGGCGTAACTCCCGCATCGCGCGTGCAAATCGTTCGAGCCGTCCGTCGGTTGCAATCGTTTCCAGGTCGTCGCGCAGTTTGCGCCGCCAGTTCGGATATTCGAGGTTGGTCCCCGGAATATTCACCGGGGTGCGTTCGCCGAGCGCATCTTCGATCTGCAGCATCACGATGCGGGCCGGCGAGCGGGCCAGGTACCGGTAGGCTCCGAGCACGATCGATTCCGTATCCGGCTGAAGTTCGCGCAGGTCGCCACTGGCAACCAGTGCGGCGCGCAATTGCGCGACGCCGGACTCGCGCGAGACGCGCGTTTGCCGGGCGGTTTCGGCGTCGATCAGCCCCAGGCGCTCGTGTAGTGCGATGTCGTCGCCTTCGAGCCAGCCGGCGAGCGGTGGAAGATCGTGCGTGCCGGTCGTCGCGAGGGCGAGTTCCGGATAGGCGTCGGGCGGCAGAAACGCGCCGTTGCCGTCGCGTTCGAAGAGCAAGATCCGGTAGGAGAGGATGTTGTTGGCCGCCATCTTGTCGCGGAAGCCGGCCGGTACGGTGCCGAGGTCTTCACCGATCACCATGCAGTGGGCGCGCACGCTTTCGCGCGCGACAATCGCCAGCAAATCGTCGAACGGATAGCTGACGTAGGCGCCGTCGGCCGGCTGGCCGCCGCGGGGAATCCAAAAGAGCCGCATCAGCGACATCGCGTGATCGATGCGCAGCGCGCCGGCGTCCGCCATGTTATTGGCGAGGAGCGCGGCGAACGCCGCGTAGGCGTCGCGTTCCAGCGTCACCGGCGAGAGCGGCGGCAGGCCCCAGTCTTGGCCGTGCGTATTGAGCAGATCGGGCGGCGCGCCGACGCTCGCGCTCGTGACGTAGTCGGGTCCGCCCCACGCTTCGGAGCCGCCGGATTCGACGCCGACGGCGAGGTCGCGGTACAGCGCGACGCCGTGCGCTTTGGCTGCCGACGCGACGCTGTCGAGCTGTTCGCTCGCGCACCACTGCAGGTACATGGAGAAATCGATCGCGCGCGGTTCTTCGCGGGCAAACACGGCCAGGGCTTCGCTCTCGGCCTGGCGCAGCGCTTCGGGCCAGTGCGCGGCGTTGCGGCCGTACCGCGCCACGAGGGCTTCGTGAATGGCGAAGCGCTTGAGCGCCTCACCGCCCGCGGCGACGTACGAGGCGAACCCCTCGGTGCGCGCGCCGCTGAGGGCGGCGAAGCAGAGTTTTAACGCCGGCGCCTTCACCATCGCGACGCCCGTGTAGTCGACGAACGGTTTTGCGCGCAGCGCCGCGACGTCGTCGCTCACCGATGCGATGTAGTGCTGCACGTCGGGATCGCGCGCTTCGGGCAGGGCTTCGATGTCGATGGCGAGCCAATTGAGAAAACGCCGCGAGGTCGGCGCGTACGGGCTCGCTGACTCGGGATCGCTGCGGTGCGAGGCGTGCAACGGATTGATGCCGACCAGCGACGCGCCGGCATCGCCCGCGATCTCGCAGATCCGAACCAGATCGCCGAAGTCGCCGATGCCCCAGTTGCGCTGCGAGCGCAGCGTGTAGAGCTGAACGGCGAGCCCCCAGACGCGCATGTCGCCCGGCGGCAAGTAGGCGCGCTGCGGCGCGGCGATGATGTCGATGCCCGCGTGGCCGTAGGTGCGCACGTCGAGCGTTGCCCGGTAAACGTTCGAGGCGACGGTGAACGGCAATGTTACGCGGCGCGTGTCAACCGTTTTATCGCCGCGCTGCACGAACTTGACGACCGGGGTGTCGCGCAGCGGCACGGTTCCGGCTTTGACGTTGCCGAGCACATCGGTGACCGTCCACAAGACGCTCTCGTCCCAGTGTTCGGCTTCGAGCGTGATGTCGATCGAGAGCGGGTCGCCCTCGCGCAGCACGCGCGTCGGCGCCGCGATGCTCGTGGGGTCCGGCGTCGTCAGCGCCGCAATGAACGCTTCGCGTGTCGCCGCGGGAACGATGCGCACCATGCCCAGCGCGTCGTCATAGCGCTCGCCGACCAGCTCGCGCGGCGTCATACGGGCAACCCGTTGAACACGGCGATCGAGCGCGCCGTCACGTTGAACGTCACGGCCGAACCATCCGCCGGTGCGTCGGTTTTGGGCTCTTCGAAGGCGGTATCGAGCAGCAGATGCCACTGCACGACGTCGCTTTCCGGCAGCGCGAACTCGACGTCGTGATCGGCGGCGTTAAAGAGGACGGCAAAGAGCGGGCGGTCGCCGAAAAACACGCCGATCGCGCGGCCGTCGGTGCTCCAATCATCGCCTTGCATCTCCGTGCCGGCAGGCGTGTACCAGGCGATGTCCTCGCGGTCGCTGCCGGGCTGCGGGCGGCCGGTGAAGAACGCGTCGCGCTGGAACGCGGGGTGTTCGCGCCGCATCCGCAGCAGCATCTTCACGAATTTCCCGAATGCCGCATCGCGTTCGCTGCGGCCGTTCCAGTCGATCCACGAGATCTCGTTGTCTTGGCAGTACGCGTTATTGTTGCCGCGCTGCGTATGCCCGAACTCATCGCCCGCCAGCAACATCGGCACGCCGAGCGAGAGGAAGAGTGTGGCGATGAGATTGCGCTTCTGCCGCTCGCGCAGCGCCAAGATCGCCGGATCGTCGGTCGGCCCTTCGACGCCGCAGTTCCAGCTCGCATTGTCGTCGGTTCCGTCGCGATTGTCTTCGAGGTTCGCATCGTTGATCTTCGTATTGTACGAAACGAGGTCGGTCAGCGTGAAGCCGTCGTGCACCGTGACGAAGTTGATGCTTGCGCGCGGGCGGCGGCCGTGCCGGTGGAAGAGATCGCTCGAGCCAGCGAGACGCGAGGCGAACTCCGAGAGCAGTCCGCTGTTGCCTTGCCAATACCGGCGTACGGTGTCGCGATATTTGCCGTTCCACTCCGACCACCCGGGCGGAAACCCGCCGACCTGATAGCCGCCCATGCCGACGTCCCATGGTTCGGCGACGAGCATGCAGCGCGCCAGCACCGGATCTTGCTTGAGCGTTTTGAAGAATGCTGCGTTATAGGTGTAACCGTTGTCTTCGCGCGCGAGCGTTGTTGCGAGGTCGAAGCGGAACCCATCGACGTGCATCTCTTCGACCCAATAGCGCAGCGAGTCGGTGACCATCTGCAGGACGCGCGGGTGCCGCAGGTTCAGCGTGTTTCCGCACCCGGTCGTATCTTCATAGTAGCGGCGGTCTTCGGCGAGCCGGTAGTACGACGCGTTGTCGATGCCGCGAAACGAGAGCGTCGGCCCGAGCTGATTGCCTTCGGCCGTATGGTTATACACGACGTCGAGCACGACTTCGAGCCCCGCTTCGTGCAGGTTCTTGACCATCGTTTTGAACTCGTCGTGGTGAGCGGCGGAATAGCGCGGTTCGGGTGCGAAGAAGCCGATCGAATTGTAGCCCCAGTAGTTGCGCAGCCGCTTTTCGACGAGGTTGCGGTCATCGACGAACGCGTGCACGGGCAGCAGCTCGACCGTCGTCACGCCGAGATCGACCAGATGCTCGATCACGCGCGGCGAGGAGAGGCCGGTGAACGTACCGCGGGTTGCCGGCGATACGTCGGGGTGCAGCATCGTGTAGCCGCGCACGTGCGCTTCGTAGAACACGCGCCGCATCCAGGGCACGTCGGGTGGCCGGTCGTTGCCCCACATGAACGAGGTATCGACGACGACCGACTTCGGCATACCGCTCGCGTTGTCGCGACGATCGATGCTGAGGTCGCCGCGCGGCGCGCCGATGCGGTAGCCGTAATGCGCGTCGCTCCAGCGCAGTGGTCCCGCCAGCGCTTTGGCGTACGGGTCGATCAGCAGCTTATGGTGGTTGAAGCGGTGGCCGTTCGGAGGATCGTAGGGGCCATAGACGCGGTAGCCGTAAAGCGCACCCGGCCGCAGCCCGGGCAAGTAGCCGTGCCACACTTCGTCGGTAAACTCGGGTAGCGTGAAGCGCGCGATCTCGCGCCGGCCGCGCGTATCGAAGATGCACAGGTCGACGCGTTCGGCATTGGCCGAGAACAGCGCAAAGTTCACGCCGGTGCCGTCCCACGTGGCGCCGAGCGGGTACGCGCGCCCCGACTCGAGGCGTTTCGGCGTCGGCACTAGGGTGCGAGGATGATCGCGGAGAGCGGCGGCAGCGTGAGCGCGAGCGACTGCTCGCGGCCATGCATCGTCACCCGGTCGGTGTGTACGGCGCCCAAGTTGCCTTCGTTTCCGCCGCCGTACATGCCGGCGTCGGTGTTGAGCAGCTCGCGATACGTCCCCGCTTGCGGAACGCCGATGCGATAGCCGTCGAGCCGAACGCCGGAATAGTTGCAGACGACGACGGCGTGGCTCGCGCGCCTCACGTCGTAGCGTACCCACGCGCAGACCGCGTTACGGGCATCGTCGTACTGGATCCACTCGAACCCGTCGGCCGTTGCATCGCGCGCGTGCAGTGCGGGCAGTTCGCGATAGAGCCGGTTGCAGTCGCCGATCAAGCGCTGCATGCCGTGGTGCGGCAGCCACTGCGTGAGGTGCCAGTCGAGCGACGTCGCAGCGTTCCACTCGCTCCACTGCGCGAACTCGCCGCCGGCAAAGAGCAGCTTCTTGCCCGGATGCCCGAACATGTGCCCGAAGAGCAGCCGCAGGTTGGCGAACTTCTCGTAGTCGCCGCCGGGCATCTTGCCGAGCAGCGAACCTTTGCCGTGTACGATTTCGTCGTGCGAGAGCGGCAGCACGAAGTTCTCGGTAAACGCGTAGATCAATCCGAACGAGATCTCGTTGAGATGGTGGCTGCGATACATCGGATCGCGCTTCATGAACTCGAGCGTGTCGTGCATCCAACCCATGTTCCACTTGAAGCCGAAACCGAGGCCCCCGTGCGACACGGGCGTCGTGACGCCGGCATACGCCGTCGACTCTTCGGCGATCGTCATCACGTCGGGAAATTCGCCGTACACGATCGTGTTGAAGCGGCGCAAGAATCCGGTCGAATCGAGGTTCTCGTTGCCGCCGTAGATGTTCGGAATCCACTGGCCGTCTTCACGGTCGTAATCGAGATAGATGATCGACGAGACCGCATCGACGCGGAGTCCATCGACGTGAAATTCGCGCAGCCAATAGAGCGCGCTTGCCAAGAGGATGTTTGCAACTTCGGTACGGCCGAGGTTGAACGCGTAGGTCCCCCACTCTTTGTGGAACCCCTTGCGCGGATCGGCATGCTCGTAGAGGCTGGTGCCGTCGAACTTCCCGAGGCTGAAGTCGTCGGTCGGAAAATGGCCCGGTACCCAATCGACGATCACGCCGAGGCCCGCGTTGTGCGCCGCTTCGATGAACGCGCGCGCGTCGTCGGGCGTGCCGAAGCGGCTCGTCGGCGCGAACCAGCCGGTGGTCTGATACCCCCACGATCCGTCGAAGGGGTGTTCGGTGATCGGCATCAGTTCGATGTGGGTGAACCCGAGGTCACGCACGTAGGGCACGAGCGTATCGGCCAGCTCGCGGTAGGTCAGAAACCGATTCCCGTCTTCCGGCACGCGGCGCCACGACCCCAGATGCACTTCGTAAATCGAGATCGGCGCGTCGCGATGCTGGCGCGCTGCGCGCCCGGCTAGCCACGCCGCGTCGCTCCACGGATAGGCCGGCGCATCCCAGACGATCGAGGCATTGCGCGGGCGCTGCTCGGCATAGAACGCGATCGGATCGACGCGCAGCGGCAACAGGTGGCCGGCGTTGTCTTCGAGTTCGTACTTATACCGGGCGCCGGCGCCGACGCCCGGGATGAACAGCTCCCAGACGCCGCAGTCGCGGCGCAGCCACATCCGGTGGCGGTTGCCGTCCCAGTCGTTGAAGTCGCCGACGACGCTCACGCGCCGCGCGTTGGGGGCCCACAGGGCAAACGCCGTCCCGCTGACACCGTCGAAGGTACGCACGTGCGCGCCCATGACGTCATAGAGCCGGAGGTGCGTGCCCTCGCCCAAGAGATATGCATCGAGGTCGCCTAGGACCGGTTGGTGGATCGCGTTCACTTCAGCATACTTTCAACCGTCGACATACCCGTTCAGAGCGATGCTTTCACGGTGAAGTCGCGGCCCACGCTCGGGTGAAGCGGTGCTTCGTATTCGGCCGTTTGCTGGATCAGCTTGGCCACGAGCGCGGTCCAACCGGTCTGGTGCGACGCCCCCAGACCCTGGCCCGTATCGCCGTGAAAGTACTCGTGGAAGAGGAGGTGGTCGCGCCAGTGGACGTCGTGTTCGAACGCGGAGTCCTGGCGTTGAAACGGTCGCGTCCCATCAGGAGCGGACCGGAAGAGCGATATCAGCCGGTGCGAGAGCTGCATGGAGATCTCCCACAGCGTGAGCATCGTGCCCGAGCCCGTCGGAAACTCGATCCGGAAGTCGTCGCCCAAATAATAGTGGAACTTCTGCAGCGATTCGATCAGCAGGTAGTTGAGCGGAAACCAGACTGGGCCGCGCCAGTTGGAATTGCCGCCGAAGAGGCCGCTGGTGGACTCGGCCGGTTCGTAGTCGACGCGGAAGCTCGCGCCGCCGACGTTGAGAACGTAGGGGTTGGCTTCGTGAAATTTGGAGAGCGCGCGCATGCCGTGCGGACTCAAGAACTCATCCTCGGCAAAGAGCCGCTTCAGGATTCGGCGCAGGCGGTCGGGGTTGACGATCGCCAGCAGACGCCGCTGGCGCATGCCGCTGACTTCGATCCGCGCGACGTTCTCGGCGAGCTCCGGCCGGTTGGCGATAAACCATTCCACGCGCGTCTTGAGGAGGGGCAGCTTTTCGAGCGTATCCGGATCGAGCGTTTCCACCGCGAAGATCGGAATCACACCCACCGCCGAGCGAACCTTCAACGGAATGCGTTCGCCCGTCGGTAAGTAGAGCTGATCGTAGTAGAACTCGTCCTGCAGATCCCACAGGCCCACGCCGTTGTCGTCCTCGGCGATCTGCGAGTTCATCGCGTCCGCGATATACAGGAAGTGTTCGAAGAACTTGTTGGCGAGGTGTTCGTACACCGGATCGTGACGCGCGAGTTCGATCGCGATCGCGAGCATGTTGAGCGAGTACACCGCCATCCACGCGGTGCCGTCGGCTTGCGCAAGATAGCCGCCGGTCGGCAGTTTGGTACTGCGGTCGAACACGCCGATGTTATCGAGCCCGAGGAAGCCACCCTGGAACACGTTGCGTCCGGCGACGTCCTTGCGGTTCACCCACCAAGTGAAGTTGAGCAAGAGTTTCTGAAACACGCGCTCGAGGAACGGCAGATCGCCCACCCCGCCGCGCCGCTTCGCTTCGATCTTGTAGATGCGATACGCAGCCCACGCGTGCACGGGCGGGTTGACGTCGTCGAACGCCCACTCGTACGCCGGCAGCTGGCCGTTCGGATGCATGTAGCGTTCGCGCGTGAGCGCAACGAGCTGGCGTTTGGCAAAATCGGGATCGATCAGCGCGAACGTGATGACGTGAAAAGCCAAGTCCCAACTGGCATACCACGGATATTCCCACTCGTCGGGCATCGAGAGCACCTCATCGTTGTAGAGGTGCGTCCACCCGGAATTACGCCCGTGTAAACGGCTTGCCGGCGGTACCGGCATCAACGGATCGCCCTTGAGCCAATCGCGAATGATGTAGTTGTAGAATTGCTTCGTCCACAAGAGCCCGGCGAACGCGCGGCGCTGAATCGTACGGTCTTGCGTGTCGGTTGACGCGGGCAGCAGGCTATTGTAAAACTCGTCCGCTTCGCGTATGCGGCGGTCGACGATCGCATCGAACGCGACCGGGTCGATCGCGAGCGTGCCGGGCGTGTCGGTGAGGCGCAGCCGGATCGTTTCGGTCGCCCCGGGCTCCATGATCGTCGTGTACTGAAAGGCCGCCTTCGTGCCGGTGCGCTTGGGATTGATCGCCGTCGGATCGTTGTTGATCAAATACCGTCCGAACGCGTCCTTCACGAACGGGCGCGGGTTCTTCACGCCGAACGCGCGCTCGAAATTCGTTTCGTTCTCGGTATAGAGCGTGCTGATCGCGTTGCCGTCGGAGATCATCCAGCGCCGGCCGAGGGTTGGATGCTGCGTCACCATTGCCACGTTGGCCTCGCCCGCGTCGCCGATCGCAGGTTTGGTCACGCCGGCTCGCCACGACCATTCGTTGCGGTACCAGAACGTCGGCAGCACGTGCAGCGGCGCGCGCTGCGCGCTGCGGTTGGTGATGGTCAGCCGGATGAGGATGTCTTCGGTCGTCGCCTTTGCGTATTCGATCTCGATGTCGAAGTACGCGTCGTCGGCGAAGACGCCGGTGTCGACGAGTTCGTACTCGGGCGATTCGCGACCGCGTTTGGCGTTCTCGATGCGCAGGTCTTCGTAGGGAAACGGGCGCTGCGGATATTTGTAGAGTGCCTTCATGTAGGCGTGCGAGGGCAGGTTGTCGAGGTGGAACCAGACTTCCTTAACATCCTCGCCGTGGTTGCCTTCGTGCCCGTTCAGCCCGTAGAGGCGCTCTTTGAGAATACGATCGCGCCCGTTCCAAAACGCCGGCGCGAAGCACAGCCGCTGGTGGTTGTCGCTGATTCCGAGGATGCCGTCTTCGCCCCAGCGATACGTGCGCAAGTGCGACATCTCGAAGGGGAACGAGTCCCACGCGTTGCCGTCGGCGGAATAGTCCTCGCGGACCGTGCCCCATTGGCGTCCGCTGAGATAGGGTCCCCAGCGCCGCCAATGCGCCTCTCGCCGTTCGACCGCGAGGATGCGCTCGGTCTCGGGATTCGCCACGCAGGGTCGGTTCGACGCACATGGCAAGTTCCGCTTCGATGATCACGCGACGGTTGAGCCGGCCGGATTGTACCGATCTCGGCGTTGCCGAACGCCGGGAATGGCTCGTCACCAACGGCCGCGGGGGCTACGCGATGGGCACCGTTGCCGGCACCCTGACGCGGCGTTACCATGGCTTGCTGATCGCCGCCCTCGAACCGCCGGTCGCGCGGCGGCTCGTCGTGGCCTCGGCGCAGCTTGAGGTGGAATACCGCGGCGTGACATACGGTCTCGCGACGAACCACTGGACATCCGGCATGCGCGTGCCCGAGGGCTGGCGCTTCATCGAATCGTTTGCCGTGATCGACGGCGTGCCGGTGTGGACGTACGAACTCGGCGACGCGTTGCTCGAAGTGGCGATCGCGATGCCCCACGGCGCCGATGCCACCGCCGTCGCGCTGCGGGTGGAGCGGGCCACGAAGCCGCTGCGCATCACCGCGCGCCTGTTGGTGGCGGACTGCGATCACCATGGCGGGGCGTTACCGGATCCCAACCAGTTCAGCGTCGGCGTGGACGGCGATCGGGCCACGATCGGTTTGCCGGCTTGCGGCCGGGTCGTGCACGTCGCATGTTCCGGCGCGCTGCTCTCGCCCGCGCTGGATCGCTGGTCGGGCTTCTACGCGGAACGCGAAGCCGAACGGGGACTCGATCCGAACGCAGACTACCTGCACGTGCTCGACGTAGAAACGACGCTCGCCTCGGGCGAACGCGGCGGCATGGTCGTGGGGCTCGAGGCGGACCTCGCGGCGGCGCCGTTTATCGTAGATGCGGCGCGCGCGCGCGGAGCGGCGCTCGCGGCCGATGCGCCGGATGCGTTGCGCGCGGAACTTGCGATCGCCGCGGACGCATTCGTGATCGTGGCCGTGCCCGGCGGCTCGTCGCGCACGACGATCGTGGCGGGATATCCATGGTTCACCGATTGGGGCCGCGACACGATGATCGCGTTGCCGGGCTTGCTGCTGGCCAATCGGCGCGCCGACGTTGCCGAAGCGATCGTGCGCGGCTTTGCGCCGTTCATCGATGGCGGCATGCTGCCGAACGTCTTTCCCGACGCCGGCAGCGCGCCGCAATACAACACGGTCGATGCGGCCCTGTGGTATGTCGAAGCGATTCGGGCCTGTGCGGCCGGGACGCGCGATCCGAACTTTGCGCGCGATCTCTTTCCCGTGTTGCGCGCGATCGTGGATGGCTACACGCACGGCACGCGCTACGGCATCGGCGTCGATCCGGCCGATGGGTTAGTGCGGGCCGGCGTACCGGGCGTGCAGCTGACGTGGATGGATGCGAAGGTCGGCGACCGCGTGATCACACCGCGCATCGGCAAACCGGTAGAGATCAACGCGCTGTGGTTTGCGGCGCTGCAGACCACCGCGCACTTCGCCGAACATTGCGCCGCCGATCCGCAGCCGTACGAAGATGCCGCTGCGCGCGTGCGCGAGGCGTTCGAGCGGTACTGGAACGAAGAACGCGGCTGTTGTTTCGACGTGATCGACGGGCCCGGCGGTGACGATCCCGCCATCCGTCCGAACCAGCTCTTCGTGGTCGCGCTCGCGCCCGAACTGCTCGCGCCGGAACGCGCGCGCGCGGTGGTCGACGTGTGCGTGCGCGAGCTACTGACGCCGGTCGGGTTGCGCACGCTCGCGACGTCGGATCCGGCCTACGTGGGACGCTACGGCGGCGATCTGACCGCGCGCGACGGTGCCTATCATCAAGGCACCGTGTGGCCGTGGCTGCTCGGTGCGTTCGTGCAAGCGCACCTCAACGTCTACGACGATCCGGCGCTGGCGCGGACGTTCATTACGCCGCTCGCCGACGCGCTCGACGGCTACGGCATCGGAACGCTGGGGGAGATCTTCGACGGCGATCCGCCGCACGCGCCGTGCGGCACGATCGCGCAAGCGTGGAGCGTCGCCGAGCTAATCGCCGCTCTTCGTCTCGTCGGCTGATTCGGCGGCGGCTGCGGACTTCGCTTCGCGTTCCAGTTCCTTCGCGATGCGCTCGACATTGGCGGCGTTGGAGCGCTGCTGATCGAGGTTCGCCTGCGCGCGCTTGGCCGTATCGTCGGTGTCGCTGCGAATGGCGCTGACCAGGCTCGGTTTATCCTGGGTGAAGGCGGGGTCGAGATACATGCCGCGGTTCATCTGTTCCCCGAGGGTCGGTGAATCTTCGGGTTTGTCATGCATGGCGGAATTGTTCCGCAAGGTCACCCCTTTTCCCCGGCCGAGAATTCTAGCAAGCGCTTAATGACGGGCGCTCGCCCTTTTGGTTCGCTTGTAAGCGAAATGCGACGCTTTCTTGCAGCCGTTCTGTCTTCGTCGTTGCCGCTATTGGCCGCCGTGCCGGCCGCAGCCGACGCCCCTTCCCGCCAAGTCGAGTATGCGGTGGTTGCCACGAGCGGCGGCATCGCTCGCCGGGCAACCGTCCGGGTCGATTTTGTCGGCGGCTCGGCCGAACACGTGATGCGCGTCAACGTCGATGAGGTCGTCGACGACAGCACGTCGCGCCATGCGTACGTCGGCATCGAGCCGACGGGTTCGCTCAGCGCCGCCGACGTGCTGCAGCTGACGAGCGAAGAAGAAACGATCTGCTCGATGATGTCGATGGAATCGGAAGATCTGGCCGGCGTGTCGATCGGCGATCACTGGGAACGCGAAGGTCCGGTGCCCGGTGGCCGCCACCACACGCGCTTCTCCGTGCTCGGCGTGGACGACGCGGGTTACGTCGAGTTTGCGGTATCGCGCGATCTGCAGCACGACGACGGTTCGAGCGCGCGCTGGCGCGGAACGATGCATTACGACGCCAACGGTTTCGTGCCGGCGACGATCACGCTCAACGGAAACTTGAGCGCCGGCGACGATCCGTCCATGGGCCGCAACGTCGCAATGTCGATCCGCCTACTGCACGATACGTTCAAGCACTAAGCGGCGCGAGCGGGGCTATTTATTTAACGATGAAGGTCATCGCCATCTGCGCGTGACCGGTGCCGCAAACGATGCTGCAGTGCACGACGAACGTGCCAGCTCTTGTGGGCGTCGCGTGGACGGTCTGCTCTTTCGAGGTGAGGACCATCGAATTGATGCCGACCTCCGGCGCGTTCAACCCGTGGACGCCCTGGGCGGCGCGCAGGTGAAAGGTGACGGGTTCGCCTTTTTTCAGGCGCACGACGGCCGGTGAGAACGAGAAGTTCTTGGCGGTGATCGTGACGTCGTTCGCCGCCGTTGCNNGCCGCGAAAATGAGCGCTGCTCCGGCGGCGGTGAACGGCGCCGGATGTTCGCCGAAAACGAACGCTGCCGCGATTGCCGCGACGACCGGTTCGAGCAGCACGGTCATTGCGACGAACGTGGCGCTGAGGACGCGCACGGCCGCGTTGATCGCGGTATGCCCGAAAAGCTGCGAGACGAGCGCGAGCGCGAGGATGCCGGTCCACGCACCGGTCGCGTGCACGTCCGGAAAGCCGTTGCCGGTGAGCGCGGCGAGGCATCCCAGCGCGAGCGCGGCGATCGGATACGTGCGGCCGACGACGGCGAGCGTCGAGTAGCGCGGATCGCTGGCCCGCACGAGCAGCAAGTACGCCGCCATCGCCACGGCCCCGCAGAGCGCGAGCCCGATGCCGAGCGCGCTCTCGCTCGGGCTCGGTACGCCGGCCACGACGGCGACGCCGGCTGCCGCCAAGACGAGGCTCGCGAGCACGGCCGGCCGTGGCCGCCGCGTGCGCGCTAGATGCCACGCCTCGGTGAACACCGGCGTCGAGCAAACCAGCAGCGTGGAGACCGCCACGCTAGCATGCTGCAACGAGGCGATCCAGGTGCCGAAGTGGACGGCCAGTGCAAGTCCGGCCAGTAGCAGCCGCCGTTCGGTCAGCGTGTCGAAGCGGGCATAGCGCCCGCGCAGCGCGGCCACGATGACGACCGGAACCGCGGCGATCGCCATGCGCAGCGCCGATACCGAGAGCGGTCCCGCTGCGGTCAGCGCAAAGCGGGCGAAGATCGCGGCGGCGCCGATTGCGACCTGCGCGAGGGCCAGCAACCCCAGTGCCCGGGCGTTCACGCGGAGCCTTGCGGCGCCCGGCTTGACAAGGCCTCGCCATCCGCGTAGCGTCGGCTATACGCACGGGAGCTCGCAAGGGCTGAGAGGGCGGAGTTTCACTCCGTCGACCGTTGGAGGCGCCGATCATGGCGCCGTCCGTACCTGATCCGGATAATACCGGCGAAGGAAGAGAGAGAGTTCTTCAATGGATACAGCTCTGCCGAACGAGGCCATTTCGCGCGAACCGTTCCCCGGTTCCAAGAAGGTCTACGCGCAGGGTTCCGACCCGAGCATCCGGGTGCCGTTCCGCGCGATCGCGCTGACCAACGGCGAGATCCACACCGTCTACGACACGAGCGGGCCGTTCACCGATCCCGACGTCGCGATCGACGTGCGCGCCGGCATCGCGCCGCTGCGTTCCGGCTGGATCGAAGAACGCAACGACACGGTCGAACTGGCGAAGCCGTCGTCGGTGTATCGCATCGGCCGCGAATCGATGGCCGAACTCGACGATATCCGTTTCAAATCGCAGCGTCTCGCGCGCCGCGCGAAGCCCGGCGCGAACGTGACGCAGATGCATTACGCGCGCAAGGGCATCATCACGAAAGAGATGGAGTACATCGCGATTCGTGAGAATTGCGAGCCGTCGTTCGTGCGCGATGAAGTCGCGCGCGGGCGCGCCGTGATCACGGCGAACATCAACCATCCCGAACTCGAACCGCAGATCATCGGGCGCAATTTCCTGGTGAAGATCAACGCCAACATCGGCAACTCGGCGATCACGTCGTCGATCGAAGAAGAAGTCGAGAAGATGACGTGGGCGACGCGCTGGGGCGCAGACACGGTGATGGATCTCTCGACCGGCAAGAACATTCACGAAACCCGCGAGTGGATTCTGCGTAATTCGCCCGTGCCGATCGGCACCGNNTATCAGGCGCTCGAAAAAGTCAACGGCAAAGCGGAAGAACTCACCTGGGAGCTCTATCGCGACACGCTGATCGAACAAGCCGAACAAGGCGTCGACTATTTCACCGTGCACGCGGGCGTGCTGCTGCGCTACGTGCCGATGACCGCCAAGCGCATCACGGGCATCGTGTCGCGCGGCGGCTCGATCCTCGCCAAGTGGTGCCTCACGCATCACAAAGAGAATTTTCTCTACACCCACTTCGAAGAGATCTGCGAGATCATGAAGGCGTACGACGTCACGTTCTCGCTCGGCGACGGCTTGCGCCCCGGCTGCACGGCCGACGCCAACGACGAAGCGCAGTTCGGCGAACTCGACACGCTCGGCGAGCTCACGCAAATCGCGTGGAAGCACGACGTGCAAGTGATCATCGAAGGCCCGGGTCACGTGCCGATGCACATGATCAAAGAGAACATGGACCGCCAGCTCGACGTGTGCAAAGAAGCGCCGTTCTACACGCTGGGACCGCTCGTTACCGACATCGCGCCGGGCTACGACCACATCACCTCCGCCATCGGCGCGGCGATGATCGGCTGGTACGGTACCGCGATGCTGTGCTACGTGACGCCCAAAGAGCATCTCGGTTTGCCGAACAAAAAAGACGTCAAGGACGGCGTGATCGCCTATAAGATCGCCGCGCACGCGGCCGATCTTGCCAAGGGCCACAAGGGCGCGCGGCATTGGGACGACACGCTCTCGCTGGCGCGGTTCGAATTCCGCTGGGAAGATCAGTTCAACCTCGCCCTCGATCCCACGACCGCGCGCGAATTCCACGACGAAACGCTGCCGGCGAACGGCGCCAAGGTCGCGCACTTCTGCTCGATGTGCGGGCCGCATTTCTGCTCGATGAAGATCACGCAGGACGTGCGCGAGTACGCCGAACGCGGCATGGCCGAAAAGTCGGAAGAGTTCGCGAAGCTCGGCCATGAGGTCTACGTGCCTGCGGAGGCGGCGGCGACCGGGGCGCCGTAACGCGCCCTCAATGAACAGCGCGCGGTTTCTCGTCGCGGTACTGATCCTTGTCGGCGCGGCTCTTGCGGCGTGCTCCGGTAATTTCGGTTCGGGAACCACGCCGCCCAACGGGCTCCTGCCCTCGGGCAATTTGGCCGGCATGAACCCGACGCCGACCCCGACGCCGAATTTTGCCAGCAACATCGTGACTTACGGCTCGTCCGCGGCGTTCCAGCCGTTGCCGAACGCGGGCGGATACGGCGGCGCGATCGCGTTCCCGGTTCCCTCGCCGAAACCGTCCGGGTTCACCGACATCGCGGTCGGCGCGACGATCTCCACCGTACGGCCCACCGACGCACCAGACCTCAACCTTGCGAGCAAGGGCAAGAAGGGCGGCCGCAAGCGCGAGCGTCCCGCGCGCTCGCTCGTGTACATCACGCTGTTGCCGACGCACGACATGACGCTCGAATCGTATCCGCGCATCGCGATCGACGTGCCGCGCGATATCGCGACCGTCTACCGCGAAACCGAGTTCGGCATCGCGCTTTACAACTCGGGCGCGAAAGACACGACGTTCCGGATGGCCGTAGCCGAGCTCGATACGGCAACACCGCCGCCGACGCCGACGCCGAATCCCAGCGCTCCGCCGCCGCCGACGGCGATCCCGGTGAGCGCAACGGCCGCTCCGAGCGGAACGCGATCGGCGGCCGTCGGGTCGCCCACACCGCTACCGTCGGGTGTTACGCCCGCGCCCGGCACCTCCGGCACACCGGCTGCGCCGG
The DNA here is from genome assembly GCA_003164045.1 of Candidatus Lustribacter telmatis. GTDB lineage: Bacteria > Vulcanimicrobiota > Vulcanimicrobiia > Vulcanimicrobiales > Vulcanimicrobiaceae > Lustribacter > Lustribacter telmatis. The sequence goes on from PLRU01000011.1 coordinate 57,266, forward strand.
CGGCTTCGCCGACCTTGCCGCCGCAACGCATCGTGTTTGCCGGTACCGCGACGTCGCTCAAACTGCTTGCGAACCGGACCGTTGTGTTCGCGCTTTACGCGCTCCCGGTGGCCACGCCGTCGCCGAGCCCGCGCGCGTCCGGCAATGCGGCAACCACGGAAAAACTCGAGCCTGCGCCGAGCGGATCGCCCACCGCTGCCGGATCGCCTGTCGCGAGCGGATCGCCCGTTGCGAGCGGATCGCCGGTTGCTGCCGGTTCGGCCGCGCCGCGGCCGAGCGGAACTTAGGGCTGCACGACCGCCGGCAGCGTTGCCGGCAGCGCTGATGCATCGGCGTTTGCGAGCCACTGACGTTCGTCGGCGGCCGGCACGAGCGTTTGCGCATCGGCTGTGAACGTCTTCGCGACGCGCACGCCGAGCCGGTGCCACTGTGCGAGCACTTTGACCACGTAGCGCTGCGTTTCCGAATACGGTGGAACGCCGTGATATTGTTCGACCGCGTGCGGTCCGGCGTTGTACGCGCCGATCGCGTCGCGCATCGCGTTGACGCCGCGGCCGGCGAAGCGGTTGATCAGCGAACGCAGGTAGGTCGAGGCGCCGCGCAGGTTTTGTGACGGATCGAATGCGTTCACGCCGAGCTTGGCTGCCGTGGTCGGCATCAGTTGCCCGAGGCCGCGCGCGCCATGCCGCGAAACGGCGGTTTGGCGCCACGACGATTCGACCGTGACGAGCGCCATGATCAAGTTCGGATCGAGCTTCGAGCGTTCGGAATCGGCGAGCAGCGAACGCGCGTAAGCCAGGCTCTCATGAACCTGGAGGTGCGGATTGATCGTCCGCAAGACCGTCGCGTATTGCGTCTCGGCTGCCGGGGTCTGGGCAGCACCGGCCGGATGGACCGAAGCAACGAAAGCGACCGTGAGCGCAACGGCAAAGCGCGACGCTGCATAGCGCGGGGGCATGTGGCCGGGTTACCCCGGAGGGGGCGAACACCCTTCCAAGGGAGCAGGCGCATGGATCGGATCGACCCACGAGGCGGCCGTGGGCGCCTCGGCGGCGGCAATGTCGAGGTTCACCACGATCGGGTCTTGGCCGCTGCGCACGAGAACGCACTCCAGCGACTCATCCGCCGAAGCGTTGATCTCCTGATGAGGTACGAACGGCGGCACGAAGATGAAATCGCCCGGGCCGGCCTCGGCGATAAACTGCAGTTGGTCGCCCCAGCGCATGCGGGCCTTGCCGCGCACGACGTAGATGACGCTCTCGAGTTCGCCGTGGTGGTGCGCGCCGGTCTTTGCATCGGCATGAATCGAAACGGTGCCGGCCCACAGCTTCTGCGCGCCGGCCGTAGCCGTGGTGATCGCCGCCGCGCGGTTCATGCCGGCGGTCTGCGGCGTGTTCGGGTCGAGATCGCAAGCGTGGACTACGCGAATCCCGTCGTGCTTCCAGCGGTCGTCGCTCATCCTTCGTAGTACGACCGGAAGGAAGGCGGCTCTTTCCGGAGTGAGTTCGCGCCTATGAAAGTCGCGTATGTCGACATGATCGGCGGCGCTGCGGGCGACATGCTGATGGGGGCGTGGGTCGATGCGGGTGTCGACGTGCGCGAACTCGAGCGCGCGCTGCGTTCGGTCGTGGCGGAGGGGTGGGAACTCGTGACCGAACGCGTCGAGCGCGGGGGGATCAGCGCGACCTACCTCGATCTCGTCATTCCCGGAGAAGACGATCACGCGCATACTGCGGGTGGCGTGCATGGCGAGCACGCCCATCATGGCCATCGGCTGAACGACATTCTCGCCATCGTCGAGCGCAGCGGGCTCTCGCTCTTGCAGATCGAGCGCGCGAGCGCGATCTACCGGCGGCTCGCCGATGCCGAAGCGCGCGTACAAGGAAAACCCGTTGACGATATGATCTTTCACGCCGTCGGTCAGATCGACGCAATCCTCGACGTAGCCGGCACCTGCATCGCGCTCGACCTGCTGGGCATCGAGGAAATCCGCACGTCGGCGTTTCCGATCGGCCACGGCACGTCGCGCAACGGACACCCGAATCCGGGTCCGGTCGCGCTCGACCTGATGCGCGGTTTTGCGTTGCGAGCGATCGACGTGGAGGCGCAACTCGTCACCGAGACCGGCGCCGCAATCCTCACGACGCTCGCGGCGCCCGGACCGGCGTTCGATATTACCCTCGAGCGAGTCGGCTACGGCGCGGGGCGCAAAGCGTTCGACTTTCCGAACGTCGTTCGCGTGATGGTCGGAGAGAGGGCGCTCTAGTTAGAGCATGTCGTCGAACTTGCGCAACCGGTCGGCCATGATCTTCATGACTTCGAGTGCGAAGAACGGATGGTTCCGAACGAGGTAGAGAAAGCGCTTCTGATCGATGGCCGACACTTTGACGTCGGTCTTCGCGGTCACGTCGGCGCTGCGTTCGCGGTGGTCGATGAGTGCTAATTCGCCAAACATGCCGCCGGCGTGCACGGTCTCGAGGACCTTGCCGCGCAACGTGATCTCGACCTCACCCTCGCTGACCACAAACATGACGTCGCCCTGATCGCCCGCCGCGAAGAAGCGGTGTCCGGCGGGGTACTGCTGCGCGTCGAGGTCGCTTGCAAACATCGAAAGATCGGCCACGACGGCGCCTTTCGTTGTGGCAAAGGGATTCTCCGGCGCAAGCGCAGAGTGGTGGACGATATGAATCGCCGCACGACCCTCTCGGCACTGGCCGCAACAGCCGCTGCGCTCGGCCTCTCGCAGAGGGTTCGGGCTGCCGATCCGACCGGATTGCAAATGGGCACGATGCCGACCGACGGTTCGGCGCAGCCGTTTTATGGGCTCGACCACAACTTTTTCAAAGATGCCGGCTTCGATGTGAAGCTGACGATTCTGAATAATACGGCATCGCTCGCGTCGGCAGTTGCGTCGGGTGCGCTCGAGATTGGTTTCGGTAGCGTGATTCCGCTCGCGCAAGCGCATCTGCGCGGACTCAACTTCCAAGTGATCGCGCCCGCGACGATCTATAACGGCACGACCCCGGTCAACGTCATCATGGTCGGGAAGAACTCCGCCGTGAAGACGGCGGCGGATCTCAACGGACAAACCGTAGCGGTCAACGGACTGCGCGATCTCACCCAATACGAGATGCAAGCGTTCATCGATCGCAACGGCGGCGATGTGAAATCGGTGAAGCTGATCGAGACGCCGTTCTCGGAAATGGCCGTCGCCCTCGACTCGGGTCGCGTCGCTGCCGGCATTTTGGCCGAACCGTTTTGGACCGCTGCCCTCGCAACGTGCCGCGTGCTCGGTAACGGATCGGCGGCCGTCGGCAACCACTACATGGTGACGGGCTGGTTCGCATCGAGCGACTGGCTTGCCAAGAACGGCGCGACGGCGAAACGCCTGCAAGTCGTGATGCTCCAGATCGCGAAGTGGGCCAATGCGAATCGCGCCGAAACGCAAGCGATCGTTCCGAAGTACACGAAGATCACGCCCGAAGTGGCCGCGCACATGGTGCGCGCGGTCATCGGCGATACTAAGCCCGACCCGGCGTTGATTCAACCGGTGATCGATGTCGCCGTAAAATACGGCGGCATGCAATCACTGCCGGCGTCGGAACTTATCTGGCCGGGCTAGTTGTGGTGCGTGTAGCCGTATTTGTGGCCGTTGTACATGCCGTTTTGACCGACGACGCGGCAGCGCTGGTTCGCGCACTGTAACGTTTGTCCGTGGTCGCCCGGATAGTACTTCGCGCCATTGCGCTGCGTCACGTGGCCGTCGGCATACACCGCGTCGCCGTTGGGTAAATAGCCGCTCAGCGAGTTGGCCTTATTGTTCTTGTTCGTGACGTTGATCGCGGTCAACGCGGCGGCCGCCGCGGCAGCACCGATCAGCAGCGTGCTGGTCGTATTGGCTTTGACGGGAGCGGGAACGGAAAGTCCGAGCACGGCCGCGACGAGCGCGGCGGTGACGGACGTACGAAGATTGCGAATTTGCATACTCCCCTGTACCACGGGAGCAGCAAGCCAAAACTTGCTTCGATCAGGGCGCAGGCGCGGGTTGGAAGCGCATGATCGTCGTGGTCGCGGCGAGGATGTGGCCCTTCATCGCGGCGATGACCCCGTCGTGGTCGAGTCCCGGCGGCAGCGCCGGCGGCGCATCGAGCGCGTAGAGCGTCACGATGTAGTGATGTGCCGCATCACCGAGCGGCGGGCACGGACCGCGGTAACCGGCGATGTTGCCCGTCGCCATGCCCGGCGTGTATTTCTTGGCCCCGATGTCGGCGCTCGAAAAGGTCGTGACCGAAGCCGGGATGTTGTAGTGCACCCAGTGATGCACGCCCAGACCCACGCGACCGTCCGGATCCTCTTCGAGGATCGCGAAGCTCGCGGTTTTTGCGGGCGCGTTCGCCCACGTGAAGCCGGGCGCGCGGTTGAGTCCACCGCAGGGGCGCTTGCCGTCGGAAGACAGCGTGTCGGAGCCGCCCTCCTTCGTGAGCAGGCCGTTGTCGGCCATGCCGACCGCGGAGATCACGAAGCCGGTGCTTTGCGCGACGGCGGCAATCGGCAGGGCGGCGAGGAGCACGGCAAGCGTCGCGATGAGCGGACGAACGATCGGGCGCACGTTATTTGCGCTCGAAACGGGCGACGAAGGTGGTCGTAGCCAGGACGTGACCCTTTACCGCGGCCAGCACTCCGTCGTGGTCGAGGCTGGGGGCAAACGACGGCGGCAGGTCGAGCGCGAACAGCGTAAACACATAGTGATGCGGCAGGTCGCCGATCGGCGGACACGGTCCGCGGTAGCCGACGAGGTCACCCGTGCCACGGCCCGGCGTGTACTTGGCGTCGGCGATCTCGGCGCTGCTGATGCCCGTCGCCGAGGCGGGGATGTTGTAGATCACCCAGTGATTCACACCGGCGCCGCTCGCGCCGCTTGGATCGACTTCGAGAATCGCATAGCTTTGCGTGCCGGCCGGAGCGCTCGACCACGAGAGCGACGGAGCGCGATTCACGCCGCCGCACGACACGCCCTTGGCGTCGGTCTTATTGAAGCCCATGTCGCTCGACATGAGGGCGTCGTCGGCCATGCCGGCGGCGGTGAGGGCGAAACCGGCTGCACCGGCGGCTAGCGGAACGCTCGCGAACAGCAGCGCGAAAACGAGAACGAGCATGCGAGAAGATGTGTTCATGGGTTGCGCTTTGCGACGAAAGTCGCAAATCCTATGCCTGAAGAGCTGCTGAGTGCCCGGCGATCCGGCCCGATGCCATCGCCCACGCCAGCGCATAGCCGTGGCCGATGTAGGGGATGATGCGCGCGTTCGTGCCGCCGCTGTAGAGGCCGGGGATCGGTTCGCCGCTCGTCGCGAGCACGTTCATCGTGCGGTTGACCGCGAGTCCCCCGCCCGTGTTCATCAAATAGCAGCCGAGCGGCCCGAGGACGGTGTACGGCCCCGTCGTTCCGGCCAGCGTTCGTTCCACGGCGTCGCTCGGTGCGCCGGTGCGCTGCACGACGGCGGCAGGCGTTGCGTTCTCCGACGACCACGTCCAGCGCGCGCAATCCGCGAGATAGGCGAAGCCGACGCCGGGCGCCGTGCCGATGAACGGCTTTCCCGTGCGCCGCCAGCCATTGCGCCCGATCCCGTCGTCGTCGGCGGCGGATGCGAGCTTCGGTGCGGTAGCGGCGTCGATCACCATATAGAGATCGCTCGTGCCGTCGTAGCCGATCAGGCCTGCCGATTCGCTATCCGTTGTGGTTGCGACGCGCTCGCCGCTTGCGTTCATCAGGATCGCGCCGGCGGCGAACACCTTTGGCGAGGGCTCGACGAACGGCCAGTCGCGAAAGCGCAGATGCGGCGTATTGATCGATGCCATGTTCAGCGTCGCAGCGCCCGCGCGCATCGCCATGCGGTGCCCGTCGCCCGAGGCAAAGGAGCGAAACACTTGAGCGAGCGGCGCGTCCGGTGCGACGCTGCGGATGAACGCCGGATCGCCGCTGTAATCGCCGGCGGTGAGCACGACGGCGCGCGCGGGAACGGTGCGCTCGCCGCTCGGCGTTGCGACGACGGCGCCGCTGATACGGCCGTCCTCGAACACCAGTCCGCGGCCGGGCGACGAGGTGTGAATGCGCACGCCCGCATCCTCGCAGGCGGCAATCAGGACACGCGCGAGTTCGCGGCAATCGGGTTGGATGACGTGCATGCGCGGCGTCTTGTGCGCGCCTTCGGGATGCGGTCCGCTGAAGCGCACGCCGAGTGCGGCGAGCTGCTCGACTTCCTCGGCGCTTTGTTCGAGGATGAACCGCACCATCGATTCATCCGCGATCTGCTTGCCGGCTTCGTGGACCAGCGAGCGGATGTCATCGAGATGGCGCTCGTGCGTGTCGTCGATGCCCGCGCGCCGCTGGAACGACGACTGCGAGGCGGTCATGATGCCGATCGACAGCTTCGTCTTGCCACCGGCGTCTTCAGTCTTCTCGAAAAGATCGACGCTCGCGCCGCCTTCTGCTGCGGCGAGGGCGGCCCGCAATCCCGAGCCGCCGCCGCCGATTACGACGACGTCCGTCATTGGCCGGCCGCGTTGACCATCGGATACACCGCGATCTCGTAGTTGGCGAGGATGCCGTTGCGCCGTTCGACGCGCCGGATGTACACGTTCTGCGTGATCTCGCGCGTTTGCGGGTCGATCTCGATCGGACCGCGTGGGCTTTCGAATTTCATGCCTTTGATCGATTCCATCAGTTTGTCGGGGTCGGCGTTGCCTTTTTGGGCTTCGAGCGCGCGATAGATCGCGGCGAGCGCGTCCCATTCCGCGACGTCGCCGAAATCGGGTTGGTCGCCGCTCGTGTCGGCCGCGTTGAACGCGCGGATGAATTGCCGGTTGAGGTTTGAGTCGTGCACGCGCGAGTACTCGAAGCCGCTCACGACGCCGAGCGCCGCGTCGCCGATGTTCGGCAAGTTGTTCTCTTCGACGATCTCGCCGGTAGCGAGAATCTTGATCCCGGCCTTCGCGAAACCGGCGTCCTTGCAGGCGCGCAAAAACTCCGCGCTGCCGCCGGCCGGATTGAGGAACACGAAGAGCGCTTGCGGATGCGCATCGCGCACGCGCTGCACGTATGCCGAGTAGTCGACGTTGGTAATTGGAACGCGCACTTCGCCCAGCATCTTGCCGCCGCCGGCGGTAAACGTGTCTTCGAAGGTCTTACCGGCGTCGATGCCCGGGCCGTAGTCCTGGAAGAGCGCGTACGCCGTTTTGAGGCCGCTCTTAAGCGCGAACTTTGCCAGCGGCACGGTGATCTGCGTGTTCGTATGCCCCCAGCGCGAGACGTACGGGTTTTTCGCAATGATGCCCGCCGTCGCCGCGCTGAAAACGAGGAACGGTTTCTTCGATTGCGTCGATACGTCGCCGACGGAAATCGCGTTGGGCGTCACGGTCGTACCGGCGAGGATGTCGACCCCGTCTTGCACGATCAACTCCTGCGCTTGCCGCTTCGCCACGTCGGGCGCGATGCCGGTGTCGTCGCGGCGAACGATCACGACCTTCCGCCCGGCGACCGTGTCGCCGTATGTTTTCTGAAACGCCGCGATCACGGCGTCGAGCGAACGGCCGCCCCACGGCGTTGCGCCGTTGCCCGTATACGAGAAGATGATGCCGATCTTAATCGGAGCCTGGTCGGCCAGAAGGCGCGTCGCAGGCGCCGCCGTCGCCACGATAAGCGCGGCGATAAATGTAAGGCCCGCGCGCCGGCGCGCGTTCACGTGCGGTGGGGTTTGTAGGGCGGCAGCTTACGGACGGCGGCATCGACGAAGGTGGTGTCGACCGCGCGTGCGACCGTCATCGTCGCGTCGGTGACGTCGCCTTGTTGCTTGAAGAACTCGAGATCGTCGGCAAGGCTGACGATGTTCAAGCGCCCGTTCGGATCGACGGCGTTGGACACCATCTGCTGGTAGATCGTGCGATCTTTGATCGCCGTCTTCTCGGTGAGGATGTCGAGGATCGTCGAGGCCGTGCGGCCCCTGATATGGCCGCCGACGAGCGCATCGTTGAAGAAACGCACGCCGCGGATGTAGGCGATCATAAACGCGGCGGCGACGTCTTGGCGTTTGCGCAGCAGCGACGAACCGTACATCAGCACGGACTGCTGCTGGTAGGGATACCACTTGTCGTTGCTGAGTACGCGCACGGCGAGGCCTTGATGTTCGGCTAGCGTCGCGGAGGGTTCGGCGAGCAGCGATGCGTCGATCGCGCCGTTGCTGAACGCGGCGACCTGGGCCGGAAAGCCGAGAAAGACGTGCTGCACGTCGTCGTAATGCAAACCCACGGTAGCGAGTAGCCGCGCGATCGCCGGCGCGAGCATCGAGCCTTTCGTCGATTCGGCGACTTTCATGCCCTTGAGATCGCGCGGCGATTTGTATTTCCCGCTCTTCACGAGGTCCGTGCGCACCATCAGCGGACCGAAGCCGTAGCCCGGCGGCACCGACGCCTTGTCGGCCACCATGCGCAAGTCGATGTTCGAGGAGATCGCATTGTAGAGTCCGACCGACGGCGAACCGCCGCCGACGTCGAGCTGTTCCGTACCGAGCGGTGCGACCATGCGCGTCGCACCGTCGAAGATGGTGAACTTTGCCGAGATGCCCACGTCTTTGAAGTAGCCGAGCTGATCGGCAACGAGCAGCGGTACGTCGGACGACGTGCCGAGAAAACCGACCGTCACCGTCGATGCGCTTTGCGCACCAACCGGGCGCGATGAGATCACTGCTGCGGCGGTCGCCGCCGCGCCGGCCAACACGCTGCGTCGCGTGATCGAAGGAGATTCGTCCATGCCATACCCTTTGCTCGCCCGCCGCGGGTAATCTTGCGCCCCACAGGCGAAATCGCCCGCATGCTCCTTCGCCGCTCGACGTTCACTGCAGGCGCGCTCGCGACGCTCGCAACGTCTGCGGAGGCCGCCGGCCGCACGGCGATCCAGGTTGGGTCGGCACTCGAAGATGATGCCGGTGTTGTAATCTATGCGAACGCGGCGGGTATCTTTCCGCGCCTCGGGCTCGATGTGAACGTGGTGAAAATCGCCAGCGGTTCGGCCGGCGCGGCAGCGGTTGCCGGCGGAACGCTCGACTTTGCCAAAGGCAGCGTCGTCGCCGCGGTGACGGCGCACGCGCGCGGCATACCGTTCGTGATCGTTGCGCCCTCCACGCTCTATACGGCGGATCATCCCGTTTCCGGATTGCTCGTGCGCATCGATTCAACGATCCGCACGGGCAGCGATCTCAACGGCAAGACGATCGGCGTCGCCTCGCTCATCGACTCGCGCATCTTGGCGATCAAAGCCTGGGTCGATCGGAACGGCGGCGACGCGCAGACGCTAAAGTTTGTGGAAATCCCGAGCGCGACGGTTGCGGCGGCGATCGACGCGGGCCGCATCGACGCCACCGCCGCTAGCGACCCCACACTCTTCAACGCGCTCTCCAGCGGCCGCGTGCGCAGCATCGGCGAGCCGAACGCCGCGGTTGCAAAGCGCTTCGTGATCACCGCGTGGTTCACGACGCGCGACTATGCCGTGCGTAACCCGGATGTCGTGCGGCGCTTCCGTTCCGGCTTGCAGACCGCAGCGATCTATGCGAACGCGCATCCGCGCGAGATGGCCGCGTACATCGCGCCATTCACCGGCATCGACGAGGCGAAGCTGCGCCAGTGGACACGCGCGCAGCTCGCAACGTCGCTCGGGCCGGCCGACATTCAGCCGGTGATCGATGTCGCAGCGAAGTATCGCTTCATCGACAAATCGTTTCCGGCGTCGGAGATGCTCTTCGCCGGTTAGGCGATTACCAGACGCTGGTTTCGAGGATGTCGATCCCGCCCTGGCGGTCGACGAGATAGATCAAACCGCGATCGTCGATCGTCACGTCGTTGGATGATGCGCGCTTCGCACCGGGCGCAGGATCGGGTTGATACGATCCAACTTCCTTGGGTGCGAACGGATCGGAAATATCGAGCAGCCGCAGGCCTTGCGCGAACCACGCGCATGGGACGATCGTGCCGCTGAGCCGTTCGGAGGTTTGGTGGCAACCGGTCATCGGCGGCTGCGGTGCGCCGTCGGGATCGATGCCGGGAACTTGAAACGTGCCGATCGGAACGGGCGTCGTTTCGTTCGTGACGTCGTAGATCCATAGGAACGCGGGTGGTGTAGGGAAGCGTTCGTTGACGTCTTCGTCGGGGACGAGCATCACGCGCCGGCCCTTGATCGGTTCGGGAATCGCAAGCAGCGTGTGCGTGGGATGCGGAAACGTCGCGTTAGTGTTGATGCGCGTCAGCGCGCGCGGCTGCGTCATGTCGCTGATGTCGAGAATGACGCCGCCGCCGTGCCAGTAGCTGACGTAGAGCCGGTCGCCCAAACGCAGCGGATGATGACAGCGCTCGATGGCGGGTCCCGCACCCGGTTCCTCGCCGCCGGCCGTCCATTGGCCCGGCATCCACCAGCGGCCCACCTCCTGCGGGTGCGCGGGATCGGCGAGATCGAGGATCATCACGATGTTGCCGGCGTAACCTTCGACCGTCGGCGAAATATACGCGTAGCGTCCGTCGAACGAAAAGCGATGGACGCCTTTTCCGCCGGTTTTCCACTTGGTGCGTAGCACGGGCCGAGCCGGATTCGAGACGTCGTAAATGCCGAGTCCGCCGCCGCCAAAGTTCGCGCCGTCGTCACGGCCCACCATCTCGTGATTGACCAGCATCGTATTGTTGGCGACGCGCACCTTGTGCGAATGATACCCGGCGGGAACTTCGAGCGACGTGAGCACGCGCGGTTTGCGCGGATCGGCGACGTCAACGATCGTGGTGCCGTGCGGCGCGCTCATGTGGCCGACGTAGAGCGTGGTGCCGTCGACCCACACTTGCCCGCCGCCCGCCATATCGATGTGGGCGACGAGCGTCGTGTTTTGGGGGTTCACGCCGCGGAGGCCGCCTTCTCTTGCAGTGCGTCGAAGATGCGTTCGGCGGTGAGTCCGAGGCGATCGAGCCGCACGCCGCACGCCGCCGCGATGGCATTCGAAATTGCCGGCGCAACGCCCGACGTGTTGAACTCGCCGGCCGCGCGCGCACCGTACGGGCCCGGACCATCGTCCGGCTCCATCATGATCACGCGGAACGGCGGCATATCGCGCTGACACGGCAGCTTGTAATCGGAGAGCGCGATGTTGACGAGCCGGCCGTCTTCGATCTGCAGCTCCTCGGTCAGCGCGCTGCCCAGGCCCATCACGAACCCGCCGTCGATCTGTCCGCGATGCGCGATCGGATTGATGATCGTGCCGACATCGGCCACGAACACGATGTCGTGAATCGTCAGCGCGCCGGTATCGGGATCGACCGACAGGTCAACGCCGTACGCGCCGAAGTTCAGCCAGATCGGATCGCCGTGCTGATGGACGTATTCGCCTTCGCCTGTGACGCTCACCGGCCCGGAATGCGGCAACGCGAGCGCGGCGCGGAGTTTGCGCGCAGCATCGAGCGCTGCACGGCCGAGGAGCAGCGTCCCCTTGCTGCCGCCGATGCCCGGATCCCACGGCACGTCGCTCGTTGCGCCGCGTTCGACCGTGATGCGCTTCGCATCGACGCCGAGTTCGGCCGCGAGGACGCGTTGAATGACGGTGAGCGTGCCGACGCCCGGTTCGGCCACGCCGGTGTCGACGGCGATGCTGCCGTCTTCACGTGCCGTGACGATGAAGCTCGTTTTGCCGCCGGCGATGTGCCGGGCGGTTATCGCAACGCCGAGGCCGCGGCCGGCCGGGAGCGGCTTGCCCCAGCCGAGTTCTTTGCGCACGGTGTCGAGCATCGCGCGAGCGCGCGGCTTGGCAAATGGGTTGCCTTCGAGATCGGTGTCGCCTTCAACCGCGGCGTTGCGCATGCGCAATTCCATCGGGTCGATATGCAGCTCGGCCGCAACCATGTCCATGAGCGACTCGACGGCGAAAATAGTTTGGATGTCGCCCGGTGCGCGCACGAAGCCGCCCGGAATCGTGTTCGTGTACGATGTCATGCGTTCGACTTGCGCGTGCTCGAGCTTATAGGGAAGCTTCGGTGCGCGGCCCGGCATCAGCCACGGCACGGGCTTACCTGCGGCGTACGCGCCGCCGTCGAATACCGCGCGAATGTCGAGCGCTTCGAGCAGCCCGTCTCCGTTCGTGCCGATGCGCACGCGAATCTTCGCGGCGTGCCGCACGTGCGTCGAGCGCACGTCGTCGGCATGCGAGCGTACGTGCTTGACGGCGCGATTCGTTGCTTTGGCGAGAAAATAGAGCGGGAATTCTTCGATCGTGAGTGCCTTGCCGCCGAACTCGCCGCCGACGAAGCTCGGATGGATGACGACTTTGTCTTTCGGCAGTTCGGTCATCAGCGCCAGCTGATCGCGCAGCGCGAACGGACTCTTGTTGGTGGAGAGCACGTGGAGCGTGCCGCCGTCTTCGAGCCACACGAGCGTCGCGCGCGGTTCGATGTAGCCGGCATGCGTGCGCGGCGTGGTGAACGTGTGCTCGAAGACGTGCTTCGCATCTGCGAAGGCCTTCTCGGGATCGCCCTTGCGCAGGATGTCGTAGCCCTGCATGTTGCGATGCGGGCGTGGCGGGCGTTCGCCGAAGGCGTACTTGAAGAGTTCGTCGTTCGGATGAAACGCCGGTGCGTCGGCAGCCAGCACGGCTTCGGGATCCAACACGGCCGGCAGCTCTTCGTACTCGATGTCGACCGCGGCCGCGGCCGCCTCGGCGATCTCGCGCGTGTCGGCCGCAATGGCCACAACGTACTCACCGACGAACTTGACGCGCTCGTAGGCCAGAACCGGCCAGTCCTTGAGTACGCAACCGAAGAAGCGTTCGCCGACGTCGGCACCGGTGAGCACCGCGCGCACGCCGGGCATTGCCGTCGCGGCCGAGGTATCGATGCGCACGATCTTCGCATGCGCGTAGGTCGATGCGACGAACGCCGCCCACAGCATGCCCTCGCGCGCGAAGTCGGCCGTGTACATCGTTTTGCCGGAGACCTTACCGCGGCCGTCGATGCGGGCCTCGTCGATTCCGAGGCTGGCCGGAGTGGTGCTGGTTGGAGCTGTCGTCGTGGTGGTCGCCATGGGCGTTCCTTCGACGCGATTGGACGAAACCTCCGTGCTTCGCTAGACTCTAGCCATGATCACGCCCGCGATGAACGAGCGCCTGACGAAGGTGGGCCCCGGAACGCCCGGCGGCGAGCTCATGCGCCGTTACTGGATTCCGATCGCGCCGTTTGCGCAGCTGCTCGAGAACCCGGTTCGCCGGGTGCGCATCCTCGGCGAGGATCTCACGCTGTATCGCGACCGGAGCAACGGCCTCGGTTTGATCGGCGATCGCTGTCTGCATCGGCGCGTGGATCTGCAGTTCGGCATTCCGGACGAGCGCGGACTGCGCTGCCCGTATCACGGCTGGCTCTTCGGCGCCACGGGCGCCTGTCTCGAGCGCCCGCTCGAGGCGCACCCGGAGCGCCCGGTTGCGCAGCAGCTCAAGGGCTATCCGGTGCAAGAACTCGGCGGCATGATATTTGCCTACATGGGTCCGCTGCCGGCGCCGGCGCTGCCGCGCTGGGATCTTTATGTTGCGCCGAACAGTATCCGCCAAATCGCGATCAACGTGCTCGATTGCAACTGGCTGCAGTGTCAGGAGAATACCGGCGATCCGCTGCACAGCGTGTGGACGCACGGGCGTATGTTCGAGTACGTGCTCGAACGGAACGATCAGCTCGAGCGCGCACAAAGCGACAACCACACGATCCATTCACGCTTGCGGATGGGTGTCGGCATCAAAGAGGTCTACGCCGAGCGCACGGTCTACGGGATGCGCAAAGGCGTCATTTATTCGAAGGAACTCGGCGCCGACGCGGATCGGGTGAGCGAACACTCGACCGTGATCTTTCCGTTCTACACGCAGACGGGCAAAGCGGGCGCCGCGCGCAGTGAGTATCAGATTCGCGTTCCGATCGACGACACGCATACGCTGCACTTCTGCTATCAAGTCTACGCCGGACCGCCGGATGTTGAGGTGCCGCATCAGGACGGCGTGCCGTATTACGAGCCGCCTACCGTCGATGAAAACGGGCGGCCGATTCTCGACTTCGTGCTGGCGCAAGATGCGCTGGTGTGGACGGCGCAAGGCGATGTGCTCGACCGCTCGCAGGAAGTGCTCGGCCGCACCGACATCCCGATCTCGCTGTTGCGCAAACAGCTCGACGAACAAATCCGGCTGGTTGAAGAAGGCGGGACGCCGATGAACGTCTTTAGCGAATCGCCGTCGTCGATCGACGGAAGCGGCAAGCCGGCGGACCGGCCCAATCCGGATGAAGCCCTCGCCGGCAACTACCGGCGCATGTATCACAAGGGCTTCGGCACCGACGACGTCGACCGTTACGGGCCGGCGATAGACCTGGTGAAAGAACTGCACCGGCGCATCGAACAAGCACAGCTAGCGGGTGTGCGTTAGCGTGCGTCGTCATGCAGCGCTGGCGGCGCTCGGCGGCTTCGCGCTGACGGCGCCGTTCGCAGGAACGGCACTCGCACAGGAGCTGCCGGTGGTGCGCGTCGGCTTGTCGGAGGGCGACGACGCGACGCCGACGTTGTACGCCATCAAGGCCGGGCTGTTTAAGAAGTACGGCATCGAAGTGCAAATCCAGCCGGTTGCCAGCGGTGCGGCGGGCCTGGCGGCGCTGGCCGGCGGTTCGATCGATCTTGCCTCGACGAGTTTGCTGCCGTTTCTCTCGGCGCGCTCCAAGGGATTACCGCTCACGATCGTCGCGCCGCTCGCGTCGTATTCACCGGACTCCGTGTACGCCGCGATCTTGGTGAAGAAGGACGCACCGTACAAAACCGGCCGCGACCTCAACGGAAAGACGATCGCCTCACCCGCGTTACGCGACTTGAACTGGGTCGCGAGCATGGCGTGGATCGATCAGAACGGCGGCGATTCATCGACGGTAAAGTCGATCGAAGTGCCCGGTTCGGTGATTCCGGCGGCGCTCGACGATGGCCGCATCGATGCCGCGACGGTCACGACGCCGCGCTACGTGCAGGCCGTAAACGGCGGCAAAGTGCGCGTGCTGGGCAAATCGTACGAGGCGATCGCGAAGCGGTTCGTGTTCGCGGCCTTCGTCGCGCAAGTCGACTATGCGAACAAGAACGCCGATGCGATCGCGCGTTTCGGCCGCGCGATTCGCGACGCGACGACGTATACCAACACGCATCACGCGCAAACGCTCGCGATCTATGCGGCGTTCGCCAAGATCGACCCGAAGGACATTGCCGACGCGCCGCGCGCGGAGAGTGCGCCGTACGTCGAGGCCAAGGACATCCAGCCGCTCATCAACGTCGCCGTGCGCTACAACATCCTTCCGCGTACGATCGATCCGCAGGAACTGATCAGCCCTTCGGCTCTAAAGTCAGGGAGTTAGAAGGAGCATCGGCATGCAGATCGTCGAGACCGGGTCCACCGCAGTTCCACGCGAGCGTTTCGTGATGAACGCCTGGTACGCGGCGATGTGGGGCGAAAATCTCGCTCCGGGCGCGATCGTGCCGCAGACGATCGTCGGCGAACCGCTGGCGTTTTACCGTCGTGAAGACGGCTCCCCCGTCGCGTTGTACGATCGCTGCCCGCACCGCTTTGCGCCGCTGACGCACGGCAAGGTGCTCCCGAACGACCGGCTGCAGTGCGGCTATCACGGACTCGAGTACGCGCCGTCGGGCGCCTGCGTGCACAACCCGTTCGGCAACGGAGCCATCCCGCCGGCGGCGATCGTGCGCAGCTATCCCGTGGTCGAAAAACATCGCATGATTTGGGTCTGGCCTGGTGAGGGTCCGCCGGACCATGACGCGATTCCGGATTTCTCCGTGATCGAAGCCGTGCTGCCGCAGCACGTTGCGAAGCTCGATTTCATCCGGATCGCCGCGAGTTACCGGCTCGTCGTCGACAACTTGCTCGACCCGAGCCACACGTCGTATCTGCATGCCGGCTCGCTCGGTAACGCGGAGATGATCGCGACGGCCAAAAATACCGTGGAGCACACCGATCGCGAAGTGGTCGTCGATTGGAGTTCGACCGACGTGCCCGCGCCGAACCTGCTCTCGGTGATGTTGCCGGCGCACTTTCCCAGAGATCACGTCGACAAGTGGACGCACATCCGCTGGACCCCGGCGACGAACATCTTGCTGGAAACGGGCATGTGTCCGACGGGTAGCGAGCGCACGAGCGGAACCGGGTACTACGGCTTTCACATTCTGACGCCGGAGAACGAGCGTTCGACGCTCTATTTCTTTACGAGTGTGCGCTGGAATCCGTTGACCGATCCGGCGCTCGATGCCGGTATCCGGGATACGCTCACCACGAGCCGGCGGGACGTGTTTCTTACGCAAGACGGCCCGATCATCGAAGCGCAGCAGCGCCGCATCGATCAAGCCGGCGAGGCGCTGCGCCCGGCGCTGGTTGCAATCGACGTCGGTCCGGTGCGCTACGCCAAGATCCTCGACACGATGATCGCAAATGAGACCGGAGCGAACGCGTGAAGCGCGGTACCGTTCTTGCCGCGACCGCAGCGGCGTTCATCGCGCCGGGGCTGCCGACGGCGGTGCGCGCCGACGATACGGTGACGGTGGGCATCGCGAACAGCCTCAGCGACGTACCGTTCTTTATCGGCACGGAGAACGGCTATTTTCGCGAGGCCGGCCTCGATGTGAAACTGACGGCGTTCGATTCGGGTGCGCGCATGGTCGCGCCGCTGGGCGCCGGACAACTCGACGTCGCGGCGGGCTCGGCCTCGGCCGGACTGTACAACGCCGTCGCGCGCAACGTCGAAGTCCACATCGTTGCCGACAAGGGTTCCGCGCCGAAGGGCTACGGCTTCACGGCGTTTCTGGTGCGCAGCGATCTGATGAAGAGCGGCAAGTACAAGTCGCCGCGCGATCTCAAGGGCTTGAAGGTCGCGGAATCCGCACAGGGGATCACGACGAATCCCGTGCTCGATATCATGATGCGCAAAGACGGCCTCACGTACGCCGACGTGCAGCACGTCTACATGGGTTTTCCGCAGCACGTGCTCGCGTTCCAGAACGGTTCGATCGATGCGAGCCTCACGGCGGAGCCGTCGGTGGCGCTCGCGGTTGCTACGGGCGCAGCCGTGCGCGTTGCCGGAACGGACGTTTACTATCCGAACCAAAACGTCGCCGCGGTGCTCTACGGCGGACCGTTCGTCAAACAGCGCCGCGACGTCGGCGTGCGCTTCATGGTGGCATACCTGCGGGCCGTGCGCTTTTACAACGGCGCGCTCAAAGACGGCCACTTCGCCGGGAAGAATGCACCGGCCGTGCTCGACATTCTGGTGAAGTACACGGCCCTGAAAGATCGCGCCGTGTACGCGGCGGCGGTGCCGCAGGTCAACGATCCGAACGGCAAGGTCAACGAGGCGAGTCTCAAGACGGACCTTGCCTTCTATCGTTCGCAAGGCTTGATCGAAGGCAACGCCACGGTTGACGACGTGTACGATCCGTCGTTCGCGCAAGCTGCGGTGAAGCAGCTCGGCGTGTACCGCGGCTAAACGAAACCGGCGGCGCGCAAGGCTTCGACGCGGCGGAGTTGCTCGGCACTAAGCGGTCCACGCGACTCGGCGTCGGCGGCGGCATCGACGTGGGATACATCGGAGATGCCGACGAGCACCGTCGATACGTCAGGGTTCGAGAGACCGAAGCGAATCGCCGCAGCGACGAGCGTCGGATCGCCGTCTTCCGCGAGAAACCGTAATGTCTGCGCTTGTTCGATGTACTTCGCGTAATCGGGCGCTCCGGGGTTTGCTGCGAGCGGGTGGCGATCGAAGCCCGTCGCGAGCGCACCCGCCTCGAGAATGCGTAGCGCGACGATGCCCATACCGCGTGCGGCCGCCCGCGCGCCGACACGGCCGTACGTAAAGAGCGGGTTGAGCGTGGGACCGTCGATGAACGCCGACTGGTTGAGGATGCTGTAGTTGAGGATGATCGAGTCGAACTTGCCGCTGTCGATCAGCGCTTCGATCGACGCGTTGTCGCCGCCGAACGCGGTACAGCCGATGAACCGCACGAGTCCGCGCTTTTGCGCGCGCTCGAAGCCTTCCAGGACTCCGTTCTTCCCAAGCACGTCGTCGAGCGTGAGCAACGCACCGCTGCCGTACGGCGACTTGCCCATGCGCTCGAGCCCGACGCGGTTGTGCATGTGCACGATCGGCAGCACTTCGACGCGCAGTCGCTCGAGGCTGCCCTCGATCGAACGCACCACGCCGCCGGCAAGATCGTCGTAATCCGGTGTCTCGAGCGCCACCTTCGTCGCGATGATCGGCGTGGCGCCAAGTTCGCTCAAGGCCTGACCGAGGTGCTCCTCCGAGAGCGTGTCGCCGTACACGGGTGCCGTATCGAAGAGCGTAATGCCGCGTTCGAGCGCGCGGTCGATCGCCGCGCGGCGCTCTTCCGCCGGCCCGCTGACCATGAGGCCGGCCGACGTCCCGCAGCCGAATCCGATCTCCGAAATTTCTAGGCCCGTCCGGCCCAGCGCACGATACTTCATCGTTCGCGGTCTTGAGGGCGGCAGGCGCTCTGACCTTGCCGCCCGTGAGCGGTTTCCCGAGATCATCCGATCGCTCGTGGCGAGCGATCAGGCATGAACCCAGCCGCCCGCGCGGAAGACGCTCGCATGAAGAAACTCCTTGTGCTGGCCGCGGCGATTGCCGTAGGCAGCCTCGTTCCCGGCCAAGCGAGTGCGGACACCGTTGGTTCGGCGCACTTCGATGGTGAAGTTTCGCACGTGTCGAGCAACAATATCAAAGTGATCAATCCGAAAACGCACCAGTCGCTGAGTTTTTTGCTCGTGCCGCATTTCAAGCAGATCTTTTCCGGCGACGGCAGGACCACGGCCCAAATGGCTTCATTGCATGAAGGCCAATACGTGAAAGTCTACTACGATCAAAAATTCCTCGGCCAGCGGCACGCCGATCGCATCTACATTTTGAACAACAACAACATGAAGGAAGGCAAGCAGAAAGGCTGACGGCTTGCGTGTCTGCAGTTGAAATAGCGCGCGGCATCTATGTGTCGCGCGCCTTCGAGCCGGCTGAGGCAAGGGAGGTTATCGCCGCTGCCGCGGCGTCGATCGGCTGGCAGCGTGCCGGCATCAATGCAAACCTCGATGTCGACCGGTCGGTGCGCGATGCGGCGCTGCTTTACGAAGCGGCAGATCCTTCGCTCATCGCTTCGTGCCGCGACCGGTTGTTTGCGGTGACGCGCGACGTCGCGTCGATGCTCGCGCCAAAAACGGTACTCGCGGAGATCCAGATCGTGCGCTACCATCCGGGCGGCCTCTACGTCGATCATCGCGACACGCCGGCACTTGGCAAAACGCCGCGCGCCCTCTCGCTCGTGTGTTACCTGAATGATGATTTTACCGGCGGCGCGACGGTGTTTGCGGACCCGGACATCACGGTCTTGCCGCGCACCGGCGATGTCGTGATGTTTTCACCTGTGCTCCTCCATCGGGCCGAGCCGGTGACCGCGGGGACGAAGTACATCATCACGGCGTGGTACCACGTGCCGCCGCCGGCATGACCATCGTCCGGTAACGGCTAACCCCGGGCGAGCATGCATTCCCTGAAGCGGACGCAGACCCACGGCGTGTGGGACCGCTCCATCGCGCCGATTCTGCGAATTGTGCCGGGTGAAACCGTGTCGGTTGAGATGCAGAACGCATCCGGCGGACAACTCTTCGCCGACTCTGTGGCAGCCGATCTCGCCATGCTCGACTTCGGGAAAATCAATCCCGTCACGGGACCGATTTTCGTCGAAGGCGCAAAACCCGGCGACGCACTGGTGGTGGAGATTCTTGAACTCGACGTCGACACGTGGGGCTGGACCGCCAACATCCCCGGCTTCGGTTTGCTCGCCGACCGTTTCACCGAACCGGCGCTGCGCACGTCGCGCATCGCGAACGGATATGTCGAACTCTTCACCGGGATGCGGCTCGCCAGCGTGCCGATGATCGGTACGATCGGCGTCGCCCCGGCCGAAGTTGGCGCGTTTTCCGTTATTCCGCCGACGCGCTACGGCGGCAACATGGACATCCGTCACGTCGGCGCAGGCGCGACACTCTATCTTCCCGTCGCGGTTGAGGGCGCGCTCCTCTCGCTCGGCGACGGGCACGCGGCGCAGGGTGACGGCGAGGTCTGCGGTACCGCGATCGAAACGAGCGCCGTCGCAACGCTCCGCATCTCGCTCGAACGCGAGCGGCAGCTAGCGGCTCCGATGCTGCTCACCGATCCGCGCTCGCAGCGAACGGGCCGCTCGCTCGCAACGACCGGCATCGGCCCGGATCTGATGCAAGCCGCGCGCGACGCAGCGAGCGCGATGATCGCGGAGATCGTGCACCGCACCAGTCTGTCCGAGGTCGACGCCTACCTGTTGGCGAGCGTCGCCGGTGACTTGAAAATCAGTGAAGTGGTCGACGTCCCGAATTGGGTCGTCTCACTCCATCTCGACGCGGCGCTGCTCGCGTGAAGAAGGGAAGCCCATGACCCAAGGTGGTTCGCGCATTTCGGAGATCGCTCCCGACAAACTCACGCCGGAGCAATTGGCCGTACTCGAGGCCGTGCAGCGCGGGCGCGGCTTCTTACCCAAACCGTTCTTGATCTGGCTGCACAGCCCGAAGCTCGCAGAACGCATGGAGGGTCTCGGCACGTTCCTCAGCACGAGTTCGTCGCTGACGGAGCGCGAGTTGGAGATCGCCGTCGTCATCGTCGCGCGCCGCCTCTCGAGCCCGTTCGTGTATGACGCGCATTTGCGCAACTTGCAAAAATTCGGACACCCGCAGGCGGTCGTCGACGCGATGCGCGAGGGCCGCGTCCCGGAACTCGCAACCGCACGCGAACGTGCCGTCTACGATATCGCGCGCACGTCCGACGATGCCGAACCGGCCTCCGACCAAATCTTCGACGAAGCCGTCGCAGCGCTCGGCCGCGAAGGCCTCGCCGACCTCGTTGCGCTCATCGGTTACTATACGGCCGTAGCGATCGCGATGAAGATACACCGCGTCCCCGTCGCTCCCCGCTAGAGTTTTGCCGGATCCGTTTGTCGGGTACGCGCTCATATAATGATTGTTTGCTCGCGGCTCGCACGGGGTCTGGCTGCCGTCGCCGTAGCCATCATGGCCGTTGCGTTCCCGCAGGCCGGGAGCGCCGGTCCGCCGTTTCTTACGGACGATCCCGAGCCGGTCGATCTCGGCCATTACGAGACGTACGTGTTCACGCAGTGGGACAACGCCCCCGCGACCGGTTCGACCGTAACGGGGCCGGCGGTCGAGTTCAATTGGGGCTTCCTAAAGGATCTTCAATTTCACGTCGTCGCCCCGCTCGAGAACGTGACCGCGCCGGGAATGCCCGGTGCCAATGGATACGGCGATACCGAGATCGGCGTGAAGTACCGATTCGTTCAGGAGTCAGGCGCTCGACCGCAAATCGGCTTCTTCCCGATGGCGGAAACGGCGACCGGGAATGCGGCCCGCGGTCTCGGGAATGGCGAGACGTGGTACCGCCTTCCGATCTGGCTGCAGAAGAGCTATGACAACGGCAAATGGACGGTCGATGCCGGCGGAGGCGCCGCACTCAACGGGGCGCCGGGGCAATACAATTACGGTTTCGGCGGTTTGCTGGTGCAGCGTGCGCTCGGGTCCGGTCTGACGTTAGGTGCCGAAGTGTACACGCAGGGCAGGCCGGCAATTGGTACGACGGCGACGACGTTCTACAACGTAGGCGGCTACATCAATCCATCGGACCAATTCAGCATTCTGTTCAGTCTGGGCCATAGCGTAAGCGGTCAGAGTCACGCCATCGGGTATTTCGGTTTGTATTATACGTTTCCGCGCCCGGCGAAACCGTAGTCCCGCCGGCAAGCCGGTTGGGGGATCATTACCGACCACTCGCCCTAAAAAATACGCAACTATGGGGTTGCGCTTTTGTTTCTGATATGCAACTATATGATTGCGTATTGGGAGGGCACCATGGGTAATAATCGGATCACGGCCGCGCTGATCGTACTCGGGCTCGCTGCGGCAGCCTGGGTCGTCGCGGTCCGCCAGATGAGTGGGATGGATATGGGCGTCGCGACCCCGCTCGGCTCGTTCGCGTTCTTTGTCGTGCTATGGGCGGTAATGATGGCGGCGATGATGCTGCCGTCCGCGATTCCGGCCGTCTTGCGACACGGTCGCCTCCGCGCCGTGCCGCTCTTCGTCGGGACATACCTCGGTGTCTGGGCATTCGTCGGAGTCGCCGTCTACGCGCTCTACCGGCCGCACGAGTCTCTTGCCGCGGGCGCGGTTGTCATCGCAGCCGGTGTTTACGAGTTCACTCCGCTCAAGGGGTACTTTCGCCGGCGTTGCCGTGAGAGCGTCCGCTCCGGACTCGAGTTCGGGCTCTGCTGTATCGGTTCGAGCATCGGACTCATGTTGATGCTGGTGGCGCTTGGCGTCATGAGCATCACGTGGATGGCCGCGATCACCGTCGTCGTCCTCGCCCAGAAACTCTTGCCCGCAAAGGCCGCCGTCGATGTGCCGCTGGCGCTCGCGATCGTCGGCCTTGGAATCCTGATCGTCATCGCGCCCGCGTCCGTTCCCGGGCTCATGCCGGCGATGCCGATGTGAGCGGTCATCGGTAGCGCGAATTCCACGAACCTTTTGCACAATCGAGAAAAGAGAAAAGCACATGATCGATCACAAGACCGGGACCCGTGAGGAGTGGCTTGCAGCTCGACTGGAGTTACTCGAAGCCGAGAAAGCGCACACGCGGCGCGGCGACGAACTCGCGCAGTGGCGACAGAAGCTGCCCTGGGTTCGCGTCGACAAAGACTATCGCTTTGCGACCGGCGGCGGCCCAGCGTCGCTCGCCGATCTCTTCCAGGGACGCTCGCAGCTGCTCGTCTATCACTTCATGTTCGGGCCCGATTATGTGGCGGGATGTCCGTCGTGCTCGTCGATTGCCGACGGCTTCGATGCCTCCGTGATCCACCTCGCGAATCACGACGTCACGCTCTGCGCGGTGTCGCGTGCTCCGCTCGCGAAACTGCAGGCGTACAAGCAGCGGATGGGCTGGAGCTTCCCGTGGGCGTCGTCGTTCGAAGGCGACTTCAACTACGATTTCGGCGCGGGGCACACGAAGGAGCAGCAGCAGTCGGGAGACGTCGAGTACAACTTCCGCGCGATGGACACGCAGTCGATACTGAAGAATGCCGGCGAGAGTTGGGCCACCGACATCGCGTCAGTCGTTGGAACGGATTGGGCGACGTTCAGACGAGAAACGCCGGGCGTGAGTGCGTTCGTGCTCGAGGACGGCGTCGTCTACCACACCTATTCGGCGTACGAGCGCGGCGTGGATGGCATCTGGGGCATGTATCAGTGGCTCGATCGCGCCCCACTCGGTCGCAACGAAACCGGCTTCTGGTGGCGCCGCCACGACGAGTACGACGACGAGTGAGGCAAAAAACGCCGCCGCATCGCGTCGGCGATTTCGGCGAGGTGGCGCGACACGGACGCGTGATGCGTACCGGGAACCGAGACCAGCTTCGTCCGAGGGGCAACACGCGACCAATCGAGCCGCACGTCGCGCTCGGCGGTTTGCTCCTTCGGCCACAACAGCGTCACGCGTCCGGCGTAGGAGCGCGGAATGTAGAACCGGTGCGCGCCGACGTAGCGGCCAAAGGCGTCGCTGCCTTCGATCGTCTGCCGAACGCTCGGCCCTGACGGCGCCTCGCGCGTTCGGGGAGCCGAGAACCACGATCGCCCTAAGCGGGTGACGCGCATCGTCTGGCGGAGCGCGGCGTTGCGGAACGAGCGCGGGAGCCCGAGCCGTCGAAGGACGGTGTCGAATCCGCGGAAGGCGACGTTCTCGGCGCCCATTCCGATCACCACGACGTCGAGGACGACGCGACCGGAATTCTTTAGCTGGCGCGCGGTTTCGTAAGCGACGTAGCCGGCGGCGCTGAAGCCGGCGACGCGCAGCGGACCGGAGGGATAAAATTTCGTGATGGTCGCCGCGACATCCGCGGCCATTGTTTCGACGTCGGTCGCCGGAGGACGCCCGGGCATACCGTGCGGCGGGATGACGAGCATGGGCTGATCGTCGCCGAGCATCGCGGCCAGCGACCGCGCATACATGCCGCCGCCGAAATCGCCGTGCAAATAGACGAGCGGCGGAAGCGAACCGGCTTCGTTGAACGTCACCGCGTCGCGTTCGTTCGTTTCCGTGCCGGTCGAGATCAGTTTGCCCAAACCGGCGATCGTCATCGTTTCGAAGAAGTCCGCAAATGACGGGTGATGACCAAACGTTTCTTCCAAGCGCATCATCAGGGTGACGGCGAGCATCGAATCACCGCCCAAGTCGTAGAAGTCGTCATCGTCGCGAATGCCGTCGAGGTCGAGCAGCTCTTCCCAAATCGCGCGAAGCTGTTCGTGCAGGATATGGCGGAGCGTGGAAGCGTCGGGCGCCGCAGCCGGGCGCGGGACATGCCGTGCTGACACGTCGTCGCTGCGGCTCAGCGCCGCCTCATCGATCTTGCCCGTGAGCGTGAGCGGGAACGTGTCGACGAGGATGATCTCCGCGGGGACCATCGCTGGCGGCAGTTGCTCGCGCAGCGTCCGGCGCAGCGCCGCCGGCTCGAGTGACGCGCCGGTGCGTAGCGCAACGTATGCGACGAGCACGAGCGACTCGTCCGTTCCGTTTGCGTTTCGGCGCCGGGCCAGGACGGCGGCTTTGCGCACGCCGTCGAGCCGTTCGATTGCCGCAGCAATCTCGCCCGGCTCGACGCGCTGTCCCCGGATCTTTACCTGACGGTCGTTGCGCCCGATAAAGACGATCGATCCGTCATCGCCGAGCCGCGCGAGGTCGCCCGTTCGATACAGACGTTCGTTCGGCCGCAGCGGATCGGCAACAAAGCGCGTTGCGGTTTCATCGGGCCGGTTGAGGTAACCGTTCGCAAGCTGCACGCCGCCGATGACGATCTCGCCGATGGTGCCCGGAAGGACGGGTATGAGGTCGGTATCGCGTACCGAAACCTGGGTGTTTGCGAGCGCGCGCCCGAGCGGTGCGGTTTCTTCGCCGGACGCGGCATCCGCGGGGCGGCAGCGATGCAGGGTGACGAGGATCGTCGCTTCGCTTGGGCCGTATCCGTTGTAGAGCGCGGCGGTGCTCTGCGCGAAGAAGCGCCGGCACAGGCCGATCGAGAGAGCCTCGCCGCCGCAGATAACGACGCGCAACGACGTGCATGTGGAGAATGTGCGCTCGTCGAGCAGAACGGCGAGAAAGCTCGCGCCGAGCACGATCGACGTGATCGCATGCTCAACCATGAGCGCGATGAACGCGCGCGGATCGCCCCACGCGATGCGCGGCGCGATGACGACGGCGGCGCCGACAGCGAGCGGAGCAAGAATCTCGAGGAGCGAGGCGTCGAAGGCGGTCGATGCGCGGCACAACTGACGGTCGCGCGCGTCGAGCGAACACATCTTCACCGTGGCCAAGATTGCATTCGTGAGGCCGTCGTGGCGGACGGCCACGCCTTTCGGCACGCCGGTCGATCCGGAGGTGTACACGATGTAGGCGACGTCGTCGAGGCGCGCATCGGAGGCGAAAGGCTCATGCGCGACAGGCTCGTCGCGATCGATGACGAGCGCGACGGATGGATCGACCGCTTCGAGGGTGGCGCCCGTTACGAGGATCAGCGCGAC
The DNA here is from genome assembly GCA_003164045.1 of Candidatus Lustribacter telmatis. Lineage (GTDB taxonomy): Bacteria > Vulcanimicrobiota > Vulcanimicrobiia > Vulcanimicrobiales > Vulcanimicrobiaceae > Lustribacter > Lustribacter telmatis. The sequence continues at coordinate 83,026 of PLRU01000011.1, forward strand.
GGCGGCGTCGCCCGCGATGTGGGCGATGCGTGCCTTCGGCAACGTCGGGTCGAGTGCCACGTACGTTGCGCCGATTGCCCATATGGCGAGCATCGCGACGAATAGTTCGACCGAGGCATCGGCGCAGACGCCGACGCGCGTGCCGCGACCGACGCCGCGTTTACGTAAGACCGAGCGAAGTTGGGCGGCGCGTTCGACCAACGCGCGATACGAAGTCTCGAGGCCGCCATCGATGACGGCGATAGCATCCGGCGACTTTTCTGCTTGCTCTGCAATCAGCCGATCCAGCGTTTGCCGGGGCCGCTGGACGATGCGCGGTCCGTCGCCGGCGTGCAGACGCCGCATGATTTCCGACGGCGTTGCGTCACTGGTGGAATCGAGAGAGCGAGCGGCGAGCATAATCCCCAACGTGCGAGAGCGTGGCATCGGCCGCACAACGCGTGTCCGGCCGCACTCAATGGCTACCGGAAAGCGACTCGATGCGCCTCCGATTTTGCACCCTCGAGTGTGTCTCTCGTGCTAACGTTTCGCACGTAAATCCTTACGTTGCCGCCAACAAGTAAGCGTTCGCAAGAATGCACGTTCTCAGAGCCGGAGGTTCGGACTTTTGTCGCTGTGGACGTGAGGAGACTCGAACTCATGGCCTGGTACCCCCTGCGCTCGGTGATCGGTTCGTTGATCTTGCTAACGTGCGGCCCTTCATCCACGAAGTCGGTCAGGCTCATGGTCGCCGAAATGCAAACGGTGTAGAGCACGAGCACGCTCAAGCCCGTTCGCAAATACACGCTCGACCGTTTGGTCTTCTGCTCCTGATCGATCCGCAAAATCAGGATCGCCACGGCTAAGAGCAGCATCGGCATGAAATCGATTTCGTAGCGCGTGATCGGAGCAAGCGCGATGCAGATGAACGCGATCTGGATCGCGGCGGCGACCAGGATGGATTTGAAAAACCAACTCAGACGCGCTTGTGGTTCGCGCGAATGGACGAACGGCGCCATGAGGATCGTCCAGAGTAAGGGTACGGCGACGAGAATCCCAATGAACGGCTCGACGTGAAAATCCGGTGCGTATGGCTGCAATGCTGCGGCAGCCTGGCGCAGCGGGCCGATGAGTCCGTCGGATGTCGCCGTGACGAAGGGAACGTGCGTTGAGAAGATCGGGAGGTTGAAGAAGATATAGAGCGCCGAAGAGAGCCCGCGAGGCCCGGAAAAAAACTGGTAGCCTGGCATGTAGATCATCGTGAGTTGGTAGCGCAGGCCGTATTCCGTCGGGGAGCCGAATCGCAGCCAATTATACAACCCCTGCGCAGCGACGCACAGAACGAGTGGACCGAAGGCAAGCCCCAGCAATTGCCACGGCGGTATGCCGCCCCGACGACCTCGCCGGGCATACAAGAAGCAAGCGACAACTGCCGTTACAATGCAGATGGTGACATTCGGCCGGCTCAGGAAGACGAGCCCGAGTGCCACGCCGGATGCGAAGATCCATCCGCGGTGTAGCGCGCCGCGGTACGCGCCCCGATAGATCGCCAGTAAGAAAACCGCACTCAGAAAGTATGCGCACGTGATCGCGACTTCATAGACGAGGTGCCGACGCAAGACGAACGGCATCATCGTTCCAAATGCGAGGAAGAAGATCAACGGGATCGTCGTCCAGCGGCTGGACGTGGGCAAATAATCTCTACGAATTGCGATGAGGAGCGAAGCATACGTCAGGAGACCGAGCAACGCAAAGATGATGCAAGCCGTTGCATCGGTCAAATAGCGGCCGGTAAGCACGCGGACCGGCAAGTACGCAAGGAAGACCGGGCTCAGCCCCCAGTACAGGTAGTAGTTGCCTTTGTAGAGGAGCGCGTCGTGCATACGGTACGCGCTGTTCGCCCTCGGATCGTAGGGGTCGCGTAACGCCAGCAGCTCCGCGCGCGGCTTCACGAGTAGGCTCGTTTGCCCATGAAGAAACGCGTCCGTGAGCAAATTGTAATAGCTTGTCGACCGCGTGGTCGTCAGAGCCCCGGTGCCGGCGTCCGCAATTACGACATAGAACGCGAGGCACACCCCGAGTGAGGCTGCCTGGAGAGCGCGCGCTAGCGAACGATGCCTCGTCGTCATTGGGCCACGTAGGGCACCTACCCGCTTTTCCAGGTCTCCGCTATCGGCGACCCATCAACGCAGAAACGACGGGCGTTAGCCGTCGTCTCAGATGAATCGTGGTGGAGGTGAGGAGACTCGANNCACGGGCCGACGGCGATTATACGGGAGCGGTTCGGCCCTGTCAAAGGCTGGGGTCGCATCCGGGTGCCGTCCCGTTCATCCGGGGGCGGTTCACGCGGTACCTCCCTGGCGACGGTGGGAACTGCGGTGCGGCGCGCCGATACCAACCGGCATGAAGGCTGAAGCGGCGGTGGCCCCGGTGGCGCACGTTGCGGTCGACGTCCAGAACGTCGTCGTGCGGTACGACCGCGTGCTTGCCTTGGATGGGGTCTCGCTCACCGTCGAGCGGGGAACCGCGCTTGGGATCGTGGGCCCGAACGGGTCTGGGAAGTCGACGCTGCTTAAGACGGTCGCGGGGCTGATCCGGCCCGACGCCGGCAGCGTGCGCGTCTTCGGCGATGCGCCCGATCAGCTGCGCCCCGGTTCGATCGGCTACGTGCCGCAGATCGAGGAAGTGGACTTCAGCTTTCCAGTCAGCGTGCGCGACGTCGTGTCGATGGGGCGCTATCCGCGCCTCGGGCCGTTCGCGGCGTTCAAGGCTAGCGATAAGCGCGCGGTCGATGATGCCATNNGCGATCGCGCAAGCGCCGGAACTGCTGCTGCTTGACGAACCCACTACTGGTGTGGATGCGGCGACCGAAGAAGCGTTGCTGCACATCGTGCGCGATTTAGTGGCCGCCGGGATGCCGGTGCTGATGACGACGCATGACCTCGATCGCGCGGTCGACTGGTTCGATCGGCTGATCGTCGTCGATCACCGGATTCTCGCCGACGGCGATCCCGCAACCGTGCTCGATTCGGGCGCGTATACGTCGATCCGCGAACACACGCATACGCACGGTCACGCGCGGAGCGACGCATGAGCGAGGAGACGAGCTGGGATGACCGGCTGCGCAAAATGCTCACCGATGATTGGCAGAGCGCCGACGTGATCGCCGCGCGCTTGAACGCAAAGCAGTTCACCGTGTTGGCGCGGCTCAAGGACATGATGCGCCGCAATCTCGTCGAGCGTCGCATCGTGAAGAAGGCGACGTCGTCCGTGCCCTCCGGCAAAGGGAAAGTCGGCAAAGCGATCCAGACGGCCGAGTTCCGGCGCATGCCGATGGGACGCACGCCGCCGGAATAGCGCTAGAGCAGTCCGCCGCCGGGCTTGCTCACCGGTATCCAGTTCTGCTTCGCCGGATTCCAGCGCACGATGACGGCCGCATTCTCTTGCAGCCCGCGCTGCTGACCGTCGCGGAAATCCATGATGCCGTTGATGCCGGCATAGCCGTGCATTCCGGCGATCTCGGCGCGCAACTGCTCGGCGGTGGCGTTGATTCCGAGTTTACGCAGTGCGTCGACGACGATGAGCGTTGCGTCCCACGCCTGTTGTCCGGTGCCGTCGGGATTGGGCACGCCGACGGCCGCCATCGCCGAGACGAACTGACGTCCCGCATCGCGCACGGGGCCGGCGCCGGCAACTTTGTATGCCTGATAGCGGAAGCCGGTGAACGAGAGATCCTTCGGTAAGAAGCTGCCGTACTGCAGCATCTGCACGTTGCTGAGATTGCCGGCGTTCGTCATGAGCGGGAGGTTGAGCGCGTTGTCGCTCGCGCTCTTGAGCACGGTCCCGAACGGCGTGCCGGTGACCCAGGCGATCACGGCTTGCGCACCGGAGGCTTTGATGCGCGATATTTGTGCCGCGATACTGATATCGCCGGGCGTGAAGTGCTCGGTCGCCACGAGTTCCACCGAACGGTTCTCGGGCGCCGCAAGGTCTTCGCGAATCACGTTCTCGCCGTCTTGTCCGGTCGCGTCGGTGGTCACGAGCAGCGCAAGTTTGGTCAGGCCGCGCAGCCGCAGCCAGCGGATGCCGGCGAACGCGAGGTCCTTCGTCGAAACGCTGGCGGAGAACGTGAAGCTGGGCGCGGTCGTGTGCACCGACGGCGTGTAGCAGTACTGCACGGGGCCGGTTTTTACGAGCGGGAGTACGGCGTAGCACGTGGCGCTGTACGACGGCCCCATGATGACGGCGACGTCCTTCGTTTTGAGCTCGCTTGCGAGTTGGACGGCGATTTGCGGGCTCGATTGATCGTCGGTGATGGCGAATCGTACCGGGTGACCCTGAATGCCGCCGGTGCGGTTCACGAGCCGCTCGACGGCGCCGAGCGTCTTTGCTTCGGCCGTCCCGAGAAAAGCGCCGGGGCCGGTCAGCGAGAGGATCACGTTGATCTCGAACGGCGTCTCGTCGGCGGCGAAAGCCGGGGTCAGGCTTGCCAGCAGCAGCGCCGCGCAGAGCGCCGCGAACAATCGTCGCATCAGTTCTCCTCGATGTCCGCGCGTACGCCGGCGGCGACGAGCCGCGGCAGCACTTCGTCGCGGAAGAACGGCAGTTCTTCGAGATAGTTCACGAACGAGA
>PLRU01000054.1:0-21134 GCA_003164045.1 Candidatus Lustribacter telmatis
CTCGTCCACCGCATCGAGTTTTTCGGCGATGAGATCGAGGCGATCAACGTCGTCAACAACATGACCGGCGAGTACGTCGAGTCGGTCGACGAACTGAAAATCTTCCCGGCGAAGCACTACATTACGCCCGAGGAAAAGCTTCACCGCGCGATCGACGCGATCGAAGAAGAACTCGTCGACCGGTTGAAGTTCTTCAAAGATTCCGGCAAGTTGCTCGAAGCGCAGCGGCTCGAACAGCGCACGCGCTACGACCTCGACATGCTGCGGGAAGTGGGCTACTGCAACGGCGTCGAGAACTACTCGCGCCACCTCTCGGGCCGCGAGGCAGGCTCGACCCCGTTCTGCCTGCTCGACTTCTTTCCCAAAGATTGGCTGCTGTTCGTCGATGAGTCGCACGTGTCGATTCCGCAGGTCGGCGGCATGTACGGCGGCGACCGCTCGCGCAAATTATCGTTGGTAGAACACGGTTTCCGGCTGCCGTCGGCGCTCGATAACCGCCCGCTCACCGCGGATGAATTTCAAGCGCACATCAATCAGGTGATCTACGTGTCGGCGACGCCGTCGACGTACGAGATGTCCAAATCGACGCACGTTGTCGAGATGGTGATCCGTCCGACGGGCCTGGTCGATCCGGAAGTCGAGGTGCGTCCGACGCGCCATCAAGTCGACGACCTGATGGACGAGATTCGCAAGCGCACCGAAAAAGACGAGCGCGTGCTGGTGACGACCCTCACCAAAAAGATGGCTGAGGACCTCACCGACTATTTAGTAGAGAACGGCATCCGCGTGCGCTACTTGCACAGCGAAGTCGAGACGCTCGAGCGGATCGCGATCCTGCGCGATCTGCGCAAGGGCGAGTTCGACGTGCTCGTCGGCATCAATCTGTTGCGCGAAGGGCTCGATCTGCCGGAAGTCTCGCTCGTCGGAATCCTCGATGCCGATAAGGAAGGCTATCTGCGTAGCGGCACCGCCTTGATCCAAACGATCGGCCGCGCGGCGCGCAACGTCGAGGGCAAAGTGATCATGTACGCCGACGTCGTCACCGAATCGATGGCGCGCGCGCTCGGCGAAACCAAGCGCCGGCGCGAACGGCAGGTGGCCTACAACCTCGAGCACGGCATCGAGCCGAAGTCGATCCGCAAGGAAGTGCGCGATATTCTCGCACTCGTGAGCGCGAGCACCGTTGCGGCCACCGGGCTCAAGGGCGAGAAGCTGCCGCGCGAGGTCGCGATGGCGATGTCCAACGACATCGAACGCAAGATGCGCGAAGCGGCAGCGAACCTCGAGTTCGAAAAAGCCGCCGCGCTGCGCGACGAACTCATCGAGCTGCGCAAGCAGGTCGGCGGCAACGAGTCGGTGCTTTTCCAAGGCAAAGCGCCGAAGATCTTCCAGCACGCGCTGCGCGAGCTCGTTGGAAGTTAAACCCGCCGCGGTTGCTGCTGGGCGAAACTTTCAACATTGCAGCCTGCTGCTAGCGGTTTTCTCCGGTTACGTACCATTTACGTAAAAGTAGCATCTCAGACAAATGCGACTGACGTATCTCGTTACGTGGTGTATAATCAACCTATGGAACAGAAAACAAAACTCTCGCACGACGCAATGGATGCGCTCGTGGCGAGCGTTATCGGATGGTACGAACGCCATTTCACGCACATCGAAGAGCCGACCGGCGACGTTGCCTTCTCGGATGAATGGGAACGAAAGCAGATCGCTCGCGAGTTGCACTGGAACTAACCCGGGTTACGCCGGGATAAGGAAAGCCCGGCCGGACAACGGAACGAGCTTGGCGTGAGTGCGCTCTTAGAAGTGCGCGGCCTGGCCAAGCAGTTCGGCGCGCTCCGCGCGCTGGACGGAATCGACCTCGATGCCGCCCAGGGACGCCTGACGGGCCTCATCGGCCCGAACGGCGCCGGAAAATCAACGGCCTTCGGGTGCATTAGCGGCGCGCTCAAACCGAGCGCGGGCAGCGTTCTCTGGCGCGGGCGCCGCATCGACGGGCTGCCCTACCACCGCGTGGCCGGCCTCGGCATCGCGCGGACCTACCAGGTCGTGCAGCCCTTCGGCGACATGACCGTGCGCGAGGCAACGACGGTGGGCGCGTTGCTGCACCACCACCGCGTCGCTGCCGCCGAACGCAAAGCCGACGAGGTGCTCGAACTTGTCGGTCTCGCGCACCGCGCAAATGTGCCCGGCCACGCGCTGACGATCGCCGACAAGAAGCGGCTCGAGGTAGCGCGGGCGCTCGCAACGGATCCCCAGCTGCTGCTGCTCGACGAAGTGATGGCCGGGCTCACCCCGAGCGAAGCGCAGGACGCGGTCGCGCTGCTCCGCCGCATCCTCGCGAGCGGCGTAACGATCGTGATGGTCGAGCACGTGATGGAAGTGCTGATGGCAGTGGCCGACCACGTCGTCGTCATTGCTGCAGGAAAGACGATTTTCGCGGGCACCGCCGCGGACGCCGTGCGCGATCCGGGCGTGATCGACGCGTACCTCGGCACGGCGGCCTGATGCAGCCTGCCCCCGCCGCGGCGGCCTTGCTGGCCGTTGACGATATCGCCGTCGCCTACGACGGCATGCGCGCGCTGCAAGGCGTGACGCTCGATGCTGCCGCCGGCGCGATCGTGGCGCTGGTCGGCGCGAACGGGGCCGGTAAGACGTCGCTGTTGCGCGCGATCAGCGGGATCGTGCGGCCCGAACGCGGGACGATTCACTTCGACGGCAGCGACATCACGCGGCTGCCCGCGCACGAGATCGTGCGCCGCGGTATCGCGCACGTGCCCGAAGGCCGGCGCGTGTTCGCCTCCGCCACCGTGCGCGACAACTTGCTCCTCGGCGCGTACGTCGAGCGCGATCGTAACGCTCGGGCGCGCCGGCTCGACGAAGCGTTTACCGCGTTTCCGATTCTGCGCGCGCGCTTGGAGCAGCGGGCATCCACGCTTTCGGGCGGCGAGCAGCAGATGCTGGCGATTGCGCGCGGAACGATGAGCGGACCGAAACTCTTGATGCTCGATGAGCCCTCGCTCGGGATCGCCCCGAAGCTGATCCCGGAAATTTACGCCGGCATCCGGCAGATCGCCGCGCGCGGAACCACCGTGCTGCTGGTCGAGCAGAACGTGCGCGAAGCGTTGCGCGTGGCAACGTGGGCGTTCGTGCTGCAGACCGGCCGGGTCGTTGCGAGCGGCGACGCACGCGAACTCGCGGAGAGCGATTTGATCAAACGGGCGTTTCTCGGTCTATGACGTGGCGCGTGGGCGTGGACGTCGGCGGGACGTTCACGGATCTGGTTGCGACCGATGCGAGCGGAGCGATCGTGCGCTTCAAAGTGGCGACGACGCCGAAGGCGCCCGAAGAAGGCTTGCTCGACGCGCTGCGCACGCTCTTGCGCGAAGTCGACGCCGCCGCGATCGTGCAGCTGAGCCATGCCAGCACGATCGCGACGAACGCGCTGCTCGGGCAAGTGCATCTCGATCTGCCGCGCGTCGCGTTCGTGACGACCGAAGGTTTTCGCGACGTGCTCGAAATCGGCCGGCAGTCGCGCAGTTCGGTCTACGATCTGCACGTCAAACGTCCCACGCCGCTGGCCGTGCGCGAGGATCGCCTGACGGTCCGCGAACGGATCGACTACGACGGCAGCGTGCATCTCGCGCTCGATGCGCAAACCGTGACCGATGCGGTCGCGACGATTCGCGAGCGGGGCATCGGCAGTGTGGCCGTCGGGCTGCTCAACAGTTATATCAACGATACACACGAGCGCGCGGTCGTCGACGCTTTGCGCGCGGCGCTGCCGGACGTCGCGGTCACCGCATCGTCGGCGCTGGTGCGCGAAGAGCGCGAGTACGAACGCTTCTCGACGGCGGTGGTCAATGCGGCGCTGTTGCCGGTCGTGCGCGGCTATCTCGAGCGGTTGGCCGCCGGCGTGCGCGCGCTCGGCATTTCGGCGCCAGTCTTCGTGATGCAGTCGAACGGCGGAACCGCGGCGTTAGCGTTCGTGGCGGAACGGCCGGCGACGCTGGTGGAGAGCGGTCCGGCGAGCGGCGTGATCGCCGCCGCCGCGGTCGGCGCGGCCATCGGCATTGCCAACGTGCTGTCGTTCGACATGGGCGGCACAACGGCCAAGGCCGGCACGATCATCGGCGGCGAGCCGGAGATCGCGTACGAGTTTGAGGCGGCGGGTTCGACGCACAGCGGCCGTGCCGCCAAGGGCAGCGGTTATCCGGTGCGCTTCCCGTTCGTCGATTTGGCTGAAGTCAGCGCCGGGGGGGGCACGATCGCGCGCCTCGACACGGTGGGCGTACTGCGCGTCGGCCCGCTCTCGGCCGGCGCCGATCCGGGACCCGCGTGTTACGGCAAGGGCACGCAGCCGACAGTGACCGATGCGAACGTCGTGCTCGGGCGGCTCAATCCGGTCGCGCTTGTCGGCGGCACGTTTCCGATCGACGCGTCGCGTTCGCACGCGGCGGTCGCGAGCGTAGCGGCGCCGCTCGGCGGCGACGTCGAGCGCACCGCGGCCGGAATTGTGGCGCTGGTCGATGCGGAAATGGCGAAGGTGCTGCGCATCGTGTCGGTCGAGCGCGGACTCGACCCGCGCGATTTCGTGCTGATGGCGTTCGGCGGCGGCGGCCCGATGCACGCCTGCGCACTCGCGGACGACCTCGGCATGCGCCGCGTCGTGATCCCGCGCTATCCCGGCTTGTTCAGCGCGCTGGGGTTACTCGCGGCCGACGTGCGAGCGACGTTCTCGCGTTCGCTCGTGGCGCCGCTCGATGCGACGACGCTCGGAACGGCGCGCGCCGCAGCAGCGGCCCTCGACGGCGAAGCGCGCGTCGCGCTGCGCGCCCAAGGCGTTGCCGAAGACAAGATTCGCACGGTGGTGGAACTCGACGTGCGCTACACCGGCCAGTCGTTCGATCTGACCGTTCCGTTCGACGGCGACGAAGCCGCGATTGCGGAAGCCTTTCATCAGCGTCACGAGCGGCGCTACGGCTATGCATCGCGCGACGAACGGGTCGAGCTTGCAACGGTGCGCGTGACGGCGATCGGCTCTGCCGGCGCCGCACCGCACACGGCGATCGGCGGCAACGGTACGCGCCGCGACGCGAGTGCCGCTCGCATCGGCACGCGCCGCGCATGGGACGCCGGCACGTTCGTCGATGCGGCGATCTACGACCGCGAGAAACTCACCGCCGGCAGCGCGTTCGCGGGTCCGGCGATTGTCGAGCAGTATGACACGACGAGTTGGATCCCCGCGGGCTGGAACGCGACCGCCGATCCGGCCGGCAACCTCATCGTCGACCGCCCCTAACGGCCACGATCGTGGTGGGTGCGGCTGGGACAATTGGCTAGTGTCGTGAGGTACGGCCGACGCTATGCTAGCGGCATGGATACGCTCACTCCCGTCGCGACGCGAATTCCGTACCATCTGTTCACCGACGCCGAAATCTACCGGCGCGAACAAGAGAAGATTTTCTCCGGCCCGCATTGGAATTTCGTGGCGCTCGCGGCGGAACTGCCGCAGCCGGGTGATTTCAAGACGACGTTCCTCGGCGACACGCCGATCGTCGTCACCCGCGACAAGGCCGGCGCACTGCACGCGTTCGTCAACCGCTGCGCGCATCGGGGCGCGCTCGTGTGCCGCGAGATGCGCGGCAACAAACTGGCGCATCAATGCGTCTACCACCAATGGACCTACGAACCGTCGGGCGATCTGATCGGCGTGCCGTTTCGCAAGGGCATCAACGGCAAGGGCGGCTACGACGATACGTTCGACACGGCCGAACGCTCGTTGCAGAAACTGGCGGTGAGCGAATACCGTGGGCTGATCTTCGCCTCGGCCGATCCGGGGGTCGAACCGCTGCTTGAGTACCTCGGGCCCGAAATGACGCCGTGGATCGACCGGCTCTTCGGCGGGCGAGAACTCGTCGTGCTCGGGTACACGCGCCAGGAAGTGGGCGCGAACTGGAAGCTCTACGCGGAAAACGTGCGCGACCCGTATCACGCGAGTTTGCTGCATCTCTTTCACACGACGTTCGGCATCTACCGCTCGTCGATGGGCGGCGGCATCATCCAAGACGCAACCGGTCGCCATTCGTTTCTGCGCTCGTTCAAGATCGGCGAAGCGGCGGAAACGAAAGACTACAAAGACGCCGGGCTGCGGACGTACCAGCAGGGTGTGAAGTTAGCCGATGCCGCGATCCTCGAAGCGCGCGATGAGTTCCCGATCCCGGCGACCAACGCGATCCAGCAGATCTTTCCGAATTTGCTCATCGCGCAGATTCAAAATACGCTGATGGTGCGGCAGATCGTCCCCAAGGGACCGTCGACGTACGAGCTGATCTTCACGTACTTCGGTTACGCCGACGACGACGACGATCTGCGCGCGAAGCGGATGCTGCAGGCAAATTTCGTCGGCCCCGCCGGTTACATCTCGCTCGAAGACGGGTATGCGACCGAACTCGTGCAGCAGGCCGTCGCGGATGGGAACGCCGGATCGTCATACATCGACCTCGGCGGACGCACGGCCGCAAGCGACGACAACTTGGTGAGCGAGGGTATGCTGCGCTCGTTCTGGACGTACTACCGCGGCGTGATGGATCTCGACGATGCTTTCTGACGCACCGAGTCCCGCGCTCTGCGCCGACATCGAACAACTCAACGCACGTTACGCGCAGACGATCGACGACGACCGGCTAGAAGAATGGCCGGGCTATTTCACCGAGGACGGGACGTATGCGATCGTCCCGCGCGAAAACATCGAGCTCGGGTATGAGATCGCGATCGTGTCGTGCCGCAATCGCGCGATGATGCTCGATCGCGTGTTCGCGATTCGCAAAGCGAGCCTCTACGGTCCGCATCGCTACCGGCACATCGTGTCGCGCTCGCTGATCGACGTGGCCCAGGACGGTGCCGTGAGCGCCGTAACGCCGTTCGTCGTCTTTCAGATGCGGACCGATCCGATCGATTTCGGGAAAGTCGAAACGTACGCGCTCGGCGAGTATCGCGACCGCTATGCGAGCGGAGACGGCGGACTGCGCTTGCTCAGCCGCCTCGTCGTCCTCGACAACTCGACCGTCCGGACGCTTTTGGCGACGCCGCTCTAACCGGACGCCAGGCGCCCGCAACTGCGCCGCGGTAGGAACCGGTCAGTCATGGACGTGCGCAGCCGGACCCTCGACCCGATCACTGCCGAGATCATCGTCTCGGGACTCCTCTATGCGAGCGAAGAGATGGGGATCGCGGTGCGCAACGCGGCGTATTCGCCCAACATCAAAGAGCGGCTCGATCATTCGTGCGCGATCTTCGACGCGAAGCTGCGGCTCGTGGCGCAGGCGGAGCATATCCCCGTGCATCTCGGCTCGCTGCCCTGGGGTTTGCGGCGCACGCTCGAGCGTATCGCGACCACCGGCGAGGCGATGCGGCCGGGGGATCAGTGGGTCGTCAACGATCCGTATCTCTCGGGCACGCACCTCAACGACGTTACCGTCATCCGGCCGATCTTCGTCGACGGCGCGATCTTCGGTTATGCGTGCAACAAAGCGCATCACGCCGACGTCGGCGGCATGGTTCCGGGCTCGATGCCGCCGAGCGCCCGCGAACTCTTCGCCGAGGGCTTCATCATGCCGCCGATGCGGTTGATGCGCGACGATGCGGTCGTGCCGGATACGGTCGCGCTGTTTCGCGCGAACTCGCGCACGCCGGAAACGCGCAGCGGCGATTTGCGCGCGCAGCTCGCCGGCAACGTCACGGGCGAACGCCGGGTGCGCGAACTGGTCGATCGCTACGGCGCGGCCACGGTCGCGGATGCGGTAGCCAAGGCGATCGACGATGGGGAGTTGCGCATGCGGGCCGCGCTGCGCGCGTTTCCCGACGGCGTGGTGAACCTCAGCGATGTAATGGAAGACGCCAACGGCGAACCGTCGATCGTGCTGCAGCTGCGGCTCGAAAAGCGCGGCGAGCGGATGATGCTCGACTACACCGGTACCTCGCCGCAACTGCCGATGCCGCTCAACGCCGTTTACGGCGTCACGCTTTCGGGTGTCTATTATGCGATTCGCGCGTTGCTCGCGCCGGATATCCCGATGAACGACGGCGTGTTCCGGCCCATCGAGGTGCACGTGCCCGAGGGCACGCTGCTGAACCCGCATCGGCCGGCGCCGGTCTCGGCCGGCAACGTCGAGACATCGATGCGTAACGCCGATCTCGTGCTCGCGGCGCTCGGCATGCTCGCGCCGGAGCGCGTTCCCGCGCAGAGCGGCGGTTCGATGAACAACGTGATGATGGGTGGGATCGACGAGCGCGGCGAGCCCTGGGCATTTTACGAAACCAACGGCTGCGGCATGGGCGCGCGTCCCGAAGCCGACGGCGTCGATGCGATCCAAGCGCATATGACCAACACGCTCAACACGCCGATCGAAGTGCTCGAGCGGACGTTTCCGCTGCGCGTGACGCGCTACGAGTTCGCTGATGCAACGGCCGGCGCGGGCCGCTACCGCGGCGGTGCGGGGCTCGTGCGCGCGCTGCAGGTGCGGGCCGGAACGGCGACGATCTCGCTCTTGGGCGAGCGGCACGCCGTGCGTCCCCATGGAAGCGCCGGCGGCAGTGCCGGTGCCACGGCGCGGCATACGCTCGTTGCCGCGGACGATAAGGGAGAACCGACGATGCGGACGCTGCCGGCGAAAGTGACCCTGCAAGTGAACGCGGGCGAGACGCTCGTCGTCCAAACGGCCGGCGGCGGCGGCTACGGTGCATCGGCGCAGCGCGACGCAGCGGCCGCCGAGCGCGATGCCGCGAACGGCATTGCGAGCGCGCCGTAATGCAGCCGACGATTCTGCCGGGCGTCGCGACGTGGTCGCGCTGGCAAGCCGACCGCGCGATGTTCTTCAATGCGTGGTTTGTCGCGGGCGAAGGCGGCAACATGGTGGTCGATCCGCTCGAACCCGACGCGGAGGATCTCGCCTTCATCGACGAGCGTGGCTTGGACGCCGTCGTGATCACCAACCGCGATCACGAACGGTCCGCCGCGCTGTTCGCGCAGCGATATAACGTGCCGGTCATTGCCGCGCTGCCGGACGCGAGCGAAATGGCCGTTACGGTAACGCGCACCGTCGCCCACGGCGAGACGCTCTTCGGCTGGCGCGTGATCGGATTGGACGGCTTCAAGACGCCCGGCGAGTTCGCGCTCTTCCATCGCGCGAGCCGCAGCGCAATTACGGGCGACGCGTTCTGGGGCGTACCGGCCGGCGCCGTGCGCCTGATGCCGGATGAAAAGCTCGAAGATCCGGCGCGCGCGGCGCTCTCCGCACGGCAGCTGCTGGCGCTCGGCGTGCGGCATCTGCTCGTTGGTGACGGCATGCCGATTTTCAACGGCGCGTGGGACGCGTTGCTCGACATGCTCGACGCGCGTAACGGCGTGTTGACGCGGCGCGTCAACCTCGACGAACTCACGCTCGCGAGCGACGACGCGCCGGCGCCCTACACCGGCGCGGCGGCTGAAGTCGGCCGGCTGCTCGGCGCAACGCGGCTCGGATACGCGCTCGGCGTCCTCGAACGGGGCGAAGTCTATTGCCCCAATCACTGGCACACGCAAGAAGAAGAGGCGTTCGTCGTCTGGTCCGGCACCCCGACGCTGCGCACGCCGCAGGGCACGTTCGTGCTGCGTCCCGGCGACGTGATCGCGTTCCCGACCGGGGAGCGCGGCGCGCACCGCATCTCCAATGAGGGCGACACGTCGTGCGTGGTGCTGATGTTCGCCAATATCGATGCGGGCGACGTCTGCCACTATCCCGATTCGCGCAAGCTGCTGGTAGAAAAGACCGGCACGATCGTGCGCAGCGAACCGGAACTCGACTACTTCGAAGGCGAACGGTGACGCGAAGCCCGATCGCGGCCGTTCTCGCGCTCGCGTGTGTCTTCTTCGCCGGCGCTGTCTCGGCACAATCGACGCCGCACCGTCCGGCGCATGTGGTCGTCGTGATCGAGGAAAATCGCACGCTCGCCCAAGTCGTCGGCAGCGAAAGCGCGCCGTATCTCACGACCGTGGCGCGCAACGGCGCGCTCTTCACGCAGGCCTTCGGCGTCACGCATCCGAGCCAGCCCAATTACTTCGCGCTCTTCGCGGGGCTCACCAACAGCAACGGCGACGGCTGCCCGGCTCAAAGCATTCCGCCTGACGCGCCGAACCTCGCGAGCGAATTGCTCGCCGCGCACTTCACGTTCGCGGCGTATTCTGAATCGCTTCCGGCGGCGGGCTTCCTCGGTTGCGCGGCCGGAACGTACGGTCAGAAGCACGCACCGTGGACGCACTTCACCAATATCCCGCAGCGTCTGCACCAGCCGCTCGCAGCGCTGACGTCGTTCGATGCGTTGCCCACCGTGTCGTTCATCGTGCCGAACGTCGATGACGACATGCACGACGGAACGACCAAAGAAGGCGACGATTGGGCCGAGTCGCACCTCACGCCGTTGCTGCAGTGGGCGGCAACGCATGACACGCTCGTCATCTTTACGTGGGACGAAGGGTTCGACCGGCTCAACTCGATTCCGACGATGTTCGTCGGACCGATGATTCGCGCCGGGAGCTATCCCGAACGCATCGATCACTATCGCGTCTTGCGCACGCTCGAAGATCTTTACGGCCTCAAGCCGACGGGCAAAGCCGCCGGTGTCGCGCCGATTACGGGGATTTGGAAACGGTAACCGGGCAGTAATTCGGCGGGGTTCCGGTCGGCTCCAAGAGCACGGTTTCGATCGGCGTTTTCGTGCTGATGTGAATTTCTGATCCGCGAATGAACCGCGCCCCGAGGCCCGCGTAGGGAATGAATCCCAGCAGGCCGGACATGATTTTTTTGTTGCGGCCGTTGATGCGCAACTGCTGTTTGCAAAACGTTACCTGAGATCCGTTGACGGCGGGCAGCTGGTCGAGCCGCAGCGTGAGGTCGCCCTCGTGTCCCGAGGTTCCGTTGTGACCGGCTAACACGACCGTGCCCGAACCGACCGCACCGTTTGCAACGACCACCTGGCCGCCGACCGCTACCGGCCCGAGCATGACGAACGAAAAGGTCTGACCGGTCTTGTTGCGGTCGGACATCAACGGGCGCACCAAATGGAAACGCAGGTGCGTGCCGGCAGGCAAGCTGACGGGCGGCGGAACGCCGGCGACGTTGGCCGCCAGGGTTGCCATCAGGAACGCCGTCGCGAGGATCATGCAGGCGTTCGTTCCCACGAACGCCGGGTTTCTTACGGGGCGTGACCGTTAGCGACGTCGGCGAGGGCCTGCGCGAACCGGGTCAGGGCGGAGTAGCGATGGATTTCGAGGAGGTTGGCCGAGTCGCCGGCATTGCCCCAATCCTCGATGAACGCAAGTTCGTACCCGTTGGCGGCGGCGAGTTTTTCGAGCCGCGCGTCGTAGTTGTCCTCGGGATAGACGAGTGCGTAGATCTTGTGACCCAGGTGATACTGCAGCGATGTGCGCGAGAGCGTAAACTCGTGCACGACCTCGGCGTCGGTGAGCGCCCGCAAATCGGGCGGGTGGTTTGCGGTGAGGCTCTGGACCGTCATCAGGCCGCTATGCGACATTTCCTGGAGTTGCGGCCAGGTCGTGTGACGTTTGCCGTGCGTCGTCGTGCCGACGAAATTCGAGTGCACGAACATTGTGGCCGGGAAGTGATACTGCCGTAGCAGCGGAAACGCGTTTTCATAGATCCCGTGGCCGTTGTCATCGAAGGTTAAGGCGAGCGGCTTACTCGGCAGCGCTGCACCGTGCTCGAGGTGCGCGCGCAACGCCTCCAGCGTGACGACGTGATAGCCGCCGCGCGCGATCGCCGCGAGCTGCGTCTTGAAGGTATCGAGCGGCGTGTCGAACCAAACTTCTTTCGCCGGAACGACGTCGTGCCAAACGATGACGGCGACGTACGGCGTACGACCTCCAGAGGCGATCTGAGGAAGTCCGTCATCGGCTCCCCGAACGGGTGCTGCAACCAGCATGAAGCATACGAAGGCAGTCCAGGCGAGGAAGCGGTTGACCATCAAAACGGGTGTTGCTTCAGCGAAGCGCGGCTTCCCTCGGCCTTCGTTGCGGCGCGTCGCCCTCATCGCCGGCTGCATCGTGTTGTTTCTGGTTGCGTTCGCGGCAGCGGCGAAAGATACGATCGAACGGATGGTCGTCGAGCGCACGCTTGCCGGCGCGTTCGGCGGCGATGCCTCGATCGGCACGTTGAGCCACACGGACGGCGCGACGGTTCTCGAGGGCGTGAGCGCGCAGACGGCCGACGGAGCGCTGACGGTAACCATTGGGCGCGCGGCATACACCGTGAACGGCGATCTCTGGAACGTCGACACCGACGGCGTGCACGTGTCCGTCGCCGTCGATCGCGTTCGGGGCGACGAGTTTTCCGGCGCCCCAAATTCCGCGCACGTCCTCAACCTGCAACGTCTCGTGCTGCATGTGAAGAACGCGGGGCTCGCGCTCGTACGCGGAGCAGACGCCGCGACCAAGGTCGAAGTGGCCGGTGTGAGCGGAACGCTCGATCTCTCCGCGCACCTCGCGTACGATTTGCACGGCGACCTCATTTCCGACACCGGCGCGTATCCGTTTACCGCAACGGCGATCGCCGATTCGGGCGACGGCGACGCGCACTGGAGCGCGGCCGCGATTCCGCTCGCGCCGATTGCGGCACTTCTCGGCAACGCCGANNCCGGTGACGATCGTACACGACGGTCTCGGGAGCACCGGACTCGACGCGCTGCTCGCGGACGGCACGCCCGTGGCGGCGGTCGGCGAAGTACACGACGGTGTTGATTGGGGCCGTATGCTCACCGCCGGGACGCGCGATCTGCGCGCGCTCGCAAAGATGTTTGCGCTGATCGCGGTGCAGCCGAACTTGCGCTGGATGAACGTCGAAACGACCGCGCCGGGCATCACGTTCGGCCAATACGCGATGACGACCAAGACGGTGCCGCACGTGGTGCAGCTGATCGGCGTCGACCCGAGCGAGCCGACGCTGCGCTTCGATACCGCGCTCTCGCACGAACACGTGATTTCCAAGGGCGAGCGCACGTCCGATCTCGCGCTGCGCACGAAAGCCGTCGCCGGTGCGAACGGCGACTACTTCGACATCGGCCGCACCTACGAGCCGCAGGGCATGCTGATCAAGTCGGGCGTGTTGCTGCACGGGCCGACCGATCACGAAGCGGTCGTTTTCGATCGCACCAACAAGCCGACGTTCGCGATCTTTCACTTGCGCGGCACGGTCGTCGATGGAGCGCGCAGTTACCGGATAACGCTCTACAATTCGTGGCCCACGCGCGACGTTGCGATCATTACGCCCGACTACGGTCCGACGCTCGCGGCGGCTCCCGGCGTGACGTTTGCGGCGCTGCAGCCGCTCGGTGAGGGAAAGTATCGGGTTCTCTCGCTGCAGCCGATGACCGTTGCCATACCGGTCACGTTCGGTTTGGGTTTCAGCAGCGAACTGCGCGAGCCGTTACCGCAGCCGGGAGACGTCGTCGATGTGCACTACGCGATCGAGCCGCCGGTGCCGGGCGCGGTCGCCGGGATCGGCTCGGGTCCGTTGCTGCTCAAAGACGGCGAGTGGTACGAAGATAAACACGCGCCGGCGCCGGACGAGCGCGACGTGCAGTGGCCGGTCATTGCAATCGGCACGATGCCCGGCGGTACGCTGATGTTCGCCGCCGTCGATGGGCGGCATCCAGAGCGCTCGATCGGCATGACGCGGCCCGAATTCGCCGAGATGCTGCGCGGTTACGGGATGCTCGATGCAATGGCGCTCGATTCCGGCGGCTCGGTAACGCTGGTGTCGCGCGCGCCGGGCAACGCGGCCACGACCGTGCGCAACGTGCCGTCGGACTTCGATCAGGAACGCTACGTCACCGATGCCTTGTTCGTTTACAGCACGGCGCCGCTCGGCACGATCGTAACGTCGCCGCGTCCGCACGTCGAACCCACGCCGCTTACGGTACCCCTCCGGTGATGGAGCGAGCGCCGCGTGATCTTGCGACGACTGTCAGGTATATTGCGAGCTTGGACCCGGAGGCCCCACGGAGTGGGGGCGCGCAGCCCAGGGCGGAGCGCCTTTAAAATGATCGCGCTGCCCGTGCAACTTGCGCCGCCTGCACCGTTTCCGCTCGTCGTCACGCAATGGTCGGCGCAAGAAGACGTTGCGCCCGGGATTCGGCGTGCCGACTACCGGCTGACGACAAGTGCCGGACCGCTCGTGGTGCACGTCGTGGCGATCGACACGCACGATCCGACCGTGCGGCTTGGCGCCGTCGTTGCGCGCGATCGCATGATCTCGAACGGTGAGACCGTGAGCTCGATGGCGGCGCGCACCGGCGCCGTGGCCGGCATCAACGCCGACTATTTCGACATCGGAAATACCAACCAGCCGCTCAACGTCGTCGTGCGCGACGGCGCGCTGTTGCGCACGCCATCGAAACGCGCGGCGATCGACGTTGCGAGCAACGGGGATGTGGGCATCGGCTATGTATCGTTTTCCGGCAGCGTCGCGTACGGCACGACGCAGATTCCCTTGACCGGCGTGAACGAGTGGCCGCCGCAAGGCGGGGCTACGCTCGTAACGCCGGCGTACGGCGCGCTCGGCGCTGCGCCCGACGTTATCGTGGCCTCGCTCACGCCGCTCGATACCGCGCCCGGAATGCCGGGAACGTATCGCGTCGTCGCGGCCGGCGCTGCGCTTCCGGGACCCGTGACGGGCGTGCTGCTCGGCTTCGGACCGGCCGCCCAAAAGATTGCGCCGCCGCCGCAGGCCGGCGATACGGTGACGCTGGCGTTCAGCTCGACGCCTGACAGCGGCGGATTGCGCGCTGCGGTTGGGGGCGGTCCGCTGCTGGTTGCGAACGGTGCGGCGGTTGACGATCCGTATAGTCCNNCCGATGGAACGCTGTTGCTGATCGTTGCCGATGGTCGCAAAACCGCCGTGTCGATCGGGCTCACCCGGCCGGAATTCGGTGCGCTGATGCGCGGCTTCGGCGCGAGCGACGGGCTCGCGTTCGATTCCGGCGGTTCGGCGACGCTCGTGACGCGCGAACTCGGCGCCGCGGTGACGAGCGTGGTGAACGATCCGAGCGACGGTCGCGAGCGCCCCGTCGCCGACGCGCTGCTCGCCTATAGCGACGCGCCGGCGGGTATGAATCCCCGGCTCGTCGTGCGGCCGGCATCGTTCACCGCGTATCGCGGCGCACAGATCGAGCTCCGGGGCGCGATCGTCGATGATGCCGATCACCGTATTCGCGCGGCCGATGTTGCGCCGCTCGATACGAGTCCGCAGACCGGCACGCACGTGGCCGTCGTGCGCGAGCGCGGCGGCGCGTTAACGGCGACCGTGCCCTACCGGATCGTCGATCGCGTCGCGTCGCTGACGATTGCGCCCGACCGGCCGAATCCCGCCCGCGGCGTGCAACTGCCGTTCACCGTCACCGGTGCCGACGAACGCGGCGCACCGATTGCGCTCGGCGATGCAGCGGTGCACTGGACGCTCGGAACGCGCACGGTGAGCGGTCCGCGCGCCGTGTACGATACGCAAGGGGGCGACATTGCGGTGACGGCAACGCTGGGCACCATCACCGCAACGACGCTGGTACGCGTCGGCGATCACACCGTCGCCGTGCCTGCCTACCCCGAAACGCCGCTGGCATACGATTTCACCGGCACCGCGCGCGCGGCGTACGCCAACGCGATCGTACCGCTGCCGGACGAACCAGTGCGCCTGAGCGTCGAGGTGTTCGGCGATGGAAACGGCGTGCCGCTGCGGGCGTCGTTCATCAATCGCTATGGCGAGAAGCAGGCGCTTACGCTTGCCAAGAGCGTGGATTGGACGGGTTGGCGGCGCATCGCGATCGCCTTGCCGCCCGATCTCAATCCGCCCGTGCGCCTGACGTCGATCTACGTCGTGCGTTCGCTCGGCGGCCCGCCAAACCGCACCGCCGGTGCGTTACGGTTCCGCGCGCTCGCGGTCGTCGTTCCGGGGAGTGGTTCTTGATACGTCTTGCGTTGTTACTCGCGTTCCTCTGCGTCGCACTCGGTGCCGCGCCGGCCGTCGCGCGTCCGATCGAGGGTGTGCCGGTGCTGATGTATCACAAGGTCGATCCGCACACGCCGCCCGGACCGGTCGGCCGCTCGTTGACGCTCGAACCGGCGGCGTTCGAAGCGCAGCTGGCGTGGCTGCGCACGCACGCGATTCGAACGATGACGATGAACGATCTCGCCGACGCGCTCAAACGCGGCGAACATCCGCGCAACGCGGTCGTACTGACCTTTGATGACGGCTATTCCGACGCGGCGGAGGTCGTCACGCCGCTGCTTCGCAAATACGGTGCGCGCGCGAGTTTTTATATCAGCGCCGGGTTCGTCGGCGACGGCCGGCACGCCAGTTGGGCGCAGCTGCGGACGATGCGTGCGGCCGGGATGGAGATCGGCTGCCACGGTACGCACCATCTCGACCTGACCCACCTGAGCCGGACCGGAGCCGCCCGCGAGGCCGGCGGCTGCGTCGTGGCGCTCTCGCGCTACCTCTCCCCGCCCACGACCTACGCCTATGCCGCGGGCCGCTGGAACGCGTCGATCGCCGACTTGATGCGCCGGCTCGGCATGAAAGCGGCGCTCACCGAGCGGCCGGGCGCCGTAACCTCGTTCGCGGCGCCGTACGCGCTCCCGCGGCGGCGCATCGACCGCAGCGCCGGCCTCGCCTCGTTCGCCGCCCTCGCCACGCCCTGAGATGATTCTTTTCGCGATGGGCTAACAACCCGGTCATGATCGGGGTTTTTCTCGCCGGGATCCTCGCACTCGCCACGCCGACGCCATGCCCCGGCAGCGATATTTCCGTTACCGACTTGCAGATCAAGGTCATCAAAGGGTCGGCTAAAGCCGCAACCGCCGATCGCCTTCTGATCACGGGGACGTTCACGAACGTCGGCCTGGCGTCGCAAGAGCCGAATCTCGCGCAGCACGCCGAGTTATTGCGCGACGGCGCCGTCGTCGCGACGCAAAAGTTGCCCGCTCTCGGTGCGCGCGTCGTCTACCCGCTCCAGTTCCGCATCTTCCGGGCGACCACGCAGCGAACCGATCCGGTCATGGTGCTCGTGCGGTACGTCCTCGACGACAAGCGCCGCACGCTCCGCAACAACTGCTCCGGAATCAACGACAGCCTGCAAAAGACGTTCTGACGATGCGCGTGCGGCTCGAGCGCTGCGGCGCCGACGAGCGCACCGTAACGCTGCGAGCGCAAATTGCGTTTGACGGCCGTGCCCTGCGTCTATCGTATCCGACGCGTACCGGGGCGCTGCTGCGCATCGACGGCGCGATCGCGGGCGCCTTCGACGGCAAACACCCGGCGATCGATCTGCCGCCGTACGACGGCACGCATGAAGTGACGCTGGCGGTCGAACGGCGCTCGCTGCCGATCGCCGGCCTTCCGGCTGGTGACGGTCTGCGCTGGCGCGCGATGCTCGCACGCGCGGAGCAGCGGCCGCATGAAACGCTGGAACTCGCGCCGGCGCCGGACGCCTACGGTGCGCTTCCCGGCGCAGAACCGGGCGAAACGCCGATGATCGGGCACGCGCACCTGGACCTCGCGTGGCTGTGGACGTATGCCGACGCGCGGCGCAAGGCGCTGCGCACGTTCGGAACGGCGCTCCGGCAAATGACGATCGACGACCGCTACGTCTACGCGCAAAGTCAGCCGCAACTCTACGCGTGGGTGGAATCCGACGACGCGGATCTCTTCGAGCGCGTTCGCCGGCGGGTTGGCAGCGGCTGGGATGCGAGCGTCGCGTCGATGTGGGTCGAACCGGATCTGCACGCACCGTCGGGCGAATCGATCTTGCGGCAGTTCGCATACGGCGTGCGGTACACGACGGAAAAACTCGGCGTCGTGCCGGAGGTCGTGTGGCTGCCGGATACGTTCGGCTTTCCGAACACGCTGCCGACCCTGGCGGCGCATGCCGGGTTGCATTTCTTTGCCACATCGAAACTGCAGTGGAACGAGGTGACGCGCTGGCCGTATCCGCAGTTCTGCTGGTACGGCGACGACGGCTCGGATCTCGTCTCGGCCGTCATCGATCGCTATGACGGCGAGGCGACGGAGAACCGCAAGGCGATCGCGCGCGAACGCAACGAGATTCTCGTGCATGGTTATGGCGACGGCGGCGGCGGCGTGCTCGATCGCGAGATCGCCGCGGAACCGCGCACGACGCGGCCGTGGCTCGGCGTTGCCGGCTGGTTCGCGGAGGTCGACCGGCGCACGCTGCCCCAGTATCGCGGCGAACTCTACCTCGAAACGCACCGCGGCACGTACACGACCCATCGCGACGTAAAGTCGCGCAACGCCGCGCTCGAGCGCGCGCTCGGCGAGGCCGAGGAGCTGTGCGCGTGGTGTGCCGGCGTGCGTGCGCCGGCGAGCGCGATCGCGCCGCTGCGCGACGATCTCCGCACGGCGTGGACGCTGGTGTTGCGCAACCAGTTCCACGATGTCATGGCCGGCAGTGCGATCGGCGCGGCATATGCGGAGGTGCTCCACGAGTACGAACGCGCGGAACGGATCGTCGAGCGGATCGTCTCGAGCGCGCGGTCGATTTTGCCGCGGGCCGACATCGTGCGCGCGCCGGCCGTGCCGGTTGCACCCACGGCCGACGGGGAGACGTTCGTCTTCGCCAACGAGTACGTGCGCGCGCGCGTGCGCAGCGACGGCACGATCGTCGAACTCGCCGGCGTCGACGGACGTAACTTGGCCGCAATCGCGAACGGCTTGATGCTCTACATCGATAAGCCGAAGCGGTACGATGCGTGGAACCTCGATGCGGCCTACGAACGGCATCCGCGCAAGCTGCGTCCCGGTGCGACCCGCATCGAAGACGACGCGCTGATCGTCGAGCTGAACGGCGACGGCACGGCGATCGCGATGCGCATCGCGCTCAATACCGGCGAGCCGTATCTGCGCGTCGAGCTCAACGTCAACTGGCGGGCGAAACATCGCATCTTACGGGCGGAACACCGCTTCGCGCTGCGCACGAACGAGGTGCGTTTCGGCATGCCGCACGGCACGCTCGTGCGCACCGCTGCCCCGCAGACGCCGGCCGAACGCGCGCGGTTCGAAGTTCCCGCGCAGCGCTGGATGCACGTCACCGACGGCGACGCAGGCGTGGCGATCCTCGCCGCCGACACCTACGGCTGGAGCGCGCACGCGCTGCGCAAGGGCGGCATTCGCGTCGGCATGTCGCTATTGCGTTCGCCGCAGTGGCCCGACCCGCAAGCGGATCGCGGCGAGCACTACATCGCCTACGCGCTCGTGCCGACGGCCGGCGCGACGATCGGAGCGCTCGAGGCGGTTTGGCGCGATTACGCCGAACCCGAGCGCGTGCGTCTGTTCACCTGCGACGATCCGGCCGTGCTGGTCGTCGCGACGAAGCCCGCCGACGACGGCCTGGGCATCATCGTGCGCGTGCGCGAATGCGACGGCGAACGCCGGCGCGTCGACCTGCGCTGCGGCGGCCGTATGCGCGAGGTCACTTCGGTCGACGCGTGCGAACGTCCGGTCGCGGGCGAGTTGCGCATCGACGGCGAACTGCTGAGCTTCGTGTTACCTGCCTACGCGCTCCGTTCGTTCCGCGTGCTGCCGTGAACGGTACGCCGCGCACGATCGATACCGTGCTCTTCGATTTAGACGATACGCTCTTAGATGATTCGACGGCGTACAAGCGTGCCGCACGCCGCGTTGCCGACGATCTCGCGGCCGAGCGCGGCGTCGATGTGGAGCGATTGGTCCGGGCATACGTCGCGCAGGCGAGCGGCTTCTGGAAGAAGCTCTCGCAAGAACACCTCACGCTGCCGATTCACGATGCCCGCGCGCAGTTGTGGAGCGACGCGCTCGTCGCGAGCGGGGTACCGGTCGATATCGAGTTGGCGCAACGCTGCGCCGAGAGCTACACGCGCTACCGGGCCGACGGACTCGAGCTCTTTCCCGGCGCGCTCGAACTCGTGCGCGGACTGCGCGAGCACGGCTGTAAGCTCGGCATCGTGACGAACGGCTTCGCCGCGACGCACAACGAGAAGGTCGACCGGCTCGGGCTGCGGCCGTACGTCGACGGCCTGTTCCTCGCGGACGAAATGCAGATGGTCAAGCCGGACCCGGAGATCTTCCGCCACGTCTGCCGCACGCTCGGCAGCGAGCCGGCGCGTACGGCAATGGTCGGCGACCGGTACGATCGAGACATCGTCGGCGCCGGTACCGTGGGGCTCTTTACGGTCCTGATCGACATCCACGCGATCCCGCTGCCCGAAGGCGCCCGTCCGCCCGATGCGGTCGTGAACTCGATCGCCGACGTCCTCGGCGTTTTGCCGCTCGGACCGCCGCAAGGGGCGCCTGCCGGGGTACAGAAGCGGGAGGCTTGAGGCTCGCCTAGCCCCTTAAGGAGATTGCCGTGCAAGTGCCGACCGTCGAAAACATGTTCGCTCGCGCGTGGGACCTGCTCTCGAAGAACTGGGTGATCATCGTTCCGGGCGTCGTCGTCGGGTTGATCGTCGGCGCGTTCTCCGGCGTCTACAGCCTAACGCAGCCGGACACGTACGGGGAGCCGAGCGGCGCCGCCGTCTCGTTCGCCTACGGCTTCGGCTCGTTCGTCGCAAACCTGATCCTGGCGATCATCGCGATTGCCGGCTACATCGTTACGCAGTGCTACACCGCCGGCATGGCCGGTGCGGCGTGGCAGCGCGGGACGGCGACGCTCGCCGACGGGTCCCGTGCCCTGAACGAGGACTCCGGCCGCGTGCTCGGTGCGGCGGTCTACCTCTTCCTCTTCGGAATCCTCGCCGTGATCCTCGCGCCGTTCACGTTCGCGCTCTCGATCTTTGCGTTCTACTTATTTACGCTGTACACGATCGCTGCCGCGGTCGTCGGCAAACGCGGCGGTATGGATGCATTGCGTGAATCGTTCGCGATCGCCCGCGCGCGCTTCGGTACGACGCTGATCATCGGTATCTTGGTCGGCCTCTTGCAAGTCCTCGGCAAGCTGATCGCGCACTTGTTCTCGTTCGCCCCGCTGCTCGGACCGATCGTGGCGGCGATCATCTCGCAGGTCGTCGTGGCCTACGCGGTGCTCGTGATTGT
>PLRU01000054.1:21146-21283 GCA_003164045.1 Candidatus Lustribacter telmatis
CTTGACGCGATCGTTATCAAGGGCGCGCGCGAACATAATCTCAAGAACATCGATCTGACTCTGCCGCGCAACCGGCTCATCGTGATTACCGGGCTCTCCGGATCAGGCAAGTCCTCGCTCGCCTTCGACACGATCTA
>PLRU01000059.1:0-6622 GCA_003164045.1 Candidatus Lustribacter telmatis
CAGCTCGAAACGCATTATCGCGACATGCAGGACCTCGAGTTCACGGTCGAACGCGGCAAGCTCTACATGCTGCAGACGCGCAGCGGAAAGCGCAGCGCGGAGGCGGCCGTGAAGATCGCGCTCGACTTCGTGCACGACGGCCTCATCACCAAAGAAGAAGCGATTTGCCGCGTCGATCCGCGCCAGCTCGAGGCGCTGTTCTTCGCCCGCATCGATCCCGACGCTGCCTACGAGACAGCCGGCACCGGCCTCAACGCCTCGCCCGGCGCGGCCACGGGGCAGATCGTGTTCGACGCCGATACGGCGGCCGAGTGGGGCAAGCACGGCAAGGCCGTGATTCTGGTGCGAAACGAAACCGCGCCGGACGACGTGCACGGCATGATTGCCGCCAAAGGCGTGCTCACGTGCAAGGGCGGCGCAACCTCGCACGCGGCGGTGGTCGCGCGCGGCATGGGGTTGCCGTGCGTGTGCGGTTTCGAAGAGATGGCGATCGACATGCGCGCCAAAACGGCGACGATCGGATCGACCGTCCTCAAAGAAGGCGACTGGCTCACGATCGACGGGACGACGGGCCACGTCGTGTTCGGAAAACTCGAACTGATCCCACCGCCGTCGGAACAGCCGGCCTGGTTAGCCGAATTTCTCGGCTGGGCCGACGAGATCAAACGGCTGATGGTGTGGGGCAATGCCGACAACCCGGTCGACGCCCGCAAGGCGCGCGATCTGGGCGCGACCGGCATCGGCCTGTGCCGCACCGAGCACATGTTCATGGAGCAGAACCGGCTGCCGATCGTGCAAGACATGATCCTCGCCGAGACGCCCGAAGCGAAGGCCGCGGCGCTCGCGAAGCTGCTCGTTTTCCAACGGGAAGATTTCCTCGGCATCCTCGAGGCGATGGCGGGCCACACGGTCACGGTGCGGCTGCTCGATCCGCCGCTGCACGAATTCTTGCCGTCGCTCGAAGAGCTGGTCGCGGAAACGACCGAACTGCGGTTGACGAAGGGCGAGAAAGACGCGACCTATCTTGCGCGGATGAAGATGCTCGCGCGCGTGCGGCAGCTCAGCGAGGTCAACCCGATGCTCGGGCTGCGCATGTGCCGGCTCGGTATCGTGTCGCCGGAGATCTACGCGATGCAGGTGCGCGCGTTCTTCGAGGCCGCGTGCGAACTGCGCAAGCGCGGCGTCGATGCGAAGCCCGACGTGATGATTCCCGGTGTCGGCACGCCCGAGGAGATGCGCGTGACGTACGACGCGGCCAAGGCCGTCGCCGATGCGGTGATCGCCGAGACGGGCGTGCCGGTTCCCTATCGCATCGGCACGATGATCGAACTGCCGCGGGCGTGCATCGTGGCGGACGCGCTGGCCGAAACGGCAGAGTTCTTTTCGTTCGGCACCAACGATCTCACCCAAACGACCTACGGCTACAGCCGCGACGACGCCGACACCACGTTCATCCCGACGTACATCGAGAAGAAGATTCTCAAGGAGAGCCCCTTCCAGGTGCTCGACCGCGTGGGCGTCGGGGAGTTGATGCGTATCGGCATTGCGAAGGGTCGCGGCACGCGGTCCGATCTGAAGATCGGCATTTGCGGCGAACACGGCGGCGATCCGACTTCGGTGATGTTCTGCGACGAACTGGGACTCGACTACGTCTCGTGCTCGCCGTACCGCGTTCCGATCGCTCGCCTAGCGGCCGCTCAAGCACGCGTTAACCCGTCCAAGTAAGGAGACTCATCGATGTCAGGCCACGCGGAATTTCCCGGCAGCGACGTTCGCGCCAAACTCGATCATCCCGTCGTCGATGCCGACGGCCACACGATCGAGGCTGAATGGCTGCTCGACGAATACGTCCGCGAGGTCGCCGGCGCCGAAATCCAGGCGCGCTGGCTGAAGCGCCCCGCGCCGTACGGCCCGACGAAGATGATCTGGTGGGGCTATCCCTCGGCCGCGCACACGCGCGACCGCGCGATGTCGATGTTCCCGCGCTACTTTGCCGCGCGCATGGAAGAATGCGGCATCGACTTCGCCCACATGCTCACGACGGCGGGCCTTGCCACACTCTACGTGCGCGACGACGAACTGCGCCAAGCCGGCTGCCGGGCCCTCAACACGATGTATGCGGATATGTTCCGCGACACGAACGAGCGCATCCGGCCGGTCGCGTGCATCCCGACGTTCACGCCCGAAGAAGCGATCCGCGAACTGGAATTCGCCGTGCTCGAACTCGGCCACAAAGCCGTGATGGTCGGCACCGAGATTCGCAAGCCGTATCCGGAAGTGTTTCGCGACGCGCCGCAGTTCGGGCAGTTTGCCGAACGCTGGCAGTCGATCGCGATCGATCCCCCGCACGACTACGATCCGTTCTGGCAGCGCTGCGTCGACTTGGGCGTGGCGCCGATTTGTCACACCTCGCACATTGGCGCGCAGCATCGCCGTTCGTCGTCGAACTACGTCTTCAACCACCTCGGCATGTTCGCCGGAGGTTCGGAACACTTTTGCCGCGCGCTGTTTCTCGGCGGCGTGACGAAGCGTTTTCCGAACCTGAACTTCGGCTTGCTCGAAGGCGGCGTCGCGTGGGCCGTCACGCTGCTCAACGACATCGTCGAACACTTCGAGAAACGCAACGTGACGGATCTGCTGGAGAACCTCGATCCGGCGAAGCTCGACATCGAATTGCTCGCGCAGTTGGCCGACGAATACGGCGGCGGGCGTCTCACGGGCGAACGCATCCGTGAGAAGCCGCACTCGCGCAGTTCCGATCCCAAGCGCCCCGAACTCTTCGATGAGTTCGCGGCGTGCGGAATGACGGAAGTCCACGACCTGCGCCGGCTCTTCGTCGACAACTTCTACTTCGGTTGCGAAGCGGACGACCGGATGATGTCGGTCGGCTTCAATCGCAAGCTCAGTCCGGTCGGGCAGCCGCTCAAGGCCGTGTTCGGTTCGGATATCGGCCACTGGGACGTGATGGATGCGCGCAGCATCCTCTCCGAATCGTACAGCCTCGTCGATGCGGGCTTGATCACGCTCGACGATTTCAAGTCGTACACCTGGACGAATCCGGTGTCGCTGCATCTGGGCATGAATCCGGACTACTTCAAAGGCACCGCGGTCGAAGCGGAAGCGGAGAAGCTCAAGGCGCACTTGCCGAAACGCGCGGCGCCGCCGGCCCGCGTCTAATGGCCGTGACCGTGACGCGCGCCGGCGCCGTCTCCGCACTTGCGGCGACCGCGCTCTGGCCCCATATCGCGCGCGCCGCGGATCCGGTGAAAGTCACGGTGGGCGTGACGGGCAGCATCTCCGATGCGCCGTTCTACATCTGCGACGCGCAAGGCTATTTCAAAGAACAAGGCCTCGACGCGACGCTCACCGCGTTCGACGCGGGCGCGAAGATGGTGCCGTTCCTCGGCAACGGGCAGCTCGATGCCGGTGCGGGCGGCTCGTCGGCCGGTCTTTTCAACGGCATCGCGCAGGGCATTCAGCTGCGCATCGTCGCCGACAAAGCGCTGGCCGCACCGGGTTACGGCTATACGCCGATTTTGGTGCGCAAAGACCTCATCGATAGCGGCAAGGTCAAGACACTCAAGGATCTCAAAGGCCTCAAGGTCGCGGAGCCCGCCCAGGCCACGGCGAGTTTTTGCGATCTCGTCATGGCGCTGAAAAAGGGCGGCCTCACCTACAAAGACGTGAGCGAAGTCTATCTCGGCTTTGCCGAAATGGTTGCCGCCTTTCAGAACGGCGGCATCGATGCGGGCACGGTGACGGAGCCGCTCGCGACCAAAGCGCAAGATTTGGGCGTCGCCGTGCGGTTCGGTACGACCGATCAATACTATCCGAACCACCAAACGACGATGCTGATCTACGGCCGCTCGTTCATGGAAAACGTTCCGCTCGGCCGGCGCTTTATGGCGGCATATCTGCGCGGCATTCGCGACTTCCACGATGCACTCGGCAACGGTCACCTCGCCGGCCCGTTCGCGCCGCAGCTGATCGACATTATGATCAAGTACACCAACCTCAAGGACCCGTCGGTCTATCGCCGCTTGGTTCCGAACTCGATCAACCCGGACGGGCACGTGAACCTCACGAGCCTGGCAACCGACCTGCAGATTTACAAGGACGCGGGCCTCGTTCCGGCCTCGGTCGTCCTCGCGCAATCGGTCGACACGTCCTACGTCGATGCCGCGCTCAAAGCGGTCGGGCCCTACCGCCCGCGCAGAGCGTAAAGGCTCCATTAGAGCGCGTTTCATTCCAGCCGGAAACGGAAAATGAATGCGCATGAAATCGTTCAGCAAGCACCTTCAGCAGGTTGGCGCGGGCGTTGTCCTCACCGGCCTTGCGTTTTCGCTGGGCGCCGGTATCGCGTCGGCGCAATGGTATAACGGAGCCCCGCCGCCGCCGCCGCGCTACGAACGGCATCCGATGCGCAACGGCTACGTGTGGGAGAACGGCCACTGGAATCGCGCCGGCGGCCGCTGGGTCTGGGGACCGGGCCGTTACGTCGTGATGGCACCCGGCCGCCACTGGGTCGGCGGACACTGGCGCATGGGACCGCAAGGCCGCTATTGGGTCGCCGGCCACTGGTCGTAGTTCTCTGCCGCTCGCGCTGGAAGGCGGGACGTTTGCAGCGCGGCTAACGTAGAGGGAACATGCAATTGCGACGTCAGGCTTCCGCTCTGCCCACTGCTGCGCGCTGGGTGGTCGGGGGGCTGTTGAGCCTGGCGATCGTGGCCCAGGCCTCGGCTGCACCAACGGACGGATCGAGCAGCGCCGGCGATGTGCTCAAGGCGACGCTGCGCAACGGCCTCACCGTCGTGATCGTGCGCAACACGTTGGCGCCCGTCGTGTCGACCGACCTCAGCTATCTCGTGGGTTCGCGCGACGATCCGCCGGACATGCCCGGGATGGCGCACGCGCAAGAACACATGATGTTCCGCGGCACGAAGAACCTCGCGACCTCGGAACTCGGCACGATTGCAACCGCACTGGGCGGCGACTTCAACGCGCAGACCAGCGACATGACGACGCAGTATCAGTTCACCGTTCCGGCGGCGGACCTCGATGCCGTGCTGCGCATCGAATCCGATCGCATGCGCGACGTGCTCGACGCACAATCGCAGTGGCAGAACGAACGTGGCGCGATCGAACAAGAAGTAGCGCGCGACGAAGCCGCACCGGGCAGCGATTTCTTTAGCGACGCGCAAGCGATCGCGTACAAGGGCACCGTCTACGAACATCCGGGCGTGGGCACGAAGGCCGCGTTCGATGCGTTAACGGGACCGCGGCTCAAAGCGTTCTGGCAAAAATGGTACGCGCCCAACAACGCCGTGCTCGTAATCGCGGGCAACGTCGATCCGGAGAAGACGCTCGCGTCGGTGCGCGCCCATTTCGAAGCGATTCCGGAGAAGACGGTTCCGGCGCATGAAGGTGCCCACTTTCAACCGCTCAAGCGCACCGTGCTGCGGCGCGCGACGACGCTGGCGTATCCGCTCGCGGCGGTCGGTTTCCGTTTGCCCGGCCTCGACGATCCGGATTTTCTGGCGTCGTTCGTCTTGCAGGGCGTGCTCGGCGCCGATCGAGGTGCGCTGCACGAACTCGGCGATCAGGGACTCGCACTCGAAGGCGAGTGGACGTCGATGCCCTACGTGAAAGAAGCACAGTTGGGCTTTGCAATCGCCGCGCTTTCGCCCGGCAGCGATCCCGACGCGATGGTCAAGAAGCTCGAAGGCATCATGACCAACTATCGCGATCACGGGGTGCCGGCGGAGTTGTTCGAATCGACCAAGCGCCGGTTGATCGCCGATCAGGAACTCAGCCGCAACTCGATCTCGGCGTTAGCGTCCGATTGGGCCGATACGATCGCCGTCGACCACGAACCGTCGATTGCCTACGAACAAGAACTGATCGGCCGTATCACGCTGGCCGACGTGAACCGCGTGGCGAAGAAATATCTCGACGTCAACCACGCCGTGATCGGCGCGCTGACGCCGTCGGCCAACGCGTCGCAATCGGCGCCGCCGGCACCGGCCGGTCAGACGCGGGAGAACCCGCTCGGCAAACAGGCCACGGTCACGCATCTGCCCGACTGGGGTGCGGCGCTCGTGCACGACGTCACCGTTCCGCCGTCGACGCTCACGCCGCAAATGACGAAACTCGCCAACGGGATCACCCTGATCGTGCAGCCCGAGACGATCTCCGACACCGTGTTCGTCTACGGCGCGGTGAAGACCGCGCCGTCGCTGCAAGAACCGGCCGGCAAGGAAGGCGTCTCGCGCATTCTCGAGGGCATCTATCCGTATGGAACGGCGACGCTCGACCGGCAGAGCTTTCAGCGCGCGCTCGACGGGATCGATACCACGCTCGGCGGCGGCAGCTCGTTCGGGCTGCAAACGACGACGCACAACTTCGATCGTGCGATAACGCTCTTGGCGCAGAACGAGCTCACGCCGCGGCTCGATCAGCCGACGTTCGACGTGGTACGCCGCCGCGCGATCGACACGCTGCAAACCGAACTCAACAGCTCGCATAG
The DNA here is from genome assembly GCA_003164045.1 of Candidatus Lustribacter telmatis. Classification (GTDB taxonomy): domain Bacteria; phylum Vulcanimicrobiota; class Vulcanimicrobiia; order Vulcanimicrobiales; family Vulcanimicrobiaceae; genus Lustribacter; species Lustribacter telmatis. The sequence continues at coordinate 6,527 of PLRU01000059.1, forward strand.
CATCGCGCTGCAGCGGGCGGCGGCGAAGTTGCTGCCGTTCAACGATCCCGAACTGCGCGAGCCGTCGATCTCCGGGATGCAAGGCATCTCGCTCGA
>PLRU01000059.1:6668-71376 GCA_003164045.1 Candidatus Lustribacter telmatis
GTGACGCTCGAACAGCTCGTGCCGCTGCCGCGTTCCGCGCCGCAGTTTTACCCGCTGCTGCTCGGCAACACGGTGCTCGGCGGCGGTTCGCTCGGCCCCGAACAAAGCCGGCTCTTCCGCGACATCCGCCAAAATGCCGGCCTCGTCTACAGCATCGACTCCCAGTACGTCTCGGGCGGCGCGCGCTCGCGCTTCTCGGTCGAGTTCGCGTGCGCGCAAGGCAACGAGGGGCGCATTGAATCGCTGGTCAACGATGAGATCGTGCAGCTGCGCAAAGAACCGATCGGCGATTTCGAACTTGCGCTGATGAAAGCGTCCATGGTGCGCCGCGTCGTTTTGGGCGACGCGTCCGCATCACAGATCGGTGAGGGTTTGCTGAGCGATGCCGCGAGCGGCTTGCCGCTCGATGAAGCGCACATCGACGCCCAGCACTTGCTGGCCACCGATGCGCATGCAATCCAAGAAGCCTTCGCCACATACATCCGCCCCGAAAACTTCGTCCGCACCATCGAAGGCCCCTAACGGCCCCGGGGGGCTACGCGAGCAGTTGTTCTAGGACGGCTTGGGCGCGTTTGGGGCCGAGGGCGAGCGTGGCGTCGCCGGCGCTGATTTCCCATTTGGTGATGCCGTCGATGGCGGTGGGTGCGGTGCGGAGGATCGTCCAGACGCCGTGTTTGCGGGCGACGGCGGTGACGCGCTGGGCGAGCACGTCGGGCGGCACGCGCAGGTAGCAGTGGAACATATTGGTCGGCGGCGGTGCGGGCTGCACGCGTACCGTGCCGGGTTGGGCGGCGACGAGTTCCGCCAGCCACTGCGCGGCGTCGCGGTACTTCGGCATGCGGCTGATGCGCGCGTCGAACGATTGCTCGGCGACATTTGCATAGGGATAGAGCGCCATCAGGTTGCCGCCGTGACGGCGCTGCCAGATGCGCGCCTCATCGATGAGCGGTTGCGAGCCGCACAGCATCGCGCCGGCGATCGCGCCGATGCCCTTATAAAACGACACATACACCGAATCGAAGAGCGCGGCAATCTGCGCGTACGAGCGCTTGTAGTACGGTGCGGATTCCCACAGGCGCGCGCCGTCGAGGTGCACGTGCCAGCCGCGTTCGCGCGCGAGGTTGGTCATCGCGAGCAACTCGTCCCAGGCGGGCAAAAGGCCGCCCAACTCGCGCTGCGGCAGTTCGATCAGCAGCGTCGCGACGGGTTCGGCGAGCCCCCGCACATCGGCCAGCGTGATCGGTGTGACGGCCGATGCCAGCGGTACGAGGTGCAGACCGTGCAGCCGCGTGATGCCGTCGCGTTCGTGCAGCGTGAGGTGGTTGGTCGGATGCGCCGCGAACGTGCGCAGGCCGTCGCGGTCGGCGACGATGCGCAGCGCGATTTGCTGCGCCATCGTGCCGCTGGGCATGAACACGCCCGCGTCTTTGCCGAGCAGCGCGGCGATGCGCGCTTCGAACGCGTTGAGCCGCGTGCCGGTGCCGTACAGGTCGACGTCGGCGCGTGGATCGCCGAACACCCCCGGTGCGGCGTAGATCGCGGCCGGGTCGGGCCGGCCGTGACCTGCGATCGCATCCGGGCAATCGAATTTGTCCGGATCCTTTTTTCTTAGTGCCAAACGGTCCGCGCGGTGTCGACGACGAGCTTGATCTTCGCCCACTGCTGATCTTCGGTCATCTCGTTGCCTTCCATCACGGAGGCGAAGCCGCACTGCGGTGAGAGCGCGAGGTTTTCGAGCGGCACGAACTTCGAGGCTTCCTCGATGCGCTTGATCAGTTCGGCCTTGTCTTCCATCTGCGGCAGTTTGCTCGAAACGAGACCGAGCACCACGACTTTGCCTTTGGGCACGAACCGCAGCGGCTCGAACGACCCCGAACGTTCGTCTTCGTATTCGAGCAAGAACCGGTCGACGTCGAGCGTGGTGAACATCTTCTCGGCGATCGCGTCGTAGCCGCCCTCGGCATACCACTTGCTGCGGTTGTTGCCGCGGCACAGATGGATCGCCAGTTCGATGCCGGGTTTGCGCGCCGCTTTGAAACAGGCGTTGTCGGCTGCAAGCGCTTCGTCGAGCAGTTTGTCCGGATCGCCGCCCATTTCGGCCCGCAGCCATTCGCGCCACTTCGGATCGAGGTAGTAGCTGTAGCGCGGCGCGTCGATTTGGATGTAGGGCACGCCGGCAGCGGCCAGCGCCGCCATCTCGCGCTTGATGATCTCGGTGATGTCTTTGAGCAAATCGGACGGCGTCGGGTACGCGTCCGTGCTCGTCCCTTTTTTCCAGGCGATCGCCGGGAACTGTGTCGCGCTCGGCAGCGTCATCTTATACGGGCCGTTCGCGTTTTTCTTGAGGAACGGCACTTCGTGTTCGGTAAGCTCACGTTTCTGCTTGAGTTTGCTCGTCACGATGCCGCGTAGCGGCTGCGATGCGGCAGCGACGCCGCCGGCTTTCCACGCGCGCGGGATGCCCTCGCCGAAGTCGAATCCCTCGACGGCCGCGGTCAAGTCGCCCATGAATCCGTTGCGGCGAAATTCTCCGTCGCTGAGGACGTCGAGGCCGATTTCACGCTGCTTCGCGAGCACGCGCAGGATCGCGCGGTCTTCGAGCTCGTGCAGGTGGGCGCTGCCGTCGTCGCCCTGATGCCGGGCTTCGAGAATGTCGGCGGGCCGGAGGAAGCTGCCGATGTGATCGGCGCGAATCTTCGTACTCATGGGGTCCCTTTCAGAGGGCTTTCAGATTTCGGTGTGAGAGTGAGGAAAAATGAAGAGATTGCTGATGGCTGGTTGCATGGCCGCCGGTCTGACGGCTGCGGCGTTCGCCCAGGGAGCTCCCCCCGTTCACGTCCGCGGCGTCATCGTCTCGCTCGACGGCAACGTGCTGACGGTCGGGGCGCCGATCGGCAGCGCGACGACGAAGGTGACGCTCGCGCCGAACGCGCGCGTGCAATATATCGTCAAGGCGAGCCTCAAGGACATTGTGGCCGGGAGCTACGTCGGTTCGGCCGCCAATCTCCAGACCGATGGTACGCTGCGCGCGATCGAAGTCCACATCTTCCCGCCCGGCCAGACGCCCGGCGCCGGCAGCCGCGACTACGATCTCGGTCCGGCGAGCAAGATGACCAACGGCAACGTCGATACGATCGGCACGACGAAGGTCGACAAAGTGGATGCGCGCACGATCACGGTGAAGTACGAGGGCGGTGAAAAGAGCATCATCGTTCCGGCCGACACCCCGATCGTGACCTATGCACCGGCCGACATGTCGGCGTTGGTGAAGGGCGCGCGCGTGAACATTCTCGCAACGCGGAACGCCGACGGATCGTTGTCGGCTCCATCCGTAAGCGTCGGCAAAGACGGCCTCATCCCGCCGATGTAAGCGCGTTCCTGTTGCCGTCGCCTCCGGTGCACTCGCGCGAAGCGGGTGCACCGGAGCGGGTGACGCCATTAGAACGGGTACGGGTGGCCTTTGGCGCGGATCGTCATCCAGCGCCAGGTGGTGAACTCTTCGAGGTTCGAGACGGAGCCGAAGCGCCCGCCGTTGCCCGAAGCGCCCACGCCGCCGAACGGAACGCGCGGATCGTCATTGATCGTCTGATCGTTGATGTGCACGAGCCCGGTGTTGAGCCGTTCGGCCATCTTCACCGCGCGTTCGGTATCGTTGGAGAAGATCGCGGCCGAGAGCCCGTACTCGGTGCGGTTTGCGAGTTCGATCGCTTCTTCGTCGGTCTTGAACGTCGTGATCGGTGCGACCGGCCCGAAGATTTCCTCAGTGAACGCGGCCATGTCGGGGGTGACGCCGGTGAGCACGGTCGGGCGGTAGAAGCGGCCTTCGTGCGTCGCGCCCGTTGACGCTTTCGCGCCGGCGGCCAGCGTGCGATCGACGATGCCGGTGACGCGTTCGAGTTGCTGATCGTTGATCAACGGTCCGAGATGCACATGTTCCGTCGCCGGATTGCCGATGCCGAGTTTCGCCGTGCGCTCGGTGAGTTTCGCCGTGTAGGCTGCGGCGATTTTCTCGTGTACGAGATGGCGGCTCGACGCCATGCAGATCTGGCCTTGGAAGAAGAACGAGCCGAATGCGCCGGCCGACGTTGCGAGTTCGAGATCGGCATCGTCGAGCACGATGAACGGCGAGTTGCCGCCGAGTTCGAGCGCTACGCGCTTGAGCGTGCGGCCCGCCGCTTCGCCGACGAGCCGGCCGACTTGGGTCGAGCCGGTAAATGACACCATGTTGATGTTCGGATCGGTGCAGATCGCCGCACCCGGCTCGGCATCGCCGGGCAGCACGTGCAGCACACCATCGGGCAGCCCCGCGGCCGCAAGTGCGGCGGCGATGACGTAACCGCCGGAGACGGGCGTCTGCACGTCGGGCTTGAGCACCACGGTGCAGCCCACCGCGAGCGCCGGCGCGACCGAGCGCATCGAGAGGATCAGCGGCGCGTTCCAGGGCGAAATGACGCCGACGACGCCGATCGGCACGCGCACGGCGATGCTCTCGACCTCATCCGTTTTCTCGATGACGCGGCGCTCGCCGGAGTGCTCGGCCAGGCCCGCGGCTTCGCGCAGCTCGCCGACGGCGACGCTCACTTCGAAATCGCCCTTGGGCCGGATGCCGCCCGTTTCGCGGACGTCGAAGTTGGCGACTTCGTCATGCGCCGCTTCGAGCAGATCGGCGGCTTTGCGCAGGATCTCGGCGCGCTTGGCGGGCGGTGTCGCCATCCAGCCCGGAAGCGCGGCTTTGGCGCGCTTGGCGGCTTCGGCGATGTCGCTCTTGTTGGCGACGCCGGTGCTGCCGATCGCCTCCCCGGTTGATTTGTCCGTGACATCGGTGGTACCGCCGGCGGCGACGCGCCAGCCATTGCTGAAGATCTTACCCTGCCACGCGGCGGGGTCGAGCAGCGGTTTCGTTCGTTCCTCAATCATCGGGGCGGCCTCCGGACTTCTGAGCTGGGGCTACGCGCCTTCTCCAGGGCCGCGGCAAGCCCATTCGGGCCCCGGCGGCGAAGGGGCCGGACATGACGACAATGGTGGAAGCGCTACCCCAGACGGCCACGGTTCGCGAAGTGACGATGAACCTGCTGCGCGACCTCGGCATGACGACGATGTTCGGCAATCCCGGTTCGACCGAATTGCGGTTCCTTAAAGATTGGCCCGAGGATTTCACCTACGTGATGGGGCTGCACGAGAGTTGCTCGGTCGCGATGGCCGATGCGTTCGCGCAGATTACCGGCAACGCCGCGTTCGTCAGTTTGCATTCGGCGGGCGGCCTCGGCAATGCGATGGGCACGATCTACACCGCGTATCGCAATTGCGCGCCGCTGGTGATCATGGCCGGTCAGCAGACGCGGGCGATGCTCGGCATGGATCCGTTTCTGTTCGCGCAGGATGCGGCGTCGATGCCGAAGCCGTACGTGAAGTGGAGCGTCGAGCCGGCGCGAGCGCAAGACGTTCCGGCGGCCATCGCGCGCGCTTACTATGTTGCGATGCAGCGGCCGTTCGGTCCGACGTTCCTTTCGATTCCCGAAGACGATTGGGATACGGCCGTGCCGCAACTCGCGGTGCGCAAGATTTACGCCGACTTCGTGGCCGACCCGGCCGCGATCGATGCACTCGCTGCGGCTTTTGATGCGAGCCGTGCACCGGCGATCGTCGTCGGTTCGGGCGTCGACCGCGACGGTGCGGCGAACCTGGCCGTGCGGCTAGCGGAACGGACCGGCGCGCACGTGTACTCGAGCGCGCTCGCGAGCCGCTGCAGCTTTCCCGAAGATCACGCCCAATTTGCGGGCGCCTTGCCGCGCATTCGCACCGGCGTGGTGGAAAAATTGCGCGGGCACGATCTGGTCGTCGTTCTGGGCGCACCGGTGTTCAACTATCACATCCATGCCGAGGGTCCGTTCATTGAAGCGGGGACGACGCTGTTCCAACTGACCGACGATCCGAACGCCGCCGGGTGGGCCGTCACCGGAACGGCGATCATCACGAGCTTGCGCTACGGACTCGAAGCGCTGCTGCCGCGCGTGAAGGCGAGCCCGCCCGCACCGCTCGCCGTCTCGCACGCGCGCGCGCCGGTTGCGGCCGGCGATCCCATCACGATCGAGTACATCTTGCAGTCGCTCGGCGCAACGACGCCGCCCGATGCGATCATCGCCGAAGAGGCGCCCTCGACGCACACCGTGCTGCACGACTATTTGCCGATGCGCCCCGGCGGCTATTTTGCCGCGGCCAGCGGCAGCCTCGGCTACGGTTTACCGGCTGCGATCGGAGTAGCGCTAGCGGCGCCGGGTAAGCGCGTGGTGGCGATTATCGGCGACGGGTCGAGCTACTACGGGATTCAAGGCCTGTGGACGGCGGTCGAACACAACTTGCCGATCACGTTCGTGATCGTCAACAACGGCGGGTATGGCGCGATGAAATCGTTCAGCAAACTCTTCAACTCGAAGCGCTCGCCGAGCTTCGACATCGGGCACGTCGACTTCGTCGCGCTCGCAAAGGGTTTCGGCTGTGAGGGCCGCCGCGTCGAGCACGCGGCCGATCTCGTACCCGCGCTTGAAAACGCGCATCGCTCCGCCGGTCCGATCCTGATCGACGTCGTGGTCGAGTCGGCGATCAAGACGCTCTTCTGACGTGCAGCGCCGCGCATTCGTCTTGGGCGCCGTGACGGTGCTGGCGCTCTCGCCGGCCGCACCGGCGTTCGCGCAAACGGCGCTCGCGCCGAGTCCGCTGCCGAGCCCGCAGTCGATTACGGATCTGGTCTCCGGCATGATCGAGGCGAGCCGGCTCGCGGCCGGTGACGTTTCGATCGTGCACCAATATGGTGCGAACCTCGGCATGCCGAGTGCCGACATCGTCGCCTTCGAGATTCAGTACGAGCGGCTCTCCAGTTCGGCCAACGGATTGCTCGCGGCACTCGCCTTCCAAATCGAAGGCAAGGACCCGGTGAACGAGGCGGCGCTGCGCGCGCAGGCCGCGACGATTCTGGCCAACACGAAAGCGCTCGATGATTCGCTCGCGGCGGTGCAAGCCGCCGCGCAAGCCCAGCGTCAGTCGACGGCGGGCACGCGCGGCGGATTCGATTTCGGCAAGTTTCTCTCGAGCGTCTTTCCGATCATCAGCCCGATCGTGGCGATGCTCAGCAGCGGCGTCGACTTCAAGAAGAAGGTCGACGATATGGCCGTCTCCGACCGCACGTCACTGGCCACGCGCATTCGCGCGAACTACTGGCCGGATGTGAAGACCGCTACGGGGACGACGGGTGCGCAGCCTGCCGCAAAATAGACGCCGCATCGCTGCGGCGTTCGCAGCGCTGCTGCTGCTCTGTACCGCTCCGCTGCAGGTGCGCGCGCAGGCGTCGCGCTCGATCGCGCTCGTTATTGGCAACAGCAACTATCAGTATTGGGACCAGCTGCGCAACGCGCAGAACGACGCCCAACTCGTCGGCCAGACGCTGCAGAAACTCGGTTTCACGCTCGTCGGCGGCAAGGCTCTGCTCAATCTCGACCGGCCGGCGTTCGAGCGCGCGCTGCAAGATTTTGGCAAACAGAGTTCGGGCGCCGACGTAGCCGTGTTCTACTATGCCGGCCACGGCTTGCAAGTGAACGGTTCGAATTATCTGGTCCCGACCGAAGCGAACCCGAGCAAGCCGTCGGACCTCGAAGTGCAGATGGTCTCGGCGTCGCTGGCGATTGCGGAGATGGAAGACGCCAACGTTCGCCTCAAGGTGATGATCCTCGATGCCTGCCGCGACAACCCCTACGCCCGCCGCGTCGGCGGCACGAACCGCGGCGGCAGTCTCGAAGGCTTGGCGCGGATGACGGCCCCCGAAGGCACGATCATCTCATTCGCAACGCAGCCCGACAACGTCGCGCAAGACGGTACCGGCGCCAACAGTCCCTATGCCGCCGCGCTCGCAGCGACGATCCCGGAATCGGGACTCGATATTTTCCAGATGTTCAACCGTGTCGGCGTGCGCGTGTCGCTGGACACGAAAAAAGCCCAGCAGCCGTGGTTCGATAGCTCGCCGATCGACGGCGACTTCTATTTCGCCGGTGCGGCCAAGGCGGCGCCCGGCGCCGATGCCCAAAACGCGGCCCTGCACGTAAAGAACGGCAACGACTTCTATAACGCCCACAACCTGGTCGACGCTGCCGTCGAGTATCACAAAGCGATGGACGCGAATCCGAATGATGCCGAAGCGCACTTCGGTTTGGGGCTCGTCTACGATGACGAGAACAGCACCGATGCGGCAATCGCACAATACAAACTGGCAATCGGGCTCGACCCGAAGTATGAGTACCCGCACTACAACTTGGGCCTCATCTACAAGAAGCATCAACAATATGACGCTGCGATCGTGGAATACAAAGCGGCGATAGCGCTCGATTCCAAGGATGCATCCGCGTACAACAATATCGGAAACGCCTACGACGCGCTGCACAACGCGGATGCGGCTATCGACGCTTATCGCAAGGCAATCGCCGCCGACCCGAAGATGGCGTTGCCGCACAGCGGTCTCGCCGGTATGTACTACGATCAGCAGAAATACGATGCTGCCGAGGCGGAATACCGTGCCGCCATCGCCATCAACCCGTCGTACGGCGCCGCGCACACGGGCCTCGGCAACATCTACTTAGTGCACGCGAAGTACGACGACGCCATCAACGAATACACGAAGGCTATCGGCTTCGATGCGAGCGACTCCCACGCGCACAGCGGACTCGGTTACGTGTACTACGCGCAGAAGAGTTACGACGTTGCGGCCGCCGAACTGCGCACGGCAATCAGCCTCGAGCCCGGGTTTACCTCCGCCCACGCGAAGCTCGCCGCGACCTATCGCGCGCTCGGCAAGACGGACTTAGCCGCTGCGGAAGACCGTCTCGCGACCCAACCGTGAGCAAACCGGTTCGTGAAGAGGGCCCATTTACTCGTCGCTCAACCAGCGAACGTGTCGGACAGCTCATTCGGGAGCGCCTTGCAACCGGGGCACTTCGGCCGGGCGATCGCGTCGTCGAAGTTGATATCGCGCGAATGCTGGGCGTGAGTCGCAGTCCGGTGCGGGAGGCGCTGAGCCGGCTTGAGTTTGAGGGCGTGCTCGTGAGCGAACCGAATCGCGGTCGCTATGTGGCTCCGTTGGCCTCGGAACGCCTTCAACAACTCGTCGACTTTCGGCTCGCGCTTGAAGAACTCGCGGTTCGGAGTTTCGCGCGCTACGCCGGCGAGGGCGATTTTCTGCAACTCCTTGCCGCCGTGCGGACGCTTCGTGCGACTGCGACATCAGAACTCAACAGCGCGATCCAGGCCGATCTTACCTTTCACCGGCTCATCGTTGCGCTGGCGAGAAATCGACCGCTGCAGTCGGCATACGCGGCGTTACTGAGTGAATTCCAACTATCGATACGCCTTACGACTCAGCACTATAGTTCGGTGGAGGAACTCGCGCTCGAGCACGAACGGCTGATCGAGGCGCTCCGCGAGCGACGCACGGATGACGCGGTCGCGCTAATGCGAAGCCACATTCTCCACGGACACGATCAGTTGCTTGCCGAGCTCGGCGGTTAAGATTTCTCAATCAAGGTACGATCGAGGCGAGCCGAGAGGTGCTCGCCTGCGATGACGGGTGCGAAGAGTGGTTCGTTGCTGTTTTGCGCCGAGGGAAGACAGGTGACCTCGGTTTCGCTGTTCGGTTCGCAGAAGAACGCGATCGAATATCGCGAGCGCTGCGCGCGCGCTCCGCTCGGGACATCGACGCGATGAGGGGTCGAACGGAAATCACAATTCGTCCATTGCTGCATCAGGTCACCGATGTTGATCAGCACAGTGCCTGGAATCCACGGCGCGGTTAACCAACGTCCACCGGCCGAAAGAACTTCGAGCCCGGCGGTTGGATCCTGGAAAAGCAGGGTCAGCGTTCCGAAATCCGTATGCGATCCAACTCGCATTTGACCCGCTAACACGGCGTCGGATACTGGTGGATAATGTAGAAGCCGCAAGATGTTGTTCTGGCCGTGGCGTTCGACGAAATACGACTCCGGCAGCCGGAAGTTTATCGCAAATGTGCGGAGCACGTCGTTTGCAACGGCCGCACAGCGGGCATGGAACGTGGCGAAGTCGTCTACTAGAGCCTGTACGGCCGGTGCAAATGTCGGTTCGTCGCTGCGCGCGGACGCAAAGGCGGCTCGGTAGTAACCGTCGCCGCGGAAAAGATCGAAGGCTTCCTTGATGTCGCTTGGCGTTGACGAGTCTTCGTGCTCGCGACCCCGCGGAACGTATCCGCAGCGGAGGTCGGCGTTTGCGCGGCGCGCGCGTACCAACGGCTTCTTCGCCGCGGCGGGAAGATCGAAGAACGTGGCCATACTTGCCAAGAGGTGTTCGACGTCGGCTTGCTTGATTTCGATGCCGCGCAAATAGACGAAACCCAGCGTTCGAGCGATGGCACAGATGCGCGCCGAGACCGCGACACGGCTCGTCTCATTCCCGTGAGTGAACGCCGCAAAATCGACAATTGGGATATCCGATTGGACGTTCATGAGGATCCGGCCATCGGTCTACGTACGTGGCGCAGTCACGCCGTTCCCTCAAGAAATGCTGGACAAATGTCCACTACTCGCGTTACGCGCCGCCCGTTTTATCCAACGCGACGCATCGCGCGGCGCGCGACTTCGGGAATGTACTGATTTCGAACAAGTGCGGTAAATCTGCTGGTCGACCGTACTTCCAAATGGCTAATGCGCCGGCAGACGGCGCGCCTTAACGTAGCAAGCACGGGTTGCTTGGCGTGCCACTCGCATGTGGCTTTTGGAGTTGTGCGTGTATTCGAACTGGCTTTCAGCCATGCGAAATGGTTGTGGTGTGTTTGCTATTGGTCTCGGCTTGTATCTAGCCATGAGTAGTGCGCCGGTAGGTGCGGCGGAGGCTGGCGCGCCGGGCGACGGTGCAGCGACGTTGAGCGGCATCGTTCGCACGCAGGCAGGGGGAGTGGTCTCCGACGCTCGGGTCGATGCGAGCGGTCCGGTTCACGGCGCTGCGACGACCGATGGAGCCGGTGCATTTACGCTAACGCTCGCGCCGGGACTCTATCGTGTGGTTGTGTCCAAACCCGGATATCTGCCGGCAACATTGCGAGACGTTACGCTGGCCGCGGGCCAATCACAGGCGGTCTCGATCGCACTCGCGCAACCCGATCTGAGCTCGCTTCGGACGATCGGTCGGGTATCGGCGACCGGCCAGGCCGGTTCCTCGATCAACGTGGGTTCCGCGACCACGTCGTTTCTCGGCGCGCAGGCGTTCGCTTCGCTCGCAAATCCCCAAATCAACGATGTCTTGCAGCACGTGCCGGACGTCAATATCGAACGTATGGGCAGCCAACCCGACACGGCAATTATCGTCGGGGGCGCTCAGCCGTATGAGACGCAATCCCTCATTGACGGCCATCCCGTTGCGCTCGGGCAATATGGCGTCTGGCTCAGTCAATATTTCCCGTCGTTCCTTGTCGGCGGCGCCGAGGTGCAGTCGGGGCCCGGGAACACGACGCCGTTTGCAAACATCGCCGTCGGCGGCACGGTCAATCTCCTCACACCGGCATTTACCAAACGGCAAACCGGCGAGTTGGTGGTCGGCACGGATAACTATGGCTCGCAGTACTCGAGCCTTTTGACGACCGGCTCGGTGGGCCGTGCGTCCTACGTCTTTGGCCTCGGTTACGGCAGCAACAACGGTCCGTATTTCCAGAGCAATCACTGTTCCGTTACGCCGGACAATCCGGCCAATACGAATACGGCGGCTTCCGTCGGCATCATCCAATTTTGCGGCGACGCGAGCGGATCGCTTTTCGAGCGCGGCGAGCTGTTCAAGGTGAAATACGATTTTTCCGATGCCACGTCATTTGAGGCGGGGTTCGTTGGTGCTCAAGGCGGCTACATTCCGCAGGGCATCTCGTACGGGGTCTATCAGGGTGTGACTACCGTAGTCGAATGTCTCCCCTCGCAACCGTTGGAATGCACGAACCCGGCCAACGCCGGATTGGTCGGCAAGTCCATCCCATCGTATGTGTGGTACCCCGGTGTGGCCGTGTACAATATGCAGCCGATCTTCGACGCACAGTTTCGCACGACCATCGGCAACAACACATTGCTGCTTCGACCGTACGCCTCGAACATTCAGCCTGATTATATTGCGGGCGTCGGCGAGGGAGGCTATGCTCAATTCTATTCGCCCGTCGGTACGGTGCCATCGATATCGCCCGGCACGCCGATCCCCAACGGCGGAAATAGTCTGCCCGGCGGCGGGAATGCCTTCGAGCAGTTATGCACCGTCGGCTTCAACCCATACGGCTACCACCAGGTCAATAGTCCCATCAATACGATCGTCGTTACGAACGGGCAAGAAGAATGCTTTCAGGTGCCGTTCGTCCAGTACGAAATCGACAAGCTCTACGGGGGAACGGCGTCGTTCATTCATCCGATGGGCGACGGGTATCTCAACTTCACGTACGACACGCACGCGACCGACACGTTCGCGTATTACAGCTCTCCGGCAAACATTGCGGTACCCGACACGACCGAACGCTATACGACGTTCTCGTTGACCGGCGAGGTCGCCGCGACGCGGAATCTCTCGTTGAGCGCCGGCTTGTACAACACGATATGGAAACTGCTTGGGTCGCAAGCCGTGATCGACCAAACGACGCAACAGGCCTATTTGGTCGGCATTACACGAACCCTGGCGCGCTTCGATCCGCATCTCGCGCTCGTGTTTCGCCCGGGCCGCAACGTGTCGTATCGGCTCTCGTACGGGACGTCGGAAACCTTCCCGTTTGCCGGACAGGTCAGCGGGCTGCCGTCGTATCAGCCGCCGGCCGCATCGTCGAACTATCAGGCATATCTGTTGCAGAAGAACCCGTACTTGAATCCCGAGCGCAGCGTCGCGTTCGACCTCGGCGCCGAAACACGGCTCCGTCGGGACATGACGGCCGGCCTCGATATCCAGGACACCACGATTCACGACGTCTTCGAACCGCTGACATTTGCTTCGGCTACTCCGAATACGACGGTCACGGAGCCCATCAACGTCGCGCAACTCCGTTTGCAATTGGCGACGCTGAAATTCGCGTACGCGCCGCCCGTTGGGTTCGGGTTCAACCTCTCGGCCACGGCCGAACGGGCAATCGTCAACGGCATTCCGCCCTCTGTGTATGCGAATGGCCCGGCGCTGCCGGCCAATGCCGTTCAAATTTGCGGAAACGGCCAGGTGTATCCAGACAACCCGGTCTGCATTCCGTATCTCAAAGGGTACGGCCAGTTCAGCTATACCTGGCACAACGGGACGTTCGCGTCCCTCGGCGTCGACTACGAAGGCGTAAACAACAGTTACCTTCAGCCGCCGTTCGCACAGGTCGATGCCACCGTACGTAAGCCGATCACGCGATCGCTGGAGTTCCAAATCGCATTTCAGAACCTGCTCAATACGAATAACTTCTACAACCTGCCGTACTTCGGCCAGGGCGTGCCGTTGATCGCCGGTTCGGGAAGTGGCTTAACCTCGGAACCGTCGACGTATGTCCCCGCGCCTCCACGTACCGTGCGAATTCAACTGCGTTACCATCTCGGACGCTGAGGGACGACCATCGTGCAGTCACACAGGTCTGAGATCCCGGTCATCGATCTCTCGCCGGCCCGGTGCGGATCGGCCGAGCTCGCGTCGCTCGCGCGTGAAATAGGAGCAGCCGCGCGGCAGATCGGGTTTTTCACGGTCGTCAATCATGGCATCCCGCCGGGCCTCTGCGCTGACGTGCTCCGCGTGTCCCGTGCGTTTTTCGCCTTGCCCGAAGCGGCGAAGGAGCGCATCTCATTCGAACACTCCCCGCAATTCTATGGTTTTTCACCGATGGGCGCCGAGCAGCTCCATCCCGACCGTCCGGGCGATCTCAAAGAATCCTATAACATGGGTCGCGACCTCGCACCCGACGATCCCGATGTGATTGCGGGTAAGCCATTCCATGGACTAAATCTTTGGCCCGATGCCGCGGAGTTCCGCGAAACGTTGCTGACGTACTTTACTGCTGCGCACGCCCTTTGCGTCGCGCTGCACCGCGCGGTTGCGATCGATCTTGGCGTCGAACCTAATTTCTTCGACGCGAAACTCGATCGCACGCTGGGCGTGCTGCGTCTGCTGCATTACCCGCCGCATCGGGGCCATTTCGATGACGTTCTTTATGGAGCTGCGCCGCACACGGACTACGGCAACATCACACTGCTCATGCAAGACGACGCCGGCGGACTTGAAGTCCAATCGCGCGACGGTCACTGGGTCGCCGTTCCGCCGGTTACCGGCGCGCTCGTATGCAATATCGGCGATGCTTTGATGCGCTGGAGCAACGACACCTATATCTCGACCCCGCATCGTGTGGTAAATAGATCCGGTCGCGAGCGTTACTCGGTGGCGTTCTTTGGAGATCCGAACGGTGACGCCACGATCGAGTGCCTGCCGCAATGCAGCTCGGTCGAGCGCCCGCCGAAGTATGCACCGATCGACTATGCCGACTACCTCGCGCGCAGATTGGCAGAAACCTACCAGAGGCCACTCGCGACCGGCGTCGAGACGGTGTAAGGTGCCGATGAAATTACGGGTTGAGGAGAGCGGAGCGTCCGTAGTCGCGCAGGGTGTCAGCGCAGAGCATCAGTCGATGCCGCTCGAGCATGTGTTCTGGAGCCACTTCTCGCGGAACCTCGGCTCATCGGGTTGGGTGATCGGCGTCCTTGCCGCAGCGCTGGGTTTGGGCTTCTGGTGGGGGCTGGCAGCGATCCTAGTCGGAAATGTCCTGGGCTCGATCCCCGTTGCGTTCTGCGCGGTGATGGGTCCGAAGACCGGCCTGACGCAGATGGAGGACTCTCGCTTCGCGTTCGGCCAAGCGGGCACGCGGCTTCCGTCATTGATCAACTGGTTGTGTTGCGTGGGTTGGGACGCCGTCAACAACGTTCCATCGACCATTGCCTTAGTCGCGCTCGTCGCGATGAGCGGATTCTCCGCGCCATTCTGGGCTGCGCTTGCGTTCTTAGCGACGCTCCAACTGATCGCTAGTATGTACGGACACGACGTCGTGCAACTGCTGCAGAAGTATTTGGGATATGCGCTCTTGGTGATTTTCGGAATCGTCGGGGCAATGGCCGTCGCGAAGGGCGGCAGCATATCGCCTCCGGCGCAGCCGGCAACACTCGCGACTTTTCTACTCGCCGTCTCGCTGATCGCGAGCTACAACCTCGGCTGGGCGCCGTATGCCGCCGATTACACGCGATACCTACCGAAGGCGACGCCATCGCACAAGATCTTCGGCTTGAGTTTCCTTGGGATGATCGTTTCGGGCATCGCGATCGAACTGTGCGGCTTTCTCACCGCCAGCAAGATTCCCGACACGTCTCCAACCGCACTCATCAAGAGTATCACCGACCTCACCGGCGGCTTTGCCCCGCTCGGCCTCTTCGCACTCGCGATCTCGTCCGTTGCCGTAAATTCGCAGAACGACAATACTGCCGCCTATAGTCTTATCTCGGCGGGCGTGAAGCTACCGCGGTGGGTTTCCGCCATCGTCACGGCCGGTCTCGGCTTTCTGCTTGCGGTCGTCGGCGCCGGACAATTTGCGAGCCTTTACTCAAACTATCTCGTCGTGCTCGTTTACTGGATTTCACCGTGGGTCGGAATCGTTCTCGCAGACTGGTGGCTTCACCGTAGCGGCGACACGCCATATGCTCGTGGCTGGGGAGCGGGTGCCACGATCTTCGTCGTCGTCACGTTACTGACGATCCTGCTATTTTCGTCGACATCGGCGTACACGGGTCCAGTGGCAAAGATGTTGGGCGGCACCGACATCGGCTATTTGGTCGGATTCTTTGCTGCGGCTGGAGCCTATCTCGTTTGGCGAATGCCGCGCGCCGCTTCGGCGACGATGGCCTATAAGGAGCTTCTATGAGTGTGGAATCCGAAATTCCCGTTATCGATTTCGCCGGCTTTAGCGCTAAGAGTTCGAGCCGGAAAAGCGAAATCGCGCTCCGGATTCGCGACGTGAGCGCAAAGCTGGGCTTCATTTACTTGTCTGGGACCGGGATCTCGCAAGAGTACGTCGATCGCATGTTCGCGCAATCGAGCGCATTCTTCAATCTTCCGGAAGCGCAGAAGGACGCGCTGTTTGAGGCGCACCGCGTAAACGCCGACTTGGAGTGCGGTTACGTGCCGCGGGGCCGGGAGCATGAAGACGCGCAGGCGCCGAGCGATATCAAGGAAGCATTCGACATTTTTCAGCGAGAGGGGTACATTCGCGTGGCCTTTCCTCGCACCACGGACGATGCGAGCGTACCGGAAACGATCATGCCGTTCGTTGAAGCTTTCGGCTCATTTCACACGCTCTGCGCGAGCGTCGCAAACGACGTACTCCGGGCTTTCGCTATCGGTTTCGAACTGCCGGAAACGTACTTTGTGACCCGCCATGGCAAAAACAGCACGCTGCGGTTGCTGCACTATCCGCCGGTTACGACCGCCGCGCTCGACGGTCAAATGCGTGTCGGCTCGCACACGGATTTTGGCACCATGACCTTGCTCTTTCAGGATCCGAGCGGCGGACTCGAGGTCCTCTCCGCGGATGGGCGGTGGTTGCGCGCTCCCTCGATTCCCGGCACGGTCCTGATCAACATCGGCGATTTGATGCAACAATGGACCAATCTCGAATTTCGTTCGACGCAGCATCGCGTTGCGATTCCGACCGACGCAAGCATCGGGCGCTCGCGCTTCTCGATCGCCTTTTTCTGCGAACCAAACAACGAGACCGAAGTCGCGTGCCTGCGGGGCGCGAACAACAGCGAACGGCCACTATTCGAACCGGTATTTGCCGGCGATTATCTGCGCGGCCGGCTCAACAGCACCCTCATCGCGCGAGCATAGCGATGCTCGACTTGGTCGTGCGCGGAGCGAACCTTCCAGATGGGCGCAACGGGTATGACATCGGCGTCATCGGCGGGAAGATCGTCGAGATCGCTCCGCAACTCGCGGCACCCGCGGCTCGCGAAATCGACGCGCGCGGTCGGCTAGTGACGCCTCCGTTCGTCGATAGCCACTTTCACATGGATGCGACGCTCAGCGTCGGCCGGCCGCGTTTCAATGAATCAGGTACGTTGCTCGAAGGCATCGCGATCTGGGCCGAACAGAAGCCGCTTTTGACGGCGGAAGACGTTCGCGAACGGGCGCTGGAGCTCTGCCGCTGGGCGATAGCGCGCGGAAACCTCGCGATTCGCACGCACGTCGATATTTGCGATGACCGGCTACTGGCGGTCGATGCGTTGCTCGACGTCCGGGAAACGATGGCGCCGTACATCGATCTGCAACTCGTCGCATTTCCACAAGACGGATTTCTGCGCGATGCCAGCGCGCGCGTCAATTTGTTGCGAGCGCTCGACCGCGGCGTAGACGTCGTCGGCGGAATTCCCCACTTCGAGCGTACGATGGCGGACGGCGCGGCGTCGGTCCGCGAACTGTGCGAAATCGCCGCGAAGCGTGGATTGCTCGTAGACATGCACTGCGACGAGACCGATGACCCCCTTTCCCGGCACGTTGAGACGCTGGCGGCCGAAACGATGCGGCTTGGCCTTCACGGGCGCGTAACGGGATCTCACCTCACCTCGATGCATAGTATGGACAACTATTATGTTAGCAAGCTGCTGCCGCTGATGCTCGAGGCTGGTGTGCACGCCGTCGCCAACCCGCTGATCAACATCGTAATCCAAGGACGTCACGACACGTATCCGAAGCGTCGCGGGATGACACGCGTCAGCGAAATGGCGGCGATCGGTATCAACGTCTCATTCGGCCACGACTGCGTCATGGATCCATGGTACAGCTTGGGCTCTCACGATATGCTTGAGGTGGCCCACATGGCCGTGCACGTCGGCCAGTTGACCGGTCGCGAGGAGATGCGCGGAGCGTTTATGAGCGTGACTGCGAACGGAGCGCGCACGCTCGGTCTAGCCGGCTACGGGTTGGAAGTCGGAAAGAATGCCGATCTAGTCGTCTTGCAAGCGGCCGACCCGATCGAAGCGATTCGTTTGCGAGCCAACCGCCTATGTGTGATTCGTCGCGGCAACGTCATCGCCGAGTCGCCCGCGGTTGAGTCGCAGATCTTTATCGGAGACCGCGCGCGGCGCGTGGACTTCGGCGCGGGCGCTCAGTCGTAGCCCGATTTGAAGCGCGAGCGAGCGAAATCCCCAAAGAGAATCGGCGCGTGTTTCGCCGGGCGGTCCGGACCTTCACACGACGGTAGGCACGATACGACGGCATCGCCGTGGACATCTCCGAAGAGAGCGACCGAGTGCCGATCGCGCCCGGTGTCGTTGAACACGCGATGCGGCGTAGATACATAGGTATCGTTGCTCCACCGCATCAAGCAGTCTCCGATGTTGCACATCAATGCGTCCGCTCGCACTTCGGTTGGGATCCAGTTCCCTTCCCGGGTCCGTAACTCGAGGCCCTGGTTGTCCTGCGCCAACAGCGTGAGGTTTCCGAAATCGGTATGCGGCCGAATGCCCCAACCATCTCGTCCTTTGGGATGAGGCGGATAGTGCAGCATCCGCAGATTCACCATGCGGGGAAAGAACGGTTTGAAATAGTCGCTGTCGGCTCCGAGGTCGACCGCAATCGCCTGATGGAGTCGGATGATGAGTTCGGCGCCGCGGTCGTAGTACTCGGTCAAGCTCTCGCGAAAGCCCGCTAGATCGGGCCAGCGACGCGGCGCAAAGATCGACTTACCGGCGAGCAGATCCGGGTCGTCGGCCGAGATCTCCGGGCCGATGTCGAACGCTTCGTGCGGTTCGCCATTCTCCCGGTCAAGCCGCGTATAGCCGCAGAAATAGCTTTCTATCGCAACGCGCTCCTTCGCCTCGAGCGGCATCGCGAAAAAACGTTGGGCTTCGCGGATGACTTCCGCGACGTTCCGTTCGAGGCCGTGGTTTACGATCGAAAAGAATCCTATCGATCGTGACGCAGCACCGATCTGACGACCGACGTCTTCGAGATCGGAGCGTTTGCCGGAGCTGAGACCGCCGACGTCGATGGTCGGAACCTGGTGGGCGGAGACGAGGACATCCACGTGGCTTCCTCCGGGTGAAAGCGCTTCTCGGCGACGCTCTTTTCCGCTACTATAAGCGGCGCGTTGCACGCCGCGCAAGCACTTTCCGGGATGTTTTTCCGGCGGACAATTGCGGTGCAGCGGAAGCGAAACAACTTGTTCTTTTGGACAATGCTACAACGAGCTTCGCGGGCTATACTAGGGTGTGAACCTCGGTCGTCTGGGTATTGTGCTCGCAGCGCTGCTGCTTACATCGAGTTGCGCGAAAGCGGGACTGTCGGCCGAAACCGGACGCCATCCGTGGACGCAACCGCATGTACTGCGGATCGTCGACAGCGAAGAACCGGATTCGCTCAACCCGATCGTCGGATACGCGCAGACCGACGTGCACGTCTCGATGTTCTGGGCCGGATATCTGTTCAATTGGAGCGACGGCAACCGCTTCGTTCCCGAGCTTGCTACGGTTCTTCCGACGCTTGCCAACCACGGGGTGTCGGCAGATGGCAGAACGATCACCTACCATCTGCGCCGCGGCGTCAAGTGGCAAGACGGCGCGCCGTTCAGTGCTGACGACGTCATCTTTACGTACCGCGCCGTGATGAATCCAAAGAACGCGGTGCAATCGCGTAGCGGCTACGAGCTGATCACTCGCATCGATAAAATCGACGACGCGACGATCGTCATTCACTTGAAGCGCCCATGGGCGCCGTTCGTCGCGACGTTCTTCACGATGTCGGCCGAGACGTATCCCGTACTTCCCGCGCACCTGCTCGCTCGCTATCCGGATATCAATCGCATCGCATACAACGAGCGGCCGATCGGTACGGGACCCTTCAAGTTCGTGAAATGGGATCATGGCCAACAGATCCGTTTCGTCGCCAATTCAAACTACTGGCGAGGCCGGCCGAAACTCGATGAAGTCGACTACCAGATCGTCCCGAACGAGAACACGATTCTGACGATGCTCCGGACACATGAGGCGGACCTAGAGTTAGGCGCGTCCCAGTCGCTGATCGCTTCGTATCAACGCATCGAAGGCGTCCGCGTCGAGCTCACGCCCGACAACCAGTACGTCTTTTACGACTTCAACTTGGCGAATCCGATCTTAGCCGATCTGCGGGTTCGGCAAGCGCTGGTCTTGGCGACCGATCGGCAAGCCCTAATCGCCAACGTGACGCATGGCGTGCAGATCGCGGGCGAAGGGGATCAGGAGCCCTATCTTGGTTGGAGCGATGCGAAGATTCCGTTGACGCCCTACGATCCCGCCCGTGCGCGTGCGATCCTGGATGCCGATGGTTGGCGCGTGGCAGCCGACGGCATCCGCAGGAAGAACGGCCGACGCCTTGCGCTGACGATGGCCTATCAGACCGGGACCGTCGCCGCAGCCAGCAGCGTGCTCCTCACGCAGCGGTGGTGGTACGAAATCGGCGTCGATCTCATGATCAAGGACTATCTGGCGCCGGTCTTCGGCGGCAGCTACAATGCTGGCGGCATCCTGTTAACGGGTAAGTGGGACGTGGCCCTGACCCGCTGGTATAACGGCGTCGATCCGGACGACTCGATCCTCTATCGCTGCGATCAATTTCCGCCGCAGGGCTGGAACATTTCGCGTTTCTGCGATCCGCGTGTGGAAGCTGCCGAAGACGAGGCGATCGCTTCGAACGACGTCCGAACCCGAGCGCGGGCCTACGGCACGATCGCGTCGCTCCTGGTAGCCGAACGTCCGTTCGAGACGTTATGGTTCGTGCGGAACGTGAACGTTTACAACAGCGATTTGAAGAATTTTCGCCCCGCTCATGCAGTCACGGAAATCTGGAATCCCTGGCAGCTTGATATCTAATCCGCCGCCTAGCGTTCGTTAAGGAGAAAACGCGCCTGCGGGCCCTTGCCGTCGCTCGCCTGGGCGACGACGACGACATCTTCCGGCGTCACCGTCCAAATCGTCAGCTTGATCGTGGCCTTGCCTTTGACACTGGCAACATCGTAGGCACTCGTGTCGACGCGCGCCACCGTATCCGGCTGGTCGGAGGCGGGGAACTCGCAGCCCTTGGTGATGCAGCGAAAGCGGATCTTGGTCTTGGCCGGGACGACGTCCACCACCAGCGCTTTGTCGAACTTCGTTTCATAGCGGTCCGCGCGGGCCGCAACCCACGCGCGTGCCGTCTGCGGCGTTCCGGAGCGGATCGTGAGCCGCACGAGTTCGCTCGCCGGCGCCGCCGTAAGCGAGCAGCCGGTGATGACGGCAGCGGCGAAGCACATCCGCGCATGAACGTTCACTCGCAACGAAGTTGCACGCCGCCGGAGCCGCCCCCCGCTAATCCGGCTCGGACAGCCAAGCTCGAAAGATGTCATACTCTCGGGCAAGCGCGGACTGCGCCGCGACGCCGTCGTGGAGCTTACACGCGTGCAGCAACTGTTTGTGCACGGCCACCGTGCGCTGCAGGAAGTCGCTGAGGTGAGCGCCGCCCGGTTCATCGTAGCGCAGGCGCCATTTATTGACGGTCTCCAGCATGCGCGGGCGTCCGGCCGGGGCCAGGAGCAGTGTGTGAAAATGCAGGTGTAAACCGCGTACGTCATCACCCCGGCGCGCGCGGCCGATGGCTTCGAGCGTTTCGCTCGCGCGGCGAACGTCGTCGAGCGATTGTCGAGGAAGCGCATGATCGAGCAATCGCGATTCGATGCATTCGCGCATTTCGACGATCTCGAGCAAGTCCGACGACGGCAGCGCGAGTGCGACCGTTGCGCCCTTGTTCGGAAGATAGACGATATAGCCGTCGGCTTCGAGCGTGCGCAGCGCTTCACGTACGGGAATCCGGCTAAGGCCGAATTGAGCGGCGAGTTCCGCTTGAACGAGCGTGCTGCCGGGCGGCAGTTCACCGCACTCGATCTGCGAGCGCAGAACATCGGCGATCTGATTCGCCGTGCCTTTGATGACCGGGTGCCGCTTTGCACCCGTGCTTGACGGCGTCACCGCTTGATTGTATACATGTTTACATGACACGGTCAATATGTCTGATGACGATTGCGGCGCTCGTGGCCTTCACTGCGGCCGGCGCAGGAGCTACCGACCGCGCTCCGCTGCCCATCGCCCATATTGCGTATCAACCGCGCGAACGGCTAATGGCGGTTTCCGTCCACATCACCGGGTATGAATCGCGCGCGCTTACGTTCGTCGTCGACACGGGTGCGCGGCACACCGTGATCGATCGGGCGGTTGCGCACGCGCTGCGCGTGCGCGTCATTTCGGCCGACCGCATGGCCGGCGCCGGCAAAGGCACCGTGACAATGCAACATGCGGTTCCGCTAACGTTCACGATCGGCAATGCGCGGCTCACCGTCACCGACCCGTGGATTCTCGATCTGAATCATCCGGAAATGGCCGGGCATCTCGACGGACTTCTCGGGGCGGACTTTTTCGCGAAGTACATCGTACGGATTGATCCGGTCGCACGGACGCTGGAGGTCTATCTTCCGGAAACAATTATCGACGATCGCGCAGGATCGGCAATACCGCTCTACGATATCGACAACCGGCTCTTCGTCGATGCGAAACTCACCGTCGGCTCGACGATTCAAACCCATCGGGTACGCATCGATACGGGATCGGGCGATGCTCTCTCCGACGACATCGTCCGTTTGGCAAAATATCAAGTGCGGGCACGTCAGGGCGTCGGCCTTGGGCAATCGTACGTCGATGTGTCGGGACTGATCGATCGCGTGCAGCTCGGGCCGTACGAAATTTTCCGCTCCTGGGGCGCGTCGAACAGCCGCCCCGCGATGGGCATGGAATTACTGCGCCGGTTCACGTGCACCGTCGATGTGCCGCACGGCCTCTTACGCCTTCGCCCGAATGCTCGCTACCGCGATTCCGTGCCCGCCCCCCGATGAGCACCTTCACCGAACGTGACGCTACGCCTGACGATGCCGCTTGGATCGTGGCGCTCCATGCCGCCCCGCACGCGCGCCCGTTCTTGCAGCAGCCCACGGAGCAGGGGGTCCGAGCATCACTGGGCCGCGAGAACTACGCCGAGCGCATCGTGCTCGACGACGCGGGCGAGCGGGTGGCGCTGTGGCGGGCAAGCCTCGACGAGGCGTGGATTGCGGAGCTGCGCACGCTCGCTGTCGCGTTGCCCGGCAAAGGTGCCGGAACGTGGGCATTGCGGCGTGCGCTCGCGTGGGCGTTCGGCGAGCGCGGCGTCCATCGCGTTTTCTTGTACGTGACCGCAGCCAATGCGCGCGCGCGGGCGTTGTACGAACGGTACGGACTGACGTTGGAAGGCACGGAGCGAGACGGCTTCCGGTCCCCGGACGGCACGTTCGAAGACCTCTGTCATTACGGCATACTCGAAGACGAGTGGAGAGACACACGACGATGAGCACCCCATCCACCAGCGCCGCCGCGGCGGCCGGCACCCTGACCATCGGGGGCGATCTTACCGTGAACCGGATGGGCTTCGGTGCGATGCGCATCACCGGCACGGGCATCTGGGGTCCGCCTGCCGATCGTGACGTTGCGAAGAACGTGCTGCGCCATGCGGTCGCGAGCGGCGTGAACTTCATCGACACTGCCGATTCGTACGGACCGGACGTGAGCGAAGAGCTGATCGGCGAAGCGCTCGCGCCCTATGCGGCGGGACTCGTCATTGCGACGAAGGGCGGCCTCACGCGGTCGGGTCCGAACGAATGGGACAACGATGCCCGGCCCGTGCATTTGAAGCAGGCGCTCGAAGGCAGCTTGAAACGCCTGCGCCTCGATTGCATCGATCTCTATCAGTTGCACCGGCACGATCCGAAGGTGCCGTATGCGGAATCGGTCGGCGCGCTGGCCGAGATGCAGCGCGCCGGGAAGATCCGTCACATCGGCGTCTCGAACGTCAGTCTCGAGCAGTTGGCGCAAGCGCGCACCATCGTCACCGTCGTCTCCGTGCAGAACCGCTACAACTACGAAGACCGCTCGTCTGAAGACGTGCTCGACGTGTGCACCAAGGACGGACTCGCGTTTCTCCCCTGGGCACCCGTCGGCGGCCCGAATCCGATGAACGTGCAACGGCTCGAGAAACTCGCTCGCGATCATAGCGCGACGCCGCTGCAAATCGCGCTTGCGTGGCTGCTCAAACGCTCGCCCGCGATGCTGCCGATTCCGGGTACCGGCTCGATCGCGCATCTCGATGAAAATATTGCCGCCGCGGCGCTCCACCTCAGCGACGAGGAATTCCATCTGCTAGGCGACGCGCATGCTGTTTGATCCGTTCGACCTGGGTCCGCTGCACCTCAAAAACCGGATGGTGATGTCGCCGATGACGCGCAGCCGCGCGCTCGAAGCCAATACACCTAACGAGCTCATGGCGGAGTACTACGCGCAGCGTGCGTCGGCCGGTCTGATCGTCACCGAAGGGACGTCGCCATCGCCCAACGGGATCGGCTATCCGCGTATCCCCGGCCTCTACAACCAAGAACAAGTACGCGGCTGGAAAGGCGTCACCGATGCGGTCCACGCGCTGGGCGGTACGATCTTCGTGCAGTTCATGCATACCGGACGCGTCGGCCAGATCGCGAACCTGCCCGCCGGCGCGGAAGTCGTAGCACCAAGCGCCGAACTCTTGGCCGGCGAGATGTATACCGACGCGAACGGCATGCAGCCCTACACGCCGGCGCGCATGATGACCGGGCGCGATATCGAAGCGGCGATCGCCGAGCACGTGCATGCAGCCCGTTTGGCGCGCGAAGCGGGCTTCGACGGGGTTGAATTGCACGGAGCGAACGGGTATTTGATCGAGCAGTTCCTGAACGCAAACGTGAATCACCGCGACGACGCGTACGGCGGCAGCAGCGAGCGTCGCAATCGTTTCGCGCTCGACGTCGCCCGCGCTACGGCCGACGCCATCGGCGCCGATCGCGTCGGCATCCGGCTCTCGCCGTACGGCGTCTTCAACGGCACCGGTCACTACCCCGAACAAGATGCGCAATATCTCGCGCTCGCCCGGGAACTCTCGAACATCGGCCTGCTGTACATGCACGTGCTCGATCACTCGGCCATGGGCGCGCCGCCCGTTCCAGCGGAGTTCAAGCTCCAAATGCGCGAGACGTTTACCGGCGCGTTCGTGCTCGCCGGCGGTTTCGAACTCGAGACCGCGGAGGCCGCGTTGCGCGAGAAGCGCGCCGACCTCATCGCGTTCGGACGACCGTTCCTCGCCAATCCCGATCTTGTAGCGCGGCTGCGTTCGGGGGAGCCGCTCAATGCGCCGGATATGGCGACGTTCTACACGCCCGGCCCGAAAGGTTACACCGACTACCCGACGATCGCGGCCTAGTGGCAGAACCGGCGCGCTGCGGCTGGGCGCTCGGCTCGCCGGCAATGACCGTCTATCACGACAAGGAGTGGGGCGTACCCGTGCACGACGACGCGGTGCTCTTCGAGTTCATCACGCTCGAAGGCGCGCAAGCCGGCTTGAGTTGGCAAACCGTGTTGAACAAGCGGGAACGTTATCGCACGGTGTTTGCCGGCTTCGATCCCGCACGCGTGGCGCGCTTCACGCCCAAGAAGATCGAGACGATCCTCGCCGACGCGGGCGTTATCCGGCATCGCGGCAAGATCGAATCGACCGTCTCGAACGCGCGGGCGATTCTGGCCATCGCCAAAGAGTTCGGTTCGTTCGATGCGTACCTGTGGAGCTTCATCGGCGGCAAGCCGCTGGTGGAACGGCCGAAGACGATGGCACAGGTTCCGGCTTCGACCCCGCTCGCCGAAGCGCTCAGCAAAGATTTGCGCAAACGCGGGCTGCGCTTCGTCGGTCCGACGATCGTCTATTCGTTCATGCAAGCGGTCGGGCTCGTAAACGATCACCTAACAAGCTGTTTTCGCGCGCGCTAGCCAGGAGTTCAGCTTCCCCCGGTCCTATGGGACGGCATGGCACGCGTCTGTACGGTAATCGCCGCATCGCACTCCCCGTTTTTGTTCACACCCTCGGAACAATGGGAACCGGGCCGAGCGACGCGACTCGCGCGCGGCGGGCTCTCGCCCGAGACGACGGTCGATACGGTGGCTGAGAACGCCGTGAAGGAAGCGCGCATCAAAGCCGCGTTCGGCGTGTTACGCGAACGCCTGACCGCTTCCAAGCCCGACGTCTTGCTGATTTTCGGCGACGATCAGCTCGAGCAATTCGACTTCAAAAATTTTCCCGCGCTCTCGCTGTTTACCGGCGAATCGTATTCCGGCTACAAGATTTCACGGTGGGTCGGTTTACCGGTTGGTCCCAAGCGCCCGGAACGCGAGAAGACGCCCGAGAACTGGGTAACGGTGCAAAGCCATCCCAAATTTTCGCACGCGCTCATGCGCGAGTTGATGGTCGACGGCTTCGATCTCGCGTTCACCAATGAACTGCCCGATCCCGACGAGGGGATGGGCCATGCGTTCATGCGGCCGTCGTACTACATCGATCCCGAATACAAGATTCCGAGCGTGCCGTTTTTCGTGAACTGCTACTACGGTCCGCAGCCGACGGCAAAACGCTGTTATCAACTCGGCCGCGCGGTGCGGGCGGCGATCGAACGGATTCCGCTCGACCTCAACGTCGCGGTGATCGGTTCGGGCGGCTTGTGGCATCTGCCGAATTATCCGAATTCGTGGCTGGACGAAACGTTCGATGCCAACATCCTTGCGGGCATTAAAGCCGGCGATGCGCGCAAGACGGCGGAGTATTTCGACAGCGTCGTGCCGCCGTTCGATCCGGCGAATAAAGCCAGCGTCAACCTCGCCAGCGGCGGGACCGGCATGGTGCTCGGTTACGGCGGCGGCACGGGTGAAACGCGCAACTGGATCGTTGCTAGCGCCGTCGCCGACGGCAAACCCGGCACGGTCGTCGATTACATTCCCGTGTATGCATCGCCCATCGGCGCGGGCTTCGCGTACTGGGATAATCCGTGATCGTCTAGCCGAGCAAACGTTTGAGGAAGGCGTCGTGTTTGTACGACGCCGACTGGCCGAACTTCACCACGATCGCCGCGGCCGACGGAATGACGTACATCGCTTGGCCGCCCGAACCGCTGGCGTGCACGATATCCGGCGGCGTGGCAATGGGACGTAACCACCAGCCGAGGCCATAGCGCGGGTTCGCGCTCGAACCTTCGAAGCACGGTGCGAGCGAGGCCTCGCGCACCAGCGGCTTCTCCTGCCACGCGCCGCGCGCGAGTACGAGCCGGCCGAATTTCAGCCATTCGCGCGCGGTGAGAAACGCACCGGTCGGGAGCGGCTGCGTACCGTCTTTGAGCGAGCGCCACGCACCGACGTGCAGCCCGATCGGGTCGAGCAAACGTTCCCGCAAGTACGCGTGCGGCGTCAGCCCGCGGGGCTCGAGTTTGCGCGCCAGCACCGCGCCGAATACCTGAAGCGGAATGCCGCCGTAGGTGAAGCGTTCGCCCGGCTCGTCTTTGATCGGCGTGGCGATGGCTTTCTCGTACAGCGGCACCGCCGCGCCCAAGCCGCCGAAGCCGATGCCGCTCGTCAGCGCGAGCAGTTCGCGCAGCGTGACGCGCGCGTGGCGTTCGTCGGCCGTCCATTCCGGTATCGTCTGCGCGACGCGTTCATCGAGATCGAGCAGTCCGTCGTCGTGCGCCGCCGCAGCGGTGACACCCCAGAAGCTCTTCGTGCCGCTGTAGAGCGCATGCGGCTTCGCCGCGTCGTAGCCGTTCGCGTAGTGCTCGAGGACGGTCGCGCCGCCTACCTCGATCAGGAGAGCGTGGAGGGCGTGCCGTTCGGCATACGCGAGCGCTGCGTCCGCATCCATCCCGGCAGGCATGCGACGAACGATGCGATAGTTCCGGTACATGATCGACGGATTCAGCGAACGGCGCATCGCCACGGGCGAGGTGGAACTCAACGTCGCGATCGGCGGCGCGGGTCCGCCGCTCGTCTGCCTGCACGGCTATCCGCAGTCACACCTCACGTGGCGTAAGGTCGCGCCGGCGCTCGCCGAACGTTACACCGTCGTCCTGCCCGACCTGCGCGGTTACGGCGCAAGCGAAATCGTCGCATCGGACGACGCCCACTTCAACTACAGCAAGCGCGTGATGGCGCGCGATGTCGTTGCGCTGATGGCCGCGCTCGGTTACGGCCGCTTCTTTCTCGCCGGCCACGATCGCGGCGGCCGCGTTGCTTACCGCCTCGCACTCGATGCGCCCGAACGCGTCGCGGCGATCGCAACGCTCGACATCGTTCCCACGCTCGAGAACTGGGAAGCGATGGATTACCGGCGCGCCTACAGCGCGTATCACTGGCAATTTCTCGCGCAGCCGGCGCCGCTGCCGGAACGCTTGATCGGCAGCGATCCCGAGTGGTACTGCGCCCAGCAAATCGGCGCGTGGCTCGAAGATCGCAGCGCCACGGATGAGGCGGCGCTCGACGCGTATTGCAAAGCTTTCGCGCGGCCCGGCGCCGTGCACGCGGCGTGCGAAGACTATCGTGCCGGATACACGTGCGATCTCGAAGCCGACCGCGCCGATCGCGACGGCGGGAAAAAGATCGAAGCGCCGCTGCTCGTGCTCTGGGGCGCCGGGCACGACGGCAAGCGTTCTCCGCATTTTCCGAAACTATGGGAGCGTTGGGCCACCGATCTCACCACGATGCCGATTCGCAGCGGGCATTTCCTGATGGAAGAAGCGCCGGTTGAGACCGCCGCGGCGCTACGCGGGTTCTTCGACGCCCGCGCGGGCGTCTTTCACTGACGCGCGGTTCGCTTGAAGTTCGACGCGCGTACCGAACGGCGTGCGTTCGACTTCCACTGCGTCGGCAAACGCGCGCATCAGGGGTAAGCCGAAGCCGCGGCCCTCAACGGCAACGTCGCTGTGCCACGAACCGAAGTCCCGGATCTCTACGGTCACCGCATCGATCGTCGCCCGCCCGCGCACGCGCAGCGCGCCGGGTGCGCCCTGGTAGGCGTGTTCGATCGCGTTTCCGATCGCCTCGCCCGCCGCAACGAGGAGATCGCCGACGCGGTCGGCCATGCCGGCGCCGTTGAGAAACCGGGCGATCGCCGTGCGCGCGCGGCCGGCGTTAGCCGGTTCGGCCGGCAGCGTGAGATCCAAGCGATCCAGCGTTGCGGATGCCGTAACGGCGAGGAGTGCGACGTCGTCGAGCGGGGCTTCATCCCCGAGCAGCATGCGGTAGACGGCGCCCGCAACATCGTCACCGGCAGAGGCCGATGCAAGCAGTGCGGCTTCCAAACGCGCCGGCGCCGTACCGGTGTCGCCGCTTTTGAGCAAACCGTTGGTGTAGAGCAGCATCGACGAACCGGGTTCGAGCCGGAACTCGACGTCTGCATACTGCGCGTTCGCGTCCGCGCCGAGGAGGCAGCCGGTGACGGCGGGATGTGTGATTTCCCCACGCGGATCGGCAATTGCCGGCCCGGCGTGGCCCGCCGATGCGAGCGTCACGTCGAGCGAGAGCGGTTCGAGTATGGCCACGAGTGCAGAGGCCAAACCTTCGTTGTGCGCGCGGGCCAGTACGCCGTTCACGCGCGTGAGGATCGCACTCGGGCGCGGATCGTCACGTGCCGACGAGCGGATTGCGGCGCGCAATGCCGACATCGCGACCGACGCATCGAGGCCGTGGCCGACGACATCGCCGATCGAGAGCAAGATGCGTCCGTCGGGCAGCGCCATGGCGTCATACCAATCGCCGCCGATCTGTTCTTCGCGGGCGGCCGGCGCATAGGCGACCGAAAGCGTGAGCCCCTCGACGGCCGGCAGCGATCCCGGTAAGAGCGCGCGCTGCAATCCGCTCGTTACGCTGGGTTCGCGTTCGGCGAGCGCCGCGGCGTGATACGCCATCGCCGCGCGATCGATGATGCGCTCTAAGACGGCGACGTCGGCGGACTGCAGATGCGGTCGCGTTTCCGCACCCAGGACCAGAATCGCACCGCGAACATCGCCGGCGATGACGAACGGAATGACGGCCGCCGAACGGAATTGCAGCGCGTCGAGAATGGCCATGTGGCGCGGTGCGCAGGCGAACGATGCGATCAGGGCGGGCGTAATCTCCGGCACATACTCGGTTTCGCCGGTCGCGATCGCGCGCGCGATCGGTGAGCCGTCACTCATTGAGTGCGGATATTCGCGCTCGAGCATCCAGGCGAAATCGCGCTTCGCCGGTTGACGATGTACGACGCTCTTGAGTTGGATCGCATCGCCGTCGCGGAAGTAGGCCAAGTACCAATCGCCGAGCGCGGGCACGATGATGTCGCCGAGCGCGTCGAGCGTACGGCCCGGTCGCGTGATCCCGACAAAACGTTCTGCCGCAGCGGCGAGCAGACGCCACGTACGCACGTCGGCGCTCGCCACCGCGTCGGCCGTTTCGCGAAACGCCGAGCGCCGCCGCGCGAGCGCGTCGACGCGCGCGATCAGTTCGGCAACCGTGAACGGTTTGACGAGATAGTCATCGATGCCGACGTCGATGGCGGCATCTGCGGCCTCGTCGCCGCCCTTGCCTGAAAGTAAGACGATCGGAATGTCCGCCGTGCGCGGGTCTTCTCGCAACATGCGCGCCGCTTCGAAGCCGTCGATAAACGGCATCCGCGCATCGCTCACGATCACGTCGGGCCGGTGCGTGCGGGCCGCGGCGACGAGCGCGGCGCCGTCGCTGACCGTGTCGACCGCATACTTCGCCGCCAGCATCGTAGCGAGATACGCACGCAAGTCGGCGTTGTCGTCGGCGATCAGCACCCGCAGGCGGGTACCGGCTTCCGGCGCATCGCCGGTCACGGCCGATCCGGACGCCGGCGCGTCGGGGACGGTGGTGCCGGCAAAAAACGCCTCCGCAACCTGCTGCAAGCGCAACGCGGTGCGGCGCGCAAGCTCGATCGCGGCGCGGCCATCCACGTCGACGATCGTTCCGGCAAGTTCGTCGAGAGCCGCCGTCAGCAGCGTCCACGGCGTGCGAAGCTCGTCTTCAACCGCTTGCAAACGATCGTGGAGCGAGGACGCGATGCCGTCGCCGGAATCAGCGGTCATGCAACAAAGAGACTCCCGGGAAACGGAAAGCGAGCGGACCTGCCGGACCGCCGCATCGCCCGTTCCCAATTGGCGGAAAGCCTAAACGTAGGGCGGCGACTTCACCATATGCTGGTCGAGGTGCTCGTAACCGTTGCTCTCATAGAACTGCGGGGCGGGTTCGTGGGTACCGCCGCTGGTGACTTCGATTTGGCTGCAGCGGCGCTGCGCGGCGAACGACTCGGCTGCAGCGAGCAGCAGTTTACCCACGCCTTTACGGCGGTGATGTGCGCCGACCACGAGCGAGGTGATGCGCCCAATCCACACGTCGGCGTGGAAGCCGGGGAAAACGTGCACGCTGACGACGCCGATGACGTCCTCGGCCGACTCCGCGACGAACACGGCATCGTCGGGGCGCCCACCCACCAACTGCAGGCGGCTGAGAATGAAGCTCGGATGGGTTGAGTACCCGAGCTCGCCCAGCAGATCGGCGATTTTCGGGGCATCGGAGTCGACGGCGCGGCGGACAACAGGGGCGCTAATCACGAGGCATCCCCTTCGCGCGCCACAGGAGCGAGCCTGTCCTGAACCGGGTCGAAGGCAAGGCCGGGATCAAGGGGGCGCGGTGGCTAACAGAAGACGCCGATGGATCAGCCGCCGCGTCACTTTCATGCCAATGAACGCTTCTTCATCGAGATCGCCTTCGAAGAGCCGTTACCCGAAGGAGCGATCCCGCTCGCCGAATTCGCCGGTCCGTTGGGTCCCGGCGGACCCGCGCTGACGTTCTGGACATCGACGGCCGGTCCGGCCGACAACGACGCGGGGCAGCGCCGCCAGGTGCGGCTGGTCGGCAAAATTCCCGAGGAAGCGCCGCCGGGCATGTATCGCGTCACGCACCTCGAGGTCCGCTGGGCGGCCGAAATGCCGCTGTCATGGGAAGCCGTGGGCGTGCCGATCAAGCACCTCGGCGGCGACGTCCTCATCTCGGTCGACGTCGCGACGGCGCGGTCGCAGCCGGCCATCCCGCGGGTCGTGGCCGCAGGCTAAGCGAAACGGCGTCGTGGTATGGAAATGAGATCGCTTCTTCAGCGCACCATGGCGTGCGCGTTCGTCCTCGGTGCGGCACTCGCGCTGGCGCCCGCGCCGGCCCGGGCCGATATCTCGCTCGAAGGCGGCGCCGCCGTCTCCGGCGGTAAGGCCGGCGCCGCCGGCGCGCTCTCGCTCGGACTCCTCAATTTGCCGCTCGTGCCGCTCGCGGGCGAGCTGACCGTTGCGGTGCCGTTCAACGGCGGCTACGCCACCACGTTTGACGCTCGGCTCTCGTTCGCCGGGACGGCCATCGGCGCCGGGGCGGGCTTTGGCACCCTCGGCGCGACGAATCGCACCGGCGCGATCTACGACGTGCTACTGGCCCACGGGATCGCCCCCCACACGGCGCTCGAAGCGCGCCTCTACTTCGGACCGTCGCGACCGTCCACGCTCTTCGCCGGCGTCCGCTTCTCGCTCTGAACCCGGAAGTACAGGGAACCAAGCGCTCGAGAGCGATTGGTTAGAACGATGTTCCCATATGACTCGGGGAATTTGATCCGGTGCGATTGCGGCCACGCCGTCTCCCAACACTCGGAGGCGGGCTGCTCGGCCGGGCCGCAGCCCTGCCGTTGCCAAAAGTCCCCCGCCGCGATCGTGCTCGACGAGATCGCCCTCCTACGCCCGGAATGGCTCTCCGCTAAGCCCAACCAGAGCTAAGTAGAGAAGCGCGGGTTGCCGGCGATCCGGACGTAGGGCGAGCAGCCGTTCTGGGCGACGTCGTCGAGCGCGACGGTGTAGTGGCGGTTCGCGCGCAGGCCGACGGCGCTCGCGCGATAGTAGACCGGCGCGGGGAACGGCGCCCGGGCGGCGTGCGCCGGTGCTGCGGTGCGTTCGAGCGCAGCCGCGTGGCTAACGCCCTTGTCGCCGGTGGCGACGACCGAGACGGACTTCGGCAGTTCGCGCGATGCGACCACGAGCACCGGGGTGCCGGCCGAAACGCCGGCGCTGCCGGGTGCGGGCGAGACGAGTGCGACGTGCGTGCCGTAGGGCAGCGAGCACGGCAGGTTGGCGGTAACGATGGGCGCTGCCGGCATCGTCGTCGACGCCTCGACGGCGCCGCAGCCGGTGAGAAGCAGCACGGTCAAAGCGAGGGCGGCGAGCGGGCGGAACATGGTATCTAGGAAACGCCGCCGGGCTGAGAGCAGTGCCGTTCTCAGCAACTTTTCAGCCGCCGTTAATCGGCCGCTCCGAGGTCGAACAGCGAGGGCATGCCGCCGGTGGCGATGATGGCCGAGCAACGTAACCGAGCCTCCGCCAACGGCACGCGATCCTTGCGCACGAAGAGTTTGCGCCAATAGGCCTTGCCGCTGAGCTTTCCGATCAGATCGGAGGCTTGCCGTGCATCGACGATGCGCCCGGTGACGTGCACGCGTACGGTGGGTTTGCTCTCGTCGCCGCCGAGCGGCAGACGATGCAGCAACTGCTCCTGCGAATCGCTCCACACCGCGTCGCCGTAGGCAGCGCGCAATTCGCGCTCGCAGGCTTCGTAGGTGACGAGATCTCGCTCGGCGTTGAATTCCGCCGCGAGTCCATAGACGGTGACGCGCTCGCGCAAGCCGCGCGCCGCTTCGGACTGCGACGTGCGCATCGCATCGACCACGCGGAAGTCGTCCCAGGCGAGAAATTCATCGATCGGATCGAGGACGCGCGGATCGGGCCAGAGTTCTTCGAGCCCTTCGCGCAGCACGCGCTCGAATGCGCGTGTGGTGTGGTGGAAATAGATCGTCGCGAACATCCAATAGCGCGCGAGGACGAAGCTCTCGAGCGCAACCACACCGCGGCCATCGACGCCAAGTTCTTGGTGGCCGTCGTGATCGAAGACGCGCAGCGATGCGATCAGTTGTTCTACGTCGTAGCGTCCGTTCACCACGCCGGTAAAGTAGGCGTCGCGCAGCAAGTAGTCCATCCGGTCGGCGTCGAGGTTCGGTCCCGAGACGAGTTCGCGCAACACCGGATAGCGCGTCGATGTGCCGGTGATGAGCGCGAGCACTTCGGCGGCATCGACGTCGATCGCGGCGAGGTGCTGGGCGATTTCAGCGCGCGCAAGAATGTCTTCGGTGCGCTGCTCGTGGCGGATGCCGAGCACCGATTCGCAGGCGTGGCTGAACGGTCCGTGCCCGATGTCGTGCAGCAGCAAGCTCGCGCGCAGCAAGCGCCGCTGATCCGTATAGTCGCGCTCCGATGCGAACGCTTGCGGCGAATACGTGCGGATCGCTTCGAGTGCGCGCGTGCCGATCGCGAGGGCCCCGAGGGCGTGCGTGAAGCGTGAATGCTCCGCCGACGGAAACGCCAAGTAGGCCAGGCCGAGCTGGCGCAGCCGCCGCAGGCGCTGCACGGCCGGCGCCTCGAGCAGCGCGACTTCGCCCGCGTCGAGCTCGATGAACCGGTGGATCGGATCGAAGATCCGCTTGCCCTTGGCCACGCCGGAGCACTTCGGCGCCGAGAGAGGGTCCCATGCGGCGCGTCGAACGGGTGTACGATGCGGATCGACGACGGCGTGAAGCGGGACATCCTCGCGCGCACCGACATCGGCGAATATATCGGCGCGGTCGTTTCCTTGCGCAAACGCGGCAACGACCTGGTCGGCCTATGCCCGTTTCACGGTGAGAAGACGCCGTCGTTTCACGTTCACCCCGATCGCGGGTTCTTCAAGTGCTTCGGCTGCGATGCGGCCGGCGACGTGATTCGTTTCGTCCAACTGCACGACAACCTCGGCTTCGTCGATGCGATGCGCATGCTCGCGAAACGCGCCGGCATCCAACTCGAAGACGAGGATCCGGCGACGGCGCGCGTGCGCAGCGAAAAAGAAGCGATCTATCACGCGAACGACGTAGCAGCGAAGTTCTTCCACCGCGTGCTCACCCACGATCCCGAAGGCGAGATTGCTCGCCGGTATTGCGCGGACCGTGGCATCAGTTCCGAATCGATCACCCAATTCAAGCTCGGGTACGCCCCGGACCGATGGGACGGACTCACGACGGAACTCCAGCGTGAGGGCGTGGATCTTGGACTTGCGGAGAAAGCTGGTCTCGTAAAAAAAGGGCAGCGCGGCTTCTACGATTTTTATCGTGGTCGCTTGATGATTCCGACGCATGCAATAACCGGGGAAGTGATCGCATTCGGCGGCCGCCTCATCGGCGAGGGCGAACCGAAGTACCTCAACACAACCACGACGCCGGTCTACACCAAAGGCCGATTTCTCTACGCGCTTGGTGTCGCGCGGCGCGCGGCGCAGCGTGAAGGCAACATCGTGATCGTCGAGGGCTATCTCGACTGCGTTGCGTTGCACCAAGGCGGCGTCACCAATGCCGTAGCGTCCCTCGGCACGGCATTCACGGCAGATCAGGCCCGCGAATTGCGGAAGGCGACCGACAACGTCGTCCTCTGCTTTGATGGCGACGCTGCCGGGCAAGCCGCGACGTCAAAATCGGTAGACCTTCTAGTTGCCGAGGGCCTGGCCGTTAAAATTCTTCCGCTGCCGACCGGCGAAGACCCCGACAGCTTCGTGCACTCAAAGGGCGGCGACCTATTCAAGGAGCGGTTGTCGAAAATCGAGCGTCGGGACACCGACGCGATTCCCTGGATCCAATTCAAGATCGACCGCCGGATCGGTGAAATTCGCGCCGGCTTCAAGAGCCGCGCCCAGATCGCCCGGGAGGCCGAGGTCCTCGTGCGCACCCTGCCGCGCGCGGAATGGGATCATTGGCGGACGTACGCCGCGCCGCAGTTGGGCGTGGACGTCGAGGACCTGCGCAAGGCTCGCCTCCAGATCACCGACGGCGCGCGGCTCGAATACGGTGAAGGCCAGCTGATCGACGTCCGCCGCTCGGACAAGATTCGGCCGGGCTCGGTCGCGTCGCCGTCATGGGAAACGGCGTGCCTTGCGATTTTTGTCTCAGAACCGGTGCTGGTGGGCGAATACGGCAGCCGTATCGCCCCGGAGCGCTTCGGCGAGCCGTCCCTGCGCCGCATTTACGCTCGCATTCGCGACCAAGCGCATGCGCTCGTGCAACCAGGTGATGTGTTTGCCCTGTTTAGTGATGACGGTGACGTATCGGCGACGCTCGCGTCAATTGCCGGTGCCGAGCGCTCTCGGATCATCCAATTTGCCGACACCGAAGCCCGCCGCGCGTATCTCGATCGGACGATCGAGCGTTTCGCTGCGGACGATCGGCAGCGGCGATTCCGTGAGCTCGACGCGCAAATGACCGCCCTGTTTGAAGCCGGCGAGCCGGTACCTGCGGAATTGCGGGAAGAGCACAGCGCGCTGCACGCCGCCAGAACCAAAGGATGACCCCGACACCGGGCCACCGAAACGGCGAGGTCCAGCATTATTAGGAAAGGGGGTGAGGAAAAATATGGCACGCAAAAAAGCAGCGACCGCAACGGTTGACGCGCCGCAGATTCCGCTTGAAGAGCAGATCAAGAAGCTGCTTGAAAAAGGGAAGAAGCGCGGCTCGCTGACCTATGAAGAAGTGAATGCCGTTTTCGACAACGTCGAAGACGTCACGCCCGAACGCGTCGACGAACTGTTCGAAGAGATTGCGACGCTCGGAATCGAGGTCGTGGAAGAGCTGGCGAAAGAAGAGAAGCCGGAGACCGAGGCCGAGGAGGTCCCGATGCCGGCCGGTCTCGCGCTCGATGACCCGGTCCGGATGTATCTTAAGGAGATCGGCCGCGTCCCGCTCTTGTCGATGGACGACGAGAAGCGTCTGGCGATGGCGATTGAAGCCGGCGAAAAGGAAGCGCTCAAGAACGGCACCGCCGATAACGCGGTCGTGTTCCACGGCGAAGACGCAAAGCGGCGCCTGACCGAAGCAAATTTACGTCTCGTCGTGTCGATCGCGAAGAAGTACGTCGGCCGCGGCATGCTTTTCCTCGACCTCATCCAGGAAGGCAACCTGGGCCTGATCCGGGCCGTTGAAAAATTCGACTACCGCAAGGGCTACAAATTTTCGACCTACGCCACGTGGTGGATCCGTCAAGCGATCACCCGCGCGCTGGCCGATCAAGCGCGTACCATCCGCATCCCGGTGCACATGGTCGAAACGATCAACCGGCTGATCAAGATCTCGCGCCAGCTGCTGCAAGAACTCGGTCGCGACCCGACGGTCGAAGAGATCGCCGGCGAGATGGGCCTTACCCCCGAGAAGGTTCGCGAAGTCATCAAGATCTCGCAAGAACCGATCTCGCTCGAAACGCCGATCGGCGAAGAAGAAGACTCGCATCTCGGCGACTTCATCGAAGATCAGGAAGCGATTGCCCCGGCTGAGGCCGCGAGCGTCATGCTGCTCAAAGAGAAGATGCAGGACGTGCTCAAAAACCTCACCGAGCGCGAACGCAAGGTTTTGGTTTTACGCTTCGGCCTCGAAGACGGCCACCAGCGCACGCTCGAAGAAGTCGGCCAGGAGTTCGGCGTCACGCGCGAACGCATCCGCCAAATCGAGGCGAAGGCGCTGCGCAAGCTACGTCATCCGAGCCGCGGTAAAGCCCTCAAAGACTACTGGTCGAACGAGTAGGCTTCGGGCTCGCCGCTCCGCGGGCTTAGAAGTGCGCTCCTTGGCCTTGAAGGCCGCCCGTCGGTGGGCGGAAGTTGAGGTTGGGCCGATCACCCGCGATTATACGCCTGCCCTGTGATGCTGGCAAATGCGCGGTGCGGCCGGGCTTAAATGTGGCCGCCGGGCCCCATCTGTCCGCCCGTCGCCGGCCGGAAGTCCTGGTTGCGCTGTTCGGTCTCATACGGCGAGAACTTCACGGCGAGGTAGTAGTCGGTGGTGACTGGTTTGCAGCGGTAGATTTGCGGCGCAAATTTTGACTTGCCCACCGTAACCGCGGCCGCAAGCTCGAAGGCCTTGTCGGATAACGGGTGGTCGATGCGCATCGCGTCGACCTTTCCGTCGTTCGCCAGTGCGAGCTTGACGATGATGTCGCCGTTGAAGTCCAACTTGCTTTTGTCGGGATAGACCGGCGGAACGTAGTTGGCCGTCGACGCATCGACGTTCGGCTTCGCACAGGTGAGTTTTTCTTCCGGAACCGGCGCCGGTGCGGGCAGCGGTGTCATCGCCGCGGACTGCGCGAGAAACGCCGGCCAGTCTTTCGCGCGATCGGGGAAGACGAAGACCTTCGTGTCTTCGATGAGTCCCGCCGTCATCAGCGGCTTGCGCACGAACGGCGCGTGAACGGCGCAATCGCCGCCCTCGAGCGAACCGACGTACGCACTTTCGAACTGGGCCGGCGCGTCGAACTTGACGACAATCGGTTTTGGTAACGATTTGCCGTCGCGTTCGTCAACGGCGGTTAGGTCCTTGAACGGGATCGTATAACGCCCGCCGTTCACGTATGCGGTAATGCTGCCGCTGGCAGCGCCGGCGACGTCGTCGGACCACACCGTGAACGCAAGTTCGTCAGCCAGCCCGGGCAGCGCATAGACGCGCACGTGAAGCGGACAGTAGTCGGTCGCCGTTGTCTCGGAGGCGGGCGCGGTCTGCGCAAGGACCGGCGCGCCCAGCATGCCGGAGAAAGCTAGAGCACTAATCGCGCCGGCAGCCATTGTAACCGCTTGTCTTACGCCCATGTGGGCGCGCTTTCTGCGCAAAACGGGGTGACTCCCGGGCCATCTGTTCGGCGTTGTCATTACTCTCGTTCGGTTTCATTGTTGCGTGAATTCAACGACGAAGAAACAATCGGATCGAATGGTCGCCCACACGCGACGACCTTTGGTGGCCGTCGCGTATGCTTCAGTTATTTTTGCGAAGGGGTGACGTTCGGGTTGGCGTCGGCCCATGCACCGTCGGGATTCGGGAGCACCCAGGCGATGAGGTCCCACATGGCGGGGTGGAGGAAGACGAACTTCACCTGATCGGGGCTGGTGAGTCCGGGCAGGCCCGTCTTGACCAGTGCCGCTTTGTTCGCCGGAATATCGGGCACGTTTTCGCTTGGATCGCCGCCCGCATCGGTAAAGCGCGCCACCGGCATCGCGCCGAGTTTCAGCGTGCCGTCGGCGGCGGTGAAGCCCCAGTGCATGTGCGCGCTGCGGCGCGTCCAGCGCGATGGATCGATCGCATAGCCGAACAGCGTTGCGGGCACGGCCGGCGATTGCGCCATGAGCACGGTGTAGTCGACGCCGAGCAGACGGCCGTTGACGTCGTACCAAAGCTGGTTGGGCATGTCGAGGTCGATCGAGTTCCACACCTTGAGATTGACGTAACTGATCGCGCCGGTTTTATCTTCCCCGGTGTACTGGAAGAAGCCGGCTTTGGTAGCTGCGGCGACCGTTGCGAAACGCGCCGGAATTTCGCGCTGGATGCGCGCGATGAACGGCGCTTCCGCCGCGGTCGGCATGGGCGACATCTTGGGCGCCGTCATGGGCGGCGTCGCCATCGGCATCGCTTGCGCGAGGGCACCCGATGGCGCGAACGCTCCGGCGGCAATGAGCGTGAGAACGGTGTGTCGATTCATGTACGGCTCCCGGTTAGGTCTGACGTTCGACGGGTGCTTTGCCTTGGTTCGGTGACGGTTTGACGTTCGGGTTGAGATCGGCGAATTGGCCGCTCGGATTCGGGATCAGCCACATCTGGGCGTCCCAATTGCTGAGCAGCGCGAAGACGAACGCCACTTGGTCCGGCGACGTCGCTTTCCCGAGCTTCACCAGATCCGCGGCGGTCGGATGGAGCGGATCGAGACCGGCGGCCGTGAAGTCGGACGCGCGCACGAACAAGCCGTAGTCGATCGAACCGTCGGCACGTTTGATGCCGTAGTGAACGTGCAGCGGAATTTTGTGAAAACGTGCGGCTTGTAAGCCGAAAAGCGTGGGTGCATCCGGATGCGCTGCGACCGTTTGCGAGAAATCGCCGCCTAGCAGTTTGCCGTTTACGTCGTACCACAGCTGCTGCGGATGCGCGACGTCGGGCGTTTCAAAATATTTCGGATTTTCGTAACTGATCGCGCCGCTGCGATCCTCGTTGTTGAAGCGGTAATAGCCGGCCTTGGCCGCCGCGGCGGGATTGGGGTAGAGCTTCTGCAGCGTCGCCGACGCTTGATCGTAGAAGCTCTGCTCGGCGGGCGTCATCGGTGCTTGGGGCGGCGGAGGCGGAGCCATCGGCATCGTCATTTGCGCGGCGGCGATCGACGGTACGAGGGCGAGGGCGGCACAAAATAGCAGGGCGCGACATCGTTTCATGCCGCGGCCTTCGGCGTAGCGCGTCCGGCGCCCGCAAGAATCTTTCAGACTCAGACGACCGCGTCGCTCGGTAGTGTTGCGGCCCGGGGGGCGTAGGCATTCCACGCCGCGCCCAGCCGTTCGACGCCCGCCAACAGCACGTCAGGATCGAGGACGAAGGGTAGCCGCAGGCGCCGCGCATGCCGTTCCGCCGAAGAAAATACGGGACCCGGCGCGAGCGTCACGCCGAAGCGCGCGGCCTCGACTGCAAAGCTGGCCGAATCGCCGTGCGGCAGCTCGATCCACAGTGACGATCCGCCGCAGGGTTCGTTCCGGCTCCACGACGGCAACTCGCTCTCGAGCGCACCGACCAGCGTGCGATAACGCAAGGTGAGCTGCTCGCGCCGTTCCGCTCGAACGCGATCTCGCAACGGCAGCAGTTCGGCGCACAGGGCTTGGCCGACGAGCGAAGTGCCGAGGTCGGCCACGATTTTGAGTGGCGCGATCCGGCTGATCATGTGCGCCTCACCGCGCACCCAGCCGATGCGCAGGCCGCCCCAAAAGAGCTTGCAAGCCGATCCGATCGTGAGCACCGTGGCGCCGGTTGCGAGCGCAGCGATCGGCGGCGGTGGCTCGATATCGTGGATCGAGATGTCGCACAGCGTCTCGTCCTCGACGATCGTCCAGCCCGCGCGTTCGGCCATTTCCGCGACGTGCCGGCGGCGCTCGGCCGAGAGCACCGTTCCGGTGGGGTTGTTGTACGTGGTCGCGATGTAGACGGCGGCCGGCACCCGCGCGGCCGGCAGCCGCTCGAGTTCCTCGACATTGGCGCCGTCGGCATCGACGCCGATCGCCACGATGTCGGCACCGGCGGCGCGGAACGCGTCGAGCGAGGCGGGGTTGGTCGGATCTTCCATCGCGACGCGGTCGCCGCGGAAGAGTTGAGCGACCAGTGCGATCGCCTGTTGGGCGCCGCTGGTGACGATGATCTGCTCGGCTTGCGTCGGCAGACCGCGCGCCGTGTAGCCGCGGGCGATCTCGCGGCGCAGCGCGGGCAGGCCGAGCGGCAGATAGCCGGGCGTTTCGCGCGAGAGCCGCTGGAGCTGCTTAGCGAGCCGCTCGCCGGCGGGCGCGAGTTCGCGCGATCCCGGCAACGCGGCGATCGTGAACTCGACCATTTGGCGCGGACCGTCGTGGTTGTCGACGATCGAGACGAGGTGGCCTGGTGAGAATCGGCCCCCACGAGCCAGCGGCCCGGGCGGTCCAGCGTAGGTGCCGCTACCCCGCTGCGTGTGCGCGCGGCCCTCGGTCTTGAGCCGGTCGTACGCGGCCACGACGGTACTGCGGCTGATCCCGAGCCGCTGCGCGAGATCGCGCTCCGAGGGCAGACGGGTGCCGGCGGCAATCGTGCCGCGCAGCACGGCCGACTCGAGTGCCGTGGCCAGCCGGGCCAGCATTGGACCGGACCCGCGGGTCCAATCCGTGAGCGCCGCGGCGACGTCGGCGACCTGCGCGTGCGGCGTGGACCCGGCGCTGCGTTCGAGTGGCATGGTGCGTGGCTTCGCTGGCGTCCTCAACCATTCCATCGTACGCGCACATATGGTGGGGGTCATGGTATTGGAGACGGATGTTCTGATCGTCGGCGCCGGCGCGGCGG
The DNA here is from genome assembly GCA_003164045.1 of Candidatus Lustribacter telmatis. Classification (GTDB taxonomy): domain Bacteria; phylum Vulcanimicrobiota; class Vulcanimicrobiia; order Vulcanimicrobiales; family Vulcanimicrobiaceae; genus Lustribacter; species Lustribacter telmatis. The sequence continues at coordinate 48,648 of PLRU01000059.1, forward strand.
GTTTGATGGCGGCACGAGCCGCGAGTGCGGCCGGCGCATCGGTCGTGATCGTGGACAAGAGCATCATCGGGCGCGGCGGGGCCACGATCATGGCGCAGATGACGACCGCGGTCGCTCTCGGTGCCGCGGAACCCGACTCAACCGAACTGCACGCCGAGGATACGTGGATCGGCAGCCGCGATCTCGGCGACCGGGCGATCATCGACGTGATCTGCGCGCGCGGACCCGAAGTGATCCGCGAAGTGGAAGGCTACGGCGCGAATTGGGCGCGCACGCCCGACGGCGCATACAGTCAGGTATTTGCGCCGGGCCATTCGCGCAAGCGCTGCGTCTACGTCGACGTGCTGCGCACGGGCGATGCGGTCTCGCAAGCGCTGCGCAGCGTCGTGCGGCGCGACGGCAACGTGGTGCGGCTCTCCAACGTCATGCTGACCAAACTTGCGAAAGAGGGCGACCGGGTTACCGGCGCGCTCGGCTTCGCGATCGAAGCGCTCGAACCGGTCGGCATCTCGGCGAAGACCACGATCGTGGCCACCGGCGGTCTCACGTTTCTCTACGCCCGCAACAGCGCATCGTCGAACATGACGGGCGACGGATTTCTGCTCGCCGCCGAAGCGGGCGCGACGCTGCGCGACATGGAGATGGTGCAGTTCTTCCCGATCGCCCATCTCTATCCGCCGCTCGTGCAGCTCGATCCGATCATGTGGGATCCGTTCCGCTACAAACTCGGCGGCCGGCTGCTCAACGGCAAGGGTGAAGAATTTCTCGGCGAGAGCGGCGATGCGTCCGGCGCGTACACCACGCCGCGCGACACTGCCACCTACAAGATTTTCCAAGAAGTCGAAGAGGGCCGCGGTTCGCCGCACGGCGGCGCGTATCTCGATTTCCGCATGGTGCCGGCGGAGGATCTCAAAGCGGGCTTCGGTCCGGTGATCGATATCTTGGCACGCCAGGGCATCGATCTCACGCGCGACATGGTCGAAGTGGCGCCGATGGCGCACTTCATGCTCGGCGGCATCGCGGTCGATGTGGCGATGCAGACCGGAGTCGATGGATTGCTCGCCTGCGGCGAGGCGATCGGGGGCATGCACGGTGCGAACCGTCTCTCCGGGAACGCCATCACCGAAGCCCTCGTCACCGGCCGCATCGCCGGCGAGACGGCCGTCACGCGCCGCGACGTCGCGCGCGCGCCGATCGATGCCGCGCTCGCACGCGAGTGGGCGGAACTGCAAGCGTTCTGGCATCCGCGCGCGGTGGCGCGCGACGAAGCGCCGATCGACGAACTCAAAGCGCGCCTGCAGCGCACGATGTGGGAAAATGCCGGACCGTTGCGTACCGGCGAGAAACTCGCCCAGGCGCTCACCGACGTGCGCGCCCTGGCGGCCGAGAGCGCGGACATCGCGCTCGCACCGGTGGAGGCGTTCGCGCTGACGCTGCAAGAGAAAGTGGAATTGCGCATCATGCTCGCGGTGGCGGAATCGATCGTGCTGCCGGCGATCGAGCGGCGCGAGTCGCGCGGCGCACACGTGCGGCTCGATTTTCCGGAGCAAGACGCGGTGGCCGTCGCGCGATTTCTCACCCGCAGCGGAGACGGCTGGTCGGTGACGTCGCGCGAGACGACGGCGGTGACGGCATGAGCGAACAAACGACGACGCTCGCAATCACGCGCGCGGTCCCCGGCGGCGAAGCGCGCGTGGAAGAACACACGATTCCTTATCACGACGGCCTAACGCTGCTCGACGCCATCATCTGGATTCGCCGCCATCAAGACCCCTCGCTCGCAGTGCGTTTTTCGTGCAAGGCCAACGCGTGCAAGGAATGCTCCGCGACGATCGACGGCAAGCCCGGATTTCTCTGCGCGCAGCGCGCCGTTCCCGAGGCGACGACGCGGATCGAACCGCTGAAGAAGCCGCGCTTGATCCGCGATCTCGTGACCGAGCTCTATTGAACGCAACCACGGCCGATGCCGTGACGATCCGCGACTTGCGAATCGTCTATTCATCCGGCCGGCAGCAAACGTTGGCCGTCGACGGCGCGACCCTCTCGGTCGGTGAGGGCGAATTCGTCGCGCTGGTCGGCCCGAGCGGTTGCGGCAAATCGACGATCCTCAAAGTCGTAGCGGGTCTGATCGCGGCGAGCGCGGGCAGCGTGCTCGTCGGCGACGAACCGGTGCGCGGCGTTCCCGACGGCGTCGGCATGGTGTTTCAGAACGACGCGCTGCTGCCGTGGAAGACCGTGCGCGACAACGTGCGGTTACCGCTCGCTCTGCGCGGCCTGACGAACCGCGAACAAGACGCCGAGATCGCGCGTTTGCTCGAGCTCGTGCAGCTCACCGGCTTCGAGGACTTCTACCCGCGCGCGCTCTCCGGCGGCATGCGCAAACGGGTTGCGCTCGCGCGTACGCTGGCCTACGATCCGCGGCTCTTCCTGATGGACGAACCGTTCGGGCCGCTCGACGCGCAGACGCGCATCTTGATCGGCCGCGAATTTCTCGCCATCTGGGAGCGGCTTGGCAAGAGCGTGCTGTTCGTGACGCACGATGTTGAAGAAGCGATCGCCCTCGCCGACCGCGTGCTCGTGATGTCGCCGCGTCCGGGCCGGATCGTAGCGGAGTTTCCGATCGATCTGCCGCGCCCGCGCGATTACGAAGAGATTCGCTTCGAGCCCCAATTCCGCGACCTGCAGCGCGCGATCTGGCATGCGCTCACGTGAGGGAAACGAAGCAATCGCCGCTCGCGCTCTGGCTCGGACGGTTGATCGTCGGCGTCGTCGTGCTCGGGTTCTGGGAGTTCACGTCGGGCCGCTGGTACAACGATTTCTGGGTCAGCCGGCCCTCGGCGATTGCCGGGCGCGTGTGGCTGCTGCTCGTCAACGGCGATCTGTGGTTCCATTTGCAGGCGACGCTCGAGGAGACGATCGCGGGGCTTTTGCTCGGCATCGTCGCCGGCACGATCCTCGGCGTGGGCCTCGCCTCGAGCGGCCGGCTCGCCGGCTGGGTCCATCCCTACGTGATGGCGGTCTACAGCTTGCCGAAGGTCGCGCTAGCGCCGCTCTTCGTCGTCTGGTTCGGCATCGGGCTTCCGTCCAAGATCGTCATGGTGACCTCGCTCGTGATCTTCGTCGCGTTCTACAACGCCTACGAAGGCGTGCGCAACATCGATCCGGATCTGCTCGACATGATGAAGACCTACAAGGCGCAACGGCTGCCGACGCTGGAATGGGTCATTCTGCCCTCGATCGCCGTCTGGTTCTTCACCAGCTTGCGCCTAGGGATCGGTCTCGCGCTGATCGGCTCGGTTATTGCCGAGCTCGAGGGCTCGAACCGCGGAATCGGCTACTACATCACGAAATCAGGGAATTCGCTCGACACCACCGGCATCTTCGCCGGCCTCTTCATCATCATGCTCGTGGCGCTGGCCCTCGAAGCTTTCGTCGGGGCGGCCGAACGCCGCATCCTCCGCTACCGCTGACCGTCGTTCTCTCGAAAGGAAACTCCGCTGAACACCCCGCTCCGTTTTCTCGCCGCCGCCGTAAGCGCGGCTCTGCTGCTCCCGGCCGTGCCGGGCGAAAGCGCCGACCTGCCGACGGTGCGCGTCGGTTTGATTTGCGGCGGCATGACGCCGATGGTCGCGCAAGTCGCGCTCAACGACGGCAGCTTCGAGAAGGCCGGCGTTCACGTTGAGAAAGATTGTTTCACCGGCGGACCGCAAGCCGTGCAAGCGCTGGTCGGAAAGAGCATCGATGCGTTCATCGGCTCGTACGATCACGTGCTGCGCCAGCGCGCGCGCAGCATCGACGTAAAGGTGTACGCGGAACTCTACAACGGCTATAGCTACGAGCTCATAGCCAAGTCGTCGGTCGCGATGACCTCGCTCGCGCAGGCGAAGGGCCAAACGTTTGCCGTGACGGCCGCCGGCGCGCTCTCCGACGACGCGCTGCGTCTCGGCCTCACCGCGGCGGGCCTCAATCCGGATCGCGATGTGACGATCGTCGCGACCGGCAGCGGCGCCCCAATGGTCGCGGCACTCGATACGGATCGCGTCGCCGCCGGCATGCTCGCCGAACCCACGATCACGCAGTTGACGGACGGCGGAAAATACAAGGTCGTGTTCGATCCAACGCAGCCGTTCGCCGGGAACGTGATCATGGCCCAAACGGCGTTCGTTGCGGCGAACCGGCGGGCGTTCGTTGCGATGCTGCGCGCGTTGCGCACGACGGCGGCGCGAATCGCGTCCGACCCCCAAAGCGCCGTCGAACCGATGCGCAAGGATTTCCCGGCCGTTTCGCCCGCCGTCATGCTGGCGGCGATCAAGCGCACGATTCCGCACGTGCCCAAAGGTTTGCTCGCCGACCGGCGTTCGACCGATCCGGTCGTCGCCGCAACCTTGAAAAAGGGCGACATCACGACCGCGATCCCGTTCGAGGCCGCAGTCGACAACTCGGTCCTCGAAAGTATTAGATAAGGAAGTCAATCGTGTCGAAAAATTTGCGAACCTTCATGCGTGACGCCGTCGCGCGGTTCCCCGGCTCCATCAAGACGATCGACGTGCCGGTCGAGCGGCGGTTCGGCATCACGGCGTACGCCGCGAAGCTGGCGCAGAACGGCGAGTACAAAGGGCTGCTCTTCAACAACGTCATCGGATCGCGGTTTCCGGTCGTCACCAACCTGATGTCGAGTTACGACCGCATGGCGATGGCGATGAACTGCCAGATTGAGGAGCTGCCGCAAGTCTACGGCACGCGCGTGAACAAGCCGATCGCGCCGGTTACGGTCTCGCGCGAAAAGGCGCCCGTGAAAGACGTCGTGATTCGGGAGGCCGACATCGACCTGAGCACGATCCCGATCCCGGTTCACAACGCGCTCGACGGCGGCCCGTATCTCACTGCCGCGGCGACCGTAATGCGCGATCCGGAAACCGGCGCGCAAAACGTCGGCATCTATCGCCACCACGTGTTCACCACCAAAGAGATGGGCGTATGGTTTTTCGGCAGCCACCATGGCGGCCACATCGTTGATGCCTACGAGCGCCGCGGCGAACGCGCGCCGTTTGCGATCGCAATCGGTCACCATCCGGCATTCCTGATGGGCGCGGCTGCGCGGTTGCCGGGCATCGGCGGCGAGTACGAAGCGGCGGGTGCATTGCTTGGCGAGCCGGTCGAACTCGTCGAGGCCGAGACCTCGGATCTGATGGTGCCGGCGCAAGCCGAGTTCATCATCGAAGGCTATATCACGCCGGGACAGCTTCATCATGAAGGTCCGTTCGGCGAGTGGCCCGGCCACTATCTCAACGAAGAAGAAGTGCCGATCATGACCGTCACGGCGATCACGCACCGCCGCGATGCGATTTTCCAAGATATCATCGGCGCGGGCCGCGAACATCTGCTGATGGGCGGCATCCCGCGCGCCGGCAGCATCTATCGCAGCGTCAAGGAAGTCGTGCCGGACGTCGTCGCGGTCAACGTGCCGCCGCACAGCCGGATGCACTGTTACGTGTCGATCAAGCGCCGTCGCAACGTCGATGCCAAGCGCGCCGCATTCGCCGCGCTCAACACGGAGCCCGAGAACTTGCGGGCGGTGATCGTCGTCGATGACGACATCAACGTGTACGACGACGGCGACGTCCTGTGGGCGGTCGGAACGCGCTTCGACGCAACGCGCGATCTTACGGTCGTGCAGGGCTGGAGCGGCCCCGGCGGCTTGCTGCCGACGAACTGGGAATACTTTGCCGACGGCACCAAAACGGCGCGCGCCTCGAGCGCGATCATCATCGATGCAACGAAGCCGCCGCCGCCGGTGCCCTATCCGCCGCGCACGCAAGTGCCGGATGACGAGGTGAACCGCGTGGACCTCGGTACGATGAGCGACATGACCGCAGCGAACCCGTATCTCGCCGATCCGGCGACGCTCGTTACGCGATGAATCTCTGGGCGGATTTTCACGGGAACACTGACGGCCCCGTCATCCACAAGTGGAAACACTATTTCCCGGTCTACGAGCGGCACTTTGCGCCGTTCGTGAACCGGTCGGTGACGCTGCTCGAGATCGGCTGCGGCGACGGCGGCTCGCTCCAGATGTGGAAGCGCTTCTTCGGACCGCACGCGCAGATCGTGGGCATCGACATCGAACCGCGGGCGAAAGAGTTCGAGGACGATCAGATCTCGGTGCGCATCGGTTCGCAAGACGACCTCGCATTTCTCGACACCGTCGTTGACGAGTTCGGTCCGTTCGACATCGTGATCGACGACGGCAGCCACATTCAAGCGCACGTTGCGGCGTCGTTCGCGCACCTCTATGCCGGCCTATCGAAGAACGGCGTCTATCTGGTCGAAGATCTGCATACCGCATACTGGCCGGATTTCGGCGGCGGTCAGGGTAAGCCCGATACGTTCATCGAGATCGCCAAAGGGCTCGTCGACGAGCTCAACGCCGACCATTCGCGCGATGGATTGCTCGCGACGGAATTCACCCGCATGACGCACTCGATGTGCTTCTACGACAGCGTCATCGTGTTCGAGCGCGGAATCTACACCAAGAAATGGGCGCCGCGCATCGGCCGCGAGGAAAAGAAGAAACGCTAATCCGGTGAGGGGGCGTCGTCGGGTGGATTGAACGTGGTCGGCAGCGGCGTCGGCGATGCGCCGCGGCGCGGTACCGGGCGCAGCGGCCGCGGCGTCAGCACGGGGATGGGAGAGTAGGCCGCGTTCGGCGGATTGGTCGAAAGCGGAACCGGCACGGGAACGCTGATCACCACGCGATCGGCGATGCGTTCCACGCTGCCGTTGGTCAGCGCGGAAATGGTCATGCCGGCGGTCACGGCGGACACGCCGGGGGTGACCGGTGTCAACGGCAGTTCGCCTTGACGCAAGTGGAACTCAGCAAGCGCGACGCGCAGTTCGGTGCTTCCGTCTGCGCGGCGAATTTTTTCCGTGACAATCAAGCGCGCGGTCGTCCCGGCCGCAGCCAGGGGCGTGCCGTCGAGGACGAGTGCGCGTGCGAGACGTACGCGATATTGGCCGCCGGCGCGGACCGCCTCGACGTTAATGGTGTCGTCGGCGACGAAGTCGAGCCGGGTTCCGGGTGGGAGGGAGTGTTCGGAAGGGGTTTGAGCGAGAGCAAGACCGCTGGGGATGCACAGCGCCGCGACCAAGATGGCAGCGGCACGTTGCAGTTCGGTCAGGACGCCTTTTTCTCGGCAGCTGCAGCGTCGGCTGCGGCTTTCTTGCCCTGTTCGATCAAGGCTTTGACCTTCTGGCCGCCTTTTTGACCGATCTCTTCGTAAAAAGCCGGGCCGTAGCGGTCGCGAGTTGCCTCGCCGCCTTTTTTGCCGCCCTTTTTACCGATGGCTTCGTAGAATGCGTGGCCATGGGCTTTTTTCGTAGCCTGACCGCCCTTACGGCCGATCATCTCGTAAAATTCGGGACCGTACTTTTTCTTGACGGTCTCGCCGCCTTTTTGGCCGGCTTCGCGGACGCTCATGCCGGGTTTGCGTTCTGGAGTGGGGGTGGACATGACGGGAACCTCGTTCTGTTCTAGATTCGTACCTACCGGAGTAACGTAAGCGGTCACTCGAAAGTTGTGCCAGGGGGCGGCCAGTTTGCAAAGCTTGCGCCTGGGATGCCTGGGGGATCGACCTTCGGCGGCGTGACCGTCCGGCTACCAATTGCTTAAGTAGCAGTCCGACTGTACCCAATAATTCTGGGCTGAACTACTGCTTTTCGGACAGTTTGTGTCAACGGCGGGCGAGACGGGTCCAAATCCGCCGCCGGCCGGCGAAAAGCAGCGCTCCAGCTGCTAGGATTGCCCCCACGAGCGAGAGCAGCAGAATCGGGGAGAAGCCGCGGGCGGAGGCGGCCCCGCACATTTCGACGACGCCGCCCACGAGACGCAGGCCGAAACGGGCCAGCGGGTCGGCCGGCAGCTGTTCGATCGACCGGGATTCGGCGGCCACCTCGGCCGCGGTCCAATCGTTCCCGGCGATGTTACGCTCGAGGATGCCGTCGCGGGCGATCAGGACCGCTTCCGTATGAAGCACGAGGCCCGGCCGCGGCCGGTCGATCGCGAGGCCGGCGCGCTCGGCGAACGCGGCGATTGCACCCGGCTCGCCCGTTGCCAGGGTCCAGCGGACGCCGTCGGCCCCGGCGGCGCGGCCATAGGCGCGCAGAACCGCGGGGGTATCGAACGTGGGATCGAGGGTGATTTCCACCAGCCGTACCGGCGTGCCGGCGAGGAGCCGGGCCATGCGGGCGAACTTCGCCGTTACCAGCGGGCACATGCGCGGGTCGGGGCAGCGCGTGTAAATGAAGGCCAGCACCGAGACGCCGCTTTGCAGGTCGACGCTCTCGCCGTTCATGTCGACGAGCGGGGGTGCCCCGAGGGTGGCCGTCGCGCGCGCTGCGGCGTTGAAGGCCGATGCCGGCCGGCGCCCGCTCAAGCGGAACGGAACGTCGATTTGACGGGACTCGCCGGCGGTATTGCGGGCGATGATGTGGAGGATATACGTCCGAACCATCGCGCCCGGGATGTCGACGAGCCGGAACGTGAAGTGGAAATGTCCCGGTTGCGAGCGCGGGGCGCTGAAGTTGAACAGGTTGGTCGCGAATTCCAAGCTGGCCGTGTTCGTGCTGGTGACGACGTCGCCGTCCCAGGTTGTCCCCGGCCGGGCATCGAGGCTCGAAAGGCGGACGGCCTGGATCTCGGGCGGTGCGGCGACGGTTGCCGCGTGCGGTTGGGGCCAATTCGCGGGCAGCGCCGCGGCGACGAAGACCGACTTCGGGGCGTCCGGCAGGGCTTGCACGCATCCGGCGAGGACGAGACTTCCAATGAGCGCGGTGATCAGCCTCACGGAAGCACCGGCCGCCCGGCTCGAAGCGCAGCGCGGACCGGCGCCGCCTGACGCGACGCTCGACCTGCTTGTGGGGGTCGTCGGTCTATGGCTGGCGGCGGGATTCTTGTGGGACAGTTGGGCCCATCTCCACGTCGCGATCGAAACGTTCTTCACCCCATACCACGCGATTTTCTACAGCGCGATGGTCGCCGGTGCGGTCATCCTCGCGGTGTTCGCACGACGTAACTTTCGGCTCGGTTACACCGGCTTCGACGTCTTGCCTGCCGCCTACCAGTCCGCGCTGTGGGGCGTGCCGATTTTTTTTGCCGGCGGCGTCGGCGATTTGATCTGGCATACGTTCTTCGGCGTCGAGGACCGCGTCGAGGCGGTAACCAGCCCGACGCACTTGATCATCGGTCTGGGCGTGCTCTTAGTTGCCGGCGCACCGATCCGCTCCGCGCTGCAACAGCGTGCGGTTCTGACGACACTGCGCGCACAATTGCCGTTGATCTTCGCACTGGCCACGTGGCTCGAATTCATTCATCTCGGCACCGCCTACGCGTTCGATCCCGGCGCCGCGCAGATGTATGCGCCGCCCGATGCCGTGGCTTACGGTCCGGATTACTTCACCAACGCAACGATGCTGCTTTTCAAGACGGGCTCGGGGATCGTGATCGTCATCTTGCAGTCGATCATCTTGATGGGCATTTGCGTATGGACCGTAGCGCGCTTTCAGCTGCGCCCGGGAGCGCTGACGATCCTCTTCGTGCTGGGCAACGGCATGATCGCGGCGGCGCTTGGCAACGACACGCCGATGCTCGCAACATACCTGGCGATGAGCCTAGTGGCCGGAGTAATAGGCGATGTTATTGTGGCCCGCCGCCGGCCCTCACCCGCGCGTCCGGTTGCGTTCGGCCTGTTCGGCGCGCTCGTGCCGGGAGCGTACTTCGGCACGTATTTTATTGTGACGGCGCTCAGCGGCGGCGTCTGGTGGAGTTGGACCCTCACGCTCGGCGCGATCGTATGGTCGATGCTCTGCGGGTTGGCCCTGACGCTGCTAGCGGGCGCCCGTAATGAATCCCTTACCAGGTGAAGGCGCGAAGGTAACGCAGCCTTTACAACTTCTCTCGCCTCCTTGTAGGCCCCCATCGCTTGCACTCGAACGTGGAGGTCCGTATGGCCTGGCGGGTGCTGGTCGCAGATGACGACCCCGAGATTTGCACGCTCATCAAAACGATCTTACGGAACGCATCGTTTGAGGTCTCGGTCTGCCCCGATGCAGAGAGCGCGCTCGTCCACCTGCAACGTGACAAACCCTACGACATCCTGATCAGCGACTTCATGCTGCCCGGCATATCCGGCATCGAACTGATCACGATGGTGCGCGCAAACCCGCAGACGGCGCGGTTGCCGATCTTAATGATCAGCGGACACAGCAACTACGCGATGGATGCGCGCGCAAAAAGTGCCGGCGCCGATCATTTTCTCAACAAGCCGTTTACGTTAACGCAACTGCGTTCGACGGTCACGGCGTTGGCTTCAAAATATCGTCCGCTCACAGCCGCCGAAGAAGCGAAGATCGCCGCGAGCAAACCTGCCGGCGCTCCAACGGCCGCGCCGCCCGCAGCGCCGCCATCGTCGACGACCATCAAAGTCGTCGGGCATCCCGATTCGATCAAAGTGACCTCGAGCGCCCCGCTCGCCGACGTAAAAAACAGCGGAACCGAGTCGCACTGATCCGAACCGGCATTCCCTAACGTGAGCGTCGCGGCGTTTTTTAAAGTCGTCCTCGTCGCGATGTCGCTCGGGCTCGACGTCTTCGCGGTGTCGGTTGGTGTCGGCATGCGCGGAATGCCGGTAGCCGTAAAATGGCGGATCGGCATCGCGTTCACCACGGCCGAGGTGACGATGACGCTGCTCGGCGTGGGCCTGGGCAAGCTGGCCGGCGAGCTACTGGGGGAAGTCGCCGGGTATATCGGCTTTGCCGCCCTCATCGGCGTCGGCATCTATATGGTGATCGAGTCGTTGCGCGAAACCGAAGCCGGCGGCTTCGATCTCTCGCGCGGCTGGGGGCTGCTGCTCGGCGCCCTCTCGATCAGCCTCGATTCGCTCGGCATCGGGTTTTCGATCCTCTATATCGGCGTGCCGCTAGCGGTCTCGCTGAGCTGCATCGCGGTCGTGGCGGCGGCTTCGACCGCGCTCGGCTTGACGCTTGGCCGAGTGCTCGGCTCGCGCGCGGAAGAGAGCGCGGCCACGTGGGGCGGCATCATTCTGATCGCCACCGGCCTCGTATTCGCGGTGCTGAAGTTGTTCTTCGCCGAACTGTAGAAACGGCTCGCGTGCTCACGTTCGTCATCCGGCGTGTCCTGCAAAGCATCCCGCTGCTGCTCTTGATCTCGATGATTCTCTTCGGGATCATCAGCGAGGCGCCGGGGGGACCGCTCACGCCGTATTTGCAGAACCCGCACATCACCGAGGCCGACATCACCCGGCTCAAGCACAATCTGGGCTTGGACCAGCCGATCCCAATCCAGTATCTGCACTGGCTCGGCCAAGTCGTGCGCGGCGACTTCGGCTATTCGACCTCGAACTCCGAAACGGCGATCGCCGCGATCGGGGATCGCGTGCCGGTAACGCTGGAACTGATGGGCTCTGCCATCGGTCTCGCCATCGTCGTCGGCGTCATCTTCGGCATCCTTTCGGCGATCAAGCAGTACTCGTGGGTTGATTTTTCGATCACCACGCTGGCGTTCTTCGGCCAGTCGATGCCGGTGTTCTGGTTTGCCCTCATGATGCAGCTGGCGTTTTCGGTGAACGGCTTTACCTGTTGCGGTTATCACATCGCGTTGCCCTCGGCGGGCAGTTACTCGAGCGATACGTTCGACCTCGGCGATCGCATCGAGCATTTGATCTTACCGACGATCGTGCTGTCGCTGCTCTACCTTGCTTTGATCAGCCGCTTCATGCGCTCCTCGATGCTCGAGGTGATCCACTCCGATTATATTCGAACGGCGTCGGCCAAAGGCTTGACCCGTTTTAACGTCGTGATGCGGCACGCGTTCCGGAACGCTCTGATTCCGCTCGTGACGATCATCGCGCTAACGCTGCCCGACCTCGTCGGCGGCGCGGTGGTAACGGAGAAGATCTTTGCGTGGCCCGGAATGGGCAGCCTGTTCATCAACGCTCTCGGTCAATTCGATTTCGCCGTTTTGATGGCGTTCATGTGTCTCACCGCCGTGTTCGTCGTGTTTTCGAACTTGCTCGCCGACGTGTGCTATGCGTGGCTCGACCCGCGCGTGAAGTATAACTGAGTGGACGTTCCAAGCATGCCGGGCCAGGCGCTGCTGGTCGCCGACGAGCAGCAAGTCTTCGAAGTTGCGCGCAACAAAGTCTGGCGACGCTTCCGGCGGCATAAAGTTGCGCTCGCCGGTGCGATCGTGCTCGTTTTCATGGCGCTCTTCGCCGTGTTCGGGCACCTCGTCTATCAGGTCGATCCCAACGCCATCGATCAGGTGAACTGGCAAGGCTATCCGCTCGCCATGGGGGTCGGCGGCCACCCGCTCGGTACGGATGAGAACGGCCGGGATCTGCTCGCGCGCTTGATTTCGGGTGCGCAGATCTCGCTCACCGTTGCGGTGAGCGCGGTGGTGATGCAGATCGTGATCGGGTCGATCCTCGGCGCGATCTCCGGCTTCTACGGAGGTTGGATCGATTTTTGGATCATGCGTTTCACCGACGTCGTGCTCTCGATTCCGCTGCTGCCGCTGCTGTTGGTCTTGACCGCAATCGTTTCTGCGACGTCGAATAAGGCGTCGCTGAGTTTCGTCGTCATCGTCGTGCTCATCGGCGGCCTGACCTGGCCCGCCACGGCGCGCCTCGTGCGCGCATCGTTCTTGAGCCTGCGGGAGCGCGAATTCGCTGAGGCCGCGCGCGCGATCGGCAGCAGCGACCTGCGGATCATCTTCTTGCACCTGCTACCGAACGCCGTCGCACCGATCATCGTGCAGGGCACGCTGTCGGTGGCGAACGTGATCCTGACGGAATCGGTGCTCTCGTTCCTGGGCTTCGGCATTCAACCGCCGCAGGCGTCGTGGGGCAACATGTTGGCCAACGCGCAATCGAACATTACGATCGCACCGTGGGTCGCAATCTTCCCCGGCCTCTGCATCCTTATGGTCTCGCTGTCGATCAACTATCTAGGTGACGGACTCCGCGACGCAATCGATCCCAATCAGCGCTAATCCCCCGATCGTCAAGATGGACCGGCGAGCGATCGGATTGCTCGCTCTCGGACACTTCGCCGACGACATCAATCAAAGTTTTCTGCCCGGTCTCTTGCCGCTGCTGGTCATTTCGCGTCATCTCTCGTATGAGGCGGCCGGCACGATCGTGCTTGCGCAAGCATTCAGCTCGTCGTTCATACAGCCGCTGATCGGCTACATCGCCGACAAGCGGCCGATGCCGTGGCTCGCGGGAGTTGGAATGCTTTTGGCCGGACTTGGGATCGCCGGCATCGGCTTCATGCCGACCTATGCGCTGATTCTCGTCTGCGCGCTCGTCAGCGGTTTAGGCGTCGCGATCTTTCACCCCGAAGCGGCGCGTTTCGCGAACCTGGTGTCGGGATCGCGCAAGGCATCGGGCATGCGCTGGTTCGCGGTGGGTGGAAACGTCGGCTTCGCGGCGGGACCGGCGTTTGCCGCAGTCGCCATCACGACCTTCGGAATCAGCGGCACGTTCCTGACCGCTATTCCGGTGGCGATCATGTCGGTGCTGCTCCTGCGCGAAACGACGCGCTTGCATACGTTCGTTCCGAAACGCAATCTGTCGCCACGCGAAGGCGGCATGCCGGATGATTGGTCGGGCTTCGCGCGACTCACCGCGTTCCTGACCATTCGCTCGACCGTCTATCTCGGATATGTCTCGTTCATCCCGCTGTTCTTCACCGGCGTCGTGCACGCGTCACACGAAGTGGCGAACATGATCTCGACGACGTTCTTACTCTTCGGCATTGCCGGAACGATCGCGGGCGGCTCGCTCGCCGACACCTACGGCCGGCGCACGGTGATCTGGGGCGGATTGGCGGCGTCCGTCGTCTTCGCCGTACTCTTCGCAATGTTCACGAATTACGCCGGTACCGGCGCGATCGTCGCGGGCTTCTTACTCGCGATCCCGCTCGGCATCGCAGTATCGGGCTCGCAAGCCGCAACGATCGTGCTCGGCCAGGAATATCTGCCGAACCGCCTCGGCATCGCATCGGGCATCACGCTCGGCGTGGGCGTCTCCATCGGCGGCGCGTTCACGCCTGTCCTCGGCCGCATCGCCGATCAATTCGGCCTCCACGCCTCACTCCTGACCATCGCCGCCCTAACCGCAATCGCCATGCTCCTAAGCTTCACACTTCCCGACCCCGCAAAACGCCGCGCACTGCTTCTGTCATCCCGAGCGTAGTCGAGGGACCGCCGCGATTGCGCACTTGGGTGGCTGTCCCTCGACTACGCTCGGGATGACAGGGGACGGGCGGCGAAGCTCGCGCTTTATGCGGATGTCTAAGGCCACGGTTCAGCGCGTTTCGATCGCGTTTCTCGTGTTGGCGATTATCGATATCGTCATCGGGCAGAAGACGCTCGGGATGGTGTTCGCGGGCTTGGCGATCGCGCTTAGCCTTGGGGCGGGATATCTCTCTCGCGACTCGAGCAAGTCCGGCAAAGACCGGTAAACGTGATCGACTCGCTGCGGATCGCGAGGCCATGGCGCGCCTCGATGGAGGACCGGGTCGCCGCGTCCGAGGCGTAATCGACGTCGGCCACCGAGCCGCAGGCGGTGCAGCGGAAGTGCGCATGGGCCTCGGCGGCCGGTTCGTACAGCGCCGAACCCTCGCCCGTAATGTCGAGTTTGAGGACGTACCCGAGCTCGTGGAGCCGGGCCAGACCCCGGTGAACCGTCGTAAAACCGATCCCCGGCCGCAGCTCACGGGCCCGCATGAAGACATCCTGAGCCGTCGCGTGGCGACCAGCGCCGTACTCGTTCACGACGTCGAGGATCATGCGATAATTGGCCGGGAGTTGGGGGGTTGACGCGTTCATCCGAACGGAGTAACCTTCTAAAACGATGTGGAAGTGATTTTCACTTTCAGTCTACACGAAAAGCAACTGGAGGACAAGTACTGTGCTAGCGAAGGTCGGCCAACCCGCACCCGCATTCAAACTCAAGAGCACCAAGGGCGCAACGAGCGCGAAGAACCTTGGGGCCGAAATCAGCCTGTCGGATTACAAGGGCAAGTGGCTGATTTTCTTCTTCTATCCGCTGGATTTCACGTTCGTCTGCCCGACCGAGATCCGCGCCCTCTCGGACCGTCTCCCGGAACTCAAGGACCTCGACACCGAGGTCCTCGGCTGCTCGACGGACTCGGTCTTCAGTCACTTTGCCTGGTTGAGCACCCCGGTTGCCAAGAACGGCATCGAGGGCGTGAAGTACCCCCTCGTCTCGGACTTCACCAAGGAAATCTCGCGGGCGTACGGCGTGCTCGATGAAACCTCGGGCGCTGCCCAGCGCGGCCTCTTCATCATCGATCCCCAAGGCGTGCTGAAGTACGCCGTCGTCACCTCCGACAACGTCGGCCGCAGCGTCGACGAAACGGTCCGCGTGCTCCAGGCGCTCCAGACCGGCGGGCTGTGCCCGGCCGAGTGGGAACCCGGCAAAGCGCTGCTGACGGTCGGTTAGCTCGTTCACATGCCCTTACGTACACACTCCCCGCTGCCGTCGCTCGACGGCATCGCGGATTGGGAAAATGGCGGCAAGCCCTCAGCCGAGGAGCTTGCCGGCCATCCCGTCCTCGTCCACTTCTGGTCGGTCAGTTGCTATATTTGCCACAACGTGGCCGACGTAGTCTCGGGCTGGCGGGATAAATACGAGCCCCGCGGGCTCAAGGTGATTGCGATCCACCAGCCCCGGGGACCCGAGGAACTGGATATCGCGAAAGTGACCGAGGACGCCCACGGCGAGATGGGGATCACCCAGCCTCTGGGGATCGACAACACGCACGCGGTCGTGAAGGCGTTCGAAAACGAGTTCGTCCCGGCGTACTACCTCTTCGATAGCAATCACGAGCTGGTTCACCGCCAGGCGGGCGACCGCGGCTTCGAACGCCTCGAGACCAAGATCGAAGAGGTCCTCTCCGGCGAACCTCAACCCGCATCGTAGCCCAATCCTCTTGCCGGAGACCGCGTGGCAGTGTATGCTTACGCGCGGTCCCCGTGCGCGAGTGGCGGAATTGGTAGACGCACTAGCTTGAGGGGCTAGCGGGAGCAATCTCGTGCTGGTTCGAGTCCAGTCTCGCGCACCATTTGGTTTTGAACGGCCTGCCTTCACCGGCGGGCCGTTCTGATTCTCCGAAACAAGCGTGGCGGCCGGGGCGTATAGCGAACAACTGGCCCCGAGGGAGAGTCGTTCCGTATGTGGTTGACCCGGTTTTCTATCCAGCGGCCGATCATCGTAGCCATGCTGTTCATCGCGCTGGCGGTCTACGGTCTGTTTGCGTTTTTCTCGATCGGGCGCAGCCTCAACCCGAACGTCAACTTCCCGATCGTCGTGGTTTCCGCGAGCTATCCCGGCGCATCGCCCTCCGAGATGGAACGGCTGGTCATCAAGCCGATCGAAGATCAGATCGACGGCATCGATAACCTCGATCAAATGTCGGCCACGGCGCAAGACGGCATCGCCTCCGTCGTCGTGCAGTTCAAACTCGATACCAACCTCGACTTTGCCGCGATCGACGTGCAGCGCCGCGTCGATACCGCGCGCGTCTACATGCCGACCGATCTCGATCCGCCGACCGTCGACAAGAGCGCCGGTTCCTCGCAAGCGCCGATCCTCACGCTGGCGCTGAGTTCGAAGGTGCTCGCGGCGACGGCGCTCTCCGACCTCGTCGCGCAACGCATCGTACCGGACATCCGGCACGTCGACAACGTGCAGAGCATCGACACGAGCGGCGATGTGAAGCGCGAGTTCCACGTGCTGCCCGATCCGCTGCGCCTCATGGGCACCGGCGCGACGGTTGCCGACATCTTCCAAGCGATCAATTCGAACAACGCGAACGTGCCGGGCGGCCGCATGACGGCGCCCAACGCGGAGACCGACGTTTCCGTGCACTCCGACATCATCAAAGCGAGCGACATGCTCGCGATCCCGTTACCGATCGCAACCGCGCTGCTCGCCAACGGCTTCGCACCTTCGGCTGCCACCGGGCTGCGCATCGGCGATGTTGCCACGACCGACGACGGT
Organism: Candidatus Lustribacter telmatis; assembly: GCA_003164045.1. Taxonomy (GTDB): domain Bacteria; phylum Vulcanimicrobiota; class Vulcanimicrobiia; order Vulcanimicrobiales; family Vulcanimicrobiaceae; genus Lustribacter; species Lustribacter telmatis. The sequence continues at coordinate 65,753 of PLRU01000059.1, forward strand.
CACGTCGAGCAGCGCACGATCTCGAAGTTCAATGGAAACCCGTCGGTGGTGCTCGACGTCAATCGGGTGATCACGTCGGATGAGATCACGTCCACCAAGATCCTGCGCGATAAACTGAAGACGATCGAAGCGCGCTACCCGGCGGTGCACTTCGAGGAAGTCGACGCCGCCGCGGACTACACGCAGAAATCGCTCGACGGCGTGCTGCAAAGCCTTTTCGAGGGCATCGTGCTCACGGCCGTCGTGCTGATGCTCTTCCTGCACGCTTGGCGCAACGCGCTGGTCGTCATGATCGCGATCCCGTGCTCGCTGCTCTCCACGTTTATCGTGATGAAGCAGATGCACTTCACGCTCGACATCATCTCGTTGATGGGCGTCTCGCTGATCATCGGCATCCTCGTCGACGATTCGATCGTCGTGCTCGAGAACATCACAAGGCATCGAGACCTCGGGCAGACGCCGGTCGACGCCGCGCTCGCCGGCCGCGGCGAAATCGGCAGCGCGGCGGTCGCGATTACGCTGGTCGACGTGGTCGTGTTCTTACCGATCGCGTTTCTCTCGGGCATCGTGGGCAAGTACATGGTCGAGTTCGGCGTGGTGGTCGTCGTCGCGACGCTGTTCTCACTGCTCGTCTCGTTCACGCTCACGCCGATGCTGGCGGCGCGCTGGTCGATCGTGAAACGCAGCACGGCGCCACCGCGCTCGCTGCAGTGGTTCCAAACCGGTTTCGACCGCCTGACCGCGTGGTACCGCGACCGCGCCCTGCCGTGGGCGCTGAACCATCGCTGGGCTACGGTCGGCATCTGCGCGTTCTTGATGATCAGCTCGCTCGCGCTGCCGGCCCTGGGGCTCGTGCAATCGGAGTTCATTCCGAACTCCGACACGGGTTCGATCTCGATGACGCTCACCTATCACGCCGGAACCCCGATCGGGAAAACGTCGGCCGCCGTCGATCGGCTCACCGACGCGATCACAAACCTGAAGTACGTGCACGCCACGCTTTCGACGGTCGGCCGGAAGCCGTCCGGTTACGGACAGACGACCGGCGGTTTCGTTGCGCGCATGACGGTGGAACTCGACAAGGATCATCGCTCGGCCACGAACGACGTCATCAAGCAAATTCGCAAGCTGAACACGCTGGTTCCCGGCGGCGTGCTGACCGTTGCGAACGAGGGCAACAGCGATCCGATCTTCTACACGCTCTCGGGACCCGAGGACCAAATTCAAGCCGGCGCCGACAAACTGGCCGCGTTCATCCGTCAGATTCCGGGCACCGTCAACGTCCAGACCGGCACGGAGTCGGAAGCCGATCGTCTCAACATCAACATCGATCGTGCGAAGTGCGCGATGCTCGGCGTGAATCCGGGTGCCGCTGCCACCGCGGCGCGCATCGCGATCGGCGGCGCCGTCGCGACGCGGGTGCGTACCGAAGCGGGCCTGGTCGACGTGCGCGTGCAGTTGCCGGCGGATTATCGCAACCGGCTTGCGGACGTCGAGAAGATCCAGGTCCGCGCCAACGACGGCATCAGCCTCTACCGCTTGAGCGATCTTGCATCGTTCACGTTCGCGCCGGCGCCGACCAAGATCGAACGCGTCGACAAGCAGCGCATCGTGCGCGTCAACGCGGGCTTCGATCCGACCGTGACGACGCTCGGTGCGGTGACCGGGAAGATCAATAAAGCGGTCAATGCGGACGGCTTCTTTCCCGGCGGCGTCGCGCTCGCCACCGACGGCGACACGAAGTTCTTCGCCGAGACGTTCAGCAGCATGGGTCTCGCGATGCTGACGTCGTTCGCCCTCGTGTACGTCTTGATGGTGATCCTCTACAGTTCGTTCCTCACGCCGTTCGTGATCATGTTCTCGGTGCCGCTCGCACTCGTCGGCGCGCTCTACGGCCTGGCGATCACGCATCAAACGCTGAACCTGTTTTCGCTGATCGGCATCATCATGCTCTTCGGTCTCGTGGCGAAGAACGGCATCCTGCTGGTCGATTATGCGAACACGCAGCGACATCGTGGCTTGCGCGTCCTCGAGGCGATGCGTACGGCGGCCGGTATCCGCTTGCGCCCGATCGTCATGACGACGGCGTCGATGGTCTTCGGCATGCTGCCGCTTGCGCTCGGGCTTGCCGAGGGCGCAGAATTCCGCCGCTCGATGGGCACCGTGCTGATCGGCGGACTCTTGAGTTCGCTGATCCTGACGCTCTTTCTCGTCCCGGTCGTCTACGCGTGGGTCGCCGGCGGCATCGAGAAGCGGGCCGATAAGCGCGCGCGCATCGCCGAACACACGGCCGGTGAAGAGCGGTTGTTCGTGCCGCATACAAGCGGCGACTGAACGCTCGGTTGCGTGTGTTCTCACGCGCATCTAACATACTAATGTCTGAAGGAAGCGCGATCGGGTAAGAGATCCTCCGAACTTATCAGCCGGAGGTCTCCCCCTTGTTTCATATTACCAAGTCAGCCCGCGCGGTCGCGGCAGCTGCCGGTGCGGTTGCTCTTTGTACCAGTATCGCGCTCGCCCAAGCCGACGTCTCGGTGACGCTTAACGGCGCGCCGCTCAATCTCAATCCCGCACCGCAAGAACGGGCCGGCCGCGTGTTCGTACCGTTGCGCGGCGTGTTCGAACAACTCGGCGCTTCCGTCGTGTACGAAAACGGCACGATCAATGCGCAAGGCCGAGGCAATCGGTCGGTGTCGCTGCACATCGGTTCGACGCAAGCCACCGTCGACGGCCAGCCGCAGACCATGGACGTCGCACCGTTCATCATCGGCGCCAGCACGTACGTTCCGCTGCGCTTCGTCTCGCAGGCGCTCGGCGCGAGCGTGAACTACGACGCATCGAACCGCATCGTTGCGCTCGGCAACGGCGGCGGTGGTCCGCCGCAGGCTCCGCCGCCGCGTGCCATGCAGCCCCCGCCGCCGCAGGCACAACCGCAACGTAGCCCGCTGACGTTGGCTGCAGTGCAACCGGCCCGTGACGAAGCCGTTGCCGCGCGCCGTCCGACGATCGAAGCCCAATTCGGCGCAGCGATGGCAAATCCGAATTCGATTCGCATCGAACTCGATGGTCTCAACGTCACCGATCAAGCGTCGCGTTCGCCGCGCGGCGTCGTGTTCTCGCCGCCGTCCGACCTGCAGTCGGGCAAACACGAAGTGCGCATCGTCGGCACCGACGTGGACGGACGTCCGTTCGATGGCCGCTGGACCTTTGCATCGGGCACGAGTACGGTGAGCAACTCGATCACGGATGTGCGTCCCGGTAACGGCGCGAGCGTCCACGATCAGTTCACCGTCTCGGGTCATACGATGCCGGGTGCGCGCGTCGTCGTGCAAGTCGGCACCGTCGATCGGCCGCGCACCGAAATGGTCATCGGCCAGCTCTTCGGAGGCGGCGCCGGCAACGACAACGTGCGCAGTGAAGTAACCGCCGATGGAAGCGGCAACTTCCAAGCGCCGATCACGATCCCGGCGCACGCCGGTCAGGGTTTGACGCTCGTCGTCGATTCGACCGACGCGCAAACCAAGTCGGCCGCCCCGCGCGTCGTCCGCAACCTGACGGTCGAGTAAGAGACTAGATCGTCCGCTCGATCCAGGCGATCGAGCGGGCGACGGTTTCGGGCTGGCGTTCATCCCAGAGTTGAATGCCGGTCAAGGCACTGCCCTGGAATGCTTCGCACTCGGCGGGAAACACCGCTGAGGCTGCGAGGCCCAGGGCAGAGTCGTTTCCGACCGGGTCGAGCGCGCCGTACATCAGATAGATCCCGCGCGGCGCAAACGCGCCCGGTCCGGCGAAAGCGCGGGCCCGTGCTTCGTCCGGACTCACGCACACCACGCTCGCGGCGCCCCAGCCCCGGGCGGCCGCAGCGTAGGCGAGATCGCCGCCGAGGCCGATGCCCACGATCGCGCGTTTGGCCGGGTCGGCCTTCGGCTGACGAGCGGCAAAAGCGAGCGCGGCTTTGAGGTCCAGCGGCCAGCCGGCCTCCCACGGCGTCTCCGGAGTACCGGGCGGTTGCAGGGCGGTGCGCGCTTCTTGCCTTACGGATTCGCCGTGGCCCCGCAGATCGAACGACAGCACATTCCAGCCCCGCGAAAGATAGAAGCGGACGTATTGATCCCACACGCTGCGGTCGGCGCTGCGATCGTGGACCAGCAGCAGCGAGATCGCCCCGTCGTTTTTCGCTTCCCAGTACGAACCGCGCAACTGAAACGCGTCCTCAGCCAGGAACATCACCGGCCGCATGCGCGAGCTCGCGTTTTGTGGAGCCGCCATCACGTCGCAGGTACGAAGGCACCCGGCGCTTGTCCTCTCGCGTAGCGCTTGTTACCGGCGCGGCGTCGGGTCTCGGCGCGGGCATCGCGCGTGCGCTTGCAGCGGCCGGGTACCGCATGGCGTTCACGTGCCGGCCCGCCGGCACGCTGCCGCACGCCACGCGCGCTGCGCTCGCCGAGCACGATCCGGATGCGCTCGCGATTGCAAACGATCTTAGCAGTTTTGCTGCCGCCGCGGAACTTGTTGCCGCGGTGGAGTTGCAGCGCGGTCCGCTCGATATCGTCGTGCATGCCGTCGGCCCCATCGTCGTGCGCTCGTTTGCCGCGTCGTCGGAGGCCGACTATCGCGCGATGATCGACGGTAACCTCGGTTCGGCCGTCGCTTTGGCGGCCGCCGTTTTGCCGGGCATGCGGGCCCGCGGCTTCGGCCGCCTGGTGTTCTTCGGCATGAACGGCACGCACGTGACGCAGCCCGGGCGGCTGATGTCGCTCTATGGCGCAGCGAAAGCCGGCGTGGTGGCGTTTGCGCGCACGCTCGCACTCGAAGAAGCGCGGTACGGCATCACGGTCAACGTGATCGAGCCGGGCGACATTCGCGATAAGACGGCGACGCGCGACGAAGCGCGGCTCATCAAAGCGGACAATCCTACCGGACACGCCGGCAGTTGGGAAGACATCGCCGACGCGGTATGCTTTGCGGTAGGTGACGAAGCGGGTTTCCTCAACGGCATGGTGCTGGGCGTGAACGGGGGTCTGGTGAATCCGCATGAGTAGCGCCGTCGAGGTCGCGCCGCGGACGAAGCCGCGCGCCTGGGACCGGCTGAGCATCGTCGCGTGGTCGATCATCGCGATCGTTACGGCGATGCGAGCCGTGGCTGCGTTCAGCGTGCCGCTCATCGGCGATGAGGGTTACTATTGGGAGTGGGCGCGCCATCTCGCGCTCGGTTACAGCGATCATCCGCCGGGCGTGGCCTATACGATCTTCGCGTTCAGCTGGCTTGGCACCAATCCGTTCGCGGTGCGGATCGGCTTCATTCTGTGCGGCGTCGTCGCGACGATCTTCGCCGCCAAGACGGCGAAGCGGCTGACCAACGGTGACGCGCGTGCGGGTGCGGTGACGGCGCTTGCCATCACGCTGACGCCGCTCTCGTCGGTTGCGTTCGGTTCGGCATCGCCCGACGGCCCGTATCTCGCGGCGTGGGCGGCGACGCTGTACTGTGCGGTGCGCGCCTTCGGCACGCACCTGCGGCGCGATTATATCTGGCTCGGCGTGGCGCTCGGAGCCGTCTTGCTGACACGCCTGTTTGCTTATGCGATCGTGTTCGGCATCGTGATGTACGCGCTGGCTCCGTCGCG
>PLRU01000059.1:71388-89513 GCA_003164045.1 Candidatus Lustribacter telmatis
AGCCGGCACGAACAGGAATGGAAGTGGTACCGGCCCTTCGCCTTGCATGCCGTGCAGGCGGCGGCGTATTCGCCCGGCCTGTGGGTCGGCGCGCTGCTGAGTATCTTCTACGTGCGGAATGCGCTTTTGAATTGGACCGCTGTGCCGCTGATCGTGCTGCTCACCGTGCTCGACGTGCACGAACGCGTCGAGATCCATTGGATGTTCGGCGCGTATCTCTCGCTATGCGTAGCGCTGGGCATCGTCTACGTCCGGCTCTCCGCGCGGCCGCGCGTGATCTGGGCCAGCATCGCCGCGGTGCCGGCGCTGATTCTCTTTCCATTGGTTTTCGTCGCGGCGGTCGAACCGGGATTCGTGTACGAACAATTCGTTCACACGGGATCGACGTTGCGCAATACCGGCGGCTTCGAGATCTTCACCGTGCCGTCGCTCGCGGTCGACGTGCGCAACATGATGGAAGCCAACGACGCGACGGTCGTGACCGACGGCTATGGGCTTTCCTCGACGCTGGATTTTTACGGCGGGGTACCGCCGGTCGTGATCGGCTACAACGCACAAGGTCAAGAAGCAAAACGCTGGTACGATCCCGACATGCAGCCGCACCGCATCCTCTTCGTCGACAAAGAAGCGCTCTATCCGCGCCCTGGTCATCCCGAGGATAACGGCCGGCCGGATTTCGTGCGGCAGCTGAACCTCGCGTGCGGCCGCGTCATCGCCGGCCCGACACTGGGCTACGAGTTTCACGATTCCTCGGGCCACATGGTTCCGGCGCGGCAGTACTTCACGACGTGGTGTGAAGCGCCGCGGCCGCATGCGCTGCGCATCCTCCAGTGGGATCCCCGCTACTTGCCGCCTGCCGCGAAGGTGTGAGGTGCTCGACTACATTCCGCTGACGGCTGCAGCGGGCAAGAAGAAGACGACCGCCGAGCTGCGCGCACTCGCGCTCGAGCGGATGCGCGGTCTCGGGTACCCATACGTTGCAAGCGAGTTCTCGCCGGCCGGTTCCAAGTGCCGCTTCGACGTGATCGGTTTGGGCCGCTATACACGTCAAGTGCGCATCTACGAAGTAAAGTCGTCGCGAGCGGATTGGCTCGCCGACTCCAAGTGGGAACGCTATCTGCCGTTTTGCACGCACTTCGCGTTCGTCGCACCCGCCGGCGCTATTGCGCGGTGGGAGCTCGACCGCGACATCGGTCTGATCGAGTACGGTCATCCGGCGCTGGAACGCATGCTCGCTAACCGGCGTTTTGGTTTTACCGTGCACCGGGACGATGCATTGCGCTCGTCGCGTCCATCTCGGCGCCTGCGCGATGCGGTGGCAGACGAGGAATGGCTCGCGCTCGTCGAAACCATCGCCTTTGCGCGCGCGGCGCGCGACGTCCCCGATCCCACGTTCTCCGACGGAGCCGGAATTTGACCGATCGTTTGCCCTTCGCCCTGCCCGGCGCGCGCCCGCAATACGGACCCGACCGGGTCGTGCGGGTGGAACACCTCGACTTACATTTGCGCCCGGCGTTCGCGACGAAGACGCTGCACGGCGAAGTGACGACGCGCGTTCGGGCGATCGAGGACGGCGTGCGCTCGTTGCGCCTCGATGCGGTCGATTTGACGATCGATGCGGTGCGCGACGATACCGGCGCGGCCTTGACGTTTGCCGCCACGGCGAAAGACCTGACGATTACGCTGCCGTCCGCGCTCGCGGCGAACGAAGCGTTTGCGTTCACCGTGGCGTACCGCGCGATCGAACCGCGGCGCGGCCTCTACTTCATCGACCGGCCGCGGCAAGCGTGGACGCAGAGTCAGGATACCGATGCGCGCGCGTGGCTGCCGTGCTTCGACCACCCGGCGGAAAAGCAGACGACCACGACGACGATCGTCGTCGAGCCCGGGCTCTTCGCTCTCGGCAACGGAGCGCTTACGGAGCGTACGGAGTCGCCGGCCGGCGTGACGTTCCGCTACGAACAAGCGATTCCGCACGCGACCTACCTGCTCACCATGGTCGCCGGTGCGTTCAGCGAGATCGAACAAACGCACCCGCGTCTGCCGATGTGGTACTACGTCGAGCCGGGCCGCGAAGCCGACGGCGAGCGTTCGTTCGGCCGTACGCCCGCGATGATCGATGCGTTCGAAGCCGCGCTCGGCGTGCCGTATGCGTACGCGCGCTACTCGCAAATCGCCGTCGCCGACTTCATCTTCGGGGGTATGGAAAACACGAGCGCTACGACGCAAACGGATCGCACGCTGCACGACGAGCGCGCGCACCTCGATTTTTCGAGCGAACCGCTCGTCGCGCACGAACTCGCGCACCAGTGGTTCGGCGATCTCGTGACGTGCCGCGATTGGTCGCAAGCGTGGCTCAACGAAGGCTTCGCCACGTATTTCGAAACGGTGTGGATGGAAGCCAGCCGCGGCTGGGATGAATACCAGCGCGACGTGTTCGAAATCGTCGGGCGTTACCTCGATGAGGACGGCGACCGCTACCGCCGCCCGATCGTCTGCAACGTGTACCGCGATCCGATCGAACTGTTCGATCGCCACCTCTACGAGAAGGGCGCAGCGGTGCTGCACATGCTGCGCGGCGAACTCGGCTGGGAGCGCATGAAGCGCGCGTTGCGGCAATACATCGGCGACAACGCCACGCGCAGCGTCGAGACGATCGATTTGGTGCGTGCGATCGAACGCGCCACCGGACGCAACCTGCGTGAGTTCTTCGCGCAATGGATCGACCGCGGCGGCCATCCGGAATTGGAAGTGCGCGCGTCGTGGGACGGCGAGCGTTCCGCGTTGACGCTCGAGGTCGAGCAGAAGCAGACGATCGGCGCAGACCAACCGCCGTACGTTTTCGATCTCAGCATCGGCTTGCTCGCCGGCATACCCGATGCGGTCGCGCGCGATGCGGGCGACGGGCCCTTGGCCGGCGAGCAGCGTCTGCGCGTCCACGTCGAGCACGCGCGCGAGTCGTTCGTGATCGCCTGTGCGGCAAAGCCGGCCCTGATCCGCATCGATCCCGGCGCCTACCTCTTGTGTACCCTGACGTATGCACTCGGCACGGAAGAGCATGCGGGGATCTTGCGTGGCGACCCGAGTCCGGTGGCGCGCATTCGCGCGGCTCGCGCATTGGGCAAAGACGATGCGCGCTCGGCGCAGGACGCGCTCGTCGCGGCGCTGCGCAACGAACCCTTCTGGGGCGTTGCCGTTGAGATCGCGACCGTACTCGGTGAAGCGCGTTCGGATTACGCGCGCGCCGCGCTGCTGACGGCCCTCGCGCACCCGCATCCGAAAGTGCGGCGGGCGGTGGCCGATGCGCTCGGAACGTATCGTGACGCGGATGTTGCGTCCGCGCTCTTGGCCCAGCGTTCCGACGCATCGTATTTCGTCATCGCGAGCGCGTTGACGGCGCTCGGAAAGACGCGCGACGGCCGAGCATTCGACGCGCTCGTTACGGCGCTCGGCGAACCGTCGTGGAACGAAACGATTGCGGCCGGCGCCGCGCGCGGTCTGGCAGAGCTTGCCGATGCGCGCGCGCTCGAGCCGCTCGTCGCGGCGAGCCGGCCCGATCGGCCCGAACCGCTGCGCCGCGTGGCCGTCGGCGCGCTCGCGCGCCTAGCGGCGCTGGTCGATTCGGTTCGGACGGCCGTCACCGAGGCGTTGATGCGAGCGCTCGACGATCCGTCGTATCTCGTGCGGCTCTCAACGTACGCGGCCTGCGAGACGCTCGCCGACACGCGGCTGTTGCCGGTGCTCGACCGTTTGGCGACGGCGGAGAGTGACGGCCGCTTGCGGCGCGACGCTTCCGAGGCGGCGCTGCGCGTTCGGAGCGCCGCGAAGACGCCGCCCGAATTGATCCGGCTGCGCGAGGAAGTCGATCGCCTGCGCGACGACGTGAACCGGTTGCGCGACCGCACCGTCACGCCGCAGGCGTAACGTGCGCGCCGTTCGCGTTTTCATCGTCCTCGCTCTCGCGCTCGGTTCGGGCTGCGCGCGGCAATCCGTTGCCGCCGCTCCGCACGCTGCGCCGCGCGCCGTGCCGCTCGTCTCCGCACCCAAAGCACCGGCGTGGAGCGCGGCCGACCTGCGCCGTTTGCGCGCGCGCCTCGCCGGACCGCTGGGCCGCTCGGCGCTGGCGACCAGCGGCATCGCGATCGTCGATTCGCAAGGCCGCTCGCTCTTCGTCCGCCGCGAGCATACGGCCGCGGTTCCGGCGTCGACGTTCAAACTGCTCGTCGCGGTCACCGCGCTGCAGACGCTCGGTCCCGACTACCGCTTCGAGACGCGTCTCGAATCACTGGACGTGCCGCACAACGGCACGCTCGACGGCGACATCTATCTGGTGGGCGACGGCGATCCATCGCTGACGGCGGATAACCTGCGCGGCGGCGTCGGGGTCGTCGCGCGGTCGGGCATCACCGACATCACCGGTGCCGTGGTCGCCGACGCGACGCTCTTCGGCGGTCACGAAATCAACCCGGCGTGGGAGCCCGACGATCTGCAGTACGACTACGCGGCCGGAACGAGCGCGCTTTCGCTCGACGAAGGCACCGTCGAATTTCATCTCGTGCCGGCGAGCGTGGGCGCGCCGGCCCGGATCGACGTGCGTCCGCCGAGCCAGGCGGTGAACGTGCGTGGCGGCGTGCTCACCGGCTACTCCACCACGCTCTCGATCGACCGCGCGGCCGATCGCAACGACTTCAGTTTTGCCGGCGGCCTCGCGGTAAACGCGGAGCAGTCGTTCTACCGGCCCGTCATCAATCAGCCGTTGTACGTTGCCGGGGTGGCGCGCTCGATGTTGCTGGCGCGCGACATTACGGTCGAAGGCCGCGCGCGCACCGGCGTCGCGCCGGTGGTGGCGACGGTGCTCTGGCGGCACTACTCCGCGCCGCTGAAGTCGCTGCTCAGTCACATGCTCTTTGAATCGGATAACCATTATGCCGAGCAATTGCTGCGGACGGTCGGCGCGCACGGCGCCACCATCGGCGCGCAGCCGAGTGCGCCCGGGACGGAACGCTCGGGCTCGCTCGTCGAACGTTCGGTTTTCGAACGGCTCGGTGCGCCAACCGACGGCTTGCGCGTGGTCGACGGCAGCGGCCTCGCGCCGTCGGACCGGGTGGCGCCGATCGACCTCGCTACCTTGCTGGCGCGTGCCAATCTCGATCCGACCGGCGACGTGCTTTTCCACGATTTGCCGCGCGTGGGCATCGAGGGGACGGTGCGGCGGCACGACGTGACGACGGCCCTTGGGCGGGCGCGGGCCAAGAGCGGCCACATCTCCAACGTCGATGCGCTGGCCGGCTATGTCGATACGCGGCGCCACGGGCGCGTCGCCTTCGCGATCCTCGTCAACGACAGCCGGGCCGACGACGGCGTCGTCGACGACGGGATCGACTCGACCCTGGACATTTTAGCAGGCTCTTAAGAGGGCGGCCCCAGCGGGATCGAAAACGACGCTTATATGGCTTCTCCGGCAATTGGGACTTCGCTCATCATCCGCGTCGAGACACAGAATTCGCCCAACGCGTTCGCTAGCTTGGCTAGTGCCATTGGGGATGCGGGGGGCAGCGTCAGCGCGGTCGACACACATACCGTCGGCCGGACGACGACCGTCCGCGATGTGACGATCAACGTCGCGAGCGATGCGGTCGGCACGGCCGTCCAAGCGGCGATCGAGGCCCAGGACGGCGCGCGCATCATCAGCGTCTCCGACTCGATCTTCCTCGCACACCTCGGCGGCAAGATTCACATCGAGCCCAACATCCCGGTGCGCACGCGCGCCGATCTCTCGACCGTGTACACGCCGGGCGTGGCGCGCGTCTCGATGGCGGTGGCCGAAGATCCCTCGAAAGCTTTCCAGCTGACGATCAAGCGCAATACGGTCGCGGTGATTTCCGACGGCACCGCGGTGCTGGGTCTCGGCGACATCGGCCCGCTCGGCGCGTTGCCCGTGATGGAGGGCAAGTGCATGCTCTTCAAACAGTTCGCGGGCATCGACGCGTTTCCGATTACGCTCGACACGAAGAACGTCGACGAGATCGTCGAGACGTGCATCCGCATCGCGCCGGTCTTCGGCGGCATCAACCTCGAAGATATATCGGCGCCGCGTTGCTTCGAAGTCGAAGAACGCTTGATCGAAGCGCTCGACATCCCGGTGATGCACGACGATCAGCACGGCACGGCCGTCGTGATCCTAGCCGCCATGATCAATGCCGCGGCCGTCGTCGGCAAGCGCCTCGAAGACATGACGATCGTGCTCAACGGCAGCGGAGCCGCCGGCACGGCGACGATCAAGATGCTGCTCGCTTCGGGCGTGCGCGATGTGATCGCCGTCGACAAAGACGGCGCGATCGATCGCGACCACGAGTACGACAAGTCGCACTGGATGTGGCTGGCCAAGAACACGAACCGCGAGAACAAGCGCGGCCTGCTCAAAGATGTGCTCAAGGGCGCCGATGCGTTCATCGGCGTGAGCGCGCCGAACATTCTCGTCGGTGAGGATATCAAGCACATGGCCCGCGATCCGATCGTGTTCGCCATGGCCAATCCGAGCCCGGAGATCATGCCGGAAGCGGCGGCTCCGTACGTCGCCGTGATGGGCACCGGCCGCAGCGACTATCCGAACCAAGTGAACAACTTGCTCGCGTTCCCGGGCCTCTTTCGCGGCGCACTCGACGTGCGTGCGCGTAAGATCAGCGAAGGGATGAAACTCGCCGCAGCCCGCGCCATCGCCGATATCGTCGGCGAGGAGCGCAATGCGGAGTACGTCATCCCGAGCGTGTTCGACGCGCGCGTCGTGGACGCGGTCGCCGAAGCGGTGAAGAAGGCCGCGATCGAAGAAGGCCTCGCGCGCCGCACGATCCTCGCAGCCGATGAGAATGCCGCCGCATTGACGGGCCGCTGATGAGCGAACGCGTCCTGATCATCGAAGACGATCCGGAGATCGCGTTTTTCGAACGTACGATTCTCGAACGTGCGGGCTACGAAGTGAAGGTCGCAACGACCGGGTCGGCCGGACTCGAAGCGGAACCGGCGTTCAAGCCGGCCGTGATCTTGCTCGACGTCGAACTTCCGGATATCAGCGGTCTGGACGTGTGCACCTCGCTCGCTAACTCAAGCGACGCGTTTATTTTGATGGTCAGCGCACATTCGACCGAGAACGACGTGCTCAAAGGCCTCGGCCTCGGCGCCGACGACTACGTGCGCAAGCCGTTTTCCGGCAACGAACTCGTGGCGCGCGTGCAATCGTTTTTGCGCCGGCGCGAACGGTCTCGCCGCAGCGACGGCGACGGCCGCCTGCAGGCCGGCACGACCGAACTCGTGCGCGACTTTCACACGCTCGAAAACGGCGGCCGCAACGTCAGTCTCACGGCGCTCGAGTTTCGCCTACTCTGGTATCTTGCTGAGAATACCGGCAAGCTGTTGACGCGCGCGCAGATTCTCGAACGCGTGTGGAACGATGTCTCCGGCGTACCGACGCGCGTCGTCGACGTACACGTGGCGGCATTGCGCAAAAAACTGAACGAAGTCGAAGCGCAGTTGCAGATTTCCAGCGTTCGCGGCATCGGTTATCGTCTCGACGAACGATAGGAGCAAGCGGGAGACTTCAGCGGCGCGCGAATCGTCGAGCCGGTGAAGTTTCTCGTTGTCCGCATCGCGTGCGCGGCTCTCGCGCTCGCCCTGCTGCCGCTCGGCGCCCGCTCTGCAACGGTACGTTATGCGCCGCCGGCGGGAAGTATGCCGGCCGGCCGGTATCACGGGCTGCCCTACGATGCGATACTGCCGTCGGGCCGTTTGGTCACACCGGCGGGCACGAGCATCGTCACCGGCATGAATAGTCTGGGCGTCGCGCTCTCGCCCGACGGGCGCTACGCGATCACCAGCAACGACGACGAACGCGAAGCCGCGGCGCGCAGCGCGCTCGATCCGGACGCGGGCGGCGGCTATTCGCTCACCGTCGTCGATACGGCGCGCATGGTCGCAGTGATGCACTATCGCGCGCCCGGCGAATCGTTTTTTAGCGGCCTCGCCGCGGTGCGGGATACGCGCGATCCCGCGCAGACGCTCGTTTTTGCCGCCGGTGGTGCATCGAACGCCGTTTACGTTTTTGGGCTGGACCAAGCCGGGCGGCTCACGCCGGACGCGCGCCACACCATCGCGATTCCCGGCCCGCCGGACGCCGCCTTCGCCGATCGCGGCATCAGCTTTCCATCGACGCTCCTCGCATCGGCCGACGGGCGCCGCGTGTACGTGGCGAGCGCGGGCGGCGAGTCGGTCGCGACGATCGATGTCGCGACGCGCAGACTGCTTACCGTACCTCGGCGCGTCGGCTACGCGCCGTGCGGCGTGGCGATCGCCGGTTCGCGATTGCTCGTCACCAACGAAGGCTTGATGCGTTATGGCCTTTTGCCCGCGATCGCGCCGGGCCCGGCGTTCGAACGCCCCCCGTCCGATCCGCAGAATGCGTCCTCGCTTTCGTTGCTCACGCTCGATGCAAGCGGCGCCCTTGCCGGTCCGGCCGACGCGTTGCCCATGGATGGCGCGCCGGATGGTTTGCGGATCGTCGGCGGCGCGCATCCGACCGCGATCGTGACGACGGCCGACGGTGCCTACGCGTTCGTCGCGATGACGAACGTCGATCGCATCGCGACCGTCGCGCTCGGCGCGACGCCGCACGTCGTGGGCGGTACGGAGTTGCGCTTGTTCGATCGCGGCCCATACGGCACGCAGCCCACGGCGCTCGCACTCAGCCGCGATGCATCGCGCTTGTACGTTGCGCTCAGCGGGCTCAACGCGATCGCGGTCATCGATGCGCGCGATCCGCTGCACCTGCACCGTCTCGGTTTGATTCCCACGGGCTGGGCGCCGAGCGCGCTCGCACTGAGTGCGGACGACCGCATTCTCTACGTTGCGAACCAAAAGGGCCTCGGCCACGATGCCGATTACGTCGGTAATCCGGCGACGGGCGCCGATGCGGGCGCGGTGTGGTCGACGCTGCAGCGCATCGAACTCGCGGGCGTGAAGCTTTCCGATACGACGCGCGCGTCGCTCGGTGCGACGCGCAACGTCGTGGCGATGCCGCCGGCGCTGCCGCACGTGCTGCACAACGTCGTGCTGATCGTTGAAGGCGACAAGAACTACGACGAGGTGCTGGGCGATCTCGGTTCGGGCCCCGGCGCACCGAGCTTTACGCTCTACGGCGCGGCCGACACGCCGAACCTGCACGCGCTGGCGCATCGCTTCGGCCTAGCGGGCAACATGTTCGCCGAGCCCGACGCGAATACGCAAGACATTCTCGCCGCCGGCGTCGCGAGTGCGTACACGGAACGTTTGGCGGGCGTGCGCGATGCGCGCCGGCCGCTCGGGTTCGCGAGCGAAGATCCCGAGGATGCGCCGCGGCTGGGAACCGTGTTTCACGAACTTGCGCGGCACAACTTGAGCTTCCGCGATTACGGCGGCTTTCTCGACGTATCGGGAACCACGCCCGGCGGTTACACACAAAACGTTCCGGCGCCGTCGGTGCTTGCGGGCCAAGTCGACCTGAACTATCCGGCGTGGAGTTCGCGCCTGCCCGATGCGCTGCGCGCCGCTGAGTTCGTGCGCGACTTCGGCGCGCTCTCCGCCGCGCACCGGCAGCCGCGCTTTGCCTACGTGGCGCTCCCGGCCGGAGCGGATGGTCCGCAAGGCATGCCGGCGGAAGCTTCCGTCGTCGAAGAGGATCGCGCGCTCGGCACGATCGTCGACTTTCTCTCGCACCTCCCGTCGTGGCGCACGACCGTGGTGTTCGTGGTGCCGGCCGGCGCTCGGATGGGGCGCGATCATATCGACGCTTCGCGCACGTTTGCACTCGTTGTTTCGCCGTTCGTGAAGCACGGCTTCATCGGGATGCGCCACCTCTCGACCGCGAGCGTGCTCAAAACCGTCGACCGCCTGTTCGCGCTTCCGCCGCTGTCGCTGGGCGATTTGCTGGCCGACGACATGGGTGATTTCTTCGGCGAACGCCCCGATATGCGGCCGTACGTCGCCGCGGCGCCGGCGGGAGTGCCGGGCGGCTAAAAAAGGCGAGGGGCCGCGGGCGGACAATCTCATATGTGTGGGAGTACCGCTGCGATGGTGATGACAAAATCGTCCGAGCCCCCGTTCGTTCGATCCGACGCCGGCGCTCTCGCCGGCGCCGTTGTGTGTGCGCCGTCGCCGAGCATCGAACGCCTGCATCCGCTCAAGTCGGAACCGTCGCCGATCGCCGACCGGGCGCTCGAGCAGCACGGTATCCTCGTCCGCACGTTGCGCGACCGCGGCGTGACCGTGACGGTCTTGGAAGCGGGCACGGAAGCGCCGACCGAATCGCTGATCGCCGACTGCGCGGTCGTCTTACCCCAAGGGGCAATTCTGATGCGGCCGTCTGCGGTCGAGCGGCGGGCGGAAGTACTCGCGGTCGAACGCGCGCTGCTGGCCGCGGGCATTCCGATTGCCGGCCGGATCGAAGCGCCCGGACTGCTCGACGGTACCGACGTTGCCATCGCCGGCGACCGGATGTTCATCGGCGTCGCGCGCGGCGACGCCGGCTTGCGTTCGCGTTCGAACGCCCTTGGACGTGCGCAACTGGCCGCGTTTGCCGCTGCCGCGGACATGCGCGTGGTCGAACTCGCGATCGCGCCCGAGGTTCCGCGGCTGCGCAACGTGTTCAACGTCGTGGCCTCCGATGCGGTCGTCGCGGCGCCGGAGATGGTCGATCTGGTTCCGGTGCGCGATTTGCGCGTGATCGAAGTGCCGCGCGGTGAAGAATTTGCCGCCGGCGTGCTCGCGTTCGGCGAACGGCGCGTCATCGTGAACCTCCGCTACCGGTACAGCATCGGATTGCTGCGCGCCGCGAAGATCGAAATCGAAGCGATCGACCTGTGGGAGTTCGGAAAAGCGGGCATCGGGCCGTTCCAGCTCGTCCTCGCCACGAAGCGGGGATAGTGCGGGTCGCGATCCTCTCCGATATCCACGGAAACGCGGTTGCGCTCGAAGCGTGCCTCGCGGATCTTGCCGGCACCGGCGGCGCCGACTGCATCGTTGCGGCCGGCGATCTGTGCATGGACGGCCCGCGGCCGCGCAAAGTGCTGCGGCGCTTGAAAGACGCGGGCGCGCACACGATTCGCGGCAACACCGATCGCATGATCGCGCTCGACGATCCGGCGATGTACGATACCGAAGAACGTGAAGCGATCATGTGGCAGCGAGGCGCGCTCGGCCAGGACTGGGTCGCGTGGCTGGGCGCAGCGCCGCTGACCGTCGCTATCGGGGGCGGCTCCGACGGTCTATTGATCACGCACGCAACCCCGAAGCGCGATGACGAACATGTCTGGCCCGACGCGGGCGATGCGCAGCTCGAAGCGATCACCGAAGGCGTGGTGCAACGGACGATTGCCTTCGGCCACTTGCACTTTCCGTACGTGCGGACGTGGCGGGATCGCACGTTCGTCAACGTCGCGTCGGCCGGTCTGCCCAAAGACGGCGACCCGCGCGCGCATTATGTGATTCTCACGCAGCAGAGCGGCGGCTGGTCCATCCGCTCGCGCCGCGTGGCGTTCGACGTCGACCGGGTCGAGCGTCAGATTCGCAAGAGCGGCATGCCCAACGTTGCCGAACGCGTAGACGTCTTACGGCGTCATCGCTACAAGCAACTCGCGGAGCACCAAATCTAGTGTTGGCGCTCCAAATCAACAATTTGGTTAAACGGTACGGCGATCTCACCGCCGTCGACGGCATTTCGTTCGACGTTCCCGAGGGCGAGTTTTTCGGTTTGCTCGGCCCGAACGGCGCGGGTAAGACGACGACGATCAATTCGATCGTCGGACTCTCCACGATTACGTCGGGTTCGATCCGGCTCTTCGGGCTCGACGTCGAAGCGGATTGGCGCCCGGCTCGGCGCATGGTCGGACTCTCGCCGCAAGAGTACAACTTCGACCGCTATCTCAACATTCGCGACGTCCTGATCTATCAGGCCGGCTATTACGGTTTTCACGGTAAGGCCATCGAAGCGCGCGCCGACGAACTGCTCGAACGCTTCGATCTCACCTCGAAGGCAAAGCAGCCGTACACGCGGCTCTCGGGCGGCATGAAGCGCCGGCTGACGATCGCGCGCGCGTTGATCCACGAGCCGCGTTTGCTGATTCTCGACGAACCGACCGCCGGCGTCGACGTGGAACTGCGGCTAGAGCTCTGGTCGTTCTTGCGCGAACTCAACCGTGGCGGAACGACGATCATCTTGACGACGCATTACCTCGAAGAAGCCGAAGAGCTCTGTACGCGCATCGGCATCATCGAAGCCGGAAAGATCGTGGCGCTCGAGACCACGCGCAAACTGATCGGCGAACGCACGCTGCAAGACGTCTTCCTGGAGTTGACCCGCCGATGATCGCCGCCGCCGATAGCGTCAACCGCCGCCCGAACGTGATCGGCTTTCTCACGCTGGTCAAACGCGAGATGGTCCGCACGTTCGCGATCATCAACCAGGTCATCTGGCCGCCGGTCATTCAGACGCTGCTCTACGTGTTCGTCTTCGGCCTCGCGCTCGGCAGCAAGATCCCGACGGTGCAGGGCGTCAAGTATTCGCAGTTTCTCATTCCGGGTTTGATCATGCTGCAAGTGATCGACCAGACCTACGGCGAGGGCTCGAGCACGGTCTTCCAGGGCCGCTTCATGAACTCGATTCAGGAGCTGTTGATCGCCCCGCTCTCGGCGCTCGAAATGGTGATGGGCTACGTCGTCGCCGGCGTGACGCGCGCGCTCTTCATCGCGCTGCTGATCACGCTGCTTGGCGCCGTGTTCGTGCAGACGCTGCCGATCCAGTGGGGCATCTACTTCCTGACGATCATCCTGGTGGCGGTCCTGTTCTCTTCGCTCGGCATCATCTGCGGTTTGCTGGCGGAGAAGTTCGACCACATCGCGCTGCTTACGACGTTCTTCATCACGCCGTTGGTCTTTGTCGGCGGCGTCTTCACGTCAACGCAGTTCTTGCCGCCGCTGGCGCGCACGATTTCGATGTTCAACCCGATGTTCTACATGATCAACGCGTTCCGCTATTCCTACACCCTGCGCGGCGACGCCCCGCTCCTGATCTCCCTCGCCATCGTCGCCACCTTAACCGCCCTCGCTTTCGGCACCGCCCTCCGCATGATGGCCGTCGGCTTCAAACTCCGCACCTAACAGCAGTACGCCCCTTTATTTGTCATCCAGAGCGCAGCGCCGCAACCGTGCACGATAGGGGACCTCGGCTAGGCGGCACTATCGGTACGTGTCGAGCTGTCGAGTACGCGGTCGATCAAACCATAGCTCCGGGCTTCGCCTGCCGTGAGATAGAAGTCGCGCTCGAGATCACGCAACACGTCTTCGGCGGGCTTGTGTGTCGTACGTTCGTAGATCTCCGCAATGAGACGACGCGTCGCTAGCAACTCGCGTGCCGTGATCTCGATATCGGTCGCCTGACCGCCGACCTGGCCGATGGAGGGCTGATGGATCATGATTTTACTATACGGAAGCGCCATGCGTTTGCCGGGCGCGCCGCCGGTGAGCAAGATCGATGCGGCTGAAGCGGCGAGGCCGGCGCAGATCGTTGCGACCTGAGGTTTGATCAACTGCATCGTGTCGTACATTGCAAGGCCCGCGCTCACGCTGCCGCCGGGGCTGTTGATGTACATATCGATATCGCGGTCGGCGTCTTGGCGCTCGAGAAAGAGCAGTTGCGCTATGACGACGTTGGCCATGTTATCGTCGACGACACCGGTAACGAAGACGATACGATCTTGCAACAATCGCGAATAGATATCGTACGAGCGTTCTCCGCGAGCGGTTTGTTCGACGACGATCGGTATCAGAGTCATGGCGGGAGTATAGCGGCAGTCCCCACTGCAATGCACGGGTTCGGCGCTCAAAAGCGGCCACCGCTCGCAGGCGCGGCGGCTCGGGGCGGGCGAAGACACGGGACATGAACACGTTGACGGACGCCCAGCGCGAACGCGTTCTCGCCATGCTGCGAGCAGGCAAGACGTTGCGGGGCATCGAGCGCGAAACCGGCCATCGCCGCGAAACGATAGCCGCCTACGGGCGCCGTGCCGGACTGATCGGCGACGCGGCCAAACGCGATGACCGCGTGGTTAGTGCTTGCTTCGGTTCGTTAACCAGATCGAGCCGGCGACGAGGGCGATACCGACGGCGAGATAGAGCAGGTCTTGCGCCGTGTCGTACGTTCCGCGCAGGGCGTATTCGAAGTACGTTACGATCAGGATCAGGAAGATCACTTTGGCGAGGCGGTCTTTGAGGTCGTCGAAGGTGCGGATGAGCAGCACGCGTTCCGCCATCGGGTTGTTTTCTGCGGCGGCGATTTTGCCGATGAACAATTCGTAGAGGCCCATCGCGAAGATCAGCATGATCGTGGCGAACAGGTAGCCGTCGATGATTTTCGCGATGCTCGCGATCCCGTCGCTGTAGAGCCGCGCGCGCGGCGCGTCGGTGAGTGACGGATCGATGAATGCGCCCAGATGTCCCGGAAGCTGGGTTGCCTCAATCGTCACGATGCCGAAGAGCAGGAGCGAGATCAGCACGCACGCCACGACCGGAACGAGGACAACGTAGCGGCTGTTCCAGAGCGCGAGTTCGAACCAGCGCATCAAAAGAACGGATTGTGCGCGCGCTCTTCGCCGATCGTCGAGGGCGGCCCGTGTCCGGGCGCCACGACCGTTGCGTCGTCGAGTGCGAACAGTTTGAAGCGGATGCTGTTGAGGATGTCGGTGTAGCCCGTCACCGTGCCGAACGCGCCGCCGACGCTACCCGCGAACAGCGTGTCGCCGGTGAAGATCGTCGAGCGGAAGAGGAAGCACGAACTCCCGTCGGTGTGGCCGGGCGTGTGCAGCATGCGAATCGCGGCGTTCTCGCCGAACGGCAGATCGTCGCCGTCGACGATGGGCTTCGCGCGTTTGCCGAGGTCGCCGATCGCCGCGACGTCGGAGCGGTGCATCACGATCTCCGCATCCGGAAACGCGGCCGAGATGTCGGCGGTCGCGTCGCAGTGATCGGCGTGCTTGTGGGTGATGAGGATGTAGCGCAGCAAAAACGGCCCCTCGGCGATGGCCCCGAGGATGGTCGACGGCAGGCCGGCCGGATCGATCAGCGCCGCCGTGCGGCCGTCGTCGAGGAAGAACAGGTAGCCGTTGGACGGGTGCGGGTCGTGCGGATGGTGGCGCACGTCGCCGGGCAGCTTCACGTGCGGCTCCCAGCGCCGGGCGGCCGCGTCGGCCAGCTTTCCCGGGTCGAGGCCGAGGAGCTTCGCCAGGGCGCGCGCTTCGCTCTCATCGGGAGCGCCCTCGCCCTTTTGCCACTCGGTGATGTGGTCGGCGGGCAGGCCGCTGCGGAAGGCCAGAGCAGCGGCGTCCAGGCCCGTTCCGCGCGACGCCTTGCGCAGGATGTCGCAGAAATCGTCTTCGAGCATTTGCCGCTTTCTTTGCTTGTCCGGGTCCCGGCTCCGCCGTAACCGGGCGTCCCTGAACCGGACGCAACTGCCCGGGGGTTGAAGGGAGGGTCATGTCCCGCACCCACAGCTCCGTCGCGATCATCGGTTCCGGCCCGGCCGGCCTCACCGCCGCCGTCTACGCGGCCCGCGCCAATCTCGCCCCGGTCGTTTTCGCCGGCCACCTCTACGGCGGCCAACTGATGCTCACCACCGAGGTTGAGAACTACCCCGGCTTTCCGCAGGGGATCATGGGCCCGGAGCTCATGGAGAATTTCCGGCTGCAAGCCGAGCGCTTCGGTGCGGTCTTGCACTTCGTCGATGTGACGAAAGTGGATTTCAGTCAACAGCCGTTCCGCTTGTGGACGGAAGACGACGAATTTAGCGCCGATACCGTTATCGTGGCGACCGGTGCGAGCGCGCGCTGGCTCGACGTGCCGCACGAAGCGCGCTTGCGCGGACGCGGTGTGTCGACGTGCGCAACCTGCGACGGTGCGTTCTTCCGCGAGAAACATATCGTCGTCGTCGGCGGCGGTGATTCTGCGATGGAAGAAGCGCTCTTTCTGACGCGCTTCGGCAAAAAAGTCACCGTCATTCACCGGCGCGCGTCGTTTCGCGCGAGCAAGATCATGGCCGACCGCGTGCTCGCGCACGACAAGATCGACGTCATCTGGAACAGCGAAGTGACCGAAGTGCTGGGCGCGGAGAAAACCGAGGGGCTCGGTCTGCGCAACATCGAGACGGGCGAGACGAGCACGATCGACGCCGATGCGCTGTTCATCGCGATCGGCCACGATCCGAACACGGCGATGTTTCAAGGTCAGCTCGACCTCGATCCGATGGGTTACATCAGTTCACCAGATGGCGTGACGACGAATATCCCCGGCGTCTTCGTCGCGGGCGACGTGTTCGATGTGCGCTACAAACAAGCGATTACTGCGGCGGGTTCGGGCTGCAAAGCCGCCCTCGAAGTCGAGAAATATCTGGAGGCTCACGAAGCCGAGCACGCGTCGGCGCTCGTTTAGGTGCGCGCTTCGTTAGGCCGCCGGCTCGTCTTTACGGCGGTCGGCATGATCGTGCCGCTACTGCTCGGCGTGCTGATCTACATCGGATACGTCTTGATCGGAACGGCGCAGGGCACCGCGCGCACGACGGGTACGATTACCGGACTCGGATTGCGCGCGCCCGTCCAGGTGATGCGCGACGCTCGCGGCGTGCCGCACATCCGGGCGGCATCGATGCACGACGCCGCGTTTGCGCAAGGGTACGTTACCGGGGCCGACCGGCTCTTCCAGATCGATATCACGCGCCGCTACGTGCTGGGCACGCTCTCGGAGATGCTGGGCTCCGTCACGCGCGAGGCCGATGAGACGGCTCGCGTCGTCGACATGCATCACATCGTCGACATGGAATTCGCGCACCTCTCGCCGGCCGATCGCGACACGCTGCAGGCCTACGCCAACGGCGTGAATGCCGCCGCGACACACGAAGCGACGCCGCCCGAATACAAAGCGCTGTTGTTCCATTTCACGCCCTGGCGCCCGCAAGATTCACTCGCCGTCGGTTTCGCGATCGTGCTCGACCTCTCGGATTCGTGGTACAACGTGATCTGGCGCCGCGTGATCGCCGAAGAAGTGGGCCCGCGCGCGGATGCCGCGTTCTTCTCGTTGACCGATCCCGCATACGACGTGCCGACGGCCGGCGGACGTCCGGTGACGCTGCCGCCGCTGCCGGCGCTCGATGGTGCGCATCCGCCCGCGCAGGTCGCGTGGGATGGCGAGAGCGCGCACGACGTGCTCGGCAGTAACGAGTGGGCCGCCGGATCGGATCGAACCTCGACCGGCCGCGCGCTGCTCGCAAACGATCCGCATCTGGTCCGGCGCATTCCGGGAATCTGGCATCTCGTCGAAATCTCCGCGCCGGGCGAACACGTTGCGGGCGCGGCAATTGCCGGCGTTCCCGGCGTCATTCTCGGCCACAACGGACGGCTGGCGTGGGGCGCCACCAACAACGATGCGGTGAGCCCGGTCGTGTACAACGAACAGTTTACGACGAACGACGGCCTGCGGTATCGCGCCGGAAAACTGCAACTTTCGGCAACGATCCGGCGCGAGACGTTCAACGATCGCTTCGGCGGAAAGCACGATCGGGCGTACCTCTCCACGCGCCACGGCTTCGTGCTCGAGCCGAAAGGCTACGTGCGGAGCGTCGTGCAGTGGGGGCCGTTGACCGACACGCGCTCGCCGATTGCCGCCTATTTGGCGCTCGATCGCGCCGCCTCGATCGAAGACGGATTGCGCGCGCTCGCCGCCTATCCGGGCCCGACGCAAAACTTCGTCCTGGCGCAAACCGATGGCCGCGCCGCGTACACCGTCGGCGGGGCAATTCCGGATAATGCGTCGTGGGGTTTGTCGGTCGGCAACGGCGCCACGACCCCGGCGCGGCCGTTGACGTTCGTGCCGTTCGCGCGATTGCCGCACGTCGCACCATCGCGTGCGACGCTAGCGATCAATGCCAACAACCTGCCGTACGGCGCCGGCTACCCGGATCGCTTGAGCGCGTATTTCAGCGCGCCGTATCGCGCGGCCGAGATTTCGCGCCGCATCCACGATCGGCCGAAGATCGACGTGGCCGCGTCGCAAAACAT
>PLRU01000059.1:89557-95983 GCA_003164045.1 Candidatus Lustribacter telmatis
CATATGAATTCGGCGAACGCCGCGAGCTACTTGCGTATCGGGCCGGCCTTCGTGACGCTGCTGCGCGCGTTGCGCCAACGCCCGCGCGGCTGGTTTCCGCACGACGATCCGGACGCGTTTCTCGTCGCGTCCGTGCGCTCGACGGTGACGCTCTTCGGCGGCCGCGATGCGGTGACGATGCCGTACGGAACGGCCTATCCGGTCGTCGCGGAACATCCGTTCAACGCGTTCCACTTTCCGTTTTGGAACGCACCGCCGTTCCCCGGCAGTGGCGGCAGCTACGCGCCCGCCGTGCAGGCGATTGCGCTCGGCCAAAGTTTCCGCGCCGTATGGGACGTGGGCAATTGGGATGCGGGCGGCATCGATCTGCCGCTCGGTGAGTCGGGCGAACCCGGCTCACCGTATTACAAAGATCGCGTCGCAGCGTGGCTGCATCACGATCTCACGCCGCTGCCGTTTAGCGATGCCGCGGTCGCCAAAGCGGCGACCGCGACGCTAACGCTAGCGCCGTAACGCGCCGCGCATAGCGTCCCAAAGTGGACCGGTCCCATTGTATGGACCAACGTCGCACTCGGTGCGATAACGGTTTACGCTTCGGTTAGCGTTGCTCGTCCGGTGTCGGTGTAGGATCAAAACACACTATGACACCGGAAGAAACGAAGCTTGAAGTACGCTCGGTTTCAAAATATTTCCGGCGTGACGGAAAGATCGTTCATGCGCTGGATGAAACGTCGCTCACCGTTGCGCGCGGCCGTTTCGTAAGTATTATCGGACCGAGCGGTTGCGGCAAATCGACGCTCTTCAATGTCATCGCGGGCCTGGCGAAGCCGAGCACCGGAGACGTCATTGCTAACGGAGCGAGCATTCTCGGGAAGCCGGGTTACGTCGGTTACATGCTGCAAAAAGGCTTGCTGCTGCCGTGGCGCACGATTCTCGATAATATCATCCTCGGCATGGAGGTGCGCGACGTTCCACGAAAAACGGCGATTGCTCGCGCGATGCCGCTCATCGAGCGCTACGGGCTGACCGGTTTCGAACAGCATTATCCGCACGAGCTGTCCGGCGGCATGCGCCAGCGGGCGAGTCTCCTGCGCACGATGCTCTACGATCGCGACATCGTTTTGCTCGATGAGCCGTTCGGTGCGCTCGACGCGCAAACGCGCCTGATCATGCAGAGTTGGTTGCTCGACGTGTGGAGCGATTTGCAAAAGACGATTCTCTTCGTCACGCACGACATCGACGAAGCGATCTTCTTATCCGACGAAATCCATGTCTTTTCGGCTCGGCCCGGCCGCATCAAGGCGCGCATCGACGTTCCGCTGGCGCGCCCGCGCACTCAGGACGACGTTACGACGCCCGAATTCACCTCACTCAAGCGCAAACTGCTCGATCTGCTCGCAGTCGAAGCGGAACGCGCCTACGAACAGGCGGCATTGGCTTAATGGCGACGCACGCGCTGGCCGGCGGCGCGAAAGTGGGCGCCTTTCCGGCCGAACTCGAGGTCGATGAAGAAGAACGAGCGCGTGCGCGAACTCGGCGCTATTCCACGATCGGCCGTTGGGCTGTGGGCATCGCGATCGTCGTTCTCTGGGAAGGTTTGACGCGGCTCAACATCGTCGACCCCTACTTTTTCTCAAGCCCGGTCCTGATCGCGCAGACGGCATTCAAGGACGCGACGGCCGGCTCGCTCTGGACGGACGTCTGGTTTACATCTAGCGCGACGATTCTCGGATTCATCGCCGGCGTATCGCTCGGCGCAGCGATCGGGCTGTCGACATGGTGGTCGAAGGTGTACGGCAACGTGCTCGAGCCGTATCTCGTCATGTTCAACGCGGTGCCGAAACTCGCGCTCGCTCCGGTGTTGATCATCATTTTCGGCATCGGCTTTTCATCCAAGGTCGCACTTGCCGTGCTGATGTGTGTCGTACCGACGGCGATTGCCGCGTACAGCGGTATCAAGAGCATCGATCCGGATCTGGAAACCTTGCTCTTTTCGCTCGGTGCGACGCATCGTCACGTGTTCACCAAGGTCGTCGTACCTTCGGCCCTGCCGTGGATCGTTTCGAGCTTGCGCATCAACATCGGCCTCGCCCTCGCGGGCACGATTGTCGGCGAGTTCGTTGCCTCGCAAAACGGCGTAGGTCGCATGATCCTCTACGCCGGTCAGACGATGGATATCAACCTCGTTTGGGTCGGTGTGGTCGTCCTTTCCATCGTCGCGATGGTGATGTTCTGGTGTGTCTCTTCACTCGAAAAGCGCTTACTCAAAGGAATCATGCATGGAGCTCAAACAAGCGGCCGGTAGTCCGTCCTCGCGTGGCACTTTTCTAGCCGGTGCGGCCGCGTCGACGGCGGCGCTACTCAGCGTCCGCGTCAACGTCGGCGCGCAAAACCTCAAGCAGATCGTGATTGCGGAACCGGTTCATCAGATCGGTTATCTGCCGCTGTACATGGCGATCGATCGAGGACTCTTCGCTAAGCGCGGCCTCGATGTGACGACGCTGACGGCAACCGGCGGCGCGCACGTGAGCGCGCTTGTGAGCGGCAGCGTGTGGGGCAATATCGGCGGACCGGAATCGGACGCGATGGCCAACGGCAACGGGAACGGCAATGCCAACCCGCTGATCTCCGTGTGCAACGTCGTGAACCGCGCGAACAACTACATGATCGCCAAAAAGGGCCTGACGCCGAAATCGATGTCGAACGCCGACGTGGCCGCCTTCATGAAGGGCAAAAAGTTCGCGTTGAACCGCTTCGGCGGTACGCCCGACGTGCTCGGCAGGTGGTACATCGAGAAGCTCGGCTTGAATCTGACGAGTGATGTCACGATCATCAACAATGCCGACAGTGCCGCGACGCCGATCATGGTCAAGCAAGGCGCGGCTGATATCGCCATCACTACCGAGCCGCAGATTACGATGGGTCAGGTGCAAGGCATCTGGGACCAGCCGTATTTCTCGTTCCCGTCCCTCGGTGAGTATGCGTATTCCGTGATTAGCGTGAAGAAAGCGACGGCCTTGCAAGACCCGGCAACCGTCGAGGCCTTCGTCTCCGCGATGATCGAAGCGCTAAAAATCTCCGCCTCCAGCAAAGCGACGGTTGAAGCAGCGGCCCACAAGGCGTTTCCGACGCTCGGCGAGGCCGCGATCAAGGGAGCTCTCGACCGGACCTACGCCGACAACATCTGGAGTAAGGACGGCTTCATATCGGAGAAAGGCTACGTGCTCGACATGTCGATCGTCGCTAAAAGCGGCGAGTTCACCAAAGCGATCGGTTACAGCGACGTTGTGGACATGTCGTTCGTAAAGAACCATCAGGCGTAAGGAGAAAAAGATGCCAGATCTTTCGGAGTTCGTCAAACCGTCGAAATCGGCGGTCATCGTCGTCGACGTCCAGAACGATTTTTGCGAACCCGCCGGCGTGGCGGGAAAGAACGGGAAGGACACGTCGGCCGCGCAAGCGATGATTCCGGCGCTCAGCCGATTTCTGACCGCGGCGCGCGAGCACGGTACGAATGTGATCTTCATCCAGACCATTCACGAGCCGTGCACCGATTCGGATGCATGGATCGGGCGCCGCGCAAATCCCGCGGCGGCAAATTGCCTCAAAGGCTCGTGGGGCGCGGAGTTCACCGGCGTCGGCCCGGTGGGGAACGAAGCCGTTGTGAACAAGCATCGCTACAGCGCCTTTCTCAATACGCGACTCGATTCGGTGCTGCGGACCCTCAAGGTTGAAAACATTCTCGTGCTCGGTGTGGCAACGAACGTGTGCGTCGAATCGACGTCGCGTCACGGCTACATGCTCGACTATCATACGGTGCTCGTGCCCGATTGCTCGGCTGCATACGATCAGGCTGCGCACGACATGACGTGCAAGACGCACGCGAAGCACTTCGGTCCCCTCGCAACGTCGGACCAGATCATCGCCACTTGGGCCGCGACGCATTCCGTTGCGACCACTGCCTAGGAGACGCCCATGCGTACGCTTCCGGAACTGATCGTGCCCGCCAAGACGGCAATCATCGTGGTCGACGTTCAAAACGACTTCTGCAGCCCCGACGGCGCGCTGGGCAGAGCCGGCCAGCCGACTGCGGCCGCGATGGCTATGATCCCGAGTCTCCAGCGTCTGCTCGCGGCCGCACGCGCAGCCCAGGCGCCGGTGATCTTCATTCAAACGATCCATGAAGACGTGACCGATTCGGATGCCTGGGTTGGCCGCTTAGCCGGTAAGGTTGCCGCGATCTGCCGCAAGAACACCTGGGGCGCAGAGTTCACCGAGGTCGCACCCTTGCCGGCCGAGCCGGTGGTGATCAAGCATCGCTATAGCGCGTTCATCAACACGCGGCTCGACTCGGTGCTGCGCACGCTCAAGGTTGAGAATCTCATCATGACGGGTGTGTCGACCAACGTGTGCGTCGAATCGACCGCGCGTCAGGGGTACATGCTCGATTACAACATCGTCTTCTTGTCCGATTGCACGGCTGCATATTCGCAAGCGGAGCACGACATGTCGCTCTACAACATGCGCTCGCACTTCGGCGTAGTAGCCACGGCCGACGACGTGATCGCACTGTGGAAGCAGATGCCGGCGCTCGCGCCGGCATAGCCGTTCGTCTTAGTGCCGGGGCTTGACGCCGGCGCGTTTGAGCCAGTATTCCCAACCGCGCTGAAACGCCGGCTGCTCGGGCCGTACGACGCCGGCCTTTTCCACTTCGCCCGGCGTGGCCACGGTGACGCTGCCGCCGAGCAATTTCGCCGTCGTCAAGATGCGCGCGTTCTTCGGCAAATAGATCGACATGCTCACGGCTTCTTGCAAGTGGTTTCCCGCCGCCGCGAAGCCGTGGCCGCGCATCAGCGCGACCTTGTTGCGGCCGAGCGCGGCGGCGAGGTCTTCGCCCTGTGCGAGGTTCGCAACCAGCAGGTTCGTGTCGCCGAATTTGTCGTGAATGTCCCACACCGGAAGATGGCTGCCGATCGAACAGGCTTGATGCCAAACCGGCTGCAGCGGCACCGAGCTGATCGAATACGGCACGACGTCGACTTGATGCGAGTGAACGACGGACATCACGTCCGGCCGTGCCTTGAAGATCGAACCGTGGATGAACCGCTCGAGATACGGCGGACGATCGTCGTTGCCGACGGTGTCGCCGTCGAGCGTGAACTCCATGATGTCCTCGACCGTCACGAGCTCCGGGCTGCGCGAGCGGGAGAGGAAGAAGTGCTGCGGGTTCGTGGGATGTCGCAGGCTAACGTGCCCATAGCCGTCGAGGACCTCCTCGCGCGCGAGGATATGGTTCGCGGACATCACGTCCCATTTGGCTTGCTCGATTGCGTCGTTTGATGCCATTTCGTGCCGGTCGCTTTCATCTACGGTCGTTGACAGGTGAATATGATTGCCATAGCATTGGCTCCATCGTGACGAAAATCTTTCGGCTCTTTTGTGCCGCCGCGGGCTTCGTGCTGCTGGTATCCGGCAGCATCGTCCCCGCTCGAGCGGCCGAACCCTTCGTTATCCCCGTGGTCACGCCGCTGACCGGCGGCTATGCCTACTCGGGTGCGGCGCTGCGCGCGTCGTTACTCGCGCTTGAAGCGCAAGTCAACAAAGAAGGCGGCATCAAAGGACAGCCGTTGAAGTTCGATTTCATCGACGACCAGAGCTCGCCGCAAACGGCCGTGCAAGTCGTGCAAAACGCGCTAAACTCGAAACCGCAGGTGATCATCGGTTCGGAATTTGCGGCGCTGTGTCTCGCGATGGAGCCGTTCACGCGCGGCAAAGCCGTGCAGTACTGCGTATCGCCCGGCGTGCATCCGCAATATGGAGCGGACATGTTCTCGGCGAGTATCTCGACGCAGGGCATGGCGACGGCGATGCTGCGTTACATGCGTGAAAAAGGCTGGAAGCGCGTCGGCACGATCACGTCGACCGATGCGAGCGGTCAGGACGCGGAAAACCAGCTCAAAGTCGCGGCCGCGTTGCCGGAAAACGTGGCGGCCGGTCTGTCGATCGTCGATGCCGAGCACTTCAACCCGACCGATCAAACCGTCGCGGCGCAGATGGCCAAGATCAAGGCGGCGAATCCCGACGTCCTCGTGATGTGGACGTCGGGCCAGCCGTTCGGCACGGTGACGCACGCGTATATCGATGCGGGTCTGACGATTCCGGCGTTCACGACCAACGCGAACATGAGCTTCACGTTCATGAAACAGTTCGCCGGCTTCTTGCCCAAGGATCTATACTTTCCGGGTCTCGCCTATCTCGCCGGGCCGAATTCGAAGGAAGCGATGCCCGCCGCGCGCGCGCCGATCAAGCGCATGTACGATGCGATGAAGGCGGCCGGCACGCCGGTAGATTTTCAGGCCGGCATCCCGTGGGATCCCGCGCAAATCGTCGTCGATGCCTATCGCAAGCTCGGCACCTCGGCGACCT
>PLRU01000073.1:0-110367 GCA_003164045.1 Candidatus Lustribacter telmatis
CTGCTCGAAGCAACGCGGGCCGTGGAAAGCGGCGAGGCGGTGCGAGGCGTCGACCCGAGCGCGTACCGTCACGTGCGCCCGGTCGATCACAAGATCGCCCCGGGCCTCGAGTGGCGCACCGCCCTCGCGGACGAACTGCAAGCGAAATTTTAGCTACGGAATAATCGTCTGTCGAACGGCCGGCGTCCAGGTGTCGCCATCGACGCCGTTCGCAACCGCTTGGAACTCGCGATAGAGCTGCAGCGCATCGCGCATGTCGCGGAACGATCCGGGCGTGCCGTCGGCCAGCGGTAGTTCGATCGAGCCGTAACCGAACATGCGGCCGAGCAAGCCTTGCGAGAGCGTCGAAGCCGCGAGTGCGGTGTTGCCGAGCGGCGTGATGCGCCGGATGATCACGCCGCGAATCGCGAAGATGCGGCGATTGGTGGCGACGATACGCAAACCGGCGAACCGCAAGGCGCGCTTGATCAACAGCCCGCCCGATGCCGCGAGGAGTGCGATGCCCACGCCGAACGCGGCCGGGCGCTCCCAGCCCGTCAGCAGCGCGGAATGCAAACCGCCGGGATGGCGGATCGTCCATCCGAGCGCGATCTCGAGCCCGGCCAGAACGACGACCATCATCACGATCGGCGGCAGCAAGACGATCGGATGCACCTCGGTGCCGAAGCGCACGTGTTCGCCGGGCAGCAGCATCTTCGCCAGCTTCGGGGGCACCGAACTGACGACGCCGAGTTGCGCCTGGCGGCGATCGAGGGCGGCGCCGACGGCATCGAAGGGCGCCGTGTCGCCGTCTTGCACGCGGATCGCCGGGCGGATGTCTCGCGGTTCCATCTGCTCCGGCAACGCACCCAAAGTGTGCGCGGTTTCGCACTCCCCGGTCGACCTGGCCGGCAGGTGTTCAGTCGTGGTACACTGGACCTACCAAGCGGGCGGGCGCTTCCCGTCCGAATCAGTCTTGAGGACATCGCCATGGGTGTGACTCGGCCACCGAAAAATCACACAAAAAATCATCCGATCCACGGCAAGGTCGTGGCGGTTAGCACGAAAGACAATTTTCGCCGCCCTGTCCCCAAGACGTACAGCTACCGCTACGAAGTGACGGGCGATGCCGGTCCGGCCGGGGACCCGCTCGTGCGCGCCGGTGCTGCGATCATCGAAGGCCGTTACCGCGGACGCGGCGCGACGTGGAACGTTGCCCGCTCGGTCGTCGAGCCCCAGACGTACCTCGTGAAGGGCGGCTACGTCCACCCGCTCGAGGACAACCCGATGGCCTATCCGCCTCGCGCAACGGTGAATCCCGATGCGGTAGCGGCGGCAGCAACGCGGACACCCGGTTTCCCGAGCGCCGCGGCCGTCAACAAACTCGTGCGTCCGCGCCCGCAAGTCGAACCGCCGGCAACGAAGCGCTTCGATTCGGCCGCGCCGCCGTCCGCGATCCGGCGCCCCGGAGCGCGGCCGACGCCCGCAAACGAATCGGCCTACAAGAAAACCGGTTAGTTTTTCGGGACCATTCCGTGGGGGTCGATGACGTATTTGTGCGCGGCGCCTTTGTCGAAGGCGGCGTAGCCGCGCGGGGCGTCGTCGAGACGGATCACTTCCACGTTGACGATGTCGGCGATCGGGATGCGATCCCACAGAATCGCTTGCATCAGCGCGCGGTTGTACTTGAGCACGGGCGTCTGGCCGGTTGAGAACGAGAGCGACTTCGCCCAACCGAGTCCCAAGCGCAGGCTGAGGTTGCCGGTTTTGGCGGCTTCTTCTTGCGCACCGGGATCTTCGGTGACGTAAAGACCGGGAATACCGACGGCGCCGCCGGCGCGCGTGACCTTCATCATGTCGTTGAGCACGACGGCCGGCTGTTCGTGACCGTGACCATCGTTCGCTTCGAAGCCGACCGCATCGACGGCGGAATCGACTTCCGGCACGCCGAGAATCTGCTCGACTTGATCCGGGATCGCACCCTTCGACACGTCGATCACTTCAAAGCCGTGCTTCTTCGCGTGCGCAAGGCGCTCGGCGTTCATATCGCCGACGATGACGCACGCCGCGCCGAGCAAACGCGCCGAGGCAGCCGCCGCCATACCGACCGGCCCCGCACCGGCGATGTACACGGTCGAACCCGGGCCGACGCCTGCGGTGACCGCACCGTGAAAGCCGGTCGGCAGAATGTCCGTAAGACACGTGAGGTCGCGAATCTTCGATAACGCTTGCGCCTTATCGGGAAACTTCAGCAAATTGAAGTCGGCGTAAGGCACGGTGACGTACTCCGCCTGTCCGCCGATCCAGCCGCCCATGTCGACGTAGCCGTAGGCTCCGCCCGGACGCGCGGGATTGACGTTGAGACAGATGCCCGTCTTCTGCTCTTTACAGTTGCGGCAGCGGCCGCAGGCAACGTTGAACGGTACGGAGACAAGATCGCCGACTTTGATGAACTCGACGTCGCCGCCGGCTTCGATCACTTCGCCCGTGATCTCGTGGCCGAGCACGATGCCCTTCGGCGCCGTCGTGCGACCGCGCACCATGTGCTGATCGCTGCCGCAGATATTGGTCGAAACGACCTTCAGAATGACACCGTGATTGAGCTTGCGCTTACCGATTTCCAGTTTCGGAAAATCGATCGCTTGGATTTCGACCTTACCGGGGCCCGTGTAGACGACGCCGTGATTGTCAGCCATGCTCTTCCTTCTCGATTACTCGATGGTTTCGTTCGCCTCGGACTGTTGCCCGAGACGTTGGCGGAACACCCGGCGCCACTGCAGGCCGCCGCGATCGAAGTTCACGCTCAGTTCTTGCCAGTGGCCGTCCGCCGGAAGATTCTCCTCCAGTAATTCGAGCGCCACGCGATCTTCCTCTAACACTTGCGTATGTGCGCGGCTGATGGTGCTCGCCACCCACTCCGGTTGATTGTGACCGAAGCTCTTGCTGATCAAACGGATCAAGTGCGTACTATGCTTCGTCTCCGGCGTGAGCGCGTAAACGATCTTGGTGAAGAACGCTTGGTCGTCGCCGGCGCCGCGCGGCGCGACGCGAATGTGCAGCGTGTAACACGCCGGCACGTGATACTCGATGTCTTGCCAGCGATCGATCGTTCCGTCG
This sequence comes from Candidatus Lustribacter telmatis, assembly GCA_003164045.1. GTDB lineage: Bacteria > Vulcanimicrobiota > Vulcanimicrobiia > Vulcanimicrobiales > Vulcanimicrobiaceae > Lustribacter > Lustribacter telmatis. The sequence goes on from PLRU01000073.1 coordinate 3,097, forward strand.
GTCAAGCCGGTGTAGCGCTTGAAGTTGGCCGGAATTTCCGCGCCCTCCATGTGCCGCCCAACGCGCACGATGTTGCCGTCGGTCTCGGTCGTCGTCGGCGTTTCGACGATGTCCATGCTGCCGATCGTCGCACCGTGGATGAACGTCTCGTGCGAGAGATCCATCAGGTTATCGACGAGCAGCGCGTAGCGCGCTTTGATCGTCGCGAGGTCCTTGATGTGATGCCACGCGCCGTCGTGAATCCACGGCAGCTCCGGCACGGTCGACGCATCGGCGCGTTCGGGATCGCCCATCCAGATCCACACGAACGGACCGCGTTCGACCAGCGGAAACGCGCGTACCGCGGCGCTGCGCGGTACGGTCGATTGACCCGGTACCAGCACGCACGCACCGCCGGCATCATAGACGAAGCCGTGGTAGCCGCAGACGATCTTGTCGCCGTCGAGCGCGCCCACTGAGAGCGGATAGGCCCGGTGAACGCAGCGGTCGATCAGCGCGGTCGCGGTGCCATCGACTTTGCGGTAGAACACGATGGGTTCGTCGAGGATGATCCGGCGCATCGGCGCGCGGGTAATTTCCTCAGCCCACGCGGCGACGTACCATTCGTCGTAGATGAACGCTTCGGGGAGGTTCGCGCGCGGAACGGCGCCGGCGCGGGGGCGTGAGATGGTCGTCATACCAGAAGGCTCCGGAGGGATAGTTTGAGCATGCTCATTTTGTTCGCCTCCGGAATATACGCCGCCCCCAAACGGCTTGTCAAGGACGAATCTTCGTAGGGCGACGAACCCTGCGGGGATGATCTCCGAGGGCTCCCGCGAGCTGGAAGCCGCGGCCGCCGAACCCTCCTTGCGGGAACGCAACAAGGCCGAGCGCCGTCGCCGGGTCCTCGAGGCGGCGCGCGCCGTCTTCCTCGAGCACGGCTACGAAGACGCGACCACACGCGAGATCGCCGCGCGCGCCGGCGTCGCGGTGGGCACGGTCTTCGTCTATGCACGCGACAAACGCGACTTGCTGATGACGATCGTCAACGACGACCTCGAGGCCGTTACCGAAGAATCGTTTGCTAACTTGAACGGCAGCGAACCGTTTCTCGAGAAATTGATCGCGCTGTTCGAGCCGCGCTACCGCTACTGGGTCCGCGATCCGGAGCTCTCGACGTTTGCCTTGCACGAAACCGCGTCGGCCCGCGTGCGCGAAGTGCCGAGCGAAACCGAGCGCTTCTACCGCCGCCGCCACCGGATGCTCGACAAAATTGCGGAACTGGTCGCGGGCGAACAGCAGGCCGGACGACTCGGCGTGCCCGACGATCCGGAAACGATCGCGCTCTTTCTGATGGGCACCTACCTCGCCCACGCGCGCTTTTGGCTCAGCGACAGCGACCCGCAAGTACCGGACGGCATCGCGCGCCTGCGGCGTCAGCTCGAGCTGGCGATGAACGGCCTAAAGCCGTAAGGCGCGGCGCCGCCTGCGCCACCAGACGAACGCGCCGGCCAGCAGCGCCACGATCGCCGCAACCCCGGCCAGCGCTTCGACGCCGCGCCGCGTGATCACGCTAAAGCCCCCGGATTGCGTACACTCGCGAAACGGCGCCGTCGCGAACGCCGTCGCCGCGCACCAGTAGATCGACCAGTTGCGTTCGTTGATCTCCGGAGTCGCGCCGCCGCCATAGAGCCGAGCAAACGTCGCGCGCAATTGCGGCTCGCGGGCCAACCGCGCTTGCAGCGCAACGAGTTGCGGACCGGTGAAGGCATCGACGCCGAGGGAACGCATCCCGCCGATCGCGCTCCACGTACCGTTGCGAAATGAGAACTCATCGACGTCGCGCAGGGTACCGCCGGGCGATACGTTGCCGGTTAGAAACGACGGCGCGTTCCCGAACACCGGCGAGAGCGCCGGGACGAGCAGCATCGGCACCGGCTGCCGCCCGCTCGCTCCGACGATGCGAAAGGCGAACTTGTGCGTGTGCCCCGCCACGGCGAGCGCAACGTGTCCGGCTGAATGCGTCAGCGCTGCGAGAAAGCGATCGCGCAGATCCGGCCGGAGAAACGGTACGATGGCCAGGCGTTGCGTGAGCAACGCCGTCGTGTACGTATCGATGCCGGGCGGGATGTGGAAGAGTACCCACGCGCGGCCGTGCGTTTGCGCGAGCGCCCGGTCGAGCTCATCGAGCGACCGGGTGGCGACGTTACCGGCGCTGCCGCACTGCGCGCGATAGCGCGGCGACCAAAAGACGTTGTCGACCACGATCGCCCGCAGCCCCGGCACCGGGAGCGTTGCGGTGTAGAAACCGTCGTGGACGAAAGTGCGCCGGAAATCCGGCGCCGCACCGTGCCGGTTCACCAGCGGCGCCCACGCCGCCGCAACCGTGCGTAGGAATGCGGAATCCGGTGCGAGCCCGTAGTCGCCGCAAGCGGAATCGTTGTTGCCGAGTGCCAGGATGAATTGGGCTTGCGGAAAGGCGCGGTTCAAACGCCGCGCGATCAGCACCGCGGTCGGCGTCGCGGCGCTCTTCGCGATGCGGTGCGCGAGCAGATCGCCAGTTACCACCACCACCGGCGGATGCGGATCGGCGTGCCGCATCGCGCGAATCGCCGATTCGAAGAGCACGTCGTCGGTGTCGTCGCCGAAGGGCGAGGGAAAGTTCTCCTGATACGGTTTGGCCTTGAGGTGGATGTCGGTGACGAACAGCCACGGCGCCGCATCCGCCGCCGCGGACTGCGCACAAAACCACCCGCCCCCGAGCACGAGGGCGAGCACGACCACCGCAAAACGCATGCCGGCGTTAGTAGTTTTCGGTCGGATCCTTCACCATCGGCACGGTCTCGAACTCAATGTTTTCGAGCTGTCCCTTCACCATTTCGAGCCGCCGCAGATACACGTTCTGCACCGAGTCGCGCGTTGAGGGATCGATCATGAACGGTCCGCGCGGGCTCTCGAACTTCATGCCCCGGACGACGCTCATCACTTTGTCCGGGTCGGAGAGGTCGCCGTGCAGGGCGTTCGCGACGATGGTCACCGCATGCAGCGCATCGAACTCTTGCACGGCGTTGAAGTCGGGGCCGTCGTTGTCGCCTTGCGCCGCGTGATACGCCGCCACGAACTGGCGGTTGAATGGCGAGTTGTGCATGCGCGAATAGTTGAACGTCGTGATCAGGCCGATCGGCGGGTTGACGATCGTCGGATTGATGTACTCATCCACGATGTCGCCGGTCGCGATCACTTTGATTCCGCTCTTGATGAGCCCCGATTGCTGGATATCTTTGAGCAGCTGCGCGCCGCCGCCCGACGCGTTGAGAAAGACGAACAGCACGGCCGGCTTCGCGTCGCGCACGCGCTGGATATAGGCGGAGAACTCTTTGTTGTTGACCGGAATCGGATCGGAGCCGATCATCGTCCCGCCGGCTTCGGTCCAGCTCTTCTCGAACGACTTTCCGGCATCGATGCCCGGGCCGTAGTTCTGGTAAATGGAGTACGCCGTCTTGCCGTACGTTTTGGCCGCGTACTGCGCGAGCGGCGGCACGATCGTTTGCGTATCGAAGCCGAAGCGGGCGGTATACGGTTGATCCTTCATCACGTTTGACGTCGCGGAGTTGACGATGAAGAACGGTTTCTTCGCCTGCGTCGACACCTGCGCGACCGCGATCGCATTCGGCGTGAGGTTCGTTCCCACCAGAATGTCGACGTGCTCTTGCACGATCAGCTCTTGCGCCTGACGCCGCGCGACTTCCGGCGCGATGCCCGTGTCGTCGCGAATGACGACCGTCAGCTTGCGCCCGCCCGCGCTCTCGCCGAACAGCTTGAGCCAAGCGCCGACCGACGCGGCCGACTGCTTCGGCGCCCAGGTCGTGCCGCCGGTGAACGACATGATCAGGCCGATCTTCAGCGGCGGCTGCGCCGAGGTTTGGGCCGACATCGGCGGCGGCGCGAGCGCAACCCCGAGCGAAGCGGAAACGGCGAAGGCAACGAAGCGTAACGTCTTCAAGGGCGCGATCCTCTACGCCGCGGCTAATACGGGCGTTCGAAGCCCTTCGTCGGCGCCCGTTTGGGTCCCGGCCCGACCGGCGTCCACGCGGTGAGGATCGCCGCGTCGTCGCGATTCGAACCGGTGAGAAACATCAGCTTTTCGATCACCGCCGCCGTCGGCAACAGCGAGAACTTGGTCGCAAAAATCGCCGCATCGCGCAATTCGGTCGCGCCTTGCAGCGGTTTGAACTCGTGTTCGGTGACCCCATCGGTGTAGAACACCAGCAGCGTCGATGCGGGCACGTTGACCTCGCGGAGGGCCGGCATGAACGGATCCTCGATCCCCAGCGGCAGATCGCTTTGCGGGTATTCGAGATACACCGTCTCATGCGGAGTTGCCAGGAGCGGCGCGGGATGCCCGGCATTGGCGAACACGAGCGTATGGGTGCGCAGGTTCAACAGGCCAAACAACGCGGTAGCGTATTCTGCGGGGTCGAACGCGCGCAGGAAGAGATGCGCTTCCGCCAGCGTTTGGGCGGGATCGAGTCCGCGGCAGGCCGCCTCGCGGATCGCACGGCTCGTCGCGACCATCGCACCGTATTTCTCATCGCCGTGGCCGCACACGTCGCCGATCGAGAGCGCCATCACGTCATCGGAAACCGCGAAGGCCTCACACCAGTCGCCGCCCCGGGTGGAACGCGCGGCAGGCATGATGCGCGCACTGAGCCGGACGCCGTTAACCATCCAGCTCATGGAAGCCGGCTCGGGCGCCTGTGCAATCGGAACCGGGTCGATCATAGTGCTCCCGCGGGTAATCCCCGGGGACCCTGGTGGGCTGGCTCGCGCTTCAAGCGTACTCTGTACGCTGGCGTGCGTCTGCCTCGGTTTGGTCATAAAACCGACGCTTTTTATGGTACGATGGGAGCATCGCTTGTTAACGGTGGTTACTTGCCTTGGCGAAAATCCTGAAGAGAGCGCCGGGCCTTACTCGTCCAGCGAGTTTGACGTCATTGAGGCAAAACGCGATTCTCAACGCCTTGGCTCCGGCGTCCGGGGCGCGCGTACTCGAGCACGGGGTGCTCGTGAACCTCGCGCTGCGGCAGCAAGTCTATGAGTCCGAGCAGCCGATCCACGACGTGTATTTTCCGCTCGATTGCGTGCTCTCGGTGGTTGCCCGCATGCGCGACGGCAGCCAGATCGAAATCGGCACGATCGGGCGCGAAGGGATGTCGGCCTTTCCGTTGCTGATGGGTGCGTCGGCCACGGCCAACGTCTGCTATTGCCAAGTCCGCGGCAGCGCGATCAAGATTCCCGCGACCCTGTTCCACGAATTGACGGCGACGGATCCCGCCTTCCGGCAACTCCTCGATCGCTATCTTCAAGCCTACGTCAACATGCTCGGGCAGCTCGCGGCCTGCAATCGCCTCCACAGCGTGTACGAACGCTGTGCGCGCTGGCTGCTCATGACCCGCGACCGCGTCGAAACCGATCAACTGCCGCTCACGCAAGAGTTTCTGGCAATGATGCTCGGCACGGGCCGTTCCGGCGTGGCCATCGCCGCGGCGACCTTCCAGCAAGCCGGCTTCATCAAATACTCGCACGGCACGATCACGGTCCTCGATCGGCCGGGCCTCGAAAATGCGGCGTGCGAGTGCTACGAAGTCGCACGCGAACAATTCGACGGACTCCTGCGCGACGTACCGGGCTATCGCCGGCCGCTCGTCAACGGGGATCGGGCGTAACGTTGCCGCAGCCGCCGCACGTGCGGTGCTGCTCGCTATCGAAGAACGCGGCGTAAGCAGTCGACACCGGATCGAGCGCGTAGTCGCTGACCACAAACCGCCCCTCATATAACAAATCGTCGCATTTGGGGCAGTACCACTGGAAGGCGTCGATCTCGCCGGCCGCACGTTTGCGCTCGATGATCAAGGCGAACGCGTCCGGCGGGAAGCGCGGCGAGTGCGGGATACCGCTGGGCGTGTAGATGATCGAACCCTCGGTGAGCACCGACACTTCTTCTTTACCCTCCGAAGTACGATAGTGCAAGCGCATCTCGCCGCGCAGCATGTACATCACTTCGTCGGCGGGGTTGATGTGAAATTCGCTGCGGTACTCGCGGCCGCGCGCGACGAACGCGAGCGTTTCGGCTTCTTGCCAGAGCACGTGTACGCGCTTGCCGGTGCGCGCCAACTCCGCGGAAACTTCTTCGAGGTTCACGTTCGGCATTTGGAAGGCCGGTGGCATTTTCAACACAACAACAAATCCTNNAATCCTAGTCCACGACCGCGATGCAGTCGATCTCCACGTTCACGCCGGTGCGATGCGGCGTTCCGCCGATACACGTGCGCGTCACCTTTTCCCCGGCCATCACTTCGCCGAACGCCTCGTTGAATTTCGGAAAGTCCGCGACGTTGCGCAGACACACGCGCATGTTGACCACGTTGGCAAAACTCGCGCCGGCGTGCGCGAGGATGGCACGCAGGTTCTCGAGCGTCTGCCGCGTCTGGGCTCCGATATCATCGGAGACCACCTCGCGCTGCGCGTTGAGCGGCCCTTGGCCCGACACGAAAAGCATGTTCCCGGCACGAATCGCCTGCGCGATCGGAGCCGGCTTCGATGCATCGGTAAATCCCGTCACCGGAGCGTTCGGCGAGGTGATGATCTCCTTCATACGAGCGTCTTCCGAACGGGGGCCAGGCGTTCATGCCGTTGCGCGACAAAAGCAGTCCCATGATGGACCAGCCCTTCTTCGACCGCTGGCGGGCCAAGCTGATCGCGAATCTCGAGCCGGCCAGCGTCGGCGAGCTCGATACGATCCGCTTTGCCCAGGTCGCCGCGACGGTGGCGGTCGTCTGTCCGTTTCTGCGCTTCGACGGCGAGCCGTGCGAGCAGTTGATCACCTACTACCTCCAGGTCGGCAGCGGCGTCGAAGACGATCTCTCGTATGCGCTCGGCGCCTGTCATCGCCACCTCGGTCACGCGTTCGACGTGTTGTTCACCGCCGACCGCATCGGGCTCCCCGATGCGTGCGACGACGACGCGGTCGATGCGTCGGCTGCGGCGCCGCCGGCCCGTCCGCCGGCACTAGCCGACGATACCGAACTCGCGCAACGGCTGCTCACCGACGGCACGGCGACGGCAGTCGACTTCGGCACGACGGCGCTCCACGAGGGTTTCCCGATCGTCAGCGGCGCGCGCGTGACGTTTGCCGCACACATCGCACAACGCTTGCGCGACACCGGCGTGCTCGAGCTGGCCGGCGACCTCGGCCTCGAGGTTGCCTCGGATGAGGGCGGCTGCGTGACGCTCGCAACGCCGATGCCGGATGGAGCCGAAGAGTGGATTTCGCAGAATCGTGCGTTACGCGAACTGGTGAGCGACGTCTTGGAGAACGCCGTCGACCCGATCGGTTACCGCTATCGCACGATCGCCGATGCGCTGCCCGATCTCGTCACCTTCGAACCGCGCGTGTATACGAACGTCCGCAGCGGCGCGCTCGAGGTGCGAGCGCTCGTTGTCTCGACGCCGGCGGAGCGCACCTGGGAGAGCGACATCGAGGCCGACCGCCGGCAGACGCTGCACCTCTTCGTCGACCGCCTGCCGCGACCGGGTGACTACCTCGATGTCAACTTTGCGCTCTACCGCTTCGTTCGAGTCTGGGACGATGCTGGTACGCAGCGCGCCGACACCGTACTGGAACGAGTCAAGCAACCTTCGCGCAATTAACCTCCGGGAAGAACGAACTACCGGCACCGGTCGCGAAGGGAGAGGCTATGCTCGCTCGTTTACGGTGGCCGCAACGGTTGCTCGCCGCACTTTTTTGTACGTCGCTCGCAACCACGCTCATGGGTGCATCGGGGCTGCTCAGCACCGCGCCCGTGCTCGTGCTCTTTCCTTTCCGTTACGCGGAAGGGCTGGATCCGCGCTACAGCACCGACTACATTGCGAAGCTCGGCGCCTCGATGACCGCCGTCGGCGGCGTCAAGATCGTGATGGGCGATCCCGCCACCACCCCCGAGAATTTTCTACATACCACCAAAGTGGACAACGGCGACTTCTATCTGACCGGATACATTGCGCCGCCGGTCAACGGCGCGATGTCGGTGATCGAACAGATCGTGAGCGCGCGCAGCGGTACGGTCGTGTGGGCGAACACCGCGCACATCGGCGCCGACAAAGACATCACCGATCAAGGACCGATCGTGCAAAACGCGCTGCTCACGTATGCAACGCGCGGCTACTTCGCGATCCTCAACCCAACGCCGAAACCGGCCGCAGCGCCGCCGACCTCGGCACCGAAGAAAAACGGCATCAGCCCTGTGGGCAGCAGCTCCGGGCCCTCGGGCAAGGGCCTCGATAAACCACCGCTGCAATTGCCGAACGAGGCTTACGGCTTCTCATCGGGGCCCACCGCGCCGCCGAAAATTTACGCCTCAGCCAGCCGCCCGACGCGCTTCGTCGTGCTGCCGATCACGGGCAAGACTGTGCCGCCGGTAATCCGCACCTTTGCCGGAGCGGCGCTCGTCACGGCGCTCTCGCGTCACGGCCAAACCGCCGCGCAAGGCGATCCCGAGCAGACGCAGCATCCGTTGCTGCGCGGTCCGCAAATTTGCGCGCAGACCGGGGGCACGTATATCGTTTGGGGCGACGTGCGCACGAAGTCGTCCGACGCCACAAACGGCAACGACATGTGGACCGAAGCCTATATCAACGTCGCTGTCTACGATTGCCGCACGCAAAAACTGGAGTCGGTCGCGAAGCCGCTCTACGGCGGAGCGTTCAGCTGGAAGACCGCCGTCGATCGCGCGGCCAACCTGGCCGTGACCGACTATCTCCTAAAGGTCTCGACCGTCGCGCATTTCTAGCGCTGCATAAATGCGCTCGGCGGTGATCGGGAACTCGTGCAGGCGCACGCCGGTCGCGTTGGCCACCGCGTTGATAATCGCCGGGCCGACACCGCTATTGCTCAGTTCACCGGCCATCTTCGAGCCGTACGGGCCGCCGGCCGATGGCGCTTCGACGAGGATCGTGCGCATCGGCGGGATGTCTTTCATGGTGGGAATCTTGTAGTCGCCGAGACTGAGCGACGTGAGCTTGCCGCTCTCGTCGATCGGCATTTCTTCCATCGTCGTGCTGCCCAAGCCGTAGATCCAGCCGCCGTCGAGTTGTCCTTGATGTCCGAGCGGATTGATGATGCGCCCGACGTCGGCTACGAGCACGCCGTCGCGCAATTCGAACGCGCCCGTATCGCGGTCGACAGCGACATCGAATGCAAAGGCGGAGAAGCTGTAATCGGCGGGATGCGCCGCGTCGTGCTGCGTACCGTCGTACTCGCCGACGACGTGAATCGGTTTGCCGCCCGTTGCGCGCGCCACGCCCTCGTCGTAGGGAACGCTGCGTCCGTTCGCATCGGCGAACCGTCCGGCTTCGATCACGAGACCCGTGCGCTGCTTGATTTCCGCCGCCAGTAATCCGGCCGCCACGCTCGCAGCGTTGCCGACGATGTAGGTGACGCGGCTTCCGCCCGAACCGGGATCTTGCTTGGCATCGTGGGTGGAGCCGCCGTGGCACAACACGCGCTCGAGGCCGACGCCGAAACTTGCGGCAAATACGCGCTGCGCGACGGTGTATGCACCCGAACCCTGATCCGGCACGCCGCACACGATCTCGATCGTGCCGTCGACGCGCAGCGTAGCATCGATGGCGGTCTTGCCGCCGCCCGTATGACGGCACACGATCGCCATGCCCCACGCTCCGCCCGGCCGGGCGGGCCGCTGCTCGCGGTCGCGCTTGAGCGCTTCGAGCACGGCATACCCCTGGGGCTCGTGTATCGCCTCGTCCGTCACCGCGGTCTCGCCTTCGCGCACGATGTTGAGCATGCGAAATTCCAGCGCGTCGATACCGAGATCGGCGGCGATCAAATCGACATGTTGTTCCCAGGCAAAGAACACTTGCACGTCGGCGGGCGCGCGCACGTGCGCACCCGGAATGCTGTTCGTATACACGGATTGGACGTCGAGGCGCACGTGCGGCACCTGATAGCCGACCGTGGCGTAGCCCGTTGCGCCGGGCAAGAGGCTTGGGGCAGGCTTGCCGGCCGCATAGGCGCCCCCGTTATAGAGCACCTTCGACTCGTGCGCGAGAAACTTCCCGTGCGCGTCGACCGCGGTCCGCAGCGTGATATCCGCTTGGTGCCGCACCGAACTCGCTTGCAGTTCTTCGACGTAGCTGTAGACGTGTTTGACGGGCCGGCCCGTCGCTTTCGCCAGATAGTAGCACGCGAACTCGTCGATGGTGAGGCCTTTGCCGCCGAAGTCGCCGCCGATGGCGGCCGATTCCACGATGATCTTCTCGAGCGGCACGCCGGTGACGTTCGACATCCACTGCCGTACTGAGAACGGCTGCTTGTTCACGGTCCACACGTGCACCACGCCGTCGCCGTCGATCCATACCGTGCTCGCATGCGTTTCGATGTAGCCCGCGTGCTGCCGCGGCGTGGTAAAGCGGTGTTCGTAGACGCGGTGCGCGCCGGCGAAAATCGGCTCGAGATTCGCATCGCCCTTCGTTACGAGCGTCGAGCCTTGCACGTTCGGATGGACGCGTTTCGGCGGCGTCTTCCCGGCATAAAAGTATGAGCTCAAATCCGGATGCAACACCGGCGCGCTAGGAGCGAGCGCGGACGCGACGTCGATGACCACCGGCAAGTCTTCGTACTCGACCTCGACGAGGCGGGCCGCTTCTTCGGCCGCTTCGCGCGTCTCGGCGGCAACGGCGGCAACGCGATCGCCGATATAGAGCACTTTGTCGTACGCGAGCACGGGCAAATCGTAGAGCATTCGGCCGGAACGCTTGCCCGGTCCGATGTCGGCCGAGGTCAGCACGGCGTGCACGCCCGGCACGCGCTTCGCCGCGCTCGTATCGATGCGCACGATTCTTGCATGCGCGACGGGGCTCGTCGTGAACGCGGCCCACAGCATGTTCGGCAGATGCACGTCGGCCGTGTACTTCATCTTGCCGCTAACCTTATCGCGGCCTTCGACGCGGATTTCGTCCGTCGCGAGAATGCCGTCCCCGCGCCGCGGCGCGGCGATCGTCGACGTCATGCCGGTGTTGCGAGCGCCTTCCGGAGATTCGCGGCAACTTCTTGCAGCGTTTGGTCGGCTTTCTTGCGGATGATCGGTTGACCGAAATCCCCGATGCGCCCCATCACGTTCGCGTCGGTGCTCACTTCGAGCTTGGTGCCGTCGCCTTCGGGCGTGAGCTTCATCGACATCGTCGCTTTGACCGCGCCGCCCACGCGCTTATCCGCCGCTTCGACCAGGAGCGAGGCCGTGCGATTCGCTTCGTCTTTCTCGACGATCGAAATATCGCTCGCCAGCGACAACCCGATCGGGCCGACTTTGATTTTCACGACGGCTTTGTAGTGGTTGTTGCCGAGGTCTTCGACGCCGTCGCAGCCGGGAATGCACTTTGCCATGGACGGGACGTCCATAACGAAGGCCCAGACCCGTTCCGGGCTAGCGCCGGAGAGGTCGATGGTCTGGTCAAACTTCATGCGTTAACCTTGAGATCGATGTTCGCAAGAGAGGCGATCGTGCGTTCGGTCCAAACGCGCGCCATCTCGCGTTTGTAGTTTGCCGAGCCGCGCACGTCGTCGAGCGGATCGACTTCATCGCGCACGAGGGCCGATGCTTCGCGAATCGACGCGGCCGTGAGCTTCTGCCCTAGCAGTGCCTTCTCGACGGCTTTCGCGCGCAACGGCGTGACGGCGAGTGCGCCGAGGCCGATCCGGATATCCTTGCATTTGCCGTCAGGGTCGACGCCGAGCCGCACGGCAACCGACACTGTTGCGTAGTCGTCCTCGGTGCGCGGCAAGAACTTCTTGTACGCGAGGCGCGATCCGGCCGGCATCGGCGGAACTTTGACCGAGCGCAACAGTTCGTTCTCACCCAGCGTCGTCTCGAAGAAGTCGCTGAAGAACGCTTCCATCGGAATCGAGCGCGCACCGCCGCCCGCACTCACGACGTCGATCGTCGAGTCGAGGGCGATGAGCACCGGCGGCGGATCCTGCGCCGGATCGGCGTGAACGAGGTTGCCGCCCAGCGTCGCTTGATTGCGGATGCGAATCGTAGCGATCACGCCGAGCGATTGGGGCAGCGCCGCCGCGTAAGCGAACGCTTCGGGCGACGTTTCGAGTTGCCGATGCGTGGTCATCGCGCCGACTTCGAGGCCGCCGTCTGCCGAGCGCTTGATACCGCGGAGTTCTTTGATGTTGCCGAGACCCACGACTTTGGCGGGCTGCACGAGCCCCTGCTGCATCATGAGGATGAGCGACGTACCGCCGGCGATGAACTCGACCTCGTCGCCGTATTCTTTGAGGGCTGCGAGCGCTTCGTCGATCGAAGCGGCCGCCGTATAATCAAACGTTCGCACGATCGATCCCCGCTGCGGCTTCGATCGAGTCGATGATCTTGTAGTAGCCCGTGCATCGGCACAGGTTGCCCATCATCCATTCCTTGATTTCGTCACGCGTCGGCTTCGCGTTTTGCGCGAGCAGCGCGGTCGCGGCGATGATCTGCCCCGAGGTGCAGATGCCGCATTGGAAGCCGCCCTTGCGAATGAACGCATCTTGCAGCGGCGAAAGCTCGTCCTCAGACGGCGCGATGCCCTCGATGGTCGTCACCGACCGGCCGTCGACCATGATCGCCGGAAGCAGGCAACCCGACATCAGGGTGCCGTCGACGAGAATGCTGCACGCGCCGCAGACGCCGATGCTGCAGCCGATCTTCGTCCCGGTGAGACCTATGTCGTCGCGCAGCAAGTCCGCCATGAGGACTTCGGGACCGACGGACCGCTCGACGGTCTTCCCGTTGAGTTCGAATGAAATCTGGTGAACGCTCACCCTGGCAAAATGCCACGCCGCCTTACAGGCACCCTTCCCGCCTCACACGACTTCGAAGAGGCCGGCGGCGCCCATCCCGCCGCCGATACACATCGTGACGACGACGTACTTGACGTTGCGGCGCTTGCCCTCGAGCAGCGCGTGCATCGTCATGCGGGTACCGCTGAGGCCATATGGGTGGCCGATCGAGATCGCGCCGCCGTCGACATTGAAGCGTTCGTTCGGAATGCCCAGCGTGTCGCGGCAGTAGACGGTCTGGACGGCGAACGCTTCGTTGAGTTCCCAGAGGCCGATGTCGTCCACGGTCAGTCCGTGCCGCCGTAGCAAGGCGGGAATAGCGAAGACCGGCCCGATCCCCATCTCGCCCGGCTCGCAGCCCGAAACGACGAGCCCGCGATAGATGCCCAGCGGCTGCAGGTTTCGCCGCGCCGCTTCCTTACCGTCCATGACGACGACCGCACCCGCGCCGTCGGAGAGCTGGGAAGAGTTGCCGGCGGTAATCGTCGAGTTCTTGCCCAGCACGCCCTTGAGCGCGGCGAGACCCTCGAGGGTCGTATCCGCGCGGTTGCCTTCATCTTTCGTCAGCGTCACCGCCTCTTCGCTGAACGTGCCGTCCTCTTTGTGCTCGACAAATTTCCACGCCGGCAAGGGCACGATCTCCGCATCGAACTTCCCGGCGGCTTGGGCGGCCGCGGTGCGCTGTTGACTTTGAAAGGCGTAGGCATCCTGCGCTTCGCGCGAGATGTTGTAGTGCGTCGCGACCGCGTCGGCGGTCTGCAGCATCGGCATGTAGATGTCGGGCTCGTGCCGCAGCGTCCACTCGTCGGTGAAGTTGTGCACGTTCAGCACGTTCTGCACGAGCGAGATCGACTCGCAGCCGCCGGCGACGACGACCTTTGCGCCGTCGGCCAGAATGCGCCCCGCCGCCGTCGCGATCGATTGAAGACCCGACGAACAATAGCGGTTGATCGTCACGCCCGGAACGCCGATCGGCAGGCCGGCGCGCAGCGCGGCAACGCGCCCGAGGTTGTTGCCCGTGGCGCCTTCGGGCAGTCCGACGCCGAGGATCACGTCTTCGACCTCCGCCGGATCGACGCCGGCGCGCGCGACTGCGTGCGCGATCGCATGACCGGCCATCGTCGCGCCGTGCGTTTGATTGAACGCGCCGCGGAACGCGCGGCCGATCGGCGTGCGCGCCGCCGAAACGATCACGGCTTCAGACAAGGGCCAACTCCTTTTCGGCGTACCACATCGGGCCGCCGCGATAGGGCGGAAAGCCGTATCCGTACACGTAGACGATATCGATGTCGCCGGGCCGCAGCGCAACGCCCGTTTTCAACAACGCATCACCCACGGCGATCAGCGCACCGGTCAACCGCCGCACGATCTCCGCGTCGCTCACATCGGGCCGCGGCACGATGCCCGCCTTTGCTGCTTCTTCCCGGAAGAGTTCGATCGTCACCGGATCGGGCAACGGCTCGCGGCTGCCCTTTTCGTAGCGATACATCCCGGCACCGGTCTTCTGACCGAAGCGCTTCTCGCGATACAGGCGATCGACGATGGCCGAGCGGCTGCGCATCGCATCGGGATTGCCTTGCCCGATGTGCCAGAACACGTCGATTCCCGAAAGATCGAACATGGCGAACGGACCCATCGCCATGCCGAAGGCTTTCATCACGCGATCGATGCGCTCGGGGGCGACGCCTTCTTCGGCCAAGCCGATCGCTTCGCGTGCATAGTCGAAGAGCATCCGGTTGCCGATAAACCCGAACGCGTTGGCCGACACGACGCCGACTTTGCGCAGCGTCTTGCCGAGCGCAATCGCCGTGGCCATCGTTTCGGCCGAGGTCTCCTTGCCGCGGACGATTTCGAGCAGCTGCATGATGTTGGCGGGAACGAAGAAGTGCAAGCCGACGAACTTTCCCGGCCGCTTCGTGACCGCGGCCATCGCATCGATGTCGAGTGTCGAAGTGTTGCTGGCGAGAATCGCCGTGGGCTTGCAGATCGCGTCGAGCTTGGCGAAGACGGTCTTCTTCACGTCCATGCTCTCGAAGACGGCTTCGATCACGATGTCGGCGGCGGCGAGTTCAGCGTAATCGCTCGCGAAACGGATCGACCCACCGCGCTTGGACGCCTCTTCTTGCGTCATCCGGCCACGCTGCACTTGGCTTGCGTACGTGCTGGAAACCAGCTGCTTCGCGCGTTCGATCTGCTCCGCGCTCGGATCGATCACGACCGTGGGAATCCCGGCGTTGGCGAACGTAAGCGCGATGCCCGTACCCATCGTGCCCGCGCCGGCGATGCCGGCGCCGGCGATCGGCAGCGGCTGAGCGGGGGCCATGCCTGGAATCTTCCCGAGTTCGCGCTCGGCGAAGAACACGTGGCGCAGCGCCGCGGAGGACGCCGACCGCACGAGTTCATCGAAGAGCCGGTATTCGCGCGCGAGCCCGCGCGGAAAGTCCAGTTCGATCGACGCTTCGACCGCGTCGATGAGTTTGTGCGCGGCAAAGCCGCCCGTTTCTTCCGGCGGAACGAGCTTGTGCGCTTGCGCCACCACGAACGGCGTCGCAAACAATCCGAGCCCGACGATACCGAGTTCGGTGCGGCGCGCCGACGTGCGGCGCTTCGGCGCAGCGGCGCGCACGCGCGCGACTATTGCAAGCGCGGCCCCGACGACGTCACTCGCCGCGAGTTCGTCGAGCAGCCCCTTCTCGCGCGCAGCCTCGGCGTCGAGGTTGTCGCCCTTGAGCATCAGTTGCAGCGCGTCTTGCGCGCCGATCAGGCGCGGCAGCCGCTGCGTTCCGCCGGCGCCCGGGATGAGCCCGAGCTTGATTTCGGGGAAGCCGAGCTTCGTGCCGGCAGCCGCAACGCGGTAATCGCACGCGAGCGCGAGTTCGAGGCCGCCGCCGAGGACCGTTTTCTCGAGCGCGGCGACGTAGGTTTTTGCGCTTCTCTCGACCGCGGCGATCACATCGCGAATCGTCTTCGTACCGGCGGCCGGTTCGCTTGCGAAATCGTTCAGGTCCGCGCCGCCGCTAAAGAGCCCGTTCGCTCCGGTCAGGACGATCGCATGGATGCTCGCGTCCGCCTCGGCAGCCGCAAGGACCGGGACGAGCGCGGTCGAGTAGGCGAACGAGAGCGCGTTGATCGGCGGATTGTCCAGCGTGACGATGCGAACGCCGTCGCGGTCTTCGGTGCGCACGTTCATACGCGCGCGAGCGCGCGGCGGTCGAGTTCGTATCCCTCATCATCGAGGCGCAGCACGGCGGCCGAGCCGTTGACGATCTGATGCTGCAGCCACGACGATTGGCTGAGGACGTGATCGGCATAGAAGCGCGCCGTCGTCAGCTTGGCGCGATAAAAGTCCGCTTCCGGATCCCCGGCCGCGATATGCCGCGCGGAGATTTGCGCAGCGCGCGCCATCTGCCAGCCGCCCGCGACGATGCCCCACAACTTCAGATACGGCACGGAACACGCGAAGACCGCACGCAGGTCGCTCGTGGCGTTCGTACCGAGCCACGCCGACGCGGCGCCGAGCGCGCCGACGCCCCGCTCCAGCTCGGCTCTAATCGCCGCGATGTCGGCATCGTCACCGTCGAGCGTTTGCGCGAACGTCGCGATTTCTGCAACGATCGCCGTCGCCGTCGCGCCCATGTCGCGAAGTAATTTGCGCCCGACGAGGTCGAGCGCCTGAATGCCGGTCGTGCCCTCGTAGATCGAAGCGATCTTTACGTCGCGATACTGCTGCGCGATACCGGTCTCTTCGATGTAGCCCATGCCGCCGAAGACTTGCACGGCCGTCGAACAGAGTTCGGTTGCCGTTTCCGTGCACCAGCCCTTGACGATCGGAATCATGAACTCCGCGAACACTTTGTGGCGCCGGCGCGTCGCTTCGTCGGGCGATTTGTGGGCCAGGTCGAGTGAACCGGCGGTCACGTATGCGAGCGCGCGCATCGCTTCGATCTGCGCCTTCATCGACATCAACATGCGCCGCACGTCGGGATGACGGATGATCGCGACCGGCTGCGGGTTGCGCGCCGCAGCATCGCGGCTCTGGATGCGCTCTTTCGCATAGGTAAGCGCGCTCTGATAGGCGCGATCGGCAATCGCCAAGCCCTGCACGCCGACGGAGAACCGCGCGGCGTTCATCATGATGAACATATATTCGAGCCCGCGATTCTGCTCGCCCACGAGATAGCCGATCGCACCGCCGGATTTCTCGCCGTAGTTGAGCGTGCACGTCGGGTTGGCGTTGATTCCGAGCTTATGCTCGATGCCGGCGCAATAGACGTCGTTGCGTTCGCCAAGCGTGCCGTCGGCGTTGAGCAGCACCTTCGGCACGATGAAGAGCGAGATGCCCCGGGTTCCCTCGGGTGCATCGGGCAGCCGCGCGAGCACGAGGTGAATGATGTTCGGCGTGAGGTCGTGTTCGCCGAACGTAATGAAGATTTTCTGACCGCTGATCTTGTAGCGATCGCCGTCGGGCACAGCCCTCGTTCGCACGGCGGCAAGGTCGGAGCCCGCTTGCGGTTCGGTGAGGCACATCGTGCCCGTCCACTCACCCGAAACCAACCGCGGAATGTAGGTCTGCTTCTGCTCGCCGGAACCGACGAGTTCGATCGCTTCGATCGCACCTTGATTGAGCAGCGGGCCGTTAGCAAAACCGACGTTCGCCGCGTTCCACATCTCGAGTACGGCGCCGAGCAGTATTTGCGGCAGGCCCTGCCCGCCGAATTCGGCGCTGACCGGCAAGCCGATCCAGCCGGCTTGCGCGAATTGCTGATAGGCCGCTTTAAATCCGGAAGGCATCGTGACCACGCCGTCGTTCCACGTCGCACCGGCGCGATCGCCGGATGCGTTGAGCGGGTCGAGCACTTCCGCGGCAAACGTCGCGGCTTCCGCCAATACCGGATCGAGCACGTCGACCGTTTCTTCGAATCCGGGAAGTGCCGCAATCTCAGCGATGCCCGCGAGTTCGCGCAGAACGAACGACATGTCGCGTAACGGCGCACGGTAGCTAGCCATGAATTACTCTTCGCGCCGATGGCGAATAGCCCGTCAACGTGCCCACCCGACGGAAATCGCGGCGTCGCAAGCGCTCGCCCGCCTTTGCGCTGCTCTTTCTCCTCGGCCTCGGATGCTGCGTCATCGCCGCCGCGCTGTGGCTGTGGTCGCCCGACCGCAGCCCGCAAACGGCCGAAGCGACCGCCCCGCCGGCCGCGCCGGCCGACATCCCGGCACGACGCGAACCGCTCGCGGCGGCAATGCCCGAGGCGTCCGAAGAGCCCGAAGCGCCCGCACCGAGTGTCGCTGCGGCGACCGTCGCGCCCGCAACCGCGGCCCCGATTGCGCAAGCGCCACCGTCGCCGGCCGCGACCGTGATCGCCGCAACCGGCGGACGTCCGCGGCTAGCGATCATCATCGATGATTGCGGCCAGTGGCCCGACACGGAGCGTGCGTTCGTCGCGCTGCCGTTTCCGCTCACGCTCTCCGTCCTGCCGCACGTGCGCTTCGGGGGCGCGATCGCGCGCGATGCGAGCGCCGCGGGCAAGGGCGTTATGCTCCACTTGCCGATGCAGACGATCTCCGGCCGCTATCCGGGGCCGGGAACGATCACGACGACCATGGACGATGCGGCGATTCGCAGCGAACTCACCAGCGACTTGGCCGAATTGCCGCAAGCGCGCGGCGTGAACAACCACGAGGGCAGCCTCGCCACCCAAGACGCGCGCGTGATGGGCGACATCGCCGACGTGCTGGCGCGCGACGGCCGCTTCTTCATCGATTCGCGTACCAGCAGCGCGAGCGTCGGCGAATCGGTCGCGCGCGAACGCGGCGTCCCCAGCGCCGGCCGCAGCGTGTTCCTCGATAACGTCGACGACGAAGCCGCCGTCGAAGCGCGGCTGCGCGAAGCCGTCCGCGACGCGATCGCTACGGGCAGCGCGATCGCAATCGGTCACCCGCGCCCCGCGACACTGGCCGCCGTGCGGAACCTGGGCCCGACGTTTGAGGCGGACGGCGTCGAGCTTACGCTCGCGAGCGCGCTCGTCCACTGAGCCGCCGCGCCGGCCAGCGCTTCGACGCCGCGCACGGCGTCACGACCGAGGCGCTGATCTTCCTCGGCGAACTCGATCCGGAGGCGGTCGGGCCGAACCTCGAATTCGCCACCCACTACGAGCCGACGCCGGTGGCCGACATCGATCGCCTCCTCGACGCGGTGCCGCTTTCGCCCGAACGCTCCACGCTCGTCGACGTCGGCGCGGGGCTCGGCCGGGTGGTACTGCACGCGGCCCGGCGCCCGTATCGCCAAATCGTCGGCGTCGAGATCTCGCCCGCGCTCTTCGAGGTGGCCAAAGAGAACCGCGCCGCCTATCGAGGCGAACTCGCGTGCCGGGATATCCGCCTCGTCCGTGCCGACGCGGCCGCGTTCACGTTCCCGCGGGGCGACCTGGTTGTCTACCTCTATAACCCATTCCGCGCCGAGGTGCTCGCACCGATGCTCGACCGGCTCGGCGCCGACCGGCGGCGCGATGTGGCGCTCGTGTACCACACGCCGCTGGAGCGTGCGGCGGTCGATGCCCACCCGGCATTCGAGCTGATTGCCGACCTCGGGATCGGGCTTGTGTACCTAGCTCGCAGAGAAGTCCATGTCCCGCGGCGTATCATCGGGCGAGCATGAGAAAAACCGTCGCCCTTCCCTACCTCTTCGTGGCCCTCGCTTCACTGATCGTCGCAGGCTGCGGCGGAGGCTTAGGCCAGACGGCGTCGACGGCGAACGGCGGCGCAACGCCTTTCCCGAGCCCAACCGCGAGCTGCACCCCGCCGGCGGGCTATACGATTCAAGAAGTGTTCCCGCAGAATAAAGGCACGGCGGTGGCCAACTTGCAGGGCGTCGTCTTCGACATCGGACCGAGCCAGCAACCGGGCGGCGTGCCGAGTCCGCTGCCGACGAACTGGTACTTTTACGTGCAATCCATCGCCGGGACGAGCGCGTTTGTCGCCTTCCCGTTCCTCGCGACGCCGGTACCGCAGCCGGGGGCATCGGCGAGCGCGACCCCGACGCCGCTACCGACGCCGTCCGATGCACCGGCCGCGGGCTTCACCAACTATCTCCAGGAAACGGCATCGATCGGTAATTTTGCGAATAACACCAGCTTCGCGGTGTTCCTCGCAAACACGAATTGCTACCCCGGTTTGCCGGAGAGCACGTTCACCACGTCGCCGACGGATACGCCCACGGTTTCGGCTTCACCGACGGCTACGCCAACCTAGACGAACGTACGCGCTGCCGGCATGAAGAAATGGATCGCGGGAGCGCGGCTTCCGACGCTGCCCGCCGCAATCGTTCCGGTGCTGGTTGGGACGGCCGCGGCGGGGATGCCCTATCACCTCGACCGCGCGCTGCTGGCGGGCGTGGTGGCGCTGGCCCTGCAAGTCGGCGTAAACTTCGCCAACGATTATAGCGACGGTATTCGCGGCACCGACAAGAACCGCACCGGGCCGATGCGGCTCGTTGCATCTGGTCTCGCAACGCCGGCGGCCGTGCTGCGCGCAGCGGTCATCGCGTTTGCAATCGCAGCGGTGGCCGGGATCGCGCTCTCGCTGCAAGTGGATGCGTGGCTCATCGCGGTCGGCTTCAGTGCGATCGCGGCGGCCTGGTTCTACACGGGCGGCCCGAAGCCGTACGGCTACAACGGCCTCGGGGAAGTGTTCGTCTTCATCTTCTTCGGTCTCGTCGGAACGCTCGGTTCGACGTACGTGCAGCACGGTTCGTTCACCGTCGTCTCGGCGCTCGCATCGCTCGCCGTCGGTTCGCTCACGACGGCACTGCTGGTGGTCAACAACCTGCGCGACATTCCCGGCGACGAAGCGACCGGAAAGCGTACGCTGGCTGTTAAGATGGGCGACGGCGCGACGCGGCGTCTGTATCTCGCGCTGCTCGCGGCGGCGGCGCTCGCGACGCTCGCCGTGGTGGTCCTGCATCCGTGGGCGCTGGTTGCGTTCATCGCGGCCGCCGCGGCGATCCGCCCGGTGCAAATCATTCGCAGCGGCGCGACCGGCCGCGCCCTCGTTCCCGTGCTGGTCGATACCGGCCGGCTAGAACTGGCCTTCGGCGTGCTCTTTGCAGCTAGCGTCGGCGTGGGGCGCTAACGCTCGCTACGACTTCGTCCCGTGGCTGAGTGCTTTGGCCTCGTAACAGGCGCGATCGGCCTCGGCTAACACCGCCGCGGCACTTTCCGAATTGTTGTCGAGCGCCGCGAGCCCGATGCTCGCGCTGAGTACGATCGTCGTTCCGTTAAACACGACCGGCAGCGACTCGACCGATTGACGGATCTTCTCTACCACGCGCGCCGCATGAACGGGCGTACATTCGTGCAGCAGCATGGCAAATTCATCGCCACCGAGGCGCGCGAGAATGTCGTTGCCGCGTACGTTGAGCGACATGCGATGCGCCACGTCGCGCAGCAAACGATCGCCGGTCTCGTGTCCGAATGAGTCGTTGACTTGCTTGAAGCGATCGAGGTCGATGAACGCGATCGTGTGCACGATGCCGGCGTGACGGGCGCTCACCAGGGCGTTTTCGATCATCTCTTCGAACCGGCGGCGGTTGGGCAGGCGCGTGAGCGAATCGTGACTCGCTTCGTAGGCCAGGCGCCGCGTGAGCCGCACTTGCGCGGTGACGTCGCGCAACACGATCACGTAGCCGAACGGCGTGCGCGGGTTCAGCACGCCGCACATCGGCGAACTCACGAACGCAATTTGCGTGTTGCGCTCGGGCCCGTAGAGCAATCCCTCGCCGCGCGTGTCGCCGGCGGGATCGAGTACGATGTCGCACGGCGCATCCTGTTCGTCGCGCAGATCGACGATCGAGCGCAGCGGCATGCCATAGGCGTCCGAAAACGTCACGTTGAGCAGCCGTTGTCCGGCCGCGTTGATGAAGTCGATCCGGCCATCGGGGAGTGCCGTGATCACGGCATCGCCGATCGCTTTGAGCGTGACGCTCAAGCGCTGCTTTTCCGCCGCCACCGCCGCTTCGAACTCTTTGCGCGCCGAGATGTCGCGCAGCGTGGAGACGTAGTATGCCGGATGATCGCTCGTGTCGAAGGCGACGCGCGACGTCATCTCAATCCAGAGCGGCATGCTCTCGCGGGTTTGCAGCTCGAGGATGCCGCGCACCGGTTCGCCGGCGGCGAGCCGGTCGCGCATGTGCATCACGTTGTCCATGGTGGTGTTCTCCATGTACAACAGGTCTTCGGTCAGGCCGGTCAGGTCGCGCGTAGCGTAGCCGAACAGCCGCTCGAACGCGCCGTTGACGCAGGCGAAGCGCGCCACTTCTTCGCCCGGCGCCGGCGGAAGAAACACGGCCACGGGATCGGCCAGCGTCTCGATGCTTGCCGCCAGTGCGGCCAGATCGCCGTCGTACACCGCCGCACTCTCGAGCACCGCATGTCCCAACTCGTTCGCCAGGGCCATCAGCGCCGCGTCGCCGGCCGTGCTGCGCGCCGGTTCGAGCAGCACCAGCGTCATGGGCGTGACCGGCGTACCGCAATCGATGTATGCGCCGGCGCCGTCGCGTAGGGCAATTGCGGCCGCGCCTTGACTGCACCCCGTAAAGGCAACGGGACGGTGATCGTCGTCATACGCAACGATTGCGGCTGAGGCGCCCGCGATTCGAATCGCGGCCCGAAGAAGTGCCGATACGGCATCCATGCGTTGCATGAAGTATGCTCGCCGTTCTTGCGGAACGCCTTTCCGCAGGACTACTCCAGCGTGTGATCCGCCATTGCCAGACGGCGCGCATTCCGGCGCCGTTCGAGCCCCGCGCCGCTCAGTTGAACGGAGCGGAGTTGCCAGGGAAGGCTGATCGCGGCGACGTGGTCGCGCTGGACACAAACGTCGCCGACATGATGGTCGGCGGCGTGGCGACCGCAACGTTCACACGTCTCGATCGGCTTGCTGGATGTCGGAAGATTCAGCATATTCACAGCATTTTACCAGACTTCACCCTCTAGGACCCGACTTATGTCGGAGGTATGCAGAGTCTTGGCATAGTCTTCGCAGTGTCATTACATGCCGCGCGATTGCAGCGCGCCGCGACCGGCCCTGCAGAGGACGATCACCTTTCGCACAAGTAGCACGCGCGATGAAGCACGTCGCAACGACCGTCGCAGGCAGTTTGCCCAAGCCCGCGTGGCTGGCGCAAACCCAGAAGCTGTGGCCCGAGTGGCAACTCGACGGGGCAGCGCTCGCCGAGGGAAAGCGCGACGCGACGGAGCTTGCCGTGGCAGAGCAAGTCCGCGCGGGCATCGACGTGGTGACCGATGGCGAACAGTCGCGCCGGCACTTCGTTCACGGCTTCCTCGAATCGATCGACGGGATCGACTTCACCAAAATTGTCCGCAAGGGCATTCGGGCCGATCGCTACGAGGCCGATCTGCCGACGATTACGGGTCCCGTCCGGCGCTCCCGGTCCGTGCATGTGGCGGAGGCGCGCTTCGCGCGGACCTTGACCGACCGAAAGCTCAAGGTGACGATCCCGGGTCCGATGACGATCGTCGATACGCTGCACGACGTCTACTATGCGGATCGCAAAAAGGCCGCGTTTGCTTTCGCCGACGCCATTCGAGCCGAGATCGAAGAACTCGCCGACGCCGGAGTCGACATCGTGCAGCTTGACGAGCCGGCCTTCAACGTCTATTTTGCGGAGCTCGAAGAGTGGGGCATCGATGCTCTCAACGCGTGCGTCCGCGGCGTCGCGTGTTCGAGCGCGGTCCACGTCTGTTACGGCTACGGGATCAAAGCGAACATGGATTGGAAAGCGAGCTTAGGCGGCGAGTGGGATCAGTACGGGATCGTACTGCCGCTCCTGGCGCAGAGCTCGCTCGACGAGATCTCGATCGAGTTGGCCGGTTCGCGTGTGCCGCCTGACGTGCTCTCCGGGACGGGCGACAAGCGCGTTGCAGTCGGCGTGATCGACGTTGCAACGGACGATGTCGAGACGCCGGACGACGTCCACGCAACGTTAGAAACCGCGTTGCGCTATATCCCCGCCGAGCGCCTCATCGCCTCGACCAACTGCGGCATGGCGCCGATGAACCGCGAGATCGCGAATCGCAAGCTGCGCTCGCTGGTCGAAGGCGCACGGCTAACGAGCTTCACCGCGTAGTTCGTTACTGCGGCGTAAGGCGGGAAACGCGAGTGCCCACGTAACGACGACGACGAGCGTCGCGATGCCGCCGAGCGCGACCGAGGCCACCGGGCCGAGCAGCTGCGCGACGGTACCCGACTCGAATGCGCCGATTTGATTCGATCCGCCGATGAACACGCCCTCGATCGAATTGATGCGACCGCGCATCGCATCGGGCGTGTTGAGCTGCACGAGACCCGTCCGAATCACGACGCTCACCATGTCGAACGCCCCGGCGGCCGCGAGCGCTGCGATCGATAGCCAGAGGTTGCGCGAGAGCGCGAACACAACCATCGCAACGCCGAACGCGGCGACCGTGAGCAGCAAGGTTCGGCCGACGTTGCGGTTCGGCGTCCGCTGCGAGAGTACGATCGCCATGACCGAGGCGCCCAGACCGCTCGCGCTGCGCAAGAAGCCGAAGCCGAGTGCGCCGACGTGCAAGATCTGATCGGCATAGATCGGAAGCAGCGCGTTCGCGCCGCCGAACAGGACAGCAAAGAGGTCGAGCGAGATCGCGCCGAGCACGATCGGCCGCGACGCGATGAAGCGCAAGCCGTCGAGCGCCGAGCCGGCATCGAGCTCTTCTCCCGTTCCGCGTTCGGTGGCACGGACGTGGATCAGCGCAAAGGCGGCGACCGAGACGATCGTCATCGCGCCGGCCACGGCGAATGCCGTAACGTCGGAAATGGCGACGAGTGCACCGCCGGCGGCAGGCCCGGCGATGACCACGATCTCGCGGATCGACGAATAGCGCGCCTGCACGCGCATGTAGTCGGCGGTATCGACCATGTTGACGAGAATCGTCGATTCTGCCGGCGATCCAAACGCGCGTCCCACACCGAGTACAAAGATGACCGCGAGCATGATGGCGAGGTCGCGCACGTGCGCTAGCGCGAGGCCCGCGAGGACGAGCGAGGTGATGGCTTCAACGACGGCCGCCGCGATGACGATCGTCTTGCGATTATAACGATCGACGGCGTGGCCGGCAACGAACACGAGCAGTAGCGAGGGCACGAACATGACGAGGCCAACGAGGCCGAGGTCGAACGCACGGTGATGGATGCCGTAGACGGTCCAGCTGACCGCGACCATCTGCACTTGCGAAGCGCCGTCGCCCATGAGGAACGCCACAAAGTACATCATGAGATTGCGCGACGTGCGCGGGCGGCCCCACATACGGCAACAGTTCGAACATTGCCGTGAAATGAGCCTCCAGTATCGTAGGCCGGATGATCGAAGCCGCTCCGCCGAATGCCGCCGCCGTTGAGGCGGTGATCCGGCGCTTCGGTCCGGGCGCGTCGGCCGTCGCCGAACGCGCCGGCGTCCGCATCACGGTGCTCGGTGAAGGCGAACGCTTCGGCGATCGCTCACCGGTGCTGCGCCGCATCGTCGCCGGCGTCGACAGCTGGCCGATCCCGCCGGCCGGACTCTTCGTCGTCGAGGAACGCACGATCTACTTGCGCTCGATCAGTCCGATGACGGTCGCGCACGAATTCGCGCACGCGCTCGACTGCGCGCTCGGCGGCGGCGTCTACCTCAGCGGCGTCGACCCACGCATCCGCCGCGCCTTCGCCAACGCAACCGCGTTCGTAACGCCGTATGCCGCCTCAGCATGCGATGAGTATTTCGCCGAGTGCGTTCGCGCATTTGTGGAAGTCAACGATCCGCATTCGCTCTGGCCGCGTGCGACGCGCGCGCGGCTCTGGTCACTCGACCCGCGCATGGCCGCGATCGTCGCATCGCTCTTTGAATTCGATCTTCGATAGCAGTCGTAATTGGCAATCGACCTGGACGAAGATATCGTTTTGACCTCAACCTCCGATAGCTGATATCAAGCGCCACTTGCCTCAAAATGGGTAGGAATATTCGCGATCTCCTTATTTCCAAGTAAATACTTTTCGACAAGTTGAACCCACGCGGCTTATCTTCCGAGTCGCCACGATTGCCTAGGTCATTGCTGACTTGGATTTGGTTTCGATACAGTTTCAAGGTCAGCCTAACACGGAAGGCGGCCAGTTCCAGGTGCTGCTCATATGTAAAGGGCACTCTCCCTGCTGGCAATTTAATAGCACGCGCGATGATCCCCCTACGAATACGACCAATGCGGCTATTGACGTGTCGTTCGACACGTAGAGGCGCCAATTCGTCAATACTTGGAGAACGAGGTTTAGGCCGCAATCGACTGATGATGACGCGAAAATAGCCCCTAATCCAACATTCAATGTGATCAGCCGGCTTTGTGCCAAACGGAGAGGGCCGATTAAGATGTTCTTTGTCGCCGAATTCATCGGGTGAATCAGGGTTTAAGTCTTCTAAGCAATAGAGTAGGCTTGCCCATAGTGAACGAACGCCGCCCAGTCTGATGCGGGAAACTGACGGGCGCGCATAGCTAGCTGCGCGTTTCGCAAAGCATGGACACTATCGACCCCAGCTCTTAAATTACGATAGAAAGTCTCGAACAATTCTGCGGTCTCCTTGTCCGGAACTTCCCAAAGGCTTCCGATGACCGCCTTAGCGCCAGCCATCATGAATGCTTTTGCTAGTCCGTTAATGCCCTCTCGGTATTCTACATTTCCAACGGCAGAAAGACAGCTTGATAGCACCACTAGCCCTACGCCGTGTAAGTCAAGTAACGCTATGTCCGCACCAAGAAGGCAGCCGGTTCCAATGTGGGCGGGGGTGGGTCTCCCAGACAACCATGTGTTGCAGCCCGCCAGCGCGATTCCACAGCGCAGAAAATCGTCGGCTAACGCGGACATGTCCCCGAATCGGCCATTATATTCAGATCCAAACGGAATCCAAAAACCATGACCAGCAAAATGAAAGATGGATGGATTCGCTTGCAACGCGGCTATCACAATAGGCATGCTAGCTTCAAAGTTCTCGATTCGCTGCGTCGCAGGGAACGTCTCGCAAATCACATCGATCTCGCGTTTGGTCGAGTCGAGGCTATCAAAGACAACCACGCCCTCCGACGATTCGGACTCCATGCCTAGAAGCGAGTGAGTTACGCTTCCTACGGCAACAATAGTTGGCTGTCGCTGCTGCTCAGCAGCTTTAGGTTCACGAACCGATCCTGTTAACTCGACACAGCAAGCTGTTGTATCGATCAACCTACTGCCAGAATGAGACCATAGAGCGGCAACCGGGTATAACCCAATAAGACCTTCCGGTCGAACTACGCATCGCGGAAACTTAGCGATCAAAGGGACAATCTCGCTGAAGAGAGCGGAAAGCGATAAACTGTCGCTGTTGAAGCGCCGCTTCTTAATCGCAGACAAATCCGCGTCTACCGCAGCATTAATATCTCGCGACGTCCCTAGGGGGAAAAGCAAGTACTTACACGCGCTTCCAGCACGCATACTTAATATGGCGGAATAGCACACTTCAGTACCAGTACTTACCACTCGGAAGCCGATATCTGAACGCGTAATCTGCGTCGGCGGATAACAAAGTATCTGGAGAACAGCACCGTCTTCCCGATTTAAATCCCCAACATTCTCGGAGCGTTCATCCCGCCGAAATATTTCGCTGCGCGAATCGGCCTCGAGTCTTTCAATATATGCTGACATAACATCGCCACTCTGGGCGTTGGCACTCAGGGCGTATGCGTTCATCGACATGATCTCTGAGGGCGAAAATGCAATACGTCTTGTGAGCAAATGCAGCTGTTGACGGGATTCGAGTTCGATGCCTATCGTATCGTCTAAGAGAGTAGCCAATTCTGATAGAACACTTTCGTCATCCGCAAAATGTTCTTGAACTATGGAAAGATAGGTTGCGAAGCTAGCGAACGTTGTCCGCTGAGTTTTCGTTCCGTTACGGAACACTGAAGTGCTCGACGCTCGCCCTCGTACCTCCGTCGTTTCTTCTCGCAATAAATCCCTACAAGAAACCCTACAACGCTCCCACTCTCCTAGACCCGCACTGGCTATTCCAATAGCGATGAACGCCTGCCGGCGACGAAGGAGCTCCACGAATCCATGCGGAGGAGAAGCTAGCAAGATTTTCTCAGCGAGCGAATGAGCCTCACTGAACGCGCCATTGGAAGCAAGTAGAGGAGCCAACGTACTCTCGCCCGCCAAAATATCATTCTCGCTGAGACCTGGCTGCGCTAACGCAAACTTGAGAGACTCGATAGCCCGCTCTAGGTTTCCAGTGATGCTCAAGGGATCGCTAAACGACATCTCCATCTGCAACCTGTCACCCGCATCAATTCCGGACAACGCGCTATGTTGTGCTCGCAACTGCTCACTTTTAGCAAGGGCCACAAAAGGTTCGTCTCTGTCGAGCAAAGCTAACGAAAGCCGCAAGTACAAAGCAACTTTCTTATCGTTGTAAATATAAGTTCCGGCCGATATCGACCGCGTGCACGCCTTATTATGAACATTCGCCGACTTGTAGTCCCCTAAACTAAAATACACATCCGAAAGTCGTAGATGAACTGCAAAAAGATCCGGATCATCATAACTTAAGTAGTTGCTTCTGATTTGCAACACTCTCTCGAAGCGTAATCGAGCGGCTTCTACCTGCCCATATTCATGCTGCGCAGTGGCAAGGAATGACAGCGTGTTCGCGATTGATAGGTCGTCTGGGCTTTCTTGACTTTCTTTTATCTCGAGCGCTTCTCGGAGTATCTCAATTGCCTCTGGCATATTGCCTTCGCTGTAAACTATGTCTGCGATATTTTGCAAAGTTAAAGCTAAGCCGATTGAGTTTGGTTCCAGTCGGCGACGTTGGCTCTCGGTCCACCTAAGCACGATCTTTGCACGTCGCGTTTTGCCGAGCTCCTTAAGTGAGTGACCGAACATATTCGCAACTGACAGTCCCTCAGCGCTCTGACGCAAGCCTAGCTCGCGCGCTCGTTGCAGGGCATGAAGCGAGAGATCCGAGGCTTCATCCGGATGTTCGGTCCGCATCAATGCGGCAATGATTCTGGTAAGAATCAACATCTCGAGGCGCGGCCGCAATGGCCAAATGAACATGCAAAGCGTAATGTCTTCAAGATGCAATAGTGACGTCGCCCGATCGTATCTTGCGTCGACCGCTCTAGATATCGCAGAATTAATGAACGAAGCTAAACCCTCCGCCGCTTGCATTTTAGCGAGCTTGTCACCCTTAAAGTCACCGAATCGGACTTGAATTGCAACTTCTGAAGCCCAAATAAAATCGGATCCAAACCGATCGATGATAATTTCTTCTGCGTTACGGCCTTTATGGGCTGCTTCGATTACGCGCTCTGAGAATCGAAGAAAAGGCTCTCTGGTCATCCACTCCACAACACCCCTAGTGCAACAGATTAGGCATCGTTAGACAAGTCGTATCAAGACTATGCCATTTCCGCCAAATTTACGCCCTTGAACCTATCGGCAATCATCGGAGTTATCCTATCTATGTCAAAGAACCGCGCCTGATTCCGTGAGCATTGTATTTATCGCGACGTCCTGGGGATCAAAACAGGGCGGTGTGAACGCTTTCAATATGGACCTTGTCCGAGGTGTTGGCAAGATTCGTCGAGATTTAAATGTCGTTTGCGTGGTCAAAAACGCGCCATTTGAAGATATTCTCTCGGCCCGTAACGACTCGGTTCACATTATTAGCCTTGGCCTTGATCCCGATACGGCCTTCGAAACAACTGACGCTCGTTTAATAATTGCGGCGCTTCGCGAGTGCGATATCGACAAGCCTCAAATAGTGGTTGGGCATGATGTTTTGACTGGACTCGTCGCAAGAGCTATCGTAGAAGAGATCGGCGGTCGATTGGCTTTGATTCACCATATGAGCTACGTTCATTATCAGCTCTATAAGAATGGTAGAAGTATCGATGCAGATGAAAAAGATCAATTGCAAGTCGATCTTTTATCAACGCCGAACGCGGCGTTGTTTGCTGTAGGGCCGTTACTAGAAAGCTCGGCAAGAAGCAAATCCGGCGGTAAGCCAGTAACAATTCTGATTCCGGGATTGGCTGAAATCGCAGATAACAATCATCGTCAGGATGCCATCGTTGGCGTGGCCTTCGGAAGACTTGATCCTGAGAATGATCGATTGAAAAACGGCCGCCTCGCCATAGCGGGCTTCGGTGACGCCTGGAAGGCGCTTAAGGAGACGACGCGATTCGAATCAGAAGCTATTCTATACGTCTTAGGCGCGCAAGGTAAGGAAGAACCGACGCTACAGGCGCTCGGGCATCACCATGCTGGAGCATACTTCGACATTTTCGCTCTCCCTTACCAAACTGATCGAGCAAAGCTTTTTCAAAAATTGCAGTTCGCAACAGTTGCGTTTATGCTTTCAAAACAAGAGGGCTTCGGGCTAGTTGGCTGGGAGGCGATCAGCGCGGGGATCCCTCTGATCCTTAGTCGGCGGAGCGGCCTCTACGCTTTCCTTCGCTCACAGCATTTCGATACTCTCACAGAGTCGGTAAATATCATTGGATCAATAAGGCAGATGGATGACGGCCAGTATGAGCTCAACGAGAAGGATATAACCGCGGTCTCAGAGGCTGTCGTTCGAATTGGGCGAGACCTCCCACACTATCTTTCCAGAAGCAGAGCGCTAAAGAAGTACCTTGCCCTTTATACCTGGGATGCAACTGCGACGACCTTCCTTGCCGGCCTTTCCGTTCCGTCGAAATCGCGAGGGCTCACTCCGAAAAAGTCCACTAAATTTCCCAGTGAACCTTTCTCCGTCGCAATTGGTACTCAGGTTGCTAAGAACAGCCTTGAACGGCTCGCGATTACGAACCGCTGGTCCTTTGCAGCCGAAAACTTCGATGACTCCGCTGTAGATGTCTATCTACAAAAGCCAGATAGACATCGAACCAGATGCGGCGTTGCAATTGTCGCAAGAAGACACATCGATATATCTGATTTAAGAGAACTCGCAGCTACATACGGACACAATGCGATGACATTGCCGTTCGTGATTTTGATTGTATTTGAAACTATTTCAAAAAGCGCGATGCGAGCGCTTCTTGAGATAGACGATCCCTACGCTTGGTATCGCAGTGGCGAAATTTACGGGAGCGATTCCGCTCGGGCCATACTGCCATTCGTTAAGCAAGAAGTCTAAGGAACGGCGCAGCTAGTTTCTAGTACGTCGATTTAAATCCAGCGATTCAGCGCACGGGATGATGTGAGGACGAACATCCGGCCTCGTACTCACGCCCCCCCGTGGTCAGACTTTCTGGCGATATTCCAATTCCACATAATCGCCGAGTGCGTCCGCGCGCTCGTGGAGGTGAACGACGCGCATTCGCTCTGTGGCGGCTCGGGACGCGCGATCGCCTCTGGTCGGTCGATCCGCGGATGGCGGCGATCGTCGCGTCGCTGTTCGAGTTCGATCTCGTGGCCTAAACGCTAGGGTTTACGCCAGATCAGATCGCTTGCGGCGATCGGACGGTCGAGCACGCCGTACTTCAAGGCGGTATCGAGCACCGGCTGCATCATTGCTGGGTCGAGCGAAGCGCCGAATCGTGAACGCGCCATCGACGCCGCAGTTTGCGGATCGAGCTTCGCGGTTTGAAGAAAGATCGCGAGCGACTCGCGATCGTGCGTATTTGCCCAGAGCGATGCTCGCGCGATCGCCGCTGCAAAACGCGCTGCGAGGTCGGGGTGATCCTTGATCCACTGTTCGGTCGAGAACCATCCGATGATCATGAAGCGCGGTGCGATCCCGTCTTCGGCGTTTCCAATCACCCGTATATCCGCTTTTGCCTCCGTGATGAACGGCTCGTCGCCCTTTGCCGCATCGACCCGGTGCGTAACGACGGCCGCCGCCATTTGTGAGACGGGCACTTCGACAAACTTGATCGTCTTCGAGTCGCCACCGTGTTTATCGATCCACGACTGAACAGATATCTGCTGCAAATCCTTGAGTCCGTTGATCGCAATCGTTTTACCGTTGAGATCCGCAGCCGTGCGTATCGGCGAGTCTTTCGCGACCATGATCACGTTGGTCATGGACGCCGGCGTGGCGAGCGCGCCCGGCGCGATGAAGGTGAAGGGTAAACCCCGATTGTGGGCCTGCGCGATGGTAGCGACGTTCGCGACCCCGATATCGAGCGCACCACTGACAACCGCTGCCGCGACGGTCGGTCCGCTATTCATCGGCGTGATATGGACGTCCAGGCCGACGTCTTTAAAATAGCCAAGTTGCTGCGCGTAGTAGAGCGGACCGTTCGCATCCAGCGGAATCGTTCCGACATTGAGGACTTGCACCGTCTGCGCGCCCGCCACGTTCCGAAGCGAGAACGGGGATAGCGCGCCAGCGATCAGGAGAGCCGCCAAACCGATTGGACCAAGGATGCGCGCAGTCGCTTGGGACACGGTACGCTTAGTGCGGCGCGATGATGTCTGCAGCCGGGAATGACTTGGAAATCGAGCCGTACTTTGCAGCCGTGTCGATGACCGGTTGCACGATGGCGGGATCGACCGTTCCCGACGTATCGAAGTGCGCGCGGACCATCGTCTTCACGACTTCCGGGTCGAGCTTCGTGTGACGCAGCAAAATCTGCGCCGACTCGCTGCGGTGCGCGTTCGCCCAGACGGCAGCCTTTTGAATCGCGATCCGGAAGCGGCGGATGGTTTCCGGATTCTTCTGCGTCCAGCTATCCATGCTAAACCAGCCCATTGAGAGATAGTGCGGCGCGACCGCACCGGCCGCGCCGGGCGTTAGCGGACGCGCCACGGTCTTCGCAGCTTCCATGAACGGCTCGACCATGAGCGCTGCGGCAACGCGGTGGTTTTGCAGTGCCACCGCCATCTCCGAAAACGGGATCTCGACGAACTTGATCGTGTTCACGTTGCCGCCGTTCTGGTCGATCCAGGCTGCGGTGGTAAACTGCGTGAGATCTTTGAGCCCGTTGATCGCGACGATTTGACCGTTGAGGTCGGCGCCGGTCTTGACGGTGGAATCCTTCGGCACCATCAGCACCGTGGCGTCCGGCGGGCCGTTGTAATCGGCGGACGGGGCGACGAACTTCATCGGCAGGTTATGGTCGTGCGCCATCGCCACGACCCCGACGCTCGAAATCGCGATATCGAGGTCGCCGGCCATCATGGCCGACGTCAGCGCCGCGCCATTGTTCATCACGGTCAGCTTCACATCGAGCCCGGCGGCCTTGAAGAAGCCCTGATCGTAAGCGTAAAAGCCCTCAGAGGTACCGTCCGATGGCATAACGCCCAAGTTGAGGGGCAGCGGATCGGCGGCTTGGACGACGACCGGCGAGACGCCCAGGACCAGGGCGGCAACCAGCGCCCGGCAGATGAACAAACGCATGGAAATTATTTTCCACGGCCTCGGCTAGGGACCTCGGCGAATTGGCCTGCGGCGGCGAAGCAGAGAACGTGCAAGCTCCGCCGGATAGGCTATTCGAGGGCATCACGATCGCAGCGTTCTTGGCGCTTCCGATCGTCAGTATTCGTGCGTTCTATAATCGGACGTACCTGCGGTATCTCGTCATTGTCATCGTAACGCTGATCGCCGTCGCGAACCTCGCACAACTATTCGTCCTCCCCGGCCTCGATGCGGCGTCCGGTGACACCGTGGTCGCCGTCGTAGCGCTCGTGTACGCACTCGTACGCGCCTTCGCGATGCGCACCGCGCGACGACAATGGCTCGCCGATGCAGCCGACAATCCGCTCGTGCTGGCTGCGCCGTTCGAAGGCCGCTGGCGCGTCGCGGCCGGCGGCCCCGATCCCGGACGCAACCACCACCTCATCGCGTCCGACCAGCGGTTTGCCTACGACCTCGTCCGCCGCGATGGCCGCTCACTCGGTTCAGCGATCTTGGCACCCCTCGCCGGACGCGTCGTGTCCGCAAGCGACGGACAACTCGATCATCGGGCATCGCTGCGCGTAGCCGAAGACCCGGCACCGCTCGGCAATCACGTCGCAATCGACTCGGGCCGCGGCGTCGTGTTTCTGTGCCATCTGCAAAACGGCAGCGTCCTCGTGCATCCGGGCGATATGGTTGCTGTCGGTACGCCGATCGGCCGCTGCGGCAACAGCGGGCGCACGTCACGGCCGCACCTTCACATCCACGCGCAAGACCTCGCGATGTACGCCTTCAACCGCGCGCGCGGAATTCCGATTGCCCTTCCATAGCGCCGCGCTATCACGGCTTCGGTAGGCGGAATTGTGGCCGGATCAGAAAAACGCTCGATGCAGACGTATAGCCGGCGGTCGAGTCTCGGGTTGATGGCGGGTGGGTTGACGCTCGCGCTTGCGCGCCCGGCGCGGGCTGCGGATCCGATCACGCTTCGCTTTTCCGCATCGTCGCCGCCGTCGGATTTTCTATCGACCGCGATGGTGACGTTCAAAAACGCCGTGGAGCGCTTGACCGGTGGCCGCGTCCTCGTCGAAACGTATCCGGGCAACGTGCTCTTTCGCCAGGGCACCGAGATCCCGGCGATTCAGCGCGGCACGTTGCAGATGAGTACCGGCCAAACGTTCGAACTGGCCGAGCAATTGCCGCAGTACGGGCTCTTCAACCGCGCATATCTCTTACGCGACTACGCGCATCTGCGTAAAGTCTTCGACGGCCCGATCGGCGCGGCATACAAGGCCGCGGTCATCAGCAAAATGGGAGTCCGCATTCTCTCCGTCGCCTATCTCGGCACGCGGCAAGTGGCGCTCCGGACCGTGCGCCAAGTCCAAGGGCCGAGCGATCTGAGCGGCGTGAAGCTGCGCGTGCCCGCGGGACCCGAATGGCAACTCCTCGGGCAAGCATTGGGAACGAGCCCCACCCCGATGGGAATGCCCAGCGTGTATCTCGGCCTGCAGACCGGCACGATCGACGGCGAGGAAAATCCGCTTACGATCCTCTATGCCGCGAAACTCTATGAGGTGACGAAACAAGTCGTCCTCACCTCACACATGGTGCAGCCGGTATTCTTCGATATCGGCGAGCCCGTATGGCAGCAACTTGCCCGCAAAGACCAGGACGCGGTGATGAACGCGGCCGCCCTCGCGCAGAAGCAGAACGATGAAGCGCGGCTGGGCGACGAGCGCAAAGTGCTCGCCGATCTCAAGTCGCAGGGCGTCACCGTGACGACGCCGGATCTCGGCGCGTTCCGGGCCAACGCCGACCGCGTGTACGCCGGTGCCGAAGCGCAATGGGACTCCGCGGTGCTCAAAGCGATTCGCAACCTCGCGTCGTAACGGCATGATCGCGCGCACGAGAGGGCTCGCCACGGCCGTCTCCGCGGTCATGTTTGCGGCAATGTTCGGTCTGTTCGTGTTCAAGATCGTCATGCGCTACGCATTCGGCGATTCCGTCGCGTGGGCGGACGAACTCGGCGTACTCTTGTTCATCTGGGTCATCTTCTGGGGCTGCGCCTTCGTCGTCACCGATCGCGAGCAAATTGCTTTCGACTTGGTCTACAAAGCACTCCCCGCGCCGGGACAGCGCGCCGTTGCGATCGCGCGCGCGCTGCTGATCGGCGGGTTGTTCGCCGCCGCGGCGCCCGCGATCTACGGCTATCTGGTATTTCTCATGCACACCCGCACGCCGGTCCTACGGTGGCCGGTGGGTTGGGTCTACAGCTGCTTCGGTTTGCTGATCGCCGCGATCGTCGTGCGGTCGGTGGTAAGCGTTGTACGGCTCTGCCGTTCCGATTGGCGGACGCAGGTCTAGCATGCACCCCTCGCTCGGGCTGATCGCACTGATCGGCATTTTCGTCGCGGTCGCCGTCGCCGGCGCGCCCATCGGACTTGCCATGCTCGCGAGCGGCATCGCGTACTTGTTCGTCACCGGTCAAGACCGCGGTCTCCTGCTCGACCAAACGATGAACAGTCTCTACAGCAACTACGTGCTGCTGGCCGTGCCGCTGTTCATCTTCGTCGCCAACACGATGAATGCGAGCGGCGTGACCGACCGGCTCTTGGATCTCAGCTCGGCGCTCGTCGGGCGCTTTCGCGGCGGCCTCGCGCAAGTGAACGTGCTTTCCAACCTCGTGTTTTCCGGTATGAGCGGCAGCGCCGTCGCCGACGCTGCCGGCCCCGGTCTCATCATCGCGCGGATGATGGTGCGCAAAGGCTATTCGCCCGGCTTTTCCGCCGCGACGTCGGCCGCGGCCGCCACGATCGGACCGATCGTTCCGCCGTCGATTCCAATGGTCTTCTACGCGCTCATCGCCAACACGTCGGTGGGAGCGATGTTTTTGGGCGGCTTGGTCCCAGCGGTTCTGATGGCGATTTCACTGATGACGATCATCGCCGTGCTGGCGAAGCAGCGCAACTTTCCGCGCGAAGCGCCGATACCGCTGCGCGAGTGGCCGGCAACGATCGGCCGCGCGTTCTTGCCGATGATGCTGCCCGTGATTCTGCTCGGCGTCATCTATTCGGGAATCGCGACGCCGACCGATGCCGCCGCCGTCGCTGCCGCCTACGCACTTCTGCTCGCATACGTCGTCTATCGCAGTGCCGGCTGGACGGAATTCGTGCAAACGCTCGTCGATACGGTGCGCAGCACCGCGAGCGTAGGGCTGATCATCGCGGGCGCGTTCGTTTTCAACTACGCAATTGCGGCCGAAAACGTGCCGCAAGCACTTCAAGCCGCGATCTTGCATTGGAACCCCTCGCCGCTGATGTTCCTCGCCGCCGTCAACATTCTGTTACTCGCGCTGGCGTGCGTGCTCGATGCGATCACGATGCTGCTCGTGCTCGTGCCGCTGCTCGTACCGGTAGCGGTTGGCCTCCACATCGATCCGGTGTTCTTTGGCGTGCTGGTGATCCTCAACATGATGATCGGACTCGCGCTACCGCCGCATGGGTTGGTGTTGTACGTGATGAGTTCGCTCACGCAAACGCCGCTGGGCGAGATCTTCCGCGAAGTGCTGCCGTTCATCGTCGCACTGCTGGTCGTTCTCATCGCGGTAACGCTCGTGCCCGATCTCGTCTTAGCATTACCCCGCCATTTCGGCTATCGAGGCTAGCGCTTATGCCCGACCCTTTCGCACTCGCACCGCAACCGCCGCTGCCCCCGCTTGCGGTCGCGTTCGCCGACGAGGCCTTGCGCCGATCGAGCGGCGGGTGGCCCAACGTGATCGAGCATCGCGACCGCGCGTTCGGAAGCGAGCCGTGGCAGCGCTTCGACGTTTTCGCTCCGGCAACGGCGCACGGCCCGCTCGACGTCATCGTGTTCTTGCACGGCGGCGGCTGGACCAACGGCTACAAGGAGTGGTGCGGCTTCATGGCGCCCGCGGTCACGGCGGCCGGCGCATTGCTCGTGGCGCCCACCTACCGTCTCGCGCCCCAATTTCGCTACCCGGTGTGGTTGGACGACAGCTTCGCCGCGCTCGCGGCGATCCGCCGCGGCGTGTCGGCCTTCGGCGGAAATCCCGATCGGCTTTTCCTCGCCGGTCATTCCGCCGGCGGAACCATTGCGGCACTGCTCGCGCTGCGCTCGGATCTCTGGCCCGGCTATGGTCTGCCGGAGCATGCGATCCGCGGCTGCGCGCCGGTCAGCGGCATCCTCGATCTGCACCATGCCGCGCCGGCGCTGGGCAGCCTCGAAGCGCGCGTCTACGAGGCCGTGCTGAAGGATCCATCGGACGATCGCGCGGCCAGTCCGATCAACTGGCTGGCCGGCTCGAGCGTACCGCTCTTTCTAATGTGGGGCGAACGCGACACCGAACGCGTGCGGCGCTCGAACGAACGCGCGGTTGCGATGCTCGAGCAGCGGGAGAAACCGTTTCGCGCGCGCTGCTATGCCGAACTCGATCATTTCCAAACGCAATTGGCACTTAGCGATCCGGCGCACGACTGGTATCGCGTCTTGCGCGAACTGCGCGATCTGTGAGATCAAGCACCGGCGAGAGTAAGGATCGTAGCGGCGTGTTCGGGCGTGAGCCGCTCGATGAGATGACGCCGCACGGCGCGCGCATGAATCGGCCGCGCACGCTCCAGCGCGTCGCGTCCGAGCCGAGTAATGGCGACCTGTGAACCTGCTTCCGCCGTCTTCGATCGCGTGAGCAGATTGCGCTCTTGCATTCGGGTCAGCTGATGCGAGATTCGGCTCTTGTCCCAGTTTAGCGCAACGGCCAACTCACGCTGGCGAAGTCGTCCATTACCGACTTCAACGAGGCGTTCGAGTATTCCGTAATCCGCCGCAGACAAGCCGCTCGCTTCGGCAACGTCGCGAGCCACCTGTGAGATGACGGCCTCGCTGATTTTCAGGCAGGCGTGCCAGAGTCGAAGCTCCCGGGCCGTGAGATCTGTGGAGCGAGCCATAGCCTTCATCCTACTAGATCTTGGTTGACATGACAACTCATAAAGTGCTATCTAGTTGATATGACAACCCCAGTGGACGGTTCGCCCAAGAGTCTCCTCTTAATCGGCGCCTCGCGCGGTCTCGGCTTAGCGATCGCCGAGCAATATCTCAAACGGGGCTGGCACGTGATCGGCACCGTGCGGGGCGGCGATCGGACGAAATTGCACGCGCTCCGTGAACACTGGAAGACGCAACTCGAGATCGAGACGGTCGACATCACCAAACCCGACGAAGTGGTGGCGCTCCGTACCCGTTTGCAGGGACGAATGCAGGACTTCGTGCTGGTGAGTGCCGGCGTGAAGAACGACGATCACGAAACGATCGCGGACGTGAGCACGGATGAGTTCGTGCGCGTTATGGTTACGAACGCGCTAAGCCCGTTACGCGCGATCGAAACTTTGAACGCCCTCGTTCGGCCGGGTGGCACGATAGCGATCATGTCTTCCGGCCAGGGAAGCGTAAGCAACAACGAGCGTGGAGGATACGAAGTTTATCGCGCGAGCAAAGCTGCACTCAACACGCTCATGCGAAGCTTTGCCGCCCGGCACGCGGGCGAGGGTCGGACGCTGCTGCTCTTAGCGCCGGGCTGGGTGCGCACCGACATGGGAGGGCCGCAAGCGAGCTTGGGCATCGATGAAAGCATCCCCAACCTCGTAAACACCATCGAAGCGCAACGTGGGAAGCCCGGCCTGCAATATCTCGACTATCTTGGCCGAACCGTGCCCTGGTAGGGTGAAGCCGGTTGAGCGCCGCGGAGCTATGCTTCGCGAGCCGTGACGACCACTTCGGACACGCTTACCGGCGCCGCCTGGAAGCCGGCGAGGGCAAAGCCGTTGCAGCCGTTCCAGTGATTGCGGTCCTCGCACTCGGCGCAGGTTTCGCTGACGCAGTGATCCCACACGGGATGACCGCAGCGGCCGCAGACGACGGCGTCGATGGTATCGGGCAACGTTCGGAACGGATGCATGATGCTAATACTTCGGCATCAAATGCGGCTACCGGCATGACGGCCGTCACGTCTAACCCATTCTTCGCCCACCCTTAACCAAGCCGTTACAGACGCAAGGCCCGGTCAAGGTGATGAGCATGTCGTCTCGCAACAGGATGGCGAGGAGGGTTCTTATGCGCTCATTGCATCGCTGCGCGGTGGCTATCGCCTCGGTCGTCCTGCTGTTGGTGAGCATAGCCTCGGCCGCCGATCAGCCGCCGATCCGCATCGGGATCATCTACCGCTTCTCGGGCGGCGGACCGCCGATGGGCAAGTCGCTCGACGCGGCCATCGCCGCCTATCAGGCGCTCCACGGCGACACCGTGGCGGGCCGCAAGATCGAGTTCATTCGCCGCGACGACGGCGGGGTCGCGCCCGATGTCGCGCGGCGGCTCGCGCAGGAGCTGATCGTCGGCGAAAAAGTCGATGCGCTCTACGGCTTGCTCTTCACCCCGAATGCAATCGCGGTCGGCAGCGTCTCGACGGCGGCGAAAATGCCGGTGTTCGTCACGAATGCGGCCACCTCGGAACTGCTGCCCACCAACCCCTACATGGTGCGCTTCAGCCTAACCGAGACGCAAGTCGCGGCGCCGCTCGCCCAATGGGCAGCGAAGAACAGCATCAAGACCGTGTACACGATCTATCTGGATTACGGCGCCGGGCACGAAGCCAACGACGCGTTCAAGCGCGCCTTTACCGCAAACGGCGGCAAGATCGTCGGTGAAATCGCGGCGCCGCTTTCGACCGAAACCTACGATCCGTACGTGCAGCGCATCAAAGATGCGAAGCCCGACGCCGTGTTCGCATTCGTCGGCCCGGTCAACGGCGGCCACGGCTTCGTCAAAGCCTATGGCGATGCGGGCTTAGCGGCCGCGGGCATCAAGTTGCTCGCCACCAACGACCTCACGACGGGCTGGAACTTGCCGCAGCTGGGCGACAACGCGATCGGTATCATCAGCGCTTCGAACTATGCCTCGTCGTTCGATACACCCGCGAACGACGCGTTCGTGAAGGCATTTCAGACGGCATATGGCGCGCCCTATCAACCCGACTTCGAAGCGGCCGCGGCCTACGATGCGGTCGATGCGATCTACCGGGTGGTGAAAGCGCAAAACGGCAAGCTCGATCCCGACAAAACGATGGAACTGGTCAAGGGCATGAAGATCGACAGCCCGCGCGGTCCGATCATGATCGACCCGGCAACGCGCGGCATCGTCCAGAACATCTACATCTTGCGCACGGAAAAACACAACGGCGCCTACGTCAACGTGAAGATTGCAACGATCCCGATGGTAAAGGAAAACGGCCTGCCCTGATGAGTGCGCCGCTCGATGGGATCAAGGTGCTCGATCTTTCGCGCGTCCTCGCCGGACCGTGGGCGACGATGACGCTCGGCGACCTCGGCGCCGAAATTTGGAAAATCGAGAACCCCGCCGACGGCGACGAAACGCGCAGTTGGATACCGCCCGCGTATAGGGGAACCGCCACCTACTACCTCGCCGTCAACCGGAACAAGTCGAGCCTCGCGCTCGATTTCCGAACCGGGCAGGGCCAAGAGATCGTGCGCGAACTCGCGGCACGCGCCGACGTGCTGGTGGAGAACTATCTCACCGGTACGCTCGCGCGTTACGGTCTCGACTACGAATCGCTTTCCGCGATCAATCCGCGCTTGATCTACTGCTCCTTCTCCGGCTACGGCCGGACGGGGTCGCTGGCAACCCGCGCGGGCTACGACTTCGTCATTCAAGCCGAGAGCGGGCTCATGTCGCTCAACGGCGAGGCGAGCGGCGCGCCGCACAAGTTCGGCGTGGCGATCTCGGATCTCTTGGCCGGCAACTACGGCACGCAGGCGATTCTGGCCGCGCTGTTCGCCCGCGAACGCACCGGCAAGGGCCAGCTGATCGACATCGCACTCTTCGACGCATCGGTCGCCGCACTCTCAAACGTTGCGAGTGCTTCGCTCAATGCCGGCGTCAAAGCCAAACGCTACGGCAACGCGCATGCCAGCATCGTGCCGTACCAAACGTTCGACACCGCCGACGCACCGTTCGTGCTGGCGTGCGCAAACAACCGGCAATTTCGCAACGTCTGCGTCTCCGTGATCGATCGGCCCGAGCTGGCTGCCGATCCGCGCTTCAGCACCAACACGCTGCGCGTGGAAAATCGCGAAGCGCTGGCGGCAATTCTGAACGAATGTTTCGCGTCGCGTACGTGCGACGACGTGATCGCCGCGTGTGAGACCGTCAACGTTCCCGCCGGGCGCGTGCGCACCGTCGAGGAAGTTCTCGCATCGCCCGAAGTCGCGGAGCGCGGCATGGTCTACCAAACCGCTGGCGGCGCGCGTTTCACCGGCTCGCCGATGCACTTCTCCGATACGCCCGTGCGCCAACCCAGCGCGCCGCCGGCGCTCGGCGAGCAGAGCGACGTCATCCTCCGCACGGTTCTCGGTTATGACGACACACGGCTGCGCGACCTCCGCGCAGCCAAAGTCATCGCTTAAAGGGGGCTAGACGCTCACCGCATCGCGGTCGAAGGTCACGAAACGGCTGGCGCGATTGAGTCCGCTGACGATCGCGCGCAGCGACGCCGTGACGATGTTCGCATCGCGCGCAATACCGTAGACCTGCTTGCCCGCGACTTCCAATTCCACGTACGCCACCGCAGCCGAGTTTGCGCCCGCGGTCGTCGCGTGTTCGTGGTAGTCGCGCACGGCGATCTCGACGCCGAGTCCGCTGCGCAGGCCGGCGATGAACGCATCGATCGGGCCGTTGCCGGTGCCGCTGATACTCCGCACCGCGTCGCCGTCGGCAACGCGCGCGCTGATGGCTGAACCGCCGTCGGGCGTCTCGCTGATGTGCTGCTCGAGCAGTCCGAACGGCCCCGCCGGAGCGAGGTATTCTTTCTCAAACGCGTTCCACAGCTCGGGTGCGGTCAGCTCGGCGCCGGTTTCATCCGTATGCGCCTGCACGACCTTACTGAACTCGATCTGCAGATTGCGCGGCAGTTGGAAACCGTAGTCGGTCGCCATGATGTAGGCGATGCCGCCCTTGCCGGACTGGCTGTTGATGCGGATGATCGCTTCGTAGCTGCGCCCGAGATCCTTTGGATCGACCGGCAGATACGGCACTTCCCACGGCGCGAGCGGCGTCTTCGCCAGCGCGTCGAGGCCTTTCTTGATCGCATCCTGATGCGAACCCGAGAACGCGGTGAACACGAGATCGCCGCCGTACGGATGGCGCGGATGCACCGGGATCTGATTGCAGTACTCGACCGTACGCACGACTTGCGGGATATCGGAGAGGTCGAGTTCCGGATCCACGCCTTGCGTGAACAAGTTCGCGGCCAACGTAATGACGCACACGTTGCCGGTGCGCTCGCCGTTCCCGAAGAGCGTGCCCTCGACGCGATCGGCGCCGGCCATGAGCGCGAGTTCCGCCGCGGCGACGCCCGTGCCGCGATCGTTGTGCGGGTGAACCGAAATGATCAAGCTCTCGCGGTTGACCACGTTGCGGCAGAACCACTCGATCTGATCGGCGTAGATGTTCGGCGTCGACATCTCGACCGTTGCGGGCAAGTTCAGGATCATCGGCTTCTCGGGCGTCGGTTGCCAGATCGCCATCACGGCTTCGCAGGCGCGCTTCGCGAACGGCAATTCCGTGCCAGTGAAGCTTTCCGGCGAATACTCAAAGCGGATCTCGGTGCCGGTCATGTTGTCGGCGAGTTCGCGAATCTGGCGCGTGCCGCGCTCGGCGATGCCGACGATGCCGGCCTCATCGAGCCCGAAGACGACGCGCCGCTGCAAGGTCGAGGTCGAGTTATAGAGATGCACGATCGCACGCTTCGCGCCGCGCAGCGATTCGAACGTGCGCTCGATCAGCTCTTCGCGCGATTGGGTGAGCACCTGGAGCCACACGTCGTCGGGAACCGCACCGGTGTCGATGAGGTCGCGCAGAAAATCATAGTCCGTTTGCGAAGCCGACGGGAACCCGACCTCGATCTCTTTGAAACCCATCTTCACGAGCAGGTCGAACATGCGCCGCTTGCGCTGCGCGCCCATCGGTTCGATCAGCGCCTGATTGCCGTCCCGAAGGTCCAC
Organism: Candidatus Lustribacter telmatis; assembly: GCA_003164045.1. Lineage (GTDB taxonomy): Bacteria > Vulcanimicrobiota > Vulcanimicrobiia > Vulcanimicrobiales > Vulcanimicrobiaceae > Lustribacter > Lustribacter telmatis. Next base: position 46,508 of record PLRU01000073.1, read on the forward strand.
GCTGCACCAGCGCGGCGCGCGGTCGATCGTGCGCGACGGCCAGGTGCGGTCGGCGAGGGCGATCGGTTCGAAGGGTCGGTAGCGGTGATGCGGCATCGAGGACATGAGATTCTCTCTCTCAATCAGTGCAGAAAATAAAGCGGCCCGTCGCTTTCGCGGCGGGCCCATATCGAGCAAGCGCAGCTAAGCGACTACGGAGTCGTATCGCTAAGAAGGAGGAGGGTCAGTGCGCCGGCCTGGTTGGTCATCTCTTGGCTCATACGACGTACCCCCTCGTTTCGTCCTCCCGCTAGCGGGTCAGAAGGTCGCGGATGGCTTCCCGCACGGTGATTCCGGCGGGCGTCGCGGGGTCGAACGGCTCGAAGTGGTCGACGCCGTCGAGCACGATGAGCTTGGCCCGGTCGCCCATCGCTTGGGCCCGGACGACGTAGCGCCGGGACAGCTCGAGCGGCACGTTTTCATCGGCCGTGCCATGGATCGCAATCACCGGAATACCGGCCGGCAACCAAGCCGTCGGCGACGCGAGCGCGTAGTTTTCCGGCACGTCTTCGGGCGTACCGCCGAGGAAATCGTGCACGGGAATGCCCGCAGTGTCGGCCACCCGCAGCGCCGAGGTGTGCACGAGATCGAGCGCGCCGGCGACCGGCACGGCGCCCACCAGCGGCAGCGCTTCGCCGAAGATGTCGAGTTCGCGGTGCGCCTGTTTCGCCGCCAGCCAGGCGGCGATGTGTCCACCCGCGGAATGTCCCGTCACGACCACCCGCGTCAGATCGAGCGGATAGTCGCGCGCGATCTCGCGCAGTTTGCCGAGCGCCGCCGTCACGTCGTGCAGCGTCCCCGGGTAGCCGCCGCCGGGATTGCCGACGCGCCGGTACTCGATGTTCCACGACGCAAAGCCGTCGGCGGTCAGCGCGGCGGCGAGGTGGCCGGCGTACGTGAGCGCGTAGGCGGAACGCCACCAGCCGCCGTGCACGACCACCACCACCGGAAACGGACCGGCGCCCGCGGGAACGCGGAGCTCGCCGAACTGTTCGGGCGCATCGCCGTACGGAATGCGAATCCCGGCATCGATCGGACGGGCCATGTACTCGCGCGACGTCATCTCACTTCCCTCCAGCGAACGAACGCAACGCGAACATCAGGTTCTCGCGGCGCTCGAGCATACGGCGGCGTAAATACCGCGCCCAATGCGTTCCGAACGGAACATACACGCGTACGCGATAGCCCGCCTGCACGAGCTCGCGCTGCAGATCGGGCCGTACGCCGTAGAGCAGCTGAAACTCGAAGTCGTCGTTGCTACGGCCGAGCGTGGGCGCGATTTCGCGGATCGCGCCGATCACGGCGGCATCGTGCGTGGCAATGGCCGGATAGATGCCGCCGCGCAGCAACTGCACTGCGCACGCCATGAAGTGCGATTGCACGGCGGCGTGACCGCGCACGGCGACGTCGCGCGATTCGTGATAGGCGCCTTTGCAGAGACGCACGCGCACACCGAGTTCGACCATGCGCGCGACGTCGGCCGGCGTGCGGTGCAGGTAGGCTTGGAGCACCGGACCCGTGGTGCGATGCGCGGGCCAGAGGGCTTCGAAAAATGCGAGCGTCGGCTCGAGCAGGGCGTAGCCTTCCATATCGATGCGCACGAACGGATCTGCGAGTTTTGCTTGCGCGGCGGTGAGGATGCCTTCGAAGTTCGCCTGCGCTTCGGCGCGATCGAAGGTCAGCCCGAGCGCACTGACTTTCAGCGAGAGGTTTGCGTTCACGCCGCTCGCGGCGATGCGGTCGATCAGCTCGAGGTAGCCGTCACGAACCCGTCGCGCGGCATCGCGGTCGCCGACGTCCTCGCCCAGCATGTCCAACGTACACGAGAGGCCCTCGCCGTTGAGGCGCCGTACCGCCGCGAGCGCTTTCTCCACCGAATCGCCGGCTACGAAACGCGCGGCGAGCGGAAAGAGCGCCGCCTGCAGGCCGGACGTGGTTAGTGGTCCAGGTCGCTCAATGCGACGATGTCGGCGCCGTCGCGGTTCGCGCGGTCGGCAAAGCGCGCGACCGCATCGAACGTCATCGTGCGCGCGTGGACCGCGACGATCGCGGTGCCCGTGTGTTGCGCCAGCGCGAGTGCGTTGCGCAGCATGAAGTCGACGTAGGCCGCGTCATCGCGCGCATCGGCGGTGACGTCGCGCACGTATAGCTGGCGGTGGAGCTTGTGTGCGGCGCCGGCGACGTCGTCATCTTCAGCCAGCGAGGCATCCACCACGAACGCGTTGCGATCGATCCCGCGCAGCAGATCGTTTGCACGCTGCTCGTCGAGCGACGCGATCACGCCGCGGGCGCCGGCATGCAAGAGCGCGGCCACGTGCGCGGGCGTCGTTTGCGATGCATCGACCACGACGGTCTTGCCGGCGGCAACGATCGCTTCGGCCGTCGCTTGCGCATCGTCGTCGCCGGGCGCAATTGCCATCGTGTAAGGGAGCGGCGAACTGACGAACTTGTCGAGACCCGGCCCGACGCGACCCGCGTCGACCACGATCACCGCGATCTTGGCCCGGTCGTTGCGCGGGTCGAAAGCAGAGGTCGAACGCGTACGCTCGCTCACGCCGAGTTCCGGATCGCCGTACGGATCCGCCGCACCGGCCGCATCGAACGAGTGCGCGCCGAAGAGCGAACGCCGCAGGAGATGCTGGCGGATCGGGGCCGGCAAGTCATCGCCCTTGTGCGCCTCGGCGACCGGTAGAGCGCCCGCCGAGCCAATCGAGCGACCGCCGACAAAGCCCGCACCAATAGAAACGGTGGCGCCGACGAGAACGATAGACCAGAAGGCCGTCGAGACTCCCCTCACTCGGGCGCTTTTCGACGTTCGCCGGAAATTGCCCATACCAAGGCGACGAGCAAAAAGTTGGTCACCAGCGAGCTCCCGCCGTACGATACGAACGGCAGCGTGATCCCGGTTAACGGGAAGACGCGCAGCACGCCGCCCACGATGATGATCACCTGAAAACCGAGCGTCGCCGCGAGTCCGGTCGCAAGCAGTTTGGCGTAGAGATCGGGCTGGCGCTGCGCGACCGCGAGCATGCGCAAGATCAGCGCCAGGAACGCCGCGCACAACACGATCGCACCGACCGCGCCCCACTCCTCGGTGTACGCCGCGTAGACGTAGTCGGTCGCGACGTCGGGGATGAAGTCGGGGCGCCCGGCGTGATAGCCGGTACCGAACAGCCCGCCGGCTGCGAGCGAAAACAGGGACTGCATCGCTTGATAACCGGCGCCGTACGGATCGCGAAACGGATCGTGCCAAACGGCGATGCGTGCTTGCACGTAGTGAAAGTGGGTTGCCGCCCACCACATCGCGCCGGCAAAGATCGCGGTGCAGCCGACGATTAAATCGATGCGCCGCGTGGCGACATAGAGCATCGCGGCGAACGTGGAGAGCAACAGCATCGCCATCCCGAGATCGCGTTCGAGCACGAGGATCGCCATCGAAACGCCCCAGCCGATGAACAGCGGGCCGAGATATTTCGCGTTCGCGCGCAACGACCACGGTTTGGTGCGCTCGATGACGTCGGCTGTTCCCGCAAGATACGACGCCATGAACAGCACGACGAGCAGTTTGATCACTTCGACCGGCTCGAATTGGGCGCCGCCGATGCGAATCCACAACTTCGCACCGTTCACTTCCTGACCGAAGAGCGCGAGCAGCACGAAGAGCACGATCGCGACGACGATCCACACGTACGTGTAGGCGGAAAGCACGCGGAAGCGTGTGAACGCCGGACCGGCCGCGAGCGCGAGCACGAGCGAGAACGCAAGCCAGAGCAGTTGCTTCGCCGCGAGGTCGGGCGAAAGGCGCGCGACCAGCAGCACGCCGAGCGCGGCGATCGCGATCGCGAGTGCGGGCAACGTATCGTCGCGCGACGTCGCGGGCGGCTGCAGCGCTACCCACACGAGCGCCAAAACGGCGAGCAAGCCGCAGACCCACGGCGCACCGAGCGCGTGCGGCGCGGCGAGCGTAAACATGGCCGCGGCGAAGACCAGCGCCAGCAGCATCGGCAGCAGCGGGCGCACCCGGTCGAGCGTCATTGCGGGTTGCGTTCGATCGCCGGAATCGGCAACGCGGCGGCGTGCTTCACCACGTCGAGCGAGATGTTCGAGCGCACGCCCTTGACCCCGGGCAGCTTGTTGAGCGTGCCGAGCACGAACTGCGAAAACGTTTCGAGGTTGGCCGTCGCGACTTCGAGCAAGAAATCCGAATCGCCGGTGACGATGTGCGCCGCCACCACTTCGGGCAGCGCTTGGATCTGCGCGCGCAGGAGGTCGGTCTCGGCCTTGCGGTTCCGTTCGATGTCCACGCTGACGAAGGCCGTCAAGCCGACGCCGACGCGCGTGCGGTTCAAGAGCGCGCTATAACCGGTGATCACACCGAGCTTCTCCAGGCGCCGGACCCGCCGCAAACAAGGCGAGGGCGAGAGGCCGACGGCCGCGGCCAAATCGTTGTTCGGCAGACGAGCGTTCGCCTGAAGGGCGATCAGAATTTCACGGTCGATTGCATCTAGTGCGATTTGCGCCATCTTCTGCCGCGGGAGCCTCATTGTTTAACCGTTTATTGCGGGACGGCCGCCGCGTTCGCGCATGATGCGCGGTATCTTAGTAGTATGACGATGACCGCGCCGCTCCCCGTCGTCGCCTATGACGGCGGCACCCTGCGTTTCGACCACCTCGAGCTATGGGTCGGCAACGCGAAGCAAGCCGCGGAATACTATATCACCGCGCTCGGATTCCGGCCGCTCGCCTACGCGGGCCCCGAAACCGGTCTCACCGACCGCGCATCGTATGTCGTGGCCCAAGGCGCCATCCGGCTGGTTCTCACTTCGGCCTTGCGGCCCGGCGGGCCGATCAACGACCACGTCGCGCGCCACGGCGACGGTGTGCGCAGCGTCGCCTTCGTCACCCCCGATGCCGCGGCGGCCTTCCGCCACGTGGTCGCGCACGGCGCCGTTCCGGTGCCGGGGCTCGCGCTCGCGGTGCGCACGTATGGCGACACGATCCACACGTTCGTCGAGCGCTCCGGCACGGACGGCGTCTGGCCGGGCTTCGTCGCCTGGGATAGCCCCGCGCACGCAAACGCGCCGGTGGGCTTACTCGCCATCGACCACTGCGTCGGCAACGTCGGCTGGGATGAGATGGACCACTGGTGCCGCTTCTATGCCGAAGCGTTCGATTTCCAGGAGCTGATCAGCTTCGACGACCGCGACATCTCAACCGAATACACGGCGTTGCGCTCGAAGGTGATGCGCAATGCGACCGGCACGATCAAACTGCCGATCAACGAGCCCGCCCACGGCCGCAAACGCTCGCAGATCGAAGAATATCTCGATTCGTACGGCGGCGCGGGCGTGCAGCACGTCGCGATTGCCACCGACGACATCGTCGCTACCGTGCGCGCTTTGCAGGCGAACGGCGTGGAACTGCTCGCGACGCCGGCGTCATACTACGACGACTTGAGCGCGCGCGTCGGCGAGATCGATGAAGACATCGCGACGCTGCGCGACTTGAACATCCTCGTCGACCGCGACGATCAGGGCTACATGCTGCAGATCTTCACCAAGCCGCTGCAAGACCGCCCGACGCTGTTCTTCGAAATCATCCAACGGCACGGCGCGCTCTCGTTCGGCAAAGGCAACTTCAAAGCGCTCTTCGTATCGATCGAAAAGGAACAAGCCCGTCGCGGCAACCTCTAGCGCCCGTTAGGGTTGGAGAAACACGTGGAAGATCGCCGCCGCGATCAGCGAGGCGATCACCAGCACCGTTAGCGCGACCGCTGCGGTGCGCACGTTGAAGTTCTTGCCGGCGTCGGCCGGCGGCGATGCCTCGGTGAGCGAACGGCCGACGATCACGGTACCGCCGAAACTCGCGCCGCGCATGTTGCCGGTTTCGAGCAGGCGCTGCGTGACGGATTCCGATGAATCGGTCGTGCGCAACGCATAGGCGATCTCGTCGTTAGAAATCGCCTTGTGGAAGCCGGCGGTCGCAAGCACGAGCGCATCGCCGTGCATCAAGCGCACGTTGGTGACGGTTGCGTCGAGCGTCGCTTGCGTGCCGAGCGTGCGCGTGAGCAACGGGCCGGCGAGCGCTTCGGTAGGCACGCTGGTCCAGGCCGACACCCAATCGTCGCCGCCGAGTTCGTCGTCGGTCGTGAGCGCCATCAGCGAACCGTCGCGGCAGAGATACGCGCGGGTTCCGCCGACGTGCGCGATATGCGCCCGATCGCCCACGATCAGCGCAGCCGAGATCGACGAACCGGACGCCACAAAATCGTCGTGGCTGCCGGAGTGTGCGAAGACGCGCGCGTTGGCGCTGGCAAAGGCTGAGAGCAAGGCCGCGCGGGCATCGCGGCCGTCCGGACGGACCCGGTGGCGGAGCGCGTCGCGCACGGCGAGTGCGGCCACGAGCGGCGCGGCCTGACCGCGCACGGATCCGAAACCTTCGGCAACGGCGAGCAGCACGACGCCGGGAGCAATAACTTCCGCGACGTGCGCGTCAACGTTGCCACGCGTCCCAGCCCCCGGTTTCGAACCGACCGCTATTTCCATGAACCGACACCTCGGAAAATGATGGATGCCGTGCCAATCGTGATTTCATCGCCGTTAGCAAGCTGGCGACTGCTCACCACCGGTTCGCCGTCGACGAGGGTGCCGTTCCGACTGCCCAAATCTTCCACGTACACGCCATCATCTCGCATTTCGATCCGCGCGTGCAAGCGGCTCACCCGCGGATCGTCGATTCGAACGTCGGCGCTGGGTGCGCGCCCGACCAGAATCCGCCGGCCCAAGCGTCGCGTGGCGATCGTGGCCCCGTCGTCCACGACCAATTCGATGCCGGCCGGGATCACGGCGTCGAGAGCCGGCCGGGGCGGGGCGCCCCGCCGGTCGCGGACCAGCAGCACGAACACGGCGAGGCCGGCCGTTACGGCCAAGGTCGCGTAGCGCGGGTCAGCCACGGATCTCGAGCACCGTCTCGCCGACGACGATCGAGGCGCCCGCGTGTAAGCGCGCGTGCTGCACCTGGGCGCCATCGACGAAGGTCCCGTTCGACGACTGCAGATCTTCGATAGCGAAGCCGGCACCGTCGAGCACGATGCGCGCGTGGTGACGCGACACGCGGCCATCGGCGATCGTCACGTCGTTGTCGTCGTTGCGGCCGATGCGCAAGCCGTCGAAGAGCGCGATCACCTCGCCCGAGTGCACGAGCGAAAGCACCACCGGCCGATCGTCGACCAGGGCTTCGATCGTCACCGAACCGGCGACGATGTCCGGATCTTCGTGCAAGATCGCGTGCGGCGACTCGCGCTCCGGTGCGCTCTCGCGCAGCATCGCACTCCAGCGCGCTTCGAGAAACGTGCGATCGCTCGCGAAACGGGCGTAATCGACCGGGTGTACGCGCACGAGAAACGTATCGGTCGGCGCCGCCGCCTGCGCGGCGATGAGCTTACGCCCGACCTGCGCGGGTTCGAGCGCACTCGGAAAGATGCGTGCAAACGTGCCTTCGACCACGCGCGCACACAGTTGTTCGAAACGCGCAATCGCGTTCACCGCCGGCGCATGACCGCGATGAAGAAGCCGTCGCGCCCATCGATGCCCGGCGGCACGAGCACGTCGCCGGCCGGCGTCGCAAACGGTGCGTAGCGCTCCGGCAACGGCGTGCGTTCGATCTCGGGATGATCGGCCAGGAACGGGTCGATCACGCCTTCACCTTCGCGCGGATCGGTCGAGCAGACAGCGTACACGAGCCGGCCGCCCGGCGCGAGCGCGCGCGCGGCGGCATCGGCGAGGCTGCGCTGCTGCGGCGCCAAGCGCGCGCCGTCGTCGGGGAGTTTGCGCCAGCGCGCTTCCGGTTGGCGGCCGATGATGCCGATCCCCGAACACGGCGCATCGACGAGGATTGCGTCGAAGGTCTCACTGCCGTCGAGCGTACTCGCGTCGGCCGTGCGCAATTCAACCGACGTGATCCGTGCTTCGGCGAGCCGCGCCTGGGCGCGGGCAATCTTCTTCCCGTCCGTATCGATCGCCACGATCGTGCCGCGATCGCCGATCGCACTTGCCAACTGCAACGTCTTGTTGCCGCGGCCGCTGCACGCTTCGAGAATGCGCTCGCCCGGCTGCGGGTCGAGCAGGTCGACCGGAAAACACGCCGCCTCGGAATGCAGTTCGGCGCGATCGCCGAGCGCTTCGCGCAGGGCAGGCGTCGGCACGCCGCCCGTCACGATCACGGCATCACGTGCAAAGGCGGACGGCAGTGCGGTAATGCCGTACTCGGCGAGCCGCGCGATCGTCTCGTCGCGCGTCGTGCGCCGCCGGTCGATCGACAAACCCGTGGCCGCCGGCCCGTTCACGCCGGCGAGAATCGCGTCGAGACGATCCTCGCCGAAACGTTCGCGCCACATTCGCACGAGCCACGTCGGCAGCGACTCACGCGTGCCGAGTAGGTCGTCCGGCGAGGGGAAATCTTCGGCCGTCACCGGCCGTTCGGGATCGGTCGAGACGCGCCGCAGCACGGCGTTCACCAGCCCCGCCGTTCCGGGATGACCAAACCGGCGCGCCAATTGCACGCTCTCCGATACGGCCGCGTATTCGTGCACGCGCATCGCGCGCAGCTGATAGGTTCCCAAGCGCAAGATCTCGGCGATCATCTGCGGCAGCTTCGCGGCGCGCGCGCCGAGATACGGTTCGAGTTGCCAATCGAGCCAGCGCCGGCGTTCGATCGTGCCGTAGGCCAGCTCGGTCACGAACGCGCGATCGCGCGGATCGAGCGACGATTTGCGCAGATGCCGGTCGAGCGACTCGGCCGCGCCGCGGCCTTCGGGACCGAACACGTCGCGGATGACGGCAAACGCAACGTTGCGCGCGCTCGGCGCGGGACGCAAAGCCGTCGTCATCGCGCGAGCAACTCGCCGGCGCGTTCGCGGAAGCGCAGCGCGCCGAGACCGTCCACCACATCGTCTTCCGGCACGTACACGTCGTCGATGCGACGGCCGTTCGCAAACGCCTTCATCGGCATTGCGGGCTTGCCCGCCGGCACGACTTCATCGACCACGATCCAGGCATCGTTGGCACGCACGTAGAGGTAGCCGCGATGGGCGACGACGGTGCCGCTGGGAACGTCGCGGCCGTCGGCCAGCGGCGATTCATGACTGATGTGCGCGCGCAAAATTTTGAACGACGGCAGCGCGGTGGTGCCGACGACGGGCCGCAGCCCGCCGATGAGTTGCGCACCCGGGCTCGGTGCGAGCGAGCGGATGCGATCGATTGCTTCACGCGCCGTAGCATACGGCGGCAAGATGCGGTCTTCTTTGCCGAAGGGCCGCGTGGCCGTGGCGGCGATCTCGTAGTCGTCGATGCCGAGATCGCTCGCGCGCTGCGACTGCGGATTGGGAAACGATTCCCCGCGCGCATCGGCGTCGAGCACGTCGCCGAGCAGTTCGGCGCCGATGTCGGCTAGGCGGTCGTGCAGTTCGCCGTACGTTTCGTCATCGGCGATCGCCAACGGCTCGGTCTGCGCGAGCAGATCGCCCGTATCCATGCCCGCATTCATCGCGATGATCGACACGGCCGTTACGGTGCGCCCGTCGCGAATCGCCGATTGAATCGGCGTCGCGCCCCGATAGAGCGGAAGCAGCGAGGGATGAATATTCAGCCATAGCGGCACGACATCGAGCAGCGCTTGCGGAACGATGCGCCCGTAGGACGCGACGACGCAGCGATCGGGTGCCAGTGCGGCCAGGTCGGCGACGAACGCGCGCAGGTTCACCGGCGTGAGAACCGGGATGCCCAACGCTTGCGCGGCCACGCTCACCGGCGTTGCGGTCAGCTGTTGTCCGCGGCCCGCGGGTCGATCGGGCTGCGTAACGACCGCGAGGACATCGGCGCGGGACGATAGCCGTTGGAGCGCGGGAACCGCGAAGGGGCTGGTCCCAAAAAATACAGCCTTCAGCGCGTCAACGCCGCTTCAGCTTCCGCAATCTCCTCATCCGTCGCGGCGGGACGGATGTTCTGCGCCTTGTCGATGTAGAGAATGCCGTCGAGATGATCCATCTCGTGCTGCAGGCAGCGCCCGAAGAGTCCGACGCCGTCGAGCTCGATCTTCTTCCCGTGGCGGTCGAGCCCGGTGCAAACGACGTGCTCGAAACGCGTCATCTCGCCGACCATTCCGGGGACCGAGAGGCAGCCTTCGGTCGCCTCGATCTCGCCCTCGGTCACGGTGAACTTCGGGTTGATCACGACGAGCGGGCCGTGCGCCTCATCCTCATCCTGCAAATCGACGGTGAAGATGCGCTTGCTAATATTGACCTGCGGTGCGGCCAAGCCGATCCCCGGGGCATGGTACATCGTCTCGAACATATCGTCGAGGAGCTGCTGGAAAATCGGGTCGGCAATCTCACCCAAGCTCACCCGCTTCGCAACCTTGCGCAAGGTCGGGTGGCCCTCGGTGATGATCTCGCGGAGATAGGCCATGGACACCTAGTATAACCTATCGGGCGCGCCGGGGGGTTCAGCGCACCGTTGCCGCCACGTAAAGCGGCAGGCGCAGCACAAACACGGTTTCGCCCGGTGCGCTGCGCTCGAGCGAAAGTTCGCCGCCGGCGCGCGTAGCAGCGCGCGCGGCGATCGCTAGTCCCAAACCGGAACCTTCGGCTTCGGCCTGCGCGGCGCCGCGATAAAAACGCTCGAAGATACGCTCGCGGTCCGCGGGCGCGATGCCCGGACCGCCGTCGATCACGCGGACGGCAACGGCATTGCGCGCGTGTTCCACCACGACGCGGACGCGGCTGCCAGCACCGTACTTGACGGCGTTATCGACGAGGTTCGCGATCGCTTCGTGCAGATCGGCCGGGTCGGCTAAGACGAACGTTCCGGATTCCACGTCGCAGACGACGTCGCCGCCGCGGGCCGCCACGATCGCGGCCACCGCATCGGTGGCCAGCACGCCGGCATCGACGACGGCAGGCTGCGTCGTCTCCGGCTGTTCGAGGCGCGCCAACGCAACGAGACGATCGACGAGATGCCGCATGCGCGTCGTCTCGGTCGCGAGCGTCCCGAATGCTTTCGCGCGCACGTCCGCATCGTCGGCGCCGCCCTTGCGTAGTACTTCGATGTACGCCGTGACGATCGAGAGCGGGGTGCGCAGTTCGTGGCCGGCGTCGGCGAGAAACCGCCGCATGCGCCCCTCGCCCCGCTCCCGCTCGTCGAACGCCGCTGCGACTTGCCTGGCGGCACCGTTATAGGCCTCGATCAGCTGGCCGACGTCCGACATGCCGCGGAGCGGAATCGCGTTCGGCGTGAAGTCGCCGCCCGCGAAGCGGCGCAATTCCGCGGTGACGGCGATCAGCGGCGCCACCGCTTGCGCGGCAATCCAGCGCGCGATGAGCCACGCCGCAACCAGTGCGAGCAGCAGTACCGCAACGAGGATCGCGAGGAACTCCCGCGCCCGCGCTTCGAGCACCATCCGATCGGGCACGATGGCGATTTCCGTTCCGCCGACGCGCACGAATTCGCCGTGCACCCCCGCAAACGTCGCAAAGGCGCGATCCGGGCCGGCGTCAACCGGAGCATTGGGAAATCGCGGAATGCCCGGCGCACCCGGGTAGCGTGGAGCGCCCGGGTCACCCGGCGGCGGACCGAAGCCGCCGCCCGGCCCGCCCGGACGCATCACGAAGACCCGCACGTCGGCTCGCGCGACGAGCGTGCGCACGCGCTCCGCCAGCACGTCCGGCGAGATCTCGGGCGACGTCGCGACGTAGCTGCGTGTTTCGCTTGCGACAAGCGCGATCGCATCGCCGATCGGACGGACGGCCGCGTCGAAGGCAACCCAGGTCAACACGATCGCCACGAGGCCGATGAAGGCGCCGACGATCATCGTATACGAGATCGTCAAGCGCCGCCGCAGCGACGTCATCGCGAATCGCTGCGAATCGAATAGCCGACGCCGCGAATGGTATGGATCAGCCGCGCCTCGGCCGGCACGTCGACCTTCGCGCGAACGTAGGAAATGTAGGTCTCGACCGTATTGCGCGTGACGTCCCGATCGATGCCCCACACGAGATCGAGCAGCTCTTCGCGCGTGAACACGCGCTGCGGATGTTTCATCAGCGTGGCCACGAGATCGAACTCTCGCGTGGAGAACGAAATCCAGCGGCCGCCGCGGCGCGCGCTGCGCGAGTCGAGATCGAGTTCGAGATCGGCAAAACGCAGGTTGTGCACGCGCTTGAGCATCGGACGGCGCAAGGCACTGTTCAACCGCGCGGCGAGCTCGCCCAAATCGAACGGCTTCGAGACGTAGTCGTCGGCGCCGGCTTTCAGGCCATCGATGCGATCGCGCACGTCGCCGCGGGCCGTGAGCATGATGATCGGCACTTGCGTGAGCCGGCGAATCATCGGAATCATCTCGAGTCCGTCGATCTTCGGCATCATCACGTCGAGGATGATGCACTCCGGTTCCCACTCGCGCACCAAACCGAGGCCCGCCGGACCATCGGCCGCAGTACGCACGTCGAAGCCCTCTTGCGCCAGACCGATCTCGAGGACGTCGCGCAGATGCGCTTCATCATCGACGACCGCAACGCGGGGCCTGAGTTGCTCTACCACGCTTGCTATCTTCGCCTTATCTGCTTGGACTTCACCACGAAAACTTCCCAAAAACTTCCCAGAATGCGCGAACGCCGGTCTTGATTTGGTTAACTTCCCAATCTTGGAACTTCTCACAGCGGGGGCCAAGCAATCGACCGGATACCGAAGGGGGACCGCCGGTGCCGTTTGTTCGGCTTCGCAGCGGTTTGCCTATTACCAGAAAGGACAACCCGCCCAATGAGTTACGGCGTTCAAAGCGCCTCGCTCTTCGGCAGTACGTCGCAGACGGCCGGCTCGTCGAGTACGAGCCTCCGGCCGTTTGCGAACCTCAATCTGACCGAAGACCAGCGCACGCAAATCCGCTCGATCTTCCAGAATGCGAAAACCCAGGGACTCTCGCAATCGGAAGTCCAGCAAGAAATCAACGCGATCCTCACGCCGGCGCAACAAACGACGCTGCAAAGCGATATCGCCGCACAAACCAGCGATCCCAGCAACTCGAGTTCGTCGTCGAGCACGCAGCCGACGCAGGGACCGCCGGCGGGCCGCAGCCCATTCACCGATCCGAACGGGCCATTCGCGAATCTCAACCTCACCTCGGACGAGCAGTCGCAGATCGCGCAGATCCTCAAAGATGCGAAGTCGCAAGGACTCACGCTCGATCAGATCAACGCAAAGATCAGTGCCGTCCTTACGACATCACAGCAAGCGACGTTTGCAACCGATCTGCAAAACTTGCCGCCGCCCGGTTCGCAAAACTCGAGCCGTACGGCCGGCGACTCGCTATCGAACCTCAGTCTGACCGACGATCAGAAATCGAAGATCGATACGATCCTCCAGAACGCGCAAGCCAACGGCACCTCGCAGTCCGATGTCTTGGCGCAAATCGATGCCGTGCTCACCCCGACCCAACAGTCGGCGTTTCTTCAAGATGTGCAGACCGCACAAGCGACCGTTTCGGGACAAAGCCAAAGCGGCAGCGGCGGAACGAGCTCGACGTCGACGGCGACCCTTTCCAACGGACTCACGGAATACGACATCCAGAACCAGATCGCCGCAGCGACATCGCTCATACTCCAGCAATTCCGGAGCGAAGTCGGCGCGTCCATCTAACCGAACGCCGCGCGGGGCCTCGAACGGAAGCGAGGCCTCGAGCGCTCCTCCGCGCTCAGCCGCCCGATTTGAGGAGCAGGTCGATCCCGTCGAGATAGGACTGCGGTCCGCGACCGGAGATCTTGCCGATGCACACGTCGGCGATCGTTGAGATTCTGCGGAACGGTTCGCGCGCCTCGACGTCGCTGAGGTGGACTTCCACGGTGGGAAGCTTGATGCCGGCGATGCAATCGCGCAGCGCGTACGACGTGTGGCCGTAGGCGCCGGGATTGATCACGACGCCGTTTGCCCAGTGGCGGGCGCGCTGGAGGGCATCGAGCAGGCGGCCTTCGTGGTTGGATTGGTAGGTCCGGATCTCGCACCCGCGCGTGCGGCCGTGCGCCCGGATCTTGGCGTTGAGATCGTCCAGCGTCAACGTTCCATAGACCGCTGGTTCGCGTTCGCCGAGCAGGTTGAGGTTGGGACCGTGAACGACGAAGATCGTCACGCCAGCGCCGTCAACGCCCGGCGCACGGACGCCTCGTTGACATCGTCAACGATGTACGGTTGGGCGATGTCGCGGATGAGGATGAAGCGCACTTTTCCGGCCTTGCGCTTCTTGTCCGATGCCGTCGCCGCGATCACCGCATCATGCGCCGCCTCCGGATGCGGCGTGGGAATCGCGTTCACCAGCGTTTCGATGCGGTCCGCAAGGGCCGGCGCGAGGCCACGTTCACGCGAGAGCGCGAGCGCCGCGCGCATGCCGAGCACCACGGCCTCACCATGCCGCAAGGCACCGTAACCGCACGTCTTCTCGAGCGCGTGGCCGACGGTGTGGCCGAAGTTCAGGATCGCCCGGCCACCGGCGCCGGTGTCGTCGCGCTCGCGCTCGTCGCCCGCAACCACGCGCGCTTTCGCGGCAACGCAGCGCGCGACGGTTATCGCCAGCACTTCGGGATCGGCCGCGAGCGCGCGGCCCATGTTGCGCTCGAGATACACGAAGAGTTCGGGATCGGCGACGAGTGCCGTTTTGAGCGCTTCTCCCACGCCGGCGGCAACATCGCGCGGATCGAGGGTGGCGAACGCGGCCGGATCGATGGCGACGAACGAGGGGTGGTGGAAGACGCCGACCAGGTTCTTGCCCGCGCCGAGATTGATCGCGGTCTTTCCGCCGACCGCCGCATCGACTGCCGCGAGCAGCGTGGTCGGGACCGCGCACCAGCGCAGCCCGCGCAGGTAGGTCGCCGCGACGAAACCGCCGAGGTCGGTCACGGTGCCGCCGCCGACGGCGATCAGCACCGTATCGCGATCGATGTGCGCATCGGCCAGCCAGTCGAAGATGTCGCCCGCCAGGCCCCACGTTTTGACGTCTTCGCCGCCGACGAGCCCGCGCTGGAACGCCACGCGCGAGCCGAATTCCGCGATGATCGTTTGCGCCAGCGGCTCGACCGCGACGTCGTAGAGGACGACGACCGTGCGCGCGTCGATCGCGGTGAGTTCATCGATGGCGCCCGCCCCGATCGCGACGTCGTAGGAGCGCTCGTCGCCGAGATCGACGCGTACGCGCTGCACGTTGCCCGCGATCACGCGCGTTCTCCGACGAGGTCGGTCGCGCGCAGCGCTTCCAGCACCGATGCCGCCACGCCCTTGGGCGCAAGCGACGCGTCGATGATGACGTGGGCCTGGCGATAGCGCGGCTCGCGCGCAGCTGCCAGCGCCTGCAGCTTTGCCAGCGGGTCGCCCGTGAGCAACGGCCGGTCGCCGTTGCCGGACAACCGCGTCGCCAGCGTCGGGACCGTGGCCCGGAGCCACACCAGCGTGTGCCGGCGCGCGTCCGCCATCGTGGCATCGTCTTCGAGTGCGCCGCCGCCGAGCGAGATCACGGCCGGCTTCGGGGCCTCGAGCGCGCGCACGAACGCCGCGCGCTCGCGCACGCGGAACGCCGCTTCACCGTCGCGCGCAAAGATGGCCGCAACGCTGACCCCGGCCGCGCGTTCGACGGCGCGGTCGACATCGATGAATTCGCGCCCGAGCGCACGCGCAACGAGCGCGCCGACCGTCGTCTTACCGGAACCGGCGGTACCGCAAAACAGGATGTGCCGAACCGGATCAGCGGGCACGGATCTTCTCCCGCCAGGCGCCGACGTAGTCGCGCAGCATCCCGATCGTGTCGCCCGGAAACGTCTCGAGGACGGCGTCGGCGAGCACGAGTGCGAGCAGCGATTCGCCGATCACGGCTGCCGCCGGCACCGCACATACGTCGCTGCGCTCGATGTACGCGTTCGTCGCCTCGCCCGAACGGAGATCGACCGACGGCAGCGGTTTCATCAATGTGGAGATCGGCTTCATCGCAACGCGCACCACGATCGGCTGCCCGGTGCTGATCCCGCCCTCGATGCCGCCGGCACGATTGCTGCCGTAGCGCGTGAGTTCCCCATTCTCACCGGGAAAGTATGCATCGTGCACGGCGGAACCCGGCAACGCCGAACCACGGAATCCGAGTCCCAGCTCGACGCCCTTGATCGCGTTGAGCGCAAGAAAGGCTTCGCCGATCCTACCATCGAGGCGCCGGTCCCACTGGGCGTGCGAGCCGAGGCCGATCGGCAATCCGCCGGCGACGACTTCGAACACGCCGCCGAGCGTGTCGCCGGCTTCGCGCGCGGTATCGATCTGCTGCACGATCCGCTCGGCCGCATGCGGATCGAGCACGCGCACCGGCGATTCATCGACGCGCGCATTGAGCGTCGCGATATCCGCATCGAGCGGCGTTTCATCGACGACTTCGCCGATGCGCACGACGCGGCTCGCCACGGAAATGCCGAGTTCGGCGAGCAGGCGCCGGGCGATCGCACCGAGCGCGACGCGCATTGCCGTTTCGCGCGCGCTGGCGCGCTCGAGGATGTCGCGCATGTCCGGGCGGTCGTATTTCAGGCCGCCGACGCGATCGGTGTGTCCCGGGCGGGGAATGTAGACCGCGCGCGCAGCCACCCCTTCGCGCGGTTCGATCGCCATAATATCGAGCCACTTCTGATGATCGCGGTTTTCGATGTAGAGCGCGATCGGGCTGCCGAGCGTCTCACCGCGCCGAACGCCCGCGAGGATCTTGACATCGTCCGTCTCGATCTTCATGCGGTTGCCGCGGCCGTAGCCCATCTTGCGCCGGATCGAATCGGCGTGGATGTCTTCGAGCGTCAGCGGCATGCCGGCCGGCATGCCTTCCAAGATTCCGCTCAGCGCCGGACCGTGCGATTCACCGGCGGTAAGATACCGCAACCTAGCCATGTGTTAGGGGGCCTCCACGAGGGTCGTCAGTTCGGCTTCGGCACCGCGTCCGAAGCGCACGTCGTCGCCGTACCAAAGGTAGAACGTCGCGATCGCTTGCGCGACGAGCATGTGCGTGCCGTTGACCGCATGGTGACCGGCGGCCCGCGCCGCTTGCACGAACGGCGTGTCGGCCGGCTTATATTGCAGATCGACGCACCAGCCGCCGGGCAGAGCGGCGCTCACGGCAGCGGCGACCGCCGCGCCGTTGCTCGTGGCGTTGATCACCACGCTCGAGGCAACCGGATCGCCGGCCGCGAGTTCGGTCGCTCCCGCGGCGTCGCGCAGATCCGCGATCAGCGCGTGGGCGCGTTCGATCGTGCGATTGGCGATCACGATGCGCTTGACACCCATTTGCACGAGTGCGACGACGGTCGCACGCGCCGCGCCGCCCGCGCCGAGCACGGTCACGACTTGACCCGCCGGGTCGATTTTGCGCGAACGCAACAACGAGATCACCGCGCCGACGTCCGTATTCGCCGCATACGCATCGCCGTCGCGAAACGTGATGACATTTGCCGCTCCGACCAAGCGGGCCTCATCGGTGACGGTGTCGGCCGCGGCCAGCGCCCGTGCCTTATGCGGCGCGGTCACGTTCCAGCCGTCGAAGTCTTCCCGCGCATCGGCAAACGCGCGGTCGAACGCCTCCGGCGTCAGTTCGAGGCGCTCGTACGAGAGCGGCACGCCCGAGACACGCGAGAGCGCCGCAAAAATTTCCGGCGAGCGCGAATGCGAGATCGGCTGACCGACGACGGCGAAGCGTTTCGTATACGCATCGACGACGGATTCCGCCGTTACGCTTGACACAGCTTCTCCAAGTCGGTGAAGAACGACGGATGCGAAATCGCCACGCAGCCGGCATCTTCGATCGTCACGGGTGAGCTCGCGCCGAGCGCGGCGATCGCGAACGCCATTGCAAGCCGATGATCGCCGCCGCTTTCCACCGTCGCGCCGTGCAGCGGCGCGCCGCCGGTCACGTCGAACCCATCGTCCACTTCGGTCACCGAACCGCCGAGTTCGCGCAAACCCCGCACGAGCACGGCGATGCGATCGCTTTCTTTCACCCGCAATTCGCGCGCGCCGCGCACGGTCGTCGTACCCGCAGCATACGCCGCAACGATGCCGAGCAGCGGCAATTCGTCCAGAATCGCGGGCACGTCCGCTGCTTCGATCGCAATCGCCTTCAGCGGTCGCGCGCGCAATTCGATCCGGCCCATCGGTTCGGGTTCTTCGGAATCAACGGTCGTCGTGATGTCCGCGCCCATGCGTTCCAGTGCGGCGACGAAGCCCAGGCGCGTCGGGTTGAGGTTGATGTGGTGGACGGTAATGGTACTGTTCGGCACGATGGCGGCGGCCGCCAGCCAGAATGCCGCGGCCGACGGATCGCCGGGCACGTGAAAATCGGCGGCGCGAAAATGTTGCGGTCCATCGATGACGATGTCGTCGCCCTCACGCCGAACCTCGACCCCGAAGTGCGGCAGCATCAGCGTCGTGTGATCGCGCGCGCTGCCCGCACCCGAAATCGTGGTGCGCCCCGTCGCGCCGGTCGCCGCGAGCGTGAGCGAACTCGCAAGTTGCGCACTGGCAACGCGCAATTGGATGTGCCCGCCGTGCAGCGGGTGGTTCGCGCCTACGTGCACCGGCGCCGTGCCTTCGGAGGTCTCGATCTCCGCGCCGAGTTCGCGCAAGGGCTCCGCGACCCGGCGCATCGGCCGGCGCCGCAACGAGTCGTCGCCGTCGAGCGTGGCCGACACTTCGCGGCCCGCCAGCGCGCCCATCAGGAGCCGCATCGTGGTGCCGGAATTGCCGCAGTCGAGCACGCCCTGCGGGGAACGCCATGCGCCGCCGGTGATCCGAACGCTCGTGTTGTCGTGTTCGACCATGGCGCCGAGAGCGGCGACGCAGCGCATCGACGATGCGACATCCTCACCCGGCGCAAGGTTGGTCACGTGCGATTCGCCCTCGGCCATCGCCGCAAAAATCACGGCACGGTGCGAGATCGACTTGTCACCCGGAATATGCGGCGCCTCCGCACCGATCTTTTTTGCCGGAGCGACGGTAGCGTTAAACTCCATCTTGGATGAACGGAATCCGCGCGAGATCGGCGACGATCTCTTCGTAGTCCGCAAACGTCAGGGCCTGATCGGCATCGCTCAAGGCAACAGCCGGGTTCGGGTGGACTTCGATCAGGATGCCGTTCGCGCCAACCGCTTTTGCCGCGCGGCAGAGCGGACGGATCCAGCGGCGCACGCCGACGCCGTGGGACGGATCGACCATGATCGGCAAGTGCGTCTTTTCACGCAGCACGGCGACGGCCGAGAGATCGAGCGTGTTACGCGTCGCCGTTTCGAACGTCCGGATCCCGCGTTCGCACAGCACGACGTCGGGGTTGCCTTCGGAGAGGATGTACTCGGCAGCGCTGAGCAATTCGTCGAGGCTCGCCGACATGCCGCGCTTGAGCAGCACCGGGATGTGCGTCTTACCGACGGCTTTGAGCAGGTCGAAGTTCTGCATGTTGCGCGCACCGATCTGGAACATATCGACCGACTGGCCCATGCGCTCCACCTGATCGACGCTCATCACTTCGCTGACGATCGGCATGCCGGTTTCGCGGCCGGCCTCGGCGAGCAATGCGAGACCTTCCCAGCCCATGCCCTGGAAGGCGTACGGCGAGGTGCGCGGCTTGAACGCGCCGCCGCGCAGCATCACGGCGCCGTGATCGGCGATCTCGTGCGCGACCGCGAGCACTTGCTCGCGCGACTCGACGCTGCACGGGCCCGCTGCGATGATGAACGTGCCGTCTTCGAGCACGACGTTGCCGACGCGCACCTTCGAGCGCGCCTGTCCGGGTTCGCGCGTGACCTTAGGGAAGTTCTGCTTCTGCTTGCTCACGCTCGGTACGACGGCCGGCGAGTTGTCCACCACCACGTCGAGTGTGCGGCGCACGCGTGCCGGTGCGGTGCCGGCGTCGTAGGAGCCGATGATGTGCAGTGACGAGGTGTATTCCTTGAGATCGCGCAGCGCGTCGGAGAAGCGCTCTTCACGCACGTCGCCGTCGACGTCGGCGTAGAACGCGAACTCGCTCGTCCCCAGACGCGACTTCGAATCCAGCTTCGAGACGTTGAGGCCGTGCTTACCGAACGCGTCGAGCGAGCGCGCGAGCGCCCCCGGTTTGTCGGCCACCGAGAAAATCAGCGACGTCTTGCGGTCGCTGCCCGCGGCCGCCGGTTCGAACTCGCGGGCGAGTCCGCTGGCAACCGGGGCGCGGAAGAGCAAGAAGCGCGTCGTGTTGTCGGGATGATCGGCGATCGAGCCCGCCAGCTCGACCAGACCGTAGCGCTCGGCTGCCTCTTTCGAGCAAATCGCGGCGAGGGCCGGATTCTTCGCGGCCGCCACGTCGCGGGCCGCGATCGCCGTATCGCCGACCGGAACGCGTTTGACGTCGGGCAGGGAGGCGAGGAACCGGCCACACTCGGCCAGCACGATCGCGTGCGACTCGATTTCCCGCACGCCCTCGAGCGTCGCCCCCGGCAAACCGACGAGCCGGTGTTCGAGCCGCAGCGTGATCTCCGCCAGCGGATCGAGTTCGTACTCGGCCAGCACGTCGTAGCCTTCGCGAATCGTGCCGGCGATCGCGTTGTCGATCGGCAGCAGGCCGACGTCGGCCTTGCCGCCCAGGACGGCGTGGGCGACGGCGCGGAACGACGCGCAGCCCAGGGGCTCGAACGTCACGCCGCGGCGGCCCGCGTAGGCCTCCAGCACCACGTGTGAGTATGCGCCCTCGATGCCTTCGAAGGCGGCGGTCATGGTCAGGGCGGGGGTAGTCGTGGTCGGGGCTTGCGTCTGGGCGGTCGTCATCGCGTCTCCATCACAGAAAAAGAAAAGCCCCTCGCGCCGGCGAGGGGCTCTTGCAGCTGTCGTCCTGGTCGTGGACGTTACGGCAAAGAGTCGGCTCGCCGGCGCGAAATCGCCCAGCTAAAAAAGCCAAAATACCCAAAACCGTTCACGAGCATCTCCGGCGGTTGTATCACGACACCCCCACGACTGTCAACGGAGGCTGCCTAATGTGCCTTGGGGGCGTAAGCAGCACACCAGCCGGCCGCGGCGATGTGGCCCTTGACGACGACGCATGACGACGGCGCCTTGAAGAGCGCGCAGTTTTTGCAAGCCTGCCCGGCCTTGGTCGATTTGTCGACGTACTTGTACTGAGCTTTGGTCCCGCTCGAATCATCGGCCGCCGAGGCGACGGCAGTGGTCGCCGCAGCGATCAGGGGAATGCCGGCGAGCAGCGAGATGATTTCGCCGCGCGAGATACGATCAGCCATGGGTGTCCTCCAGAAGACGTTCTTTCCGGCATGATGCACCATGCACGGTCTGTGAGGCAACGCCAGGTTCCGGCTTAGGCGTGCCTCATAATATGAAGTTGGATAGGTCGGCGCTGGACGCAATCTCGCCCAGCCGCTCGGTGACGTAGGCCGCGTCGATCGTGACGGTCTCCGCGACTTCCGGCGCCGCATAGCCTATTTCCTCAAACACCCGCTCCAACACGGTGTGGAGTCGCCGCGCACCAATATTTTCATCGCGCTCGTTGACCTCGGTGGCAATGCGGGCGATGGCCGCGATGCCGTCGGGCTTGATGTCGAGCTTGACGCCATCGGCCGCCAAGAGCGCCGTGTACTGGGTCATCAGCGCGTTTTTCGGCTGCGTGAGGATCGTCTCGAAATCGCCCGCGGTGAGCGTGTCCAACTCGACCCGGATCGGGAAGCGCCCTTGCAGTTCCGGAATGAGATCCGACGGCTTGCTCATGTGGAACGCGCCGGCGGCAACGAAGAGGACGTGATCGGTGGCGAGCGGACCGTATTTCGTGTTGACGGTACTGCCTTCAACGATCGGCAGGATGTCTCGCTGCACGCCTTCGCGCGACACGTCCACCCCGCGACCTTCGCGCGTCGCGATCTTGTCGATCTCATCGATGAAGATGATCCCGCGTTCGCCGGCACGCCGCAGCGCTTCGCGCTTCACGGCATCCATGTCGATCAGCTTCGCTTCTTCTTCTTGCGCGAACACGCGACGCGCATCGGCGACCGTCACGCGCTTCTGCGCCTTTTTCTTCGGCAGCAAGCCCGAGAGCATCTCGCTCATGTCACCTGCGCCGCCGGCGCCGTCGCCGCCGCCCATCATGCCCATCGGCATATTCGGCGCTTCTTCGACTTCGATCTCGATTAAGCGCACGTCGTAGAAGCCGCGCTCGATATCGGCGCGCGCTTCGGTACGGATGCGTTCGGATTCGTGCGGCGGCGCCGGCTGCGTCGCGGGCTGCGGCGGCGTTTGCGGCTGCTGCTGGTTGGCTTGCGCGCCGAACGAATTGCCGAAGATCGAGCCGAGCGTTGCCGCAAACGGATTGCTCTGACTCGGCTGCGACGTGCGCGTTTCGGGGTGCAGCACGTCGATGATGCGTTCGACCGCGGAGTGCTCGGCCGCGTCCTTGACGTCGCCGCGGCGTTCTTCTTTGACCATGCGGATCGCGGCCTCGGCCAAATCGCGCACCATCGACTCGACGTCGCGTCCGACGTAGCCGACCTCGGTATACTTCGTCGCTTCAACCTTGACGAACGGCGCGCCGGCAAGCGAGGCCAGACGCCGCGCGATCTCCGTTTTACCGACGCCGGTGGGCCCGATCATCAAGATATTTTTCGGAATGACTTCGCGGCGCAGCTCTTCGGGCAGCTGTTCGCGGCGATAGCGATTGCGCAGGGCGATCGCAACGGCGCGTTTCGCCTTCGCTTGGCCGACGATGTATTTGTCGAGTTCGGCGACGATTTGGCGCGGCGTGAGATCTTGCAGTTCGGGCATCGCTTAGGCCGTCTCGACCGTAATGTCGTCGTTGGTGTAAATGCAGATTTGCGAGGCGATCTTGAGCGCTTCGCGCGCGATCGCTTCGGCATCGAGATCGGAATGGTGCAAGAGCGCCATCGCGGCGGCTTGGGCGTACGGGCCGCCGCTGCCGATGGCGGCGATACCCTCGTCGGGTTCGATCACGTCACCGGTACCGCTGAGCACCAGCAGATGTTCCGGATTGCCGACCAGCAGTAGCGCTTCGAGCCGGCGCAGCGCGCGGTCTTGGCGCCAGTCCTTGGCGAGGTCGACGGCGGCGCGCATCAGGTTGCTGCCCGACGCGTTGAGCTTGCCCTCGAACTTCTCGAGCAGCGTGATCCCGTCGGCCGCACTCCCGGCGAACCCGGCGATCACGGCGCCGCCGGCGATCCGGCGCACCTTGCGGGCGCCGTGCTTCATGACGGTCTTGTCGAGGGTGACTTGTCCATCTCCGGCCATCGCGATCTTACCGTCGCGAAGGACCGCGATGATCGTGGTCGATCGAATGCGCATCCGATCCCTCTACTCCACCGGGACCGCCGCAGTTGCACCATCATGCGCGCGGTTGCCGTTGCGGCTAAGCCGTTCGAGCAGGTCGTTCTCCCGCTCCAGAAATTCCACGCGCTCGCGCAGCGCTTGCGCGAGCAAGTCGTCGCGTGCGATCGCCATCCGGGTGGCAAGCCGCATCAGCGCTTCGCTTTCGTCCGGCGCGAACTCGTCGTCGCCGGCAGGCAAACCGCAAACCAGCGCCCCGCGCAAGCGGGCGCGGACGGTGAGCGGGAAGGCAACCGCGCCGGCGAGATCGCTGCCGGCCCGGACCGGCACCGGCTCCAGCGTGGCGCGCAAGCCGATGACGGTCGGCGCATCGCGCGCCACGCTCGCCGGGCCGAGGGTACCGGCAGCCCGCACATAGACGTCCTCGGATTCGACGTAAACGGAAACCTCGGTCGCCGCGATACTTCCGAGCGCTTGAACGACGAACGGCGCGAGCGCTTCCGGGCTTTCCACCGCATCGACCTCGCGCGCGAGGGCATAGATCGCATCGATGCGCTTGCGGCGCGCGGCGAAGAACACGCGCGCCACGAACGAGTCGGTTTGCGTGCGCAACGCGCGCACGACGTAGAGCACCACGACCGCGATCGCCATCTGCGCGGCGAAGTTCTCGCGGCCCGTCGCTTGCGTCAGCAGTTGATCGGCGCCCCATTGCAACGCACCGAAGAGCCCGACGAGCAGCGCCGTCGTCGCGGCGAACACGGCCGCACGGTTAAGCGCGAAGCCGAGGTCGATGCAGCGGTGACGCAGCGTGGCATACGCCAACCCGAACGGCACGATAATGGTCGTGTATGCGAGCCATTCCGGCAGCGTCGTCACGCCGAGGCCGGCGAGCGGCTCGAAGATCATCCACGGGAGAAACGCTGCCGTGAGCGTAGCGAGGATCCAGCCGATGCGTTGCCGCTCCGCGCCGCGCGCAACGCGGAAGCTGCCGATGAGGCCCGCGATGACGAGCGCCGCAAGCAGCGTCCACGCCACGCTCTCGACGAGCTGAACGCCTCGGGAGAGCGCAGCCTGCGTGGCTTGATCCACAAATTCGCTGGCGATGTTGACCATCGCGTAGGCGGCCCCGCTGGCAACGGCAGCGATGCGCAGATTGCGCGCGAGCGCGACGGGCGTCGCCCGCCAGCCGGTAGCGAAATAGACGAGCGACGCCATGCCGAGCGGCGCCAACACGTCGGTCGCGTAGAAACACCCGCGCAGAAGCCAGACGTTTCCGGCGACGACGGCGGGCGCAAAGAAAAACGTCGTCCAGAGAAATCCCGCGGAAAGCCGCCGCGCCTGAACGTCGTGCCACGCGCGCGCAGCGATGAGCAGCGCCAAGAGCGCGAAGAACACGCCTTGTATCAGTTCGACCACGCGACGCGGATCGTTTTGCACGAGCGCCGGCGTCACGACGTAGATGGTTCCGTCGGATCGCCGCAAGCGCGCGTGCGCCCCGGCGACGTGGTTAAAGACGATCTCCCGGTCGGCCGGGCTGACGAACGACACCAGATCGCGCGGCCGGATTCCGGCCCGTTCGGCCGGAGAGCCGGCGTCGACGACGATCACGCGGAATTGACCGCCCGGCAACGTGTTGTACTCGAGACCGACGCGGGCGATTTGCGCAACCCCGCTGAGCGCGACGGCGGTCGTCGCCAGCGCCGCCAGCGCAACGATGACGACGAGCGCGCGGAACGCGGCGATCACGGCACGGCGAATTCGCGCGGAGCGACGTGCACGGCAAACGCGTCGATGCGTTCCAGCGCGCGTGCCGCCAAGGCGCCGCGGCGCGCGCGTTTGTCGCGATTCGGTTTACCCGGCAGTGGCGAGAACCACGTCCACGTCACGTTGGCCGGTTGGAAATCCGGCGAGGCGGTATTCTGCAGATGCGCGACGACGGCGCCCAGCGCCGTATCGACGGGGACCGCCGGCGCAACGCTGCCGATTGCCGCGTACGCCGCGGCGATGCCCGCCATCATGCCGCACGCGGCTGCTTCAACGTACCCCTCAGCGCCGGTGATCTGCCCGGCGAAATACAAACCGGGCCGCGACCGCAGCTGCAGTTGCGCGTCGAGCAGCCGCGGCGCGTCGATGAATGTGTTGCGGTGCATCACGCCCAGCCGTAGCCACTCCGCGTTCGCGAGCCCCGGCAGCTTGTTGAACGCTTCCTTTTGCGCGGGCCACGTGAGCCGCGTTTGGAAGCCGACCAGGTTGAGCGATTTGCCGTCGGCATCTTCGTTGCGCAATTGCACGACCGCGTACGGAATCTTATCGGTGCGCGGATCGCGCAGCCCGACCGGCTTGAGCGGCCCGTAGCGCAGCGTGTCTTCGCCGCGCGCGGCCATCTCCTCGATCGGCAAGCAGCCTTCGAAGTACGGCACCTTGCCGGCGGCGACGTCGAGCTCGAAGTCTTTCGGATCGTGGCGCGGCAGATCGCGCAGATCGGCGATGAACTGCTGGTACTGTTCTTTATCGAGCGGGATGTTGAGGTAGTCCTCGCCGTCACCCTTATCGTAGCGCGACTTGCGGTACGTCGCCGACATGTCGATCGACTCGGTCGCGACGATGGGCGCCGCCGCGTCGTAGTAGTGCAGCCGCCCGCTACCGAGCAGCGCGTCGATCTGCGCCGCGAGCGCCGGCGAGGGCAGCGGTCCGCAGGCGACGATCACGAGCCCGGTCGCCGGAATTGCCGGCAACTCTTCGCGCACGATCTCGACGTTGGACATCCCGAGCAACCGCGACTCGACGATCGCGCTAAAGCGTTCCCGGTCGACCGCGAGCGCGCCGCCGGCCGGAACCGCCGCTTCGCGCGCCGAGGTAACGATCAGCGAGTCCAGCCGCGCCAGTTCTTCCTTGAGCAGTCCAACGCAGTTCTCGAGCGCCACCCCGCGCAGCGAGTTGCTGCACACGAGCTCGGCCAGCTTATCGGTATGGTGTGCGGGACCGCTCGACTGCGGCCGCCGCTCGTACAACCGCACGCGCACCCCGCGCCGAGCAAGCTGGTAGGCCGCCTCGCACCCTGCCAGGCCCCCGCCGATCACCGTTACCGCATCAAACTGGCTCAAGCTCCTCTTCTTCGGTTTGCGGCGCGCCGGTCATCTTGGATGTGTCGTGCGTCTTGTCGGTATGGCATTCGAACCGGGCCGTGCCGCCGCGCTTCGTCTTCACCACGACGTAGTCGCCGCACACGGGGCACGGCTCGGGAACGACGCGGTCCCACGAGACGAAGTCGCACTTCGGGTAGTTGGCGCAGCCGAAGAACGTGCGGCCCTTGCGCGACTTGCGCTCCACGACCATGCCGCCGTCCTTGGGACACTTCGCGCCGGTGTCTTTGAGGATCGGCTTCGTCGTTTTGCACTCCGGATAGCCGCTGCACGAAATAAACTTCCCGAAGCGGCCCGTCTTGATGACCATCGGTTGGCCGCAGGTCGGGCAGATCTCGTCGGTCGGCTCGTCGCGCTGTTCGAACTTCGGCAGCTTTTCCTCGGCCGCGATCAGTTCGAGGCTGAACTTGTCGTAGAACGTCCGCAGCACGGCAACCCAGTCGTCGCCGTTGTCGGCCACGCCGTCGAGTTCGCGCTCCATTTGGGCGGTGAAGTTCGGATCGACCACGTCTTTGAAGTGCTCGGCGAGCAAATCGTTGACCTGAATGCCGATGTCGGTTGGGTGGAAACGGCGTTCGATCTGCTCGACGTAGCCGCGCGCCTGAATCGTCTCGACGATCGAACTGTAGGTCGACGGCCGGCCGATCCCGTTCTCTTCCAAAACGCGGACGAGCGAAGCTTCCGTAAACCGCGGCGGCGGTTCGGTGAAGTGCTGCTTTGGATCGATGCCCTTGAGGTCGAGCCGTTCGTCGACCGTCACTTTCGGCAGCAGCGGTTTTTTGCCGTCGGCGGCGTCGTCGGCCGCGGCGGCCGCGTCGTCTTTGCCTTCTTCATAAACGCGGGTGAAGCCGGCGAATTTCAGCACGCTGCCGGTGGAACGAAACGTGTAGCGCCCGATGATCATGTCGATCGTGGTCTGATCGAAGACGGCCGGCGCCATTTGCGAGGCGACGAACCGTTCCCAGATCAGGCGATAGAGCCGCAGTTCGTCGCGCTTGAGGACGGCCGCCACCGAGTCGGGGGTGCGAAACACGGACGTCGGACGGATCGCTTCGTGCGCGTCCTGCGCGCCTTCACGCATCTTGAACTGGCGTCCGGCGCCGGCAAACTCTTTGCCGTAGGTCGTCTCGACGAACTCGCGGGCGCTCTCACGCGCCGAATCCGCGATGCGCGTGGAGTCGGTGCGCATGTAGGTGATCAGACCTTGGGTGCCCTCGGTCGAGCCGAGATCGACGCCCTCGTAGAGCGCTTGCGCCAGCTGCATCGTCTTGCGGACGCGGAACTTGAGTTTACGCGAGGCTTCTTGCTGGAGGGTCGAGGTCGTGAACGGCGCGGCCGCGTTGCGGCGCGTCTCGCGTTCCTTGACCGAGGAAACGCGCCACGGCGCATCTTTGACCGCGGCAACCACGTCGGCAGCAGTCTTCCCATCGGTAACTTCGGCTTTGGCGCCGTCGATCTGATAGAGCTCCGCCGGGAAGATCACCGGCGGCGTTCCGTTGGCTTGCTGCTTCGCGAGCCGCGCCGTGATCGACCAGTATTCGCGCGGAATGAACGCGTTGATCTCGCGTTCCCGGTCGACGATCAGGCGCACCGCGACCGACTGCACGCGGCCGGCCGAGAGACCGCCGCGCACTTTCGCCCATAGCAACGGTGAGATCTTGTAGCCGACCAGGCGGTCGAGAATGCGGCGGGCTTGCTGCGCGTTCACCCGCGGCATATCGATTTCGTGCGGGTTGGCAATGGCAGCCAGCGCCGCGTCTTTGGTGATCTCGTGGAGCTCGATTCGCTTGGGGTTTTCGAGCTTCAGGATCTCCGCCAAATGCCAGGCGATCGCTTCGCCTTCGCGATCGGGGTCGGTCGCGAGGTAGACTTCGCTGGCCGATTTTGCCGCCGCCTTGAGCTCCTTGATGATGTCGCCCTTGCCCTTAATGGTTAGGTACTTGGGCGCAAAATCGTGATCGACGTCCACACCGAGCGTCGATTTGGGCAGGTCGCGGACGTGCCCAACCGACGCTTTTACAACGAAACGCGGCGGCAAGAACTTCTTGATTGTTTTGGCTTTCGTCGGCGATTCGACGATGATCAGGGGTTTCGCCACGGTGTTCCTCGGGTTGGTAAACGCCTTCAGTATAGACGGCCCGTCAAGCCCAAGACAAAAATTGGGGCCGCCGAGCGCGCATTTTAACCGCTCGGCAGGTCAGTCGAGTTGCACAAATCGCCAATTCCTTGTAGGATGCATGTAACGATGCGTCGACAATGCGCGACGCACATCCGCAACAATCGTCCGCGCGGACGAGGAGGTTGAATGGAACACGATCCGTTGGCCCTGCCGACACCGGCACCGGCCCCGAAGAAAACCCGCAAAAAGGCGAAACGCAAAAAGAGCGGCGCCAAGAAAGCCGCCGCGAAAAAAGCGACGGGCACCAAAAAGAAAAAGACCGCCAAAAAGTCCAGCAGCCGCAAGAAGGCTGCAAAGAAGTCCACCGGCCGTAAGAAAGCCGCGAAGAAGTCTTCCGGTCGTAAGAAGGCCGCGAAGAAGTCGTCGGGACGCAAGAAGGCCGCCAAGAAGTCTTCCGGTCGCAAGAAAAAGGCCGCGAAGAAGACCGGCGGACGCAAGAAGAAAGCCGCCAAGAAGTCTTCCGGCCGTAAGAAAGCCGCGAAGAAGACCGGCGCCAAAAAGACCGCCAAGAAGGCTACCCGCAAGAAGTCCAGCCGCAAGAAAAAGAAGTAACTCCGGCGTCTGGAAATCGAAAAGAGCGGCCCTCGGGTCGCTCTTTTTTTCTTTGTAGCGCTGATATTTTCTAAGCGATGAGTGCGGGTCCGTGGCTGAGATCCGGCGCTTTGCCGCCGTGTTCTTCCACCCAGTGGCACGCCGCCCGATGACCGTCTTCGTAGAGGTTGAACGCCGGCACTTCGACGCTGCAGCGGTCGTACGCGATCGGGCAGCGCGTGTGAAAACGGCAGCCCGACGGCGGGTTCACCGGCGAGGGAATGTCGCCGCTGAGGATGATGCGTTTGCGCCGCCGTTCGACATCCGGATCGGGGATCGGAATCGCGGAGAGCAGCGCCTGCGTGTAGGGGTGCAGCGGGTTAGCGTAGAGGCGGTCGCGGTCGGCGATTTCGATGATCTTGCCGACGTACATCACCGCCACGCGGTTCGAAATATGCCGCACGACCGAGAGGTCGTGGGCGATGAACAGGAACGTCAGCCCGAGCTGCTTCTGCAAATCCTGGAGCAGGTTGATGACCTGTGCCTGGATCGAAACGTCGAGCGCCGAGACCGGCTCGTCGGCCACGATGAACTTCGGATCGACCGCGAGGGCGCGCGCGATGCCGACCCGTTGGCGCTGACCGCCGGAGAATTCGTGCGGGTAGCGGTTTGCGTGGTAGGGCTGCAAACCGACCATCGAGAGCAATTCCTGAACGCGCCGCTCGGCGTCCTTACCGGTCGCCAAGTGGTGGATCTGCAGCGGCTCCTTGATGATGTCGCCGACCGTCATGCGCGGGTTGAGCGATGCATACGGATCCTGGAAGATGATCTGCATCTCTTTGCGCAGCGGCCGCAATTCGGCGCGGCTGAGGCCCGTAATCTCGCGGCCGTCGAAGGTGATGCTGCCGGCCGTCGCGTCGGTCAGACGCAAGATCACCCGGCCGGCCGTCGTCTTCCCCGACCCCGATTCGCCGACGAGTCCGAGCGTTTCGCCGCGGCGAATATCGAAGTCGATCCCGTCGACCGCCTTCACGTCGCCGACCTTTTGCTGCAAGAGACCGGCCGTGATCGGAAAGTACTTCTTGAGGTCGCGAACGACGACGAGGCTTGTCCCGAGCGTAGTAATGTCATCCCGAGCGGAGTCGAGGGACGAGCGGTCGTCGCTCAAAGCAGCGCTTCCAGCGAAGTGCGGGGCGCGCTCTCGACGTCGAGCGTGCGCTGATCGGCGGCGCGTTCGTCGTAGAGGAAGCAGCGCGCGACGTGGCC
Organism: Candidatus Lustribacter telmatis; assembly: GCA_003164045.1. Taxonomy (GTDB): domain Bacteria; phylum Vulcanimicrobiota; class Vulcanimicrobiia; order Vulcanimicrobiales; family Vulcanimicrobiaceae; genus Lustribacter; species Lustribacter telmatis. The sequence goes on from PLRU01000073.1 coordinate 77,023, forward strand.
CGAACCGAAGTCGTAGAGCGGCACCGGCTGGTCGCACATCGGCATCTTGTAGCGGCAGCGCGGCGCGAACGCGCAGCCCGGCGGCATCCGCAAGAGGTTCGGCGGCTGACCTTCGATCGGGATCAACCGCTCGCCGTCGACATCCAGCCGCGGCAGCGACTCCAGTAGTCCCATCGTGTACGGCATTTTCGGCCGGTTGAAGATGTCGTCGGCCGTGCCGTATTCCACCATATTGCCGCCGTACATCACGAGCACGTTCTTGCACGTCTCGGCGACCACGCCCAGGTCGTGGGTGATCAGGACGATCGCCGAACCCAGCCGCTGCTGCATCTCGTTCATCAGCTCGATGATCTGAGCTTGGATCGTCACGTCGAGCGCCGTCGTCGGCTCGTCGGCGATCAGCACGGCCGGATCGCATGAGAGCGCCATCGCGATCATCACACGTTGGCGCATGCCGCCGGAAAACTGGTGCGGATAGTCTTTGATGCGCTTATCGGCCGCCGGAATCTTGACCAGCCGGAGCATCTCAACGGCTTTGTCCAGCGCTTCTTTTTTCGAGTAGCCGAGGTGCAGGCGCGTCGCCTCGGCGATCTGCTCGCCCACCGTGAGGACCGGGTTGAGCGAGGTCATCGGATCCTGGAAGATCATCGCGATGTCGTGACCGCGGATCTTGCGCATTTCGGCCTCGCTCATCTTGAGCAAGTCCCGGCCTTTGAAGAGCACCTCGCCGCGCTCGATTTTCCCCGGCGGCTGCGGAATGAGCCGCATGATCGAAAGCGATGTGACCGATTTTCCCGAGCCCGACTCGCCGACGATCCCCATCGTCGTGCCGGCCTCCACGGAAAACGAAAGCCCGTTCACTGCGCGAACGAGCCCGTCTTCTGTTTTGAATGTTGTCGCCAGGTCTCGGACTTCGAGAACGGGCTGTGTCAAGCTAGATACCGGTGAGCGAGACGAGCGTCGCGACGACGACGAACGTGATCGCGATGACACCCGTGACCCGGGCGATCTGGCCCTCGAAACCGAGCCGGCCGCGATACGTCGAATCGACGCGGCCGCCGATCGTGCCCGAGAGCCCCTCTTGCTTCGTCGTTTGCACCGCCAAGAGGCCGATGAGCATGACTGCTGCGACGATAAAGAAGCCGGCCAGCGTGTGCGTGAGCCATGGGGCGTGCTGCTGCAGCGGCGACTGGTGCTGATACGTCAACGCGGGCTGATTTTGCAGCATCTGCTTGAGCTGGTCGGGGGTCAGCTTGAGGGCGGCGGCGGTCGCCTTGGCAACCGGTGCCGTCGCGTCAAGCAACAGGGTTAACACGATGGATCAGACTCCTTGGAAGTGGCGGCAAAATCAACCCGTCGACTACGCCCCGGCGGCTGGGCGAACCTTGTCGCGCAAGGCATTTACCCGCGCGGCGACGTGTTCGCCCGTCAGGCCGAACTGCGCGCGCTGGACTTCGGGCTTGGCGTGGTGGACCAAAACGTTCGGTACGCCGATGCGCTCGACCGGCACGATCAGGCCCCGGTCGTTGATAAACTCGACCACCGCCGAGCCGAATCCGCCGGCCAGCGAATGCTCCTCGAGCGTGATGAAACGCGTGTGCGTCTCGGCCAATTCGAGGATCAGGCTCTCATCGAGCGGCTTCACGAACCGCATGTTCACGACGGTGGGCTTGTTGCTGTCGTCGAGCAATTCGTAGGCGTCGAGCGCCGCATCGACGGTCGCGCCGAGCGCGAGGATCGCGACGCCGCGACCGCGGCGCAGCACTTCGGCACGGCCCACGACGACCGGCGCCAGCGGCTCGTCCCACTTGCCGCTCGAGCTGCCGCGCGGATAGCGCATCGCCGCCGGCGCGTCGAGCGCCAGCGCGACATCGAGCATCGGCGCGATCTCGGCTTCGTTGCGCGGCGCCATCAGCGTCATGTTGGGCAGCGTGCGCAGGTAGGCGATGTCGTAGAGGCCCATGTGCGTCGGGCCGTCGTCGCCGACGAAGCCCGCGCGATCGAGCGCGAAGACGACCGGCAGATTCTGCACGGCCACGTCGTGGACGATCTGGTCGTAGGCGCGCTGCAAGAACGTCGAATAGATCGCGCACACCGGTTTGATGTTGCTCGTCGATGCACCGGCGGCGAAGCACACGGCGTGTGCTTCGGCGATGCCGACGTCGAAGTAACGCGCCGGAAAGGCTTTGGCAAATTTCGCCAGCCCCGTGCCGTCGGGCATCGCGGCGGTAATGCCGATAACGCGCTCGTCGCGGGCGGCCACGGCAATGAGCGCGTCGGCAAACGCTTGAGCAAACGTCGGCCGGCCGCTCTTCTTCTCGAGCCGTCCTTCGTCGGGTGAATACACGTTGGGGCCGACGCCGTGAAACGTGCGCGCGTCGGTTTCGGCGGGCTCAAAACCTTTGCCCTTGACGGTGCGAACGTGCAAGAGCACGGGGCCCGGAATGCGGCGCGCGTTCGAGATGATGTCGCACAGCGCATCGTAATCGTGACCGTCGATCGGGCCGATATAGCGGAAGCCCATCTCCTCGAAGATCACCGCGGTCTTGCCTTCGGGTGAGACGAACTTCATCGCGGCGATTTCGGCTGACGAGAACGCACGGCGGGCCGTCGTGCCGAACGGCACGTGGCCGAGCACGTCTTTGGCAAGTTCGCGCGCGCCGGTCGACCACGGTTTGCTGCGCAACACCGAAAGGTACGATGCGATCGAGCCGACGTTCGGTGCGATCGACATCTCGTTGTCGTTGAGAATCACGATGAAGTTCGTCTTCATCGGACCGGCGTTGTTGATCGCCTCGTAGGCAAGGCCCCCGGTGAGCGCGCCGTCGCCGATTACCGCGACGACCGTCTCTTTGCTCCCGTGCAGATCGCGCGCCGTCGCCATGCCGAGTGCCGCCGAGATCGACGTCGAGGCGTGGCCGGCGCCGAACGCATCGAATGCGGATTCACTGCGCATCGCAAAACCGGAGATCCCGCCGCCTTGGCGCAGCGTATCGATTTGCTCCGCGCGGCCGGTGAGCATCTTGTGGACATATGACTGATGACTGACGTCCCAAACGACCTTGTCGGAGCGCATATCGAGCACCCGGTGCAGGGCCAGGGTCAGTTCGACGACGCCCAGGTTCGGGGCCAAGTGGCCGCCGTTCACGGCACAGACCTGGATAAGGACGTTGCGGATTTCTTTAGCGAGGTGGTCGATATCGGCGCGGCTCAGGCCGCTCAGATCGGCCGGTGTCCCCAGACGTTCGAGCATGGACCGCTTTTCGACGCCGCGAACGCGAAGCCCGTGCAAGCTCCGGCCGGACTGACCCCGCCGACCCCGCTCCGCGTGAGGGCCCGCGTCTGGACCGACGTCGCGCGCATCTTCTCGACGGTCTGCAACCCGTTCCTGACGGCCTTGCTGCTGTTCGTGATTCTGGCGGGCGCACGCTCGCGTACCAACACCGACTTCTGGGTGCTGCTGGGCAACAGCGCGTTCTTCACCTCGATCGGGCCGATGCTCTACGTGTTCTGGCTCTACGCCACCGATCGCATCTCCGATCTCGACATGTCGATCCGCGAGGAGCGCGAGCACGTGTTCGTCGTGTTCGTGATCTTCTTCGTCTTGGGCACGATCGATCTGTGGCTGATCGGCGCGCCCGCGATCATCACCGCCTCTATGGCCGGCTTCGCCGTCAGTTCGCTCGTCGTGCAGTGGATCACGCGCTATTGGAAGATCTCGACCCACGCGCTCGGCATCACCGCACCGCTGATCGCGCTATGCGTGATCTACGGAACCCGTCCGGCCCCGTTCCTCATACTCATCCCCATCGTCTGCTGGGCCCGCGTTTACTTGCGCGCGCACACGACGCTCCAAGTCATCGCCGGCGTCGCCCTCGCCTCAGTCTCAACGCTGGTCATCTTCCGCCTCTTCCACGTTATTTAGCCGCCGCCGTCACCGAACGAACGCGGCCGGTGGTATCGCCGGTCCAGCGGCGGACGTTTTGCTCGAAGGCTACCGGGTCGGCGTTGGTGACGTAGAGCGTCGTTCCGTTGCCGGGCGGGAGGCCGAGGGCGAGCACGGCGCGGGCTTGTTCGCGCGCCGGATCGATGCGCGCCGCGTGTGGCGCCGCCAAGGCGAAGTGCGCGTCGAGCAGCGGGTAGTGCGTGCAGCCGTAGACGATCGCATCGACGCCGGGCGGAAACTGCGCGACGGCTTCGCGCACCGCGTCGCGCGCAGCAGCGCTTTCGCTTTGGCCCGCTTCGACGAGCGGCACCAAGAGCGGCGCCGCAATCTCCACCACGTCGACCTGCGGCGCAACCGCACCGATGGCGCTCGCGTACGCGTGACTCCGCACCGTCGCCGGCGTCGCAATGACGGCAACACGTTTGAACGGCGACTGCGCGAACGACCGCGCGCCGTTGACGATAAGGTCTTGCACCGGCAACCGGAAGTTCGTTACCGGCCAGCCGAGGCGGCTCGCGACGGCGCACGACGTGTTGCAGCCCATCACGACCAGATCCACGCCGTGCGCTTCGAGCCACGCAAGGTTCGCGGTAAGCAGCGCGTGCAGATCGGCATCGGTCCGCTCGCCGTACGGCACGTGCGCTTGATCGGCGAAGTACACGACGTCGTCATCGATCGCCGCGGCGCGTAACGCTGCGAGCACGGTGAGCCCGCCGAGGCCCGAATCGTACACGCCGATCATTGGTCTAACCGCGACGCCTGCACCGGCGGTGTGCCCGCATACGCTTTCACACCGTTGGCGATGCCCTGGGCCATGTTCTGCAAGAACGACGGCGTCGAGAGCAGCGCGGCATCGNNACGTCGCTCGTGCCCGCAACCGGAATCACCGCGTGTTCGAGCGTTTGCGCGAGCTGCTGATCTTCGGGTTTATACCAGTAGAACGTCGTTCCGTTGATGCTCGGACTGTCGGAATAATTCACGTGTATGCTGATGAACATGCGCGCGTTGACGTCGTTTGCAACGTCGCAGCGCGTTTGCAGATAGGCGCGATCGCTCGGATTCGGCTTGCCGTCAGCCTTCATCGCGGTAAGGTTCGCTTGGGAAACGGGATCGATGTCGCTATCGCGCGTCATGCGTACCGTCCAGCCCGCGGCCGTGAGCAGCGTGCGCAACCGCCGCGCGATGTCGATCGTCAGCGTCTTCTCGACGAGACCATTGTGCGCCGTCCCGACGTCGTCGCCGCCGTGGCCCGGATCGAGCACGATGATCCGCGATCCGTTGACGTTGCCGAATTTCCACGGTGACGCGAGCGGCAGCGGAGTGGGCGTTTCCAGCGCGACCGCCGAGCCGTCGCCGATCGCCGCTGAGCCGATGCGGCCCGAACCGGTTTTTGCGGCGGCAATCGCGTCGAGGTTGCTCGCCTCGATCGTCAAGCCATCGCCGGTCATCTGCACGTCGACTTGTTTCTCGCCGCGCAGCGTCAGCGCGATGCGCACCGCGGGCATGTCGGCCGATCCGATCTGCCGGATGCGCACGCTATCGACGGACGCAATCACCGGACGTTCGTCGCGGCCGGCGTCGGTCAACACCGCCCCGTGAATATCGAGATACCAGCGCTGGTCGGCCAGGCGATGCCAATCGTAGGCAGCCGAGCCCGCAATCGCCACGTGGATCGTCAAGCCCTCACCCTGCGGCACGAGCGTCACGGCCGTAATGACGGCTGGGCCCGTTTGTGCCGGCACCGGCGTTGCATCGCCCATCACCGGCAGCGGCGTGGGGTTACCGGCGCCGCCCAAGACCGGCGGCGGAGGCGGCGTGTACGCGGGCGTATAGGGCACGTTCGCGGGGGGCGTCAGCGTGGCGACCGGGTTTGCGACCGGCGCAGCCGGCGGGTTCAGTGCGACCGCGCCGGGCGAATCACCGATGATGAGCGAGAGCTCGTAGGGCGAACTCGCCGGCGCGATGTCGTACGCGAACCCGCGCGGCGCATCGAAGGCAACGATCGTCGATGGATTACGCGGCGAACCGCCGGACGTGATCGTCGCGGTCGCTCCCGCGCCGACCCGCCGCGAGCCGGAGAGGGTCGAAGCGACGCCGCCGAACGCAAACTCGACGTGGGTCGGCGTTTCCACCCGCTTCACGTACGCGAGCGCCGTGGCGCCGCGAATGACCACCGTCGTGCGGCCGCCGGCCGTGCGGATATCGAGCGCGCCGATCTGCGGCTGCAAAATCGTTTCGCCCGCACCGGCTACCGGTTCGACGTAGAGCGCGTGCGCCAGCGCGTAGAGCGGCACGATCGGTTCGTTGCCGTCGACAAACGGTGCGAACGACGCCCGCGCGGCAACGCCGCCGGCCAAATACTGTGCCGAGCCGATGGTGAAGGTGATCGTGCGATGGTCGGCCGCCGTGACGATGACGTAGCGCTGTTGCGGCTGGTAGGCGACGGTCGCGCCCAAGCGGGCGACGAACCGCTGCAGGCCCGCATCGCGGATCGAGACGGCCACGTCGCCGTCGAGGGGAATCGCGCGCTCGAAGATCAGCTTCGTCCCGGCAAACCAGAAATTCAGCGTGCCCGTGTCTTGCGCTGCCGCGGGGAGCATGCCGGCGAGGGCGACGGCAAACGCCGCGATCGCGCTAAAAACTCTGACGCGTAAGCGGTTCATCGAGCTCGAGATGACCTCCGGGAAGCGTCGCAACGCTTTCGCCCGCAACGCTTACGCGGACGGACGAAATGCCGGGCAGGGCGGTCAGCGTGTACACCAATGCCTTGAACTCCGCAGCCTCATTGAAGCTGCCCTCGACGGCCGCGCCGACGTCTTTGGAAAGATCGACAGCCACCGTCGATCCGTCAACGGTCGCGCCGAGGACGTTCGTTCCGCGCGGAAAGCGCACGGCATCGATCCCGGCCGGCGGCCCGGCAACCGCCTGAACGGCGGCATAAAACGCGACCGAACGCCGGTCGCGCGCGGGACCCAGCGAGACGTTCCACGGCACGAGTGTCGTGCCGTCGGCCTTGGTGTAGTAAACCGCGACCGAGTCCGGCTCGCTTGCATGCCGTCCAAAAAACCACCATGAACCGGCGGCGACGGCAACCAACAACAGGACCAAGGCGGCGGCGCGCGTGGCTCGCATGTTGGGAATACCGTATTCGACGTACCATCGACACTCTACTTCGCGTGTAAAAGCGGGGTGATTCTTAACATGAAGGAAAGGCGTCAACCGTGGCTTTACGGAACGTCATGAAGGCCGTGGTAAGCTGGATGCGCCGATCCGACGGCCGCGCCCAGGCGTCTCGGTAGCGGCTTGTCCCGTCTCTTCGAAAGCTTCGGCGAAGGTGCCGATGAGGCGGAATTGCCTATTGGCTCGCCGCTAAGCGACGAACCCGACGTCCTTGCGTCCGATGCATTCGGTGAACCGGATTTCAGCGGCGAGGAAACCGTCAGCCTGCTGGCCGACGACGAAGAAGAAACCGGCGCACGACCGGCGCACGCGCATCCGCCGCTGAGTCTCAACGACGCCGAGGAACCCGCGGTCACCCCTGCGTTCGATGGCACCCGCGCCTACGACATTCCGGACTTCGAAAAAGACGCCAAGGATCTCGACGCCTACGAGGATTCGAAGCGCCGCTATCAGCGCCAGCAACTGGCGTCGGCCGAAACCGCCATCCAGACCTCGTTCGCCCAGAAGCGTGACACGCTGCAGCGCGAGATCAAGAACGGCAAGTCGTTCGAGGACGAGCGCCGCACGGCGGCTCAGTACACCACGCGCGCGTACGCAAACGCCTATCCGATTCACGTCGACAAGAAGGGCGTCAACCCGCCGTCGTTCTTCGAGAACCTGTTCTCGTTCGGCCGCGCGGGGCGGCTCTATCGCGCGGCCTTTGTCGCCGCCGAAGCGCTCGATCAACTGCGCCAAGCGATGCGCAAACGCGAAGAACAACTCGGTGCGCTCGACGAGCAGCTCAAGCGCGCCGTCTACCTCAAGGAAGAGGCGATCAAGAAGTCGCTCGAGTCCGAGTCGGGCCTCAACGAATTCCACGAGCGCCCGGAGATCAAGCCGGTCTTCAAGCGCATCGAAAAAGTGAAGAAAGAACGCGCCGAGTACGCGAAGCGCCTCGAGCGCGGCGTCGTCACGGATGAAGAACAGCGCGATCGCGCGATGGCCGAGCAAAAACTGATCCCGACCGAACTGCCGATCATGGGCGCGATCATCGGAAAGGTCGCCCGCTTCGGCAACCTGGCCTACTTCCAGCTGCGCGATCTCGAAAAGAAAGAATCGCTGCTCAGCTACGATCCGCGGCTCGACCCGCTGCGCAATTGCGTGTTCGACGTCTATTCGGTGGCGGGCACCGTGGCGGCGAAACTCAAGCGCAACGATAACGGCACCGCGTTCCGCGTCGCCGACCACTTCAAAGCGTGTTGGCGCAATCAGGACAAGGCCGAAGAGCTCTACAGCCAGCATCGTGCGGCGCTGCGCGAAGATCGCGGCCTAGAACCGATGGAGCCGCGCAACGCGAACGAAGCCGAGATCATCGAACGCCTGGCCAACCTCTCCTCGCTGGTCGACGGCGGCCAAAGCGCGCAGGGCCAGGGCCACACGCTCTCGCGCCAAGAAGGCGCGGCTTCCTAGACCAACAGCGGGATCGCAGCCAGCACGCCCGGCTGCGCGGAGAGCGCGCCGAGTTCGTCGAGCGCGTGCGGTTCGGCCACGTGCACGCCGTCCGCGCGCCGCACCACGACCGGCAAGCGGAGCGCCGTCACCGGCTGCGCTTCAGCCACGACACCGCGGCGCGGCGCAACGCCGAGCGCGCGCTTTCCGATCGCCGACATAATGTCGCCGACGACGCTCGAGGCCGACGCATCGCCACCCGCACCAAGGCCGAAGAATTCCAGCGGTCCCGAATTCGTGCCGACGACGCGCACGACGTTCTCCGCGTCGTTCGGGCGGGCGAACGGGTGCGTGCCAGCGACGTATACCGGCGTGACGCCGGCTTCCACGCCGTCGCCGGTGCGGCGGGCGAGCCCGACGAGTTTGAGCCGCCAGCCGCGTTCGGCGGCGAGCGCAACATCGGCCGGAACGATCGCGGTGATGCCGCACCGCGCTAAGCCCGCGACGGCGACCGGACGGCGAAACGCCAAGGTCGCGAGGATCGCGAGTTTGTGCGCGGCGTCGAAGCCCTCGACGTCGTTGCGCGGATCGGCCTCGGCAAAACCGCGGCGCTGCGCTTCGGCCAGCGCATCGTCATACGTCGCGCCCGCTTCCATCTGCGAGAGCACGAAGTTGGTCGTGCCGTTCACCACGCCACCGATCTCGAGAATCGGTTCGTCCGCGAGCGAGGTTTCCAACGCGCGCAGGATCGGGATCGCGCCGCCGACGGACGCCTCATAATGCAGCGTCGCACCGGTTCGCGCGGCAAACGCGCGCAGCCACGGTCCGTCTTGCGCGATCAGCTCTTTGTTGGCCGTGACGACGTCCTTGCCGTGCGCGATGGCCCGCAGCACGAGTTCGCGCGCCAGCCGCACGCCGCCGATGCACTCGACCACGATGCTCACCTGCGGATCGTCGACCACCGCGAACGGATCGCCGTCCCAATCCGCCCAGTCCACGTCACGGGACTTCAGCGGATCGCGCACGGCGACGGCCCGGAGCAGGCCGGGATGCGCGAGGAGCAGCCGGCGGGCCACCGCGGCACCCACGATCCCGCAGCCGAGCAAGCCGACGCCGGGGCGCGGGGTTGCCGGAGCGGCTTCGCGCCCGAGGGGATCGTGGAGAGAAAGAGCGGCAGACATCGGATCCTCCGTGGTAATAAAAACGGCCCCCGCCTATTGGCGAGGGCCGTGTGATCTGGTGTTTCTGGTTCGCGTCTAGACCAGCACCGACCGACACTCGCCCTCGCCGAGGGGAATGGTCATAATCGTCGTGGTCATCATCACGCGGACTGCGGACATGCCAGGACAGTACCACACCGTCTCAGCGCAGCGCAACCCCCCTCTGTCACCCCGAGCGTCGTCGAGGGGCAGCTACCGATCGTGCCTCGCTGGTATCAGGTAGCGCTCGATTTCGTTGAGGATCACGGTGAGCGCGAAGCCGACCAGCGCGATCATGATCAGGCCGACGTACATCGTGTTCACCGAGAGAATCTGCCAGGCGTTCCAAATCATATAGCCCAGACCGCTTTGCGCGCCGATCATCTCGGCGATCGCGATCAGGATGAGCCCCAGGCCCGCGCCGAGCTTGATGCCGGTCATGATGAACGGCAGCGCGCCGGGCAGCGCGATCGTGGTGAACATATTCCAGCGGCTGGCCCCGAAATTGTGACCGACGTCCAAGTACATCTTCGGGATTTGCAGCACGCCCGAGACCGTGTTGATCACGACCGGATAGAACACGCCGATCGCGACCATCACGACCTTCGAGGGTTCGCCGAGGCCGAAAATGAGCAGGATCAGCGGCAAAATCGCGCTCTTCGGAATGGGGTACGTGCCCAAGATCAGGGGCTCGACGAGCGCGCGAACCGGCCGGTACAAGCCCATCGTGAGACCGATGACGAGCGCCGGAATCGCTCCGAGCAAGAAGCCGAGGAACAGCCGTTCGAGACTGATCAGCGTGTTGGCGAGCAGTTGGCCGTTCTGAATCAGCGTTCCGAACGTGCCGGCAATGCTCGACGGCGCCGGGAAGAACCGCGTGTCGATGAGGTGAAAATCGGCGCACAATTCCCACAAGACGAACAGGCCGACCGGCGCCACCAAGCCCATGAGGCGCTCGGACGAGTCGCGCGAGAGGTTGCCCTTGGTCGGCGCGGTGCCGCGGAAAACGATCGCAGCCGGGCCATCGCCGGCAACGGTCGTGGCGGGTTCGGTCGGAGTGGCGATCATCGCAGCGCTCCTTCGACTTCGGCCGCTTCACCGGCTTTAGCGGCGAGCACTTCATCGCGCAACTGGCCCCAGATGTGATACACGAGTTCGCCGTATGCAGGCTCGGCACGCAGTTCGAGGACGTTACGCGGCCGCGGGAACGGCACGTCGATGATCGCCTTCGCACGCCCCGGCTGGGCCGTCATGACCATGATCTTATCTCCGAGCGTGACGGCTTCATCGACGCTATGCGTGATGAACAGGACGGTCTTCTTCGTCTCTTCCCAAATGCGCAAAAGTTCTTCCTGGAGCAGCGTTTTGTTCTGTTCGTCGAGCGCTGAAAACGGCTCGTCCATCAACAGCACTTCCGGATCGTTGGCGAAAGCGCGGGCGATCGACACGCGCTGCTTCATGCCGCCCGAGAGCTGGTGCGGATACGCTTTGGCAAACTTCGTGAGCCCGGTGCGCGAGAGGTAGTGACCGACGACCTCGTCGATCTCACTCGCCGGCGCGTTGCGCATACGCAAGCCGTAGGCCGCGTTGTCAAACACCGTCATCCACGGGAAGATCGACTCGCCTTGAAAGATCATCGAGTTGCCGGGCCGGTCGGCGCGCTCGCGCGCGATCGTGATCGTGCCGCGCGTCGGCGTCTCGAGCCCGGCCGCCATGCGCAGCAGCGTCGTCTTGCCGCACCCGCTCGGACCGACGATCACGAAGAACGAACCGGCCGCGATCTCGAGCGTCACACTATCGACGGCCGTGACGGGCCCCGAGCGGATCTCAAACGTCTTACCGACGTCTTCGAAACAAATCTTGGCCGGCACCGCCGGGGCTGCAATCATTGCGTGCTCCTGGGTCGAGGGAGATCGTTTACTCAGCCGCGATGAACGCGTCTTCGGCCTTCACCCGTTTGGCCGTCAGACCTTGCTCGACGGAATAGGTCAGAAAGGCGTCGATCGCCGCAACATTGGCACGTACGCCATAGGGATAGGGCTCTCCCAGGCAAGCGCGTGCTTCGTCGAACGAAAGTCCGGCGATCGGCGACTCGATCTCGTTCGCGCCGGGGTGGGCGTACGCATGCTCTTTAGAACGGCGAAACAGGTCGAAGAGTGCGGGTGCGTGCTCCTTGAGAGAACCCTTGAGAACCACGGTGTGCAGCAGCGGGTAGATCCCGGTACGGTTCCGGTATTCGACCGCGGTTGCTTTCGGGTCGTCGAAAAGAAAGGCCAGCTTGCCGTCCCGGTCCGGCGGGCGCGGGGAAAAGATCACGTCGACGGTGCCGTCGGCAAGGAGCTGCGGCAGTTGCGAGAGCGGGTGGTCGCCGACGTTCGTCACGCGCGCGCCGGGCGTGAAGCCCGCGTCGAGCCGCTCGGGCTGGGTGGTGACCCACTCGACTTGGGTCGCGGGCACACCGTACTCGTGCTCGAGCAGACCGCGATGCCACATGCTCGACGTCATCCAGAATTGCGGCAGCCCGATTCGCTTGCCGCGCAAGTCGGCCGGCGAACCGATGTTCGAGTTGAGCGCGAACGCGACGCACGGCTGGAGAAAGCGGCGGCCCATGAACACGGGGAGCGCGAGCAAGTCGAGGCCCTGCGCACGAGCTTGCACGTACGTTGCCATCGACATCTCGGCGATGTCGTACTTGCCGGCGATCATCGCGCGGCTGTTCTCGTCGACGGTGGCGGTGGTGAAGGTCAGATCGACGCCGTCTGCGGCGACCGTGCCGGCGAGGATCGGGTCGGTCAATGCGGATGCGATCAAGCTACAAGAAAATGGCATAGGCCAGGACTTTTCTTTCCGAGTGCTGAGCATCACTGCAAAGCCGCGTCGACCAATCTGGAGGAACTCATGACCGCGCCCATCGACCTCGAATCCCCCGACATCCGCGCACTGCGAGAAAAAGTAGCACTCGGCTGCCGCATCCTCGCGAAGCTCGAACTCGTCGACTATCTCGGCCACGTCAGCGCGCGCGTCCCGGGAACCGACCAAGTGCTGATCCGCGCGCGCGGAGCCGAACAAGGCAACCAGCTCAACATGACCTACAAGCACGTGTCGCTCGTCGACATCGACGCGGTCAAGATCGGCGGCGAGTTCACCGTTCCCGACGAAACGAAACTGCATACCGAGATCTATCGCGTTCGCCCCGACGTGCAGGCCGTGGTGCACACGCATCAGCCCCTGGCCACGATCTTCGGCGATCTGGAACGGCCGATCTTGCCGATGCAGGGCGTGATGGCGCAAGTCGTACGGCAAGGTGCGATTCCGATTTACCATTCGGCGCGTAAGGTGACGACCAGCGAGCAAGGCGCCGAAGTCGCGCGCATCCTGGGCGACAAAGCGATCGTGCACTTACAGAATCACGGCGTTACGATCGCCGGCACGACCGTCGAAGAAGTCGTGATCAACGCGATCTGGCTCGAACATCAAGCGAAGCTCACGTGGTGGGCTTCGATGATCGGTACGCCGCGCGGGATGAGCAGCGAAGATCTCGCGATGCAAGCGTCGGAAGGCTTCGGGATGGAAGCCCGCTGGCGCTACTATGCGAGCTTGCTCGGTGAATAGGCGCCGGCGCGCGCCGGCTCTGCTGCTGTGCATGCTGCTTGCCGCCACGCCGGCGGCGGCGCAAGCACCCACGCACGTCACCCTCTTCGCCAGCGGCACGTTACACGACGCGTTCGCGGAAATCACCCAGACGTTCACCCGGCAAACCGGATTCGTCGTCGATCAAACCTACGGCGCGTCACCGCAACTCAGCCGGCGCATCGAAGACGGAGAAACCGTCGATGTATTTGCTTCCGCCGACACGGCGAATCCGGAACGGCTCGAGCGCAACGGGCGGAGCGGCGCCGTTACGATCTTCGCGCACAATCGCATGTGCCTGCTGGTGAAGCCGGCAATCGCGGGAACGCGTACGGCCGACGACATCATGCTCGATCCCGCGGTGCGCCTCATCACCGCAGTTCCGGTGCTCGATTCGGCCGGCGATTACGCCGAAGCGACGTTCGCGAAGATGGACGCGCGCAAACCGGGGAGTAAAGCAGCGCTCGACGCGAAGGCGCTGCGCCTCTTTGCCAATCGCGACGTCGTCATTCCGGCCGCTGCGAATCCCGGCGCCTACTTGCTGCTAACGGCAAACCGCGGCGATGCCTTTTTGAGCTGGTGCACGGCCGCCGCCGTCTCGGTCAAGACGAACCCGGCGCAGCTGCGGTCACTCGAACTGCCGCCGGACATCGTCGTCAACGCGAACTACGGGCTAACGCTCCGCAACGGCGCACCGGTCGAGGCCGGCATCTTGCGCGGGTTCATCGTGTCTCCCGCGGGCCAGGCGATCCTCAAGCGCTACGGCTTCACGGGCGCGTGAGCTAACCGGCCTTTTCGTATGACGAGATCGTCTGCAACTGCAGGTAGTCGAGGATGCCCTCGAGGCCCGCTTTGCGGCCGATCCCGCTCTGCTTCACGCCGCCGTACGGAGCCCGGCGATTGATGAACGCCGTGCCGTGGGCGTTGATCCAGACGCTGCCCGAGGCGACGCGGGTCGCGAGCTCCAGTGCTTTCTCGATGTCCCTGCTCCAGATCGATCCGCCGAGACCGTAGACCGTGTCGTTCGCCCGCGCTAATACGTCGTCGAGATCGCGATATGTGACGATTGGGACACTCGGGCAGAACTGCTCTTCCACCACTAGCGGTGCATCCGCAGCGATGTTGGTAACGATACTCGGCTGCATGAAGTAGCCGGTATCGAAGAGCTCCGGGTCGGCGATCGTGCCGACCGGTTCGACCGTTGCCCCGCGATTCACGGCATCGTCGACGAACGCGCGGCCGCGTTCGAGCTGCAACTTCGTGTGCATCGGCCCCATCGTCACCTTCGGGTCGAGGCCATCGCCGATCACGAGTTTGTTCGCCGCTTTGCGGAACGCCGCAATGAACGCCTCGGCGATCTTCTCCGGCACGTAGATGCGCTTGATCGCCATGCAGACTTGGCCCGTCATGTAAAACACGCTCGCGGCCATGCGGTCCATCGTGGCGTCGCTCAGATCGACATCCTCGAGCAGAATCGCCGCGTCGTTGCCGCCGAGTTCGAGCGTGACGCTCTTGATCGTTTGCGCGGCGTTGCTGCCGATGTGTTTGGCCGCGCGGATGGAACCGGTGAAGCCGATCTTGCCGACGTCGGGATGCGTGGTGAGCGCGTCGCCGATCTCGTCCGGCAACCCGGTGATGATGTTGACGAGCCCCGGCGCCAGCTCACGTGCAAACGCTTCGATGCTCGCAATGAGCGCTAGCGGCGCGGACTCGGGCGGCTTCACGACGACCGAATTTCCGGCCAGCAGGCCGGAGACGATCTGGTTGAAGGCCAGCGTAACGGGGCTATTCCACGGAACGATCGAGACGATAACGCCGTACGGCCGGTAAGCGATTAGCGTGCGGCCAGTCGGCGAATCGATCGACCGCATGTGGTCGAGTTCCTCAACGTGTTCGAGGCTCAAACGCAAGCGGTCGGCAAGCCCCTTCAGCTCGTGACCGGCCTCCTCGAGCGTCTTGCCGTTCTCACGCACATAGATCACCGAACGCTCGTGCACGCCTTCGTTGAGGCGATCGAGTCCGCGCCCGATGGCCTCGGCGCGCGCGCGAAATCCGAGCGCCGCCCAGGCCGGCTGCGCGGCCTTGGCTGCGGCCACGGCGCGGTCGACGTCGGCCGGCGTACCGCGCACGATCGTCCCGACGATTTCATCCGGATGCGCGGGATTGCGCACCTCGAGATGGGCGGGGCCGTCGACCCACTCACCGCCGATAAAGAGTCGCGCATCGGTGCGCTCGCCGGCGCGCGTCAGTTGCATGGTCATCGTTCCGTCTCCTAAAATAGAGGTTACGCTATATTTATCCGAATATAGCGCTAGTCCCCTTTGCCCGGCGAGGATCACGGAACGCATGCGCAAGACTTTGGCCGACATTTTTACCGCAGCCCACGAACGCGATTGCCCGATCGTGCACATCAGCGGGCTCGCCGGCCAAGCGCCGTTCATTGCCGGCAACCCGTGTCTCGGCAATACGTCGGTGCCGCTGGTCGACATTACGCCCGATGACTATCTTGCGATCATGGCAGAACTCCGCAACCGGATCGTTGTCGAGCACGATGAAACGCTGGCGTTCCTTATCTTCACCGGCGGTGCGCGCGACCCGCAGGCACCCAAGACCGGTTACAGCTCGCACCGCGTACGATCGCCGGCTCCGTTATGGTCGACGGAGCGACGGCGGCGGTGTACTACATGCTCGATAGCGCCGGGCAAGAAACGACGATTATCTACAACGGTCTCGAGACGTTCGAGGATATCCAGGCCTATTGGCGGCGGCGCGGCGAGTTGGTGCGCGCGTTTGCAGAGGTGTACGCTCCGATCGAAGCGGACGCACACGACCTGTGTCGTCAGCTCGACCGGAATACCCAACTCGATACGTTCGACATTCACGCATTTGCGCGTGGCCGCGGACTCACGAAGCGCCTGCAACACGACGTCGCTAGTTGAAACTACGGTTTTAGCCGGCTCTGAGGTTACTGCGCCGGCCGCGCTTTGCGCTTCGGCGCACCGGAGATCATCTTCTCGAGCGCCTCAATGTGCGCGTTCGAGTTTACCTCGACGTCCGACTCGATCGCCCGGTACCGGCGCACCACGTCGCTGCCGGTTTCCGTTAGGCTGGCGCCGCCGCCGTTCGTGCCGCCCGGCCGCGCTTCGACGAGCGGTTCGCGGAACATGTGGTTGAGTTCGTCGACGAGCATCCAGGCCCGGCGATAGGACATCTTCATCGCACGGCCGCCGGCCGAAATCGACCCGGTCTCGCCGATAAGTTCGAGCAGCCGGACCTTGCCGGGACCGAGTGCCTGTTCGCCGGGGAACCCGAGCCGCAGAGAAACGCGTGCCATCGCCCCGGCTCAATACGCCCAGCAGCGTCATGTCCCCCGGGACCGTTCGGTTTGGGGGAATATAGCGCTCGCCGGGAAAGGAGGCCGCCATGAAACGATCGCTTTTCTGCCTCGCGCTTGCGGCACTGCTCTCGATTGGGGGACTCGCAGCGCCGGCGCAGAGTCAAGAGAAAATCACAGTGTTCGCCGCGGCTTCGTTGACGGAAGCCTACAACGCCGCCGGCCCCGCGTTCACCAAAAAAACCGGGATCGCGGTGACCTTTAACTACGGCGGTTCCGACACGCTCGCGACGCAGATCAAACAGGGTGCCCCGGCCGACGTCTTCGCTTCCGCGAACCTCACGCAGATGAAAGTCGTGAACGATGCCGGGCTCGTCGCCGGCGCGCCGAAAACGTTCGCGAAGAATCGGCTCGTGCTGATCTCGCCCAAGGGCGCGGCGATGAAGTTTGCAAGCCCCGCCGACCTCGCGAAGCCGAACGCCAAAGTCGTATTGGCAGCAGCGACGGTTCCGGTCGGCGGTTATGCGCGCGCTACGTTCGCAAAACTCAGCGGGACAAACGGGTACCCGGTCGACTTTCCGGCCGCGGTTGAGAAAAACGTCGTTTCGAACGAACTCGACGTGAAGGCGGTCGTCACTAAAATTTCGCTCGGCGAAGGCGACGCCGGAGTCGTGTACAGCACCGACGTCACGTCAACGGTCGCACCGAAACTCGACGTGGTTCCGTTTCCAGCGGCGGTCGCACCCGACATCGAGTATCCGATCGCGGCGCTGAAGAACGCGCCGAACCCGAAGGGCGCGCAGGCCTTCGTCGACTACATCGTCTCGCCCGAAGGTCAGGCGTTCCTCAAGGCCCGCGGCTTCATCTCACCGTGATGACGCCGAAGGTCGTGCTGCTCGCGCTCGCGTTGACGGTTGCAACCTGGTCGAGTGCGGGCGCGCAAACGCGCGCGCCCGCGCCGCCGCCCGCGCCGTTCCACATCGCCATCAACCCGACGACGCTCGCCGGCTTGACGCGCCGAACGATCAGCGCGAGCGACGAAAACGGCCATACGAACACCTATAGCGGTTACTCACTCGAAGATTTACTCGTGCGCGCGGGCGTTCCGAACGGCATGCCGATGCGCGGAAAAGCGATGATGTCATACGTGCTCGTCACCGCCGCCGACGGCTACCACGTACTCTTCACGCTACCCGAAATCGATGCGTCGTACGGCGACCACGTCGCACTGATCGCCGACACGCGCGACGGCGTTCCGTTTTTGCCGGACGCCGGACCGTATCGCCTGATCACACCGTTCGATAGGCGCGACGGACGCTGGGTTCGCCAGGTGACGGCAGTCGATCTTCAAAACGCTCCCACTCCACCCTAACCGAGGAGCGCTACTGTGAAGCCGGTTTTCACGATTTTCGCCTTTGCTCTCATCGTTTGCTCGTCAAGCGTCTCTGCTGAGACCGCGCGCCAGGCCGACATCGAACGCAAGAGCGCAAACGTTATGCCCTTCTCGATGGGCGAGACCCACCATATCTTCACACCCACCGCAAACGGCGGTACGCAAGTGGTGATGGTGATGGACGGCAATCCAAAACAACTCGGCCTCGTCCGATCGCATCTGCGCAAGGAAGCCATTGCGTTTGCCGCGGGCAACTTCACCGATCCCGCGACGCTCCACGGCGCCGCGATGCCGGGTCTCGCTATGCTGCGGCACAGCCGCGGCCGGCTCGATGTTCGCTACTCAGATATTGCCGCCGGCGGGAAAATTGCGTACGCGTCGCACGATCCGCGCACGATTGCGGCGCTGCATCAATGGTTTGCCGCGCAAGTGAGCGACCACGGCTCGCACGCGACGATGAAGATGTAACTGGGCTACGCGCCCAGGACGTCCTTCGCCCGCGCAACGACGCGTGAGAGCGCGCCCGGGTCGAACGGGCTGGTCAGTCCGGCGCTCGTGATGAGGTTGCGGAACGCCGCCTCACCGCCCCGCGCGCACAGCGCGACGTACCGTTCGAGCGTGCCCGACGGATCGTCGTAGGACGACGCCCACATCTGCAGCGCGCAGCACAGCGCGAGCGTGTAGTCGATGTAGTAGAACGGCACCCGGTAGATGTGCGTCTGCCCTTGCCAGAACGCACCCTGCGCCGGACGCTCGAGATCGCCGTAGTTGCGCCACGGCAAGTAGCGCCGCTCCATCGACTGCCACATTGCATGGCGTTCGGCCGGCGTCGCGTTCGGATGTTCGTAGATCAGGTGCTGGAAGTGGTCGACCGCGACGCCGTACGGCAAGAACAGCAACGCCTCGGAAAGATGGCTTTCGCGGTACGTTTGCGCGCCGTCGCCGAAAAAGCGTTCCATGAACGGCCAGGTCAGGTATTCCAAACTCATCGAGTGCACTTCGGCCGATTCCAACGTCGGCGTGAGGTAGTCGATGACCGGCTGGTTCCGACTGCTGTAGCCTTGGAAGGCGTGACCGAGTTCGTGCATCAGCACCGTGATGTCGCCCTTGGTGCCGTTGAAGTTCGTGAAGATGAACGGCACGCCGTAGCTCGCGAGTTTCGTGCAATAGCCGCCGCCCGCTTTGCCCGCGCGCGCGACGAGATCGGTGAGTTCGTTGCCGTCCATCATGCGCACGAACTCGCCCAGGCGCGGGTCGAGGTCGGCGAAGCTCTCGATCGTGCGGTCCATGATCCAGCGCGCATCGCCGAGCGGCCGCGGTGACGGTGCGGCGGCGAGCAGCTGCTCGTCCCACAGCGCGAGGTGCGCGATGCCGTGCCGCTTCGCGGCGCGTTGGGCGATCGCGTTCGCCAGCGGAACGACCTCGGCGACCACCGCATCGCGGTAGCGTTCCACCGCGGCGCGATCGTAGTCGACACGCTGCATGCGCGCGTAGCCGAGTTCGGTGAACGAAGCGAAGCCGAGTTTGCGCGCGATCCCGTCGCGCACGTGCACGAGTTCATCGAAGATGCGATCGAGTTCTGCGCCGCGTCCGCCGAGCGCGTTCCACTTGGCGGTCGCCGCGCCGTGACGCCGGCTGCGATCGGGGTCGCTGCCGTAGCGGCCGAGCGCAGACAAGTTCAGGCTCTCACCGTCGAAGTCCACTTGGATCCCGGCCAGGAGCTGCGTGTACTCGGAGCCGAGTTTCGATTCGGCGATCAGGTCGGGTTCGACCACCGGGTCGAAGGTCGAGAGATCCGTCTCCCAGAGGCGGAATGCGTGATCGCCGAGGTTCGCTGCCAAGCTGCTGCGTTCGCTGCTGGTGACGAACCGGCGCTTGAGATCGATGTCGAAACCCGTGAGCGTCGGTTCGAGTTCGTCGCGGCGATCGACCGCCGCGCGCGCGGCTGCGTCACGCGTGTCTTGCGTGAAACGCACGTGCGTGAGCGAAGACCAGGTGTCGAGCTCGCGCCGCAGTTCGTCCCAGGCGCGAAACGTCGGCAGCCACGTGGCCGGCGAGCCGGACTGCAGCGACTGCTCGAACGCGCGATATCGCTGCGCGACGGCATCCATATCGGGGGCGGCGGGAATCCCCGCATCGATCAACTGAGGCATCCCTAACGCCATTCGCCGCACGGGAGACGCGATCGTGCCCGGGCAAGCAACCCGCGTGTCTGACCATCCTGCCGCACCACACCGCACCGGCGTCCGCCGGCCGCCGCGGCGAGCCCATAACGAACATCACTTCGATGCCAGCGACACCGTGCGCGACGTCATCATCGGGATGTCCGACGGTCTCACCGTGCCGTTTGCGCTTGCGGCCGGCATCAGCGGCGCGATCGCGGCGTCGCACATCGTCGTCACGGCCGGCATCGCCGAACTTGCCGCCGGCGGCATCTCGATGGGTCTCGGCGGCTATCTCGCCGCGCGCTCCGATGTCGACCACTACGAGAGCGAGCGCCGGCGCGAACACGAAGAGACGAACGACGTTCCCGACGAGGAACGGCGCGAGATCGAGGCGATCTTCGCCGGCTACGGAATCAGCGGCGACCCGCTCAAGCAGCTCGTCGACACGGTGACGGCGGACAAAAAGCACTGGGTCGATTTCATGATGCGCTTCGAGTTGGGTTTAGAAAAACCCGATCCGCGGCGCGCGCCGCTAAGCGCGCTGCGCATCGGCGGTTCGTACGTGATCGGCGGATTGCTGCCGCTCGTGCCCTACATGCTCGTGCCGCGGTCGCAGCAAGCACTCTGGGGCTCGATTGTCGTCACGTTCATCGCGCTCGTCCTCTTCGGCGCGCTCAAGGGCAAGTTCACCGGCACGAACGTCGTGCGATCGGCGGTAGAAACCGCTGCGATCGGCGGCGTCGCAGCCGCCGTCGCGTTCGCGCTCGCGCGCCTGGTTTCGGGAAGTCCCGCTTAACGCTTCTCGGGCACGCACGTAGCGGACGCGGTTTCACGGAACGACGCGCCGAGCTGCCGGCCGAAGCCCTGACGGAAACCGGTTTTCGTGCGCCGCCATTGGACCGCGCCGTGCAGCACGCGCTGCGGCGTGGTGTAGGGACCTTCCCACGTCCACGTGCCGTTCTCCGGACCGCTCGACGTGTTGGCCGCGAAACTGCCGTCCGTGTGGAAGTCGTCGTAGATCCACTGCTGCTCCGCCGCCAGGTAGCCGACGAAGGCGGTGCCGCCGTCGTGCGCTCGCGTTTCCCAATGCACGGTGACCCACGAACTGCGCGGCGCCGCCGTAATACTCCAGTGCGTGGCCGGTGCCGTCACGACGCCGGGGATATGCGGCGTGCACGCCCACATGCCGCCGAAGGCACTCAAGAACGCGTTGGCCGCGACCGCTGCAAGCACCAGCATACCGTCTATCCTTTGCGCTCCGATGGGCCGTCGGCGGGATCGCGCCCGGCGGCCACGTCTTCGGCGTAGTGGCGCATCGTTGCGGTCACCACGTCGGCGAGATTGGCATACGGCTTCACGAACGGCGGAATGAAACCGGAAAAGCCGAGGAGATCGTAGAGCACGAGGATCTGCGCGTCGCACTTGCCGCCGCTGCCGATGCCGATCGTCGGGATCGGAATGCGCTTCGTGATCTCGCCCGCAATCGTGTGATCGACCATCTCCAAAACGACGGCAAACGCGCCGGCGGCGACGACGGCATCCGCGTCGGCGATGAGCCGTTCGCGATCGTTGCGGCGGCGAAAGCCGCGATCGAGCGCAGCCGTTTGCGGCACCACGCCGATGTGGCCGATCACCGGGATACCGGCGTTGACGATGGCGGCGATGCGCTCCGCACGTTCGACCCCGCCTTCGAGTTTGACCGAGGAGGCGCCGGCCCGAATCAGGCGTCCGGCACTGCGGATCGCTTCTTCATTGGACGCTTCGTACGACATGAACGGCAGATCGATCGAGACGTGCGCGCGCTCCGTGCCGCGGACGACCGCGGCGCCGTGGCGCTCCATATCTTCGAGCGTGACCGAGGTGGTGGAAGCATAGCCGAGCACGACGTTGCCCAGCGAGTCGCCGACGAGAATCAAGTCGATGCCGGCGGCCTCGGCGGCCCGGCCGAAAGCGGCGTCGTAGGCCGTAATCGTCGCGAACGGCCGCCCTTTCCGGTCGCGAATTGCAGCCGCGCGCGTGCGATGGATCATCGCACCGAGCGTTGGAGTCGGCGAGCGAGGGTCCCTGCGGCGGGCACGCCTACAGGTGCTGGTCCGCGAGCCAGCTCGATACGGTGTCGATCAGCGGTTGCTGGTTGTTGTGGAATTTGTGGCCCTCGAGGCTGAGCGGGCGGTCGTCGGGGATGAGGGTGAACGTGATGCTTTGCACGAGTGAACCTGGGGTGCCGGCGGCGGCGAGCAGCATGTGCGGTTCGAACGCGAGGACGATCCCGTCGGATTGGTCGCGCACGAGCAAGACGGGGTGCGGGATGCGCTTGATCCAGAACGTGCCGTCGGAGATGCCGGTCGTTTCGTCGCGATAGGTGAGGAAGTGCTGGCCCGTCACGGGCGAGCTGGCGCCTTGCAAGTAGCCCATCTTCAGCGGCAGCACGGCCGACTGCGTGCCGTCGCGGAGCGACTTCAGCGCCGCGTCGGTGAGATCGCCGTACTGCTTTTCGTTTGCGATCAGCAGGTTGCGCGATTTCCACGGGAGATTGGCAAACGGCGAGAGCAGGACGACGGCTTTGATGTCCGTGCTCCAGTCTTGTGCCGCGTAATACTGTACCTGGATCGTTCCGAGGCTGTGACCTAGCAGGACGATCGTCTTATAGCCGAGCGCGCGCGCCGTGAACACGGCCGACTGGATGTCGTTGCGGATGTCGTAGAAGTTGTCGGTGTTGATGTGCTCGTCGTGCTGGCGCGTATCGATCGCCAGCATTGCGTAACCTTTAGCCGCGAGTCCGCGGCCGAGGAACGTCATCGGATCGTCGATATAGTCGGCGCCGCTGCCGTGCACCGCAACGACCATCGTCGTGGTTGCCGGCGCTTTGCCGGCCGGCTCCCAGAGGGCCGAGTCGACGTGGTTGCCGTCGATCGCGGTAATCGTCAAGAAGCGCACGCGTTCGTTCGGCGCTGCGGTAAAGGTTGCCGGCACCGCCGCCGGTTTCGCGGTGAACTCATAGGTGATCGCCGCGGCCTGCGCGGCAAGCGCCGGAGCGGGGAAAACGAGAACGGCGGCCACAAGGGCCGCCGTCAGAACGAAGAGGAGGCGCACCGCGGCGCTACGCTTTCGCGAGCGCTGGAGCTGCGAGGGGGATTTTGTAGAGCCGGCGCGCGTTGTTTTCGAGGATGTCGCGCCGCTGCTTGTCGTTGAGCGTCGACATTTTCTCGATGAACGGCACGATGTTGTCGAACGTATTTCCCGTATCCGGGTTGACCGCCGAGCCGACGCCCGGGCACTCCGCACCGAACACCAAGTTGTCCGGCCCCATCACTTCAACCAGCAGCTTCAACGCGGATTCCGTGTAGAGCACCGTGTCGAAGTACAGCTTCTTCAGCCCGTCGCTGAAACGCTCGCCGACCGGTTTGCGCATCGAGCCCGATTGGAAGCGGCCGAACTGATAGGGGATCGCGCCGCCGCCGTGCGAGACGACGATCTTCAAGCTCGGGAAGTCTTTGAAGACGTTCGAGTTGACCAGACCGTAAACCGCAATCGTTTCTTCGTTGATGAAGTGCAGCGTGTACGGCGTGCGCTCGGATTTCGAGGCCGTGCCGTGGATGTGCGCGGGCACGTCGAGTTCGCACAGTTTCTCGTAGAGCGGGTACCAGTATTTGTCGCCGAGCGGCGGCGCTTCATGGCCGGAGTTCTCGTAGGGATCCGGGTTGAGCAGCGTCCCGACGAAGCCGAGTTCTTTGATGCAGCGCTCGAGTTCGGGGAGCGATTTCTCGATCGGCTCGCCGGCCGCTTGCGGCATCGAGCAGACGCCGTAGAATTTGCCCGGGAAGAGCTGCGTGTCGCGGTAGATGATGTTGTTCACTTCTTCGGTGAACCATTGCACGAGTTTGAACTTCTCGCTGTTCATCATCTGGAACGGGCGCGGCGAGATCAGCTGGATGTCGATCTTGTTGAGGTCCATCGACTCGAGGTGACCGACCGGCGCCATTTCTTTCTTGTGGTACGCCGCTATGAGTTCGTCGTCGCTGAGCGTCGGGCCGCGGTTGCCGTGCGCGCCGCGATGGGAGAGAAGTCCGGCCTTGTAGGCCCAGAGTTCCGAGGGAACGCTTACGTGCGCGTGGGCATCGATTGTCGCCATGTTTCTCCTATGAACCGATCACATTGATCAGGACTTGCTTGCGTTCCGTTTGCACGATTTTCAGCGCGCGGCGGATAGTGGGTTCCAATTCGATACGCTCCGTAACGCGCATACCGACGCCGCCCGAAGCTTCGACGTACCGTTCGAAGTCGGGGATCGGCTCGAGCGAGGAGAGCGGCGCGAGCGCGCGCTTGCCGGTGGCCGTGTCTTTACCGTACATGCTCCGCGCCGATCCTTGCACGGCCTCCCAACGGGCGTTGTTGTAGATGATCGTGAGCAGCGGCAGATCGTGCATCGCCATCGCATGATGGCACGCGGCGGGGTTGGCGAAGATGTACGCGCCGTCGCCGAGCACCGCGATCACGTTGCGGTCGGGCGAGGCCAGCTTCACGCCGACCGCGGCCGGTAATCCCCAACCGAGTCCGGCTGCGGGCGGGTTGAGAAACCAGGTCGAGGGTTCGTCGAACTGCATGAAATCCGCTTGCGCCGAATACTCGTTGACGACGATGTCGGACGATTCGCGCGCGGCGTCGATGGCTTTCGAGAGGAAGAGTTTCGTGATCGCGCCGCCCTTTTTCGCATCGGCGACGACCAGCGCATCGACCTTCTCGCGACCGCGCTCGCGCGCCGTGGCGATGCGCGCGCGGCGCGCCGCCGAGGTCTGGTCGGCGCCGGCGGCTTCCAACGCCCGCTCGAGTTCCGGCAGCAGTGCCGCGACCGTCGTGGTCAGCGAGACGTCGGCCGGGAAGCTGCGGATCGGGATGCGCGCGAAAAGCGGATCGGTGCCCGCATCGGCGATGAACGTTTCCGGACGCGGGTTGCCGCGGTTGGGCAGCCACGGAACGTCGGTTTCGAGGAACACCAGCGCATCGGCTTCGCCGAAGAGTTCCTCGAGTTGCTGCACGAGGTGCATCGGGTGGCCGGTCGGGACGTTGATGAACCGCGCCTTGCGGTCGACGTGCGCGATGCCGAAGCGTTCGCACAAGTCCGCCAGCGGCGCAACCGTGGAGGGGTCGGCGCCGCTGGCCGAGGTAACGATCACCGGAAACTCCGCCGTCGCGAGCCGGCGTGCGATCGCCGTAACGTGCTCGGGGCTCGGGAACGGCGGCGCGGGAACGGCCGGCACTGCGGAGCGCACGTCGGCGCCGTCGAGTTTACCGGCCAGCACTTCGCGCGGCAGGGTGAGATAGATCGGTCCGCACGGCGCGGCTTGCGCGATGCCGTAGGCACGATCGACGACCTGCTCGACGTTGAGCCCGTCGCGCAGTTCGTAATCCCACTTCACCACTTCGCGCATCATGCCGGCTTGATCGAACATCTCTTGCGCCCAATGAATGTCGCCGTTGCGGCTGCCGAAGCGGCCGGATTCGAAGAGCGGCGTGCGGCCCGACATGAAGATGATCGGAATCTGGTCGCGCGACGCGTTCATGATCGCGCAGATCGCGTTGGCCGAGCCGACGCTGACGTGACACATCACCGCTTGCGGGGCGTGCTTGATCAGGTAGTAGCCGTGCGCCATGCCGACCGCGAGGTTCTCGTGCGTCGCGACGATCGGCGTCGGAAAATCGAGCCCCGATTCATCGAGCCGCGCGTACGCCTCGACGATCGAGGCGAAGTCGGTGCCGGCGTTGACGAAGATGTACTCGGTGCCGTTGCGCTTGAGGTTCGCGAGCAGCGCTTCGGCCGTCGTTTGAACGGCGAGATGGCGCTTCGCGCCGGTCCGTTCGGGGGCGATCACTTGTCCCACCCGTAGAGATCGAGCGACTTCTGACCGGCGGTGAGTTGGCGCATGGTTTCCGCTTCCTTATCTTCACGTTCGCGCGATTTCTGGACGACCGTTTCGATCTTCGCGCGCGGGATCGCGACGACGCCGTCGGTGTCGCCCACGATCAGATCGCCCGCTTCCACCGTCACGTCGCCGAGCAGCAGCGGATGGTTGATCCAGCCGCGCGCGGCGAAGTCTTTCCCCGTGCCGCGGATGCAGAGCCCGCGGGCAAACACCGGAAACCCAACCTTGCCGAGCAGCGCGCCGTCGCGCACGCACGCGTCGATCACGAGGCCGCCGAGCTTCGCCGCGTTGCCGGCCGTCGACATGATCTCGCCCCAATACCCGTGCTCGTACACGCCCTCGGTGTACACCACGAGGATATCGCCGGGCTTCGCGATCGCAATCGCACGGTGCAGCCACAGGTTGTCGCTCGGCGGCGAATGCACGGTGAACGCCGGTCCGGCGATTGCGAACGACGCGTGCATCGGCTTGATCGCCGATGACAGCGCGCCGATCTTGCCGCCGGCTTCATGCAGCGTTGCCGTGCCGAACGCCGCAGCGCGCTTGACGAGCGCCGGATCCGGCCGCTCGAAGTCGAGCGTCACCGTCGGCAGGTCGAAGAACTTGTAGGCTTTTGTCGTCGTCGTCATTGTTTCTCTCGCGTCTGCAGCGAATGGTAGCCGAATTGTTTGCGCGCTTCGACCAGGCGCATGCCGCCGCGCGCGGCCTCGCGGATACGGTCCTCGACGGTCGTCACTTCTTCCGCCCAGTCGAGCACGCGCTCTTCGAATTCTTTTTGAATGACCACCACGCCGTCGGCGTCACCGCGCACGATGTCGCCCGGCGCGACGCGAACGCCGCCGATGCTCACCGGTACTTGCACGGCGTCGAGCTGCACGCGGTCTTTGCCGGTACGCATCCAGTGGTCTTTGCTAAACACGGGGTAGCCGAGCTTACGGCAGAGCGCGACGTCGCGGCACAGGCCGTCGATCACGGTTCCGGCAACGCCGCGGCGATGCGCGACCTCGGTGAGGATGTCGCCCCACACNNTAATCTCCCACCGTGCCGGGCGGGTTCCCGCACACCATATAGAGGAGGGTGTACGCGCGTCCCGCCATGCGGAACGAGCCGTCGCGCGGCGCGATCTTATAGCATGCCCCGT
This sequence comes from Candidatus Lustribacter telmatis, assembly GCA_003164045.1. Classification (GTDB taxonomy): domain Bacteria; phylum Vulcanimicrobiota; class Vulcanimicrobiia; order Vulcanimicrobiales; family Vulcanimicrobiaceae; genus Lustribacter; species Lustribacter telmatis. The sequence goes on from PLRU01000073.1 coordinate 104,360, forward strand.
TGAGGCCGAACTTATCGAGCGCGTCGCTGATCGTTGCAGTGTCGAGCTTCGCTGCGCGCGCGACGTTGGTGTCGGTACCGCTCACGCGTGCACCGCCAGCATGTTCTCGTAGTTTGCGCCCATGACCGTGCCGACCGGCTGCCCGGTGAGCAGCGCCTTCGCCATCGCGGCTTCGCGCGCGGCGATATCTTCCGCCGCGGTCACGACGGCGTCGATGTCCGCCGCCCGAATGAAGATCACCGCGCTGTTGTCGGCGATGACGTAGTCGCCGGGCGACACCGTCACTTCGTCGATGCGCACATCGACGTTCGTGGCCAACTCCACGATGCGGCCGCGCGCCGTCCGCGCCGTCAGCCCGCGTGAGTAAATCGGCAGATCGTACGCCCGCGCTTCATCGATATCGCGCACGGGGCCGTCGGCGATGATTCCCTCGATGCCGCGCAGCTTGGCGGCGAGCGAGAGAATACCGCCCCACGAGCCGGCCTCGATGCCGGTGCGCTGCTCGACGACGATCACGTTGCCCGGTCCGCCGGCTTCGATCGCGGTCGTGCCCAAGTGGCGCGGCGGACCGTCGCTGGCCGGGGCCTTGTCTTTCGAGACGAGTTTCACCGTGATGGCGCGGCCGGCGATCCGGCGGGTGGACGAGCGTTGCGGAAGGACGGAAACGGTACCGGTCAGGCCCAGCTTATCGAGGGCGTCCGAAACGGCGCAGCAATCGATCCGCGCCAACCGTTGGACGAATGGGTCAGTCATCTTTCGAATGTAGCCCGTCTCCGGCCGAAATCCCGCCGGACGACCGCATCGGTAGGCTGCCTTGCGTGCATCGTTCCGCGCCATGGGATGCAGCCCAGCCGGGCGAACGGATGGGCATGCCGGTGAAAGCCCCCGCAACGCCCGGTCAGACCGAGTCGGTCGGCAAGGCGATCCGTCTTCTCGCGCTCTTCCGCGGCGCGCAAACCCCCGTGCGGATCGCCGACGCGAGTGCGGCCACCGGACTCGCGCGCTCCACCACGCACCGGTTGCTGGCCACGCTGGGCGCGGCGGACTTCGTGCGTCAGGACCGCGCGACGCGCGCCTATTATCCCGGCCCGGCGTTGCTGGAACTCGCGCGCTCGCTATCGCGGGATATCGAGCTGCGCGAGATCGCGCGCGCCGAGATGGCGGCGATGGTCAAGCGTACCGGCGAGACCGCCAACCTGATCGTGCTGCAAGAAGGCAAGGCCGTCTTCGTCGAGGGTCTGGAGGGGCCGCACGTCTTGCGGGTCGCGGCGCGCGTCGGATCGGCCGGTGCACCGCACGCGACGGCCGGCGGCAAGGCGATCCTCGCCGAGATGTCCGACGGCGCGATCGCGCGGCTGCACCCCGGCGAGCGGCTTCCGCGCTTCACGAACCACACGATCCCCTCGCAGCGTAAGTTGCTGCGCGCGCTGGCCGACGTCCGCGCGGCCGGCTTTGCGACGAGTTCGGGCGAGAGCAACGTCGGCGTCTACGCCGTCGCCTGCGCGATCAAGGGCGCGAGCGGTACGGTGTACGGCGCGTTGAGTCTCGCCGCGCCGCTGGCGCGCGCGACCGCGCCGGTGACGCTCGCGCTCGCGAACGAAGTGCGCCGCGCGGCAACGCGGATTGCCGGATACTTTCCTTAAAATATGACATCGGCCCCGCTTCCGCTCGTCGACCTGCGTCACGTCAACGTCACGCTCGACGGTCATCACGCGCTCAAGGACGTCTCGTGGAGCCTGAGTCCTGGCGAACACTGGGCATTCGTCGGCGCCAACGGCTCGGGCAAGAGCACGCTGCTGCGCGTGATCCGCGGCCAGCAGTGGATCGATCCCGACGGCGGCGAGCGCGCCTACGGCTTCGACGGCACGCCGCGCGGCGCGATGACGGCCGCCGCGCACATCGGCTTCGTTGCGCCCGAGCAGCAAGAACGGTACGTGCGCTTAGATTTGCCGATCGACGGACGCAGCGTGATCGCGAGCGGCTTCGACGACACGCTCTACGTGCACGGCACGCTCTCGGCAGAACGCAGCGCGGCGGTCGAAGCGATCGTCGAGCGGCTCGACATCGGCGCGTTTGCGAAAAAGCGCGTGCGCTCGCTTTCGTTCGGCCAGTTGCGCCGCTTGCTGATCGCGCGCGCGCTCGTGCGAAAACCGCGCATCCTCGTACTCGACGAATTCACCAACGGCCTCGACGGCGCCGCACGCCGCGACATCCTCGCCTTTCTCGGCTCACTCGCGCCGGACGTCCAGCTGATCCTGGCCTCGCACCGCTTCGACGATTTCGTGCCGGCCATCACCCATCACGCTACCATGCGCGGCGGCCGGATCGTCGAGCGCGATGCCGGCCGGCCGCAAGCGCCGGTTCGTTCGGCGCGCACACCGCGCGCCGAACGCGCGAGTGCGCGCGGGCCGCAAACACCGGCGATCGTGGAGATCCGGCACGCCGACGTGTTTCGCGGCGCGACTCACGTGCTGCATTCGATCGACTGGTCGATCCGCGCGGGCGAACATACGGCCGTCACCGGCGCAAACGGTTCGGGGAAGAGCACGTTCGCCTCGGTCGTCGCGGGAACGCTTGCGCCGGTGTACGGCGGCGAGGTCCTGCGCTACGGGGAAAGCGGCCCCTTCGACGTTTGGCACATTAAGGAAAACATCGCGCACGTCTCCGAGGAATGGCAAGTCGCCTTCGACGTCAACCATTCGGTCGAGGACATCGTGCTCTCGGGCTTTGCCTCGAGCGTCGGTCTCTTTCACGAACCGGATGCGACGCAGCGCGAACGTGCCGCGACGCTGATCGCGGACTTGGGCCTCGAGCCGCTGCGCGAACGGCCGTTCATGCAGCTCTCGTTCGGCGAGCGGCGGAAAGTGCTGATCGCGCGGAGCCTCGTGCGGCCGCCGGCGCTGTTCATCCTCGACGAGGTCTGGAACGGTCTCGACGCGAGCTTTCGCACGCTGCTTGAGGCCCAACTACAGCAGCTCGCCGGCGGCGGCACGACGCTCCTCTTGATCGCGCATCACGAAGACGATCTACCGTCACTTGTGGAGCGCCGCTTCGCGCTCGACGCAGGGCGCCTCCATCGGACGCGCTGAAGCGAACGCCAAGATGAAACCCGTCAAGGTCGGTTTGCTCGGCATCGGAACGGTCGGGAGCGGCACGTTCCGCGTACTCGAACGCAATCGCGAGGAGATCACGCGCCGCGCCGGCCGTCAGATCGAAATCGCCATGGTCGCGGCGCGCAACGTCGAGCGCGCGCGGCAGATCGTCGGGCCCGGCATCACCGTGGTCGACGATGTGCGCGCCGTCGTCACGAACCCCGACATCGACATCGTGGTCGAGGTGATCGGCGGTACGACGATTGCCAAAGAAGCCATCCTCGCAGCAATCGTACGCGGCAAACACGTCGTCACCGCCAACAAAGCCCTGCTCGCGCTGCACGGGAACGAAATCTTCAAAGCCGCGCGCGAACACAACGTGATCGTCGCGTTCGAAGCCGCCGTTGCGGGCTGCATCCCGACCATCAAGGCACTGCGCGAAGGCCTCGCGGCGAACCGCATCGAGTGGATCGCCGGCATCATCAACGGCACGTGCAACTTCATTCTCTCGGAGATGCGCAACAAAGGTTTGCCGTTCGACGTCGTATTGGCGGAAGCGCAGCGGCTCGGCTACGCCGAATCGGATCCGACCTTCGACATCGAGGGCATCGACGCCGGACACAAGGTAACGCTGCTCTCGGCGATTGCATTCGGCATCCCGGTGCAGTTCGAACGCGCCTACGTTGAGGGCATCACCAAGCTCGAAGCCAAGGACATCACGTACGCCGAGGAGCTCGGCTACCGCATCAAGCTGCTCGGCCTCACGCGTCGCACGCCCGAAGGCGTCGAGCTGCGCGTGCATCCGACCCTCATTCCCGCCGAGCGTATCATCGCGAGCGTCGATGGCGCGATGAATGCGATTCTGATCAAAGGCGACGCCGCGGGCGTCACGATGTATTACGGCGCCGGCGCCGGCTCCGAGCCGACCGCTTCTGCAGTGCTCGCCGACGTGATCGAAGTGACGCGTTTGATGCGCGCCGAGCCCGAAGAACGCGTACCGTACCTGGCGTTCCAGCCCGACGCGATCAGCGACGTGAGCGTGCTGCCCATGGCCGACGTCGAAACGTCGTACTACTTGCGCGTTCGCGTACGCGATCAAGTCGGCGTGCTGGCCGACATCGCGCGAACGCTCGCGGATTCCGGCATCTCGATCGACGCGATGCTCCAAAAGGGCGCCGGCGGCGAGGATCAAGAAACCGACATCGTCATCCTCACGCATCGCACGCGCGAACGCAACTTCGACGCGGCGATCGCCGCGCTCGTGAAATTGCCCGCGGTGCGTCCCGAATACGCGCGCATCCGCAGAGAAGATCTCGTATAACGTTCGAGGAAGCGCGCGCGGGAATTCGCGCGCGCATCGCTCGCGACGCCGCCGATCCGGCGATCGACCCGCGCGCGTACCCGCGCCTCTACGATCACGGCGTCCGCGTCGAGCGCTGCACCGTCCTCTTCCACGGATTGACGAATTGCCCGCAGCAGTTCGATGAATTCGCGCAGCAGCTCCACGCACGCGGTGAAAACGTCTACGTGCCGCGCTTGCCGCGCCACGGTCATGCCGACCGGCTAACGCCGTCGATCGGTGAGATCACTGCAGCGGAAATCGAAGCGGCCGCGACCGAGGCGGCACAGTTCGGCCGGGGACTTGGAACGCACGTCGGCGTCGCCGGACTATCGGTGGGCGCGACGATGGCGCTGTGGCTCGCGCAAACGGGTGCGGTCGATAACGCCGTCGGCCTCGCACCGTTTCTGATGGTCCCGTTCGCGCCGCGCCTGCCGGGAATGCTGCTGATGCGCATCCTCGACGTCTTGCCGAATCGTTTTCTCTGGTGGGACCCGCGGCTCAAGGAACGCATCCAGCCGCCCTACGCCTATCCCGGCTTTTGGACGCACTGTCTCGCCCAGTGCGCGTTCGCCGGCGCCTCGATCTTCGCCGCGGCCGCTCGCTCGAAGCCCGCCGCCCCGCGCTGCACGATCGTGCTCAACGCCCAAGACCCGGCCGTCAACAACGCCGCAGCGCGTGAACTCGCTGGCCGTTGGCAGCGCGACGGCGCCGGATACACCCTGGCGATCTGGGACGACCTGGGCAAAGTGCACGACGTGATCGACCCGTCGACGTACCCGGGGGCCCGGACGCTGGTGTATCCGCGCCTCGCAGGTTTGCTCGAACGGTAGTCCGGCCGGATCACATTTTCCAATTCGGCTAAAGTTTAGCGGCCAAGCAGCCGATAGCGGGGGCAGGAGGACTCCGTACATGGACGTACCGGCTGCCACCATCGGCGCGCCGACCCCGACCCCCGTTCCCTCGCCGCCGCCTGCCCCGGCACCGGTGGCGACTGCCGCCCCGGCTCCGCTGCCGGCCCTCGGAAGCAGCGGCGCGGGCACCACGCCGAGCGGCGCTTCGGCCGCCGTCCGCCCCGCTGCCGGAACGCCGCAATCTGCGCCCGGCTCGAACCAGCAAGAGGATTCAACGCTCACGCCGGTCGTCGCCAAGCTCTTCAACGCCGCGGCATCGAACGTGCAAGTTTCGTTTCAGGTCAGCACCGATCCCGACGAAGTCGTGACCGTGTTCACCGATAAAGCAACCGGGAAAGAGATCATTCAGTTTCCGAGTCAGGCGCTGATCGCGCTGGCGCAGATGTACGATAAAGACGCCGGGAAGGTTCTCGACAAAAGCGTCTGACAATAGCGTCTGACGTGACCCGCCCCCAAACGACGGGCGAACTCGAATCGCTCCGCTCGCTCGCGTACGACGTGCTGCGCCGCGATCCGGCCGCACGCGACGCGCACTTGCGCCTCTACGAAGTGGAACAGATGCTCGGCTCGCCGCAAGCGGCGATCGCGCATCTGCGCATGGCGCTGAGCAGCTCGCGCATCGTCACGTTGGCCGCCACGCAGTTGCCGGCGGAATTGACCGTG